>CAZFWG010000058.1:0-27961 GCA_964522525.1 uncultured Alphaproteobacteria bacterium | reverse complement strand
CTTGGAGATGTGGCCCCGGCAGGCGCCCCGCTTGGTGACGAAATTGTAGATGCCCCCCTTGCCGTCCTCGTCGCCCGGATACAAGTTCTGCACGGTCGAATATTTGATTTCCGCGTCATCCAGGGTGACCAGTTCGACAACCGCTGCATGGAGCTGGTGCTCATCGCGCATGGGCGCCGTGCAGCCTTCGAGATAGCTGACATAGGAGCCCTTGTCGGCAATGATCAGGGTCCGCTCGAACTGGCCCGTTTCCGCATCATTGATCCGGAAATAGGTGGACAGTTCCATGGGGCAACGCACGCCCGGCGGGATATAGACGAAGGACCCGTCGGTGAAGACCGCACTGTTGAGGGTCGCGAAGAAATTATCCGTGGTGGGAACGACCGACCCCAGATATTTGCGGATCAATTCCGGATGATTTTGCACCGCTTCGGAGATCGAACAGAAGATCACGCCGGCCTCGGCCAGCTTGGCCTTGAAGGTCGTGGCCACGGACACGCTGTCAAAGACCGCATCCACAGCAACGCCGGCCAGTCGTTCCTGTTCAGCGAGCGGAATGCCGAGCTTCTCATAGGTGCGCAGGAGCTCCGGATCCACTTCGTCCAGGCTCTTGGGCCCGTCGCCCTTCGCTTTCGGCGCGGAGTAGTAATAGGCATCCTGATAATCGATCGGCGGATAGCCGAGCTTGGCCCAGTTCGGTTCGGCCATGGTCTGCCAGCGCTCGAACGCCTTGAGGCGCCATTCGAGAAGCCAGTCCGGCTCGTTCTTCTTGGCCGAGATGAAGCGAATAATATCCTCATTCAGACCTTTCGGAGCCCGCTCCGTATCGATCTCGGTAGAAAAGCCGTATTTGTACTTCTCACCAAGCTTCTGGACTTCATCAACCGTGTCCTGGACCGGTGCCATGGACAGTCTCCTTTCAACTCACCGACGTTAATCCGTGTCTTGCCAATAATGCCGTCAGCTCGCGACGGCGTAAGCTCCCGTTTGGGGTGCGGAGCCATTCTCCTGACGCCGCCGCCACCGCTGAACATGATCCGCCCACGCCGCCACGCAGCGCGCGAGATCTTCTTCCCGGCTGGCCCAGCCGATCGAAACGCGGATCGCGCTCGAGGCCAGAACGGGATCGGCACCCATGGCATCAAGCACATGGCTGCGCGCCACCTTGCCGCTGGAACAGGCCGCGCCGGAACTCACGGCAACGCCCGCCAGGTCCAGGGCCATGACCTGGGTTTCGCCGGTCAGTCCGGACACGCCGAAACAGCTCGTGTTGGGCAGGCGGGGGGCATCGGCCCCGAAGATCACCACCTCAGGCACCATGGTCCGCAATTCAGCTTCAAAGGCGTCCCGCCAGCGCGCCAGTTGCGCCGTATCATCATCCTTCAGTGCGCGCACGGCCGCGCCAAGACCGGCAATGGCCGCCACATTCTCCGTCCCCGACCGGCGGCCCAGTTCCTGACCGCCGCCCTGGATGAGCGGCGCCAGGGCCAAGCCCTCCCGGATCATGAGCGCGCCGATGCCGGGAGGACCGCCCAGCTTGTGGCCCGACAGGCTCAACAGATCGACGCCCAGATCGCGCACATCCGGCGACAAGCGCCCCACCGTCTGCACCGCATCCGTATGAACGAGGCCATCGCTCCGGGCACGGACCAGGGTGACGATTTCCGCAATCGGCGCGATCGTGCCGGTCTCGTTGTTGGCGTGCATGAGGCTGACCAGGGGGCGGCGCCCCTCCGCCGAAAGGCGGTCGAGGGTTTCGCCCAACCAGTCGAGATCCGGCAATCCGTTGTCTTTGACGGGCAGGATGTGGAGGGGAACGCCCAAATCCTGGGCGCTCACGCGCACGGAATCATGTTCCGTCGCGCCGACAATGAGATCATCGGCCAGTCCGCCCCGCACTGTGCCCGTCAGGGCCAGGCTGTTGGCCTCGGTGCCCCCGCTCGTGAAGACAAGGGTTTCGTGCTTGGCACCGATCAGGCGGGCCAGGTCCTCGCGGACCCCTTCCACAAGGCCCCGGGCCCGGCGACCTGCACCGTGCACGGAGGACGGGTTGCCACCCTGGGCCAGCGCGTCGGCCACCGCCGCCGCCGCTTCGGGCCGGATCGGCGTCGTCGCGTTATAATCGAGATAGGCAAGGTCCACCCCCATGCCCGTTTACTCCCTGATCTCGATCGCGGACTCGGGAACCATCTGGGGAGAAAGCATCAGGGAATGACCGCTACTGCGCCCCAGCACTCGACGGTGAACGACATCCGCGAGAGACACCGAACTCAAAAACACATGGATTTGGCGGGTCAGCTCTTCCCACAGATCGTGGGTGATGCAGCGGGCCCCGGTGCCGGTACAGCCGATGGAGGATTTCAGATCGCAGCGCGTGGCTTTGATGGGTTCATCCACGGCATGGATGATGTCCGCCACCCGGGTGTTTTCGGCATCATGGGCAAGGCAATAGCCGCCACCGGGTCCTCGAACACTGACCACCAGACCGTTTCGGCGCAGCTTGGCAAAAAGCTGTTCCAGGTAAGACAGGGAAATGCCTTGCCGCTCGGCAATTTCCGACAAGGTGACGGGGCCATCGCCGCTTGAGCGCGCCAAATCGGCCATGGCCATCACCGCATATCGCCCCCGGGTGCTGAGTTTCACCGTCGTGGATCCTTTCCTGCCAGGACAACCTCGGAACATCCGCCCCGCGCGTCTCGCGTTGGGGCCCGTCAGGGGCAAAAGACGACTTCACCAATATGGGGAGATCACCATCCCGCCCCGTATCGCGCCGCCAAGTGCTTGCCCCGAACCTTGCGGATTGTGCTATGTACCCGCACCTGTACCGCCCAGACTGTCCGGTTCTCCTGGGACATCACATAATTGTCCCACCGCAGGGGTCAAGTTTTATCGGACGGTTTAGGGCTAATAATTGCGTCAACACCGCTCTTGGAGTCCGATTAGCCGACCTAAATGATCAGGAATTGATCGCGGTTTCGGGCTTCACGCGCAAGGGAATCGACACGGTCCGCCCATGCCAGAACTCATTCTCGCCGGCCCCGCCGGGCGCCTCGAGGCGCGCTACCAGCATTCCGAGGCACCCCAGGCTCCGATAGCGCTGATCCTGCACCCCCACCCCCTTTACGGCGGGAGCATGAACAACCGCGTCGTTTACGACCTGTTCTATGCCTTTCACCGTCGGGAATTCTCGACCATGCGGTTCAACTTCCGGGGGGTGGGCCGCAGCCAGGGAGAATTCGACAGCGGCGTGGGCGAATTGTCCGACGCGGCCGCGGCCCTGGACTGGCTCCAGACCTACAATCAGAATGCGCGGCAATGCTGGATTGCCGGGTTCTCCTTCGGGGCCTGGATCGCGATGCAATTGCTGATGCGCCGGCCCGAGATCACGGGTTTCATCTCCATCGCGCCGCCCGCCAACATGTTCGATTTCAGTTTCCTGGCGCCCTGCCCGGCCTCGGGCCTGATCATCAACGGCACGGAAGACCAAGTGGTGCCACCGGCGGATGTGGAGAAACTGGCCGAACGGCTGAAGGCCCAGAAGGGCATCACCATCGAGCACCAGACCGTGCCCGGCGCCAATCATTTCTTCGAGCAGAATCTTGAGGATCTGATCGGTGCCATTGAGGGCTATATCGACAAGCGCCAGGACGAAGGTGGGCCCGCCGCCCCGTCCGCCGGCTAGCTTATTCCGTCAGGGAATAAACAGCTCACCCCCCGGACAAGGGGCGGAGACGCCCGTGGTTTCCGGCAGGCTCAAGGGCAACCCCCGGACCGAGCGCACGGCCAGATAGGCAAAGGCCTGGGCCTCGATGTCGTCGCCCCGCCAGCCCATGGCCTCCGCTGCCACCACCCGGCCCGGCAGACGCTTCTCAAGCGCGCGCATCAGGGTGGTGTTGTGACGCCCACCGCCGCAGATCACCCACAGGAGCGGCACCGCCGGCAGGTGATCCGCCCCCCGACGAATGGCCTGGGCGGTGAACGCGGTCAGAGTCGCCGCCCCGTCCTCGGGGCTGAGCCCCTCCACGGATTTGAAACCGAAATCGAGCCGATCCAGGGATTTGGGCGGCGGCTGATCGAAGAAAGGATGGGCCAGCATGTCGGCCAACACGTCTTCATGGACGTGGCCGGCGCTGGCCAGATCCCCGTCCCGATCCATGTCGGCGCCCGTGGTGCGGCACACCCAGTCATCGATCGGCCCGTTGCCGGGGCCCGTGTCGAAGGCGATCAGCCGACCGTCGGTGCCGATCCAGGTGACATTGGCCACGCCGCCCACATTGATGACGGCCATGGGCGTGTTGAAGCCGGCCCGCGTGGCGAGCGCCCGGTGATACAGGGGCGCGAAGGGCGCGCCCTGCCCGCCCGCCGCCATATCCGCCTGACGGAACCGCCCGACCACGGGCTTGTCCAAAGCCTGGGCAAGGGCGGCGCCATCGCCCAGTTGCACGGTCCAATGTTCGTCCGGGCGGTGGAGCACGGTTTGGCCGTGAAAGCCGATCAGCCGTACATCATCGAAGGCCGGCCCGTGGTTCCGGGCAAACTCTTGAAGCGCGTGGACATGGGCGGCCGTCACGGCCTGCGCGGCCGCCGCCCAGAGCGCTTCGGTTTCCGCATCGGGCTTGGCGCCCTTGGGCATGGCCACGCCAGCCTGCACGGCGCGGCGCACGGCGGTTTTCGTATCCTCGCCAAAGGGGATGCTTTCCACCGGCCCGAAATCCTCGACCGTCAGACCGTCGCTCGTGATCACGGCCATATCGATGCCGTCCATGGAGGTCCCGCTCATGAGCCCGAGCGCCCGGATCGGTCCCGTGCCCAGATCCAGATCGACCGGTCCGCTCACCACCTCGATCATCGAAACCTCCTTGAATTGGTCACCAAAGTGCGGTCCCTAGACACTCTTGCTTACTTGCCGACGCGATGGGTCCATCGTGCCCGATTTCTGGAGAGCCGTCATGACGTCCGCCGACACCGATCTGATCCATGTGCTGAAATCCCGGGGCTTCATCCAGGACATGACCGACGAAGAAGGGATTGGCGAGGCACTCGGGAACGGACCGGTGACGGGCTATATCGGCTTTGACTTGACGGCCCGCAGCCTTCATGTGGGCTCCCTTGTTCAGATCATGGTCCTGAGATGGTTGCAGAAATGTGGGCATCGCCCGGTCGTCCTGATGGGCGGCGGCACGACGCGGATCGGGGATCCATCGGGTAAGGACGAATCCCGCCCCTTGATGACCGAGGAAACAATCGCCGCCAACCAAAAGGGCATCCGCCGGGTGTTCGACAAATTCCTGCAGTTCGGCGACGGCCCCACCGATGCGGTCATGCTCGACAATTATGATTGGCTGAAAGAATTCAGCTATATCGGGTTCCTGCGCGATTACGGCAGCCATTTCACGGTTAACCGCATGCTGACCTTCGACAGCGTCAAGCTGCGGCTCGAACGGGAACAGCCCCTCACCTTCCTCGAATTCAACTACATGCTGTTCCAGGCCTATGACTTCCTGGAGCTTCACCGGCGGCTCGGCTGCCGGATCCAGTTCGGCGGCTCGGACCAATGGGGCAACATCGTCAACGGGATCGAGCTTGGCCGCCGGGTCGAGGGCGCCCAACTGTTCGGTCTGACGACCCCGCTTTTGATGACGGCGGACGGCAAGAAGATGGGCAAGACGGCCGCCGGTGCCGTCTGGCTCGACGAGGAGCTTCTGCCCCCATACGACTACTGGCAGTTCTGGCGTAACACGGCCGATGCCGATGTCGGGCGTTTCCTGCGGCTTTTCACGGAAATTCCCCTCAAGGACATCAAGGAGCTGGAAGACCTGCAAGGCGCGGAAATCAACGAGGCTAAGAAGATCCTAGCGACCGCTGCGACCACCATGGTCCATGGCGCAGACGCGGCCGAAAAGGCCGAACGCACGGCGCGGGAGACCTTTGCCGGCAGCGGACTGTCCACGGATCTGCCCACGGTCGAGATCCCCACGGCCGACCTTAAGGGCGGCATCCCGGCCTATAACCTATTCCATCGCGCAGGACTCGCGGGGTCGGGCAGCGAAGCCCGCCGGCTCATCAAGGGCGCGGGCGCGAAAGTCAATGATGCGCCGGTGTCGGATGAAAATGCCGTGATCGGCGACGGGGATCTCAACGCGGACGGCGTGATCAAACTGTCGGCGGGGAAGAAGAAACACGTGTTGGTCAAGCCCGCATGAGGAGCATGGATCAGGATGGCAAACCAGGACACGACCGGAACCGGGAACCGGCGCCTTATTATGGGTCTACTGACGGCTTTGGCGTTGACGGCCTGCGACCAGGGGGAACAGCCGACGGTGCAGGATCAAAGAGAGGCCCGACCCGCAAGCCCGGCGCGCGTTGAAACCCCGGTTCAAAGACAAGACCCACCCCAAAACCAGCCCTCAGCCAACATGCACAACAGCATCAACTATATCGAGTTTCCCATGGTGGACACCGCCGCGACAAAGGCGTTCTATCGCGCGGCCTTTGGCTGGGGCTTCACCGATTGGGGCGCTGACTATGTCAGCTTCAGCGCGGCAGGCGTCAATGGCGGCTTCACCCGCGTCGCCGGTCCGATCACACCCCAGTCAACGCCCCTTGTGGTGCTCTATGTCCGCAATCTGGAAGCCTCCCTCGATGCCGTGACCAAAGCGGGCGGACAGATCGTGCGCCCGATCTATACCTTCCCCGGCGGCCGGCGGTTCCATTTCAGCGACCCCAATGGCAATGAGCTGGCGGTGTGGTCGCGATAGAAAGGTTGAAGCCAAAAGCGTAGCAAACGGCGCCCGCCTGGTTTTGGTTTAATCTCCTTAGGACCCAAGTATAGGTTATTTCTGCTCGGTTCCCATGAAACTAGGAAAACAGAATGCCAAAACTCAGAATTTTGATCATGGTCACGGCTATTTTTTTCGTCCCATACTTAAGTAGTAAGGCTGAGACAAAAGCTTCAACCCAAGCACAAGCTGTCGATGCGGTGGCAGATGCCATCATGATCGGATGCCTGCCATGGACAATAGCTGACTGGTATTTATCACAAGACGGAGACTATGAGGGGTTCACCGCAGTGGATCCTGCGGCTTTGCCACCCTTCATCGACCAAATTGGCGAAGTACTGAGCGCTTTCACCATATTCCACGGATCGGGTGATCTCCTCGTTGTCCAACACGACACGAGACAGCGTTTCTGTTCAGTTTTGGCCTTTGGTCTTAATCCTCAATACGTTGCCCTCGTCGTCGACAAGGTCCTTCTCAACGAACAAATACCTGACAAGCATCGCTTCAACATAATAGAAGAAACAGTCAAAGGGCAGATGGCCCGCAAGCACTTGCGCCAACAAGCGCCTTCGAGAGTGAGTGCAATTGTCAGCTTAAAGAATAGTGACACGGGACCCAAACAAGACCAACTCAGCGCAATGATAACATTCTTCCTGGCACCGAATGAAACTGATTGATGCTTTGATTTTTCAGCTCTTGCCTATATGGAACACGAGAAATTCGGGGCCTGCGATGCGTTGCGCACCGCAGGCCCATGCCATTGAGGGGGAGTAGAGGGGAGAGAAAGAGGATCAGTTGGCCTTGATCGTCACGGTGACCGTATCGGCATAGTCACCGGCGACCCGCGTCGTGCTGGCGTCGACATTGACATAGAGATCATGACCTTCACGAAACTGAGCTTTTGACCGCTTCAGGTCGAGTTTCTTCGACAGGCTCTTGCGGGACTGGTTGTCATAATTGATCGTGTAGGGAACGGTATCCCCGTCACCGTTGCGCAGCGCGCCCCGGTTGCCCGATGTGAAGGACACGGTGTAACCGTCGTGATTGTTGCAGTGTTCCTCGACGGAGGCGATCTTCTTGCCGCGCTCACCCGCCACGAGGTCGAGGGAGGCGCGCAGATCGGTGACCGTGATCTCGCAGACCCGCGCCACGGAACCTTTGAGTTCGATCCTGCCCGTGGTGCCAGCGGCCTGGGCACCTTGTGCGGCGAAAGTGGCGGCGAGGGCGAAAGCAACGGTGGCGGTGAAGGTCTTCGTCATGATCTCAATTCCCCTTTGAAGCGCGGCGTGTCCCTGGCGAACACGTGAAGGGAGATCGCAAGGCCGGTGCCAATCCGTCCTTTCGGCCCATATCTTGCCAAGTGTTGAGGATTTGTGCGGGGTTCGGACGTTTACCCTAACCGCCCGTTTACGATGCTTGCGGAGAAATTGACCGGGTCCGCGGGCGAGGCCCGGCAGGTTTTGCCGGCATAATTTGCCGGGACCCCATGACCCGGCACAACAGTCTGGGAAAGCGCCTCAAGGCGCGTCGTCTTCGGGCTCCGGAGGGGACACCGGTTCAGGCGGTTCAGATGGTTCTTCCTCGTCCGATCGACCGTCCCCGATCTCAAAGAGCCGGCGCAGGAAACCCGGCGCCAGCCCCGATAGCGGGTTCACATAGATGTTCGAGCCCTCTTCGGACCCCACGACCCGATAGGTGAAGGCGAAAAGCCCCTCGCCCTCCCGGTTCACGAACACATCGCCAATAAGGGGAACCTTGCCGAGCGCGCTGTTGATGCCATAGGCCGGCACGATGGTGCCGCGCAAATCGGTGGCCTGCATGTCCTCGTCCAGGCCGCCATCGACCGTGATCCCGATCGAGGGCCCGAAGGCCCGGCCGTCATAGAGGGTCCAGATGCCGTCCCGGGACTCAAAAGGCAGGTTCAGGGCGGTGAAGCGGATGCCGTCCCCTTGGAGCAGGTCACCCAGGCCCGTCGGCGACCCGGCCGTCAAGATGCGCGCCAGAAGCGGCGCATCCACCACGCGAAACTCCTCGATCGTCAGATTGCCCTCGATCGCGCCGCCATCCGGGCCGCCGTCCTCCGCATCGGTCAACAGGGCATTCAGGGTCAACTGGCCTTCGGCGATGGCATTGGTGTCCAGGAACCCCCGGGCCAGGGCCCCGGCATCGGTCGCCGTCGCGGCGAAAGTGCGATGGGTGGGATCCTGACGGGTCAACACGACATGGGCCGTGCCCGAACTGCCGATTCTGCTGCGCAAGGTCACGTCTTCGAGGCGCGTCTGGGACAGCCGCACCATCGCCGACGCGTCGCTCAAGGTCACATCCCGCTTGAGATCGATCCGGGCCACTTCGGCCTTGAGCACGACCCCGGCGCCCTTGGAGGCCAACACGCGCGACGGCTCAGAAGAAGCGGAGGCGGGCGAGGATGTCGCCTCCCCGTCGAGGTCAAGCAGATCAAGCAACGGATCGGCATTGAGATAGGACCCGTGCACGGCGAGCGCGAGGGCCTCGCCATCCCGGCGCGCCTCGGCGGACAAGTCCGCGAGGTCGCCAATCTTTACCCGGGGGAAGTCGGCGCCGATCAGTCTCAGATCGGCCCCCAGCGCAAAGGTCCCTTCAACGTCCACATCCTCCCCGCCGACGCTGAACTCATCGACAGAAATGCCGCCATCCTTGCCGAACCGCACATCCATCTTGGCTTTGACGGGCGAGTCCGCAGGCTTTTCCCATTTCGTCCCCGGAATGCGCAGCACGGTCCCCATGAGATCGGCTTCCGCGACGACCCGCGCGATGTTGCGCCCCCGGCCATAGGCTGTCGTCGCCACCCGGATGGCCCCGGCGACAATGTCATTGGTGGTAATGCCGAGGCGCTCGCGGGTTTCGTCGTCGAGAACCGTATTGATGCTCAGCACGGTGGGGTGATCGGACTTGCCGGTAAAATCCTCCGTCCACACCACATGGGCGGGCAGGTCCGAAACGACGAGGTCACCGGAGCCCTTCAGGCCGGCGCCATTAATCTCCAGGGCCACGTCACCATCGCGCACACTCAGGAGCGGACCCGCATCCAAAGCGAACGCCTTGACCTGGGCGGCGGCGGAAAACTCGATCTGCTCGATTTTCAGATTGCGCCGCATCGGCAATTCCACATGCAGGCGCACGCCGCCGTCGCCTTCCGTGGCCGTGGGATCGATGCCGTAGCGGCTCGGATAGCCGAAGGGGCCCATGTCGAGAAGGCTCAGCATATCAGGAAGGGGGCCTTCCGCGACCGCGTCAAAAATTCCGTAGGAGCCGCGCACATTGAGCTGCTTGGTCAGCATGCGTCCTTCACTGACTGCAACGCGGCCGATGCGGGCGGTGTCAAAGCGTGCCTCGAACCGGTTCCCCAGCAGGGTGGCACTGCCGTCCAGATCCGTCATCGGCGGCAAGCCCGGCACGAAATAGGTGGTCAGCCCCTCAAGCGTGAAATCAAAGCGCATGGCTTCATTAGGGATGTAGCCGACATCGAAAGTCCCGGCCGGTGCTTCAAGCTTCAACGTGCCTTCGCCGATCCGGCCCTTGCTGATGTTCTTGACGATCCACTCCCGGGCACCGACGGCCATGCCCCGGGGCCAGACGGTTTTGAGTTTGTCGGCGGGGAACCCAGCCACGGAGCCGTTCAGGAACACTTCCGGTTTGCCCTCGACCGCGCCGAACCGACCTTCGAGAGCAATGGTGCCGCCATGGGCGGCAATGCGGGCCTCCCGCAAGGTGGTTATGGCCGTCTCGAGATCATATCGACCCGACACATGGACATGATCGAGCCGGGCCGCTTCCTGGGAATAGACCGGAACGTCAATGGTCAGATCATTGCCCTCAAGATCAATATCGACCGCGCGCAACGCCCACACTTCTCCACGATCGATATCAAAGCCCATACGCCCGGAAAGGGTCAGGTCGGATTTGTCGGTCCGCAGGGCCGCGCGGTTCACGGTCAACGCTCCGCTGGCGGGATCAAACGCGGCCGAGAACGAAAAGGTGCGGATGGGAACCTGATTGGGGAGGAAGTCGAGCATGGCGTCCATATGCTCGGCCTCGACGATGGGAAGATGATCCGTTTCCGGCAAATCATAGGCGCCGGGCCCGGCCAGAAGCGCCACCTCCACATGCTCCACCGCGGCTGTCTGCGAAAGGATCACCGTGGCATCGCCGCGCAGGGGCAGATCGAGCGGCTCGAGAAAGGTCAGCTGGGGGAGCGCTTCTGCAATGGTCCGGGTGTCCACATCGCCGAATCGGATTTTCAGGGACAGCCTGTCGTCCCGCTCACTCTGCGTTCCCGTGACATCGACGGGCACCACGTCCCGGCCGATTGCCACATCCGCCTTTAACGCAAGGGACAGAGACGAAGCGGCACGGTCGTCACCCCGGGAAAGGCGCAAGGATGCATCAAGCGCACTGAAGCCGACGCCCGAGACGCCATCATCGAATTCAAAGCGCGCATCCCTCATTTCCAGCACGTCGAGATAACCGAGCACCGACCCGGAATCCGGGGGGGCCATGAGCTGTTTCAAAAGGCCGAGCTGGTCTTCCGACGCTTCGGATGCCGTTTCAGGCGCCGCGTCGGCCGGCGGGTTTTCGGCCGGGGCGCTGTCTTCTTCTTCTGCCGATGCTCCTTCTTCTGCGGATCCCGGCGCCAAGAAACCGAGACCAAACCGGCCCTGGGCATCACGGCTCAGACGGGCGGACGCACCAGAGACCTGGACCCGGGTCGGCGCGATCAAGCCCCGGAGCAGCGCCTTTGCGCTCAAGGAAACGGCAAGGGAGGGCACGCTCAGGACGGGTTCGGCCGCCTCGTTGAAAAGATCGACGTCCCGAACGCGGAATTGCAGGACCCCCTCCTCCCGCACCCATTCCACATAGGCGGCGTCGAAATCGGCGTGGTCAACATTGAGGGAGCGGGCCAGGCCCGCAGCCACGGTCGGCTTGAAGATATCGAGGGAGACCGGACCGCTGGCGACCAGCCACGCCGCCGCGCCGATCAGAATCATGGCGGCGGTCACCAAGGCGGCAAAAAGCTCAACGACGTATTTCGTGGTCCGCCGGACCATGGTGCCCCTTGTCCTTATGAATCGTGAACGCGACAGGTCCGAGGCATGGCGGCCTCACTGCATCGGCAGGCGGGCACACACTGCAAGACAGGATGGGCAGGGGAAAGAAGAAAATGTGAAAACTGATTGACGCGCCCCCGCCCCATGCCACTTTCCCCCATGTCGGCAGGCCCGGTCCCGCGGCCCGCCCTTCCCTTTGATGAGAAGAGACCCTCGGCCCAGGAGAAAACAAACGTGAGCAAAGCCGCATCCGAAAAGAAGACCGCCACCAAAAAGACCGCCGCAAAGAAGAGGGCGGTTAAAAAAACCGTGGCTAAGAAAACCGCCGCCAAAGCCTTGGCTGATCCGGGCCGCAAGCCCTTTGAAGGCGACCGGGCGCCGGCCTTCTCCATGCCCACCGACGGCGGGGGGACCGTGTCGTTGAAGGACCTCAAGGGCCAGACCGTTGTGCTTTATTTCTATCCCAAGGACGACACGTCCGGCTGCACGAAAGAGGCGATCGGCTTCACCGAGCATCTCGGAGATTTCGAAGCGGCCGGCGCCGTCGTGATCGGCGTGTCGAAGGACAGCGTGGCCAAGCACGACAAGTTCAAGGCTAAGCACGACCTTGAGGTGGTCCTGGCCTCCGACGAGGATGGGGACGTGACCGAGCGATACGGTGCCTGGGTCGAAAAGAGCATGTATGGACGCTCTTATATGGGCATCGATCGCTCCACTTTCGTCATCGATGGCGGGGGTGTGGTGCGCCATGTCTGGCGCAAGGTGAAGGTTCCAGGCCATGTGGAGGCCGTGCTCGATGCCGTCAAAGCCCTTTGACGCCCTCCCCACGGACCTGCCCGGCGAGACTATCGAAGAACGCGCCGCCGCCATCCTGCAGGAGCGCGATCCGGTCGCGAAAGCCCGGGCCACGGTCACGGCCGCCGCCGCCTGGGCCGACGGCACCGTGATCTTTGGTGAAAAGGACGTGGCGCTGCCGGATCGGCCGGGCCGTCTGGAGCGGCCTGAGTTGCGTCTCCCGGCCGAGATGCCCCGAAGGCGTGCGGGAGGGCGCAAAGGGCGAATTGCGCTTCTCCATGCTCTCGCCCATATAGAGCTGAACGCGATCAACCTCGCCTGGGATATGGTTGCGCGTTTCGGGCCGTCCGTCGGCGAGGAGGCGTTCATCTCCGATTGGGTGAGCGTCGCCGGCGATGAGGGGCGTCACTTTCTGATGCTCGAGAAACGCCTGGGAAGCCTCGACGCCGCCTATGGTGACCTGCCGGCCCATGATGGCCTGTGGGAGGCGGCGGAAGCCACGAGCCATGATCTGCTGGCGCGCCTGGCGGTCGTTCCCATGGTGCTTGAGGCCCGGGGGCTCGATGTCTGCCCCGGCATGATCGCAAAATTGAAGGAAGCGGGGGACGAGGAAAGTGCCGCTTTGTTACAGGTCATTTACGAAGAGGAAATAAATCACGTTCATTCCGGTTGGGTGTGGTTCCGTCGGATCTGCGCGGTTAACGAACTCCCTCTAAAAGAAACCTGGCAAGCCCTTGTCCGTAAACATTTTCGAGGTACGCTCAAGTCGCCATTCAATGAAGTGGCTCGGGATCAGGCGGGGTTTCCACGGGAGTTCTACGGCCCACTCGCAAAAGGTTAACAGTTCGTTAATTTGCGTATATGGGCTAGGCACGCTTGTCTTTTGCCGTGCGTTCCGGTGGAATGGGGGTATAAGGGGCTATGCAAAAATTCGGGGACACTGCAATGACCACAGAGTCTGTGGCCCATTTCTTGAGCTTATATAACCGCTTTTTTCCCGAGCGGCAGATCTACCATCGGTGCAACGGCCAGGTGCAGTTCACGACCATCTCCAGTCGTGCGCAAATGGTTGCGGTTCTTATTGGTTGTATGGTGCTCGGCTGGATCGCTTACGCCTCCGTGAATGTTATCTTTTTGGAGCCGATCACGGCGCGCATGGAAGTGAACCTGCGTGAATCCAAACGCCGCTGGGAAGCCGAGCTGGCCGACGTTCTGGGCGACTACGAACGACTCCAGGCGGGCGTTTCGGTCGTTAAGGAACAGCTTAACCAATCCCTGCTTGAGCTCGAGGAACGCCAGCGCCAGGTCGATACGGTGCTCGACAAGAAGTCTTCCTTCCTGGATCTGCGCACGGCGGATCTTCAGCAGACGGCCGCCGCGATTTTCAGCCCGCCGGAAGAAGCGGCTCATATTTCGATTTCTGTTCTGAATCAACATGATAACGATCCAACACCGCGGGTTTCCCGGGTCGCGAGCGCCAGCCAAGTGGCTGCCCTGCCCGTCGACGGTCTGTCGAGCCTGTTGCGCACCGTCAGCAGCGACACCAGTCCCCTCGCGCCGCGCATGCTCGATCAGGTCGCGGTCGTCGAAAACCTGGAAGCGCGGGTCGCCCGGCTTCAGGCCCAACAACACGATGATCTCGTCACGCTGGAAGAACGTGTGACGGACGATATCGCACGGCTTGAGAAAGCACTCGAAAGAACAGGTATTTCATACCGCCCAATGGTTACCCGTTTCCAAACCGCGCTTGACGGAAGCAGCGAAAATTCGGGGCAAGGCGGTCCGTTCATCAGCGCAAGCGCCGAAACGCTTGATACGGAAGATCTAGAAAGACACACATTTGCCCGCAAGACGCTGCGCATCGAGAACAAGTTGCGCCGTCTGGCCGCCCTCCACGATACGCTCAATGCCCTCCCCATCACACGGCCCGTCGCGGCCTATCGGATCACAAGCGGTTTTGGGACCCGTCCCGATCCCTTCACCGGTCGTTTCGCGATGCATTACGGTCTTGATATCGCGGGCCGCCGGGGCACCCCGGTGGTGGCGACGGCAGCCGGTAAGGTGATCACGTCGGGTCTCTATGGGGGTTATGGCCGCATGGTGAAGATCGACCATGGTAATGGTCTGGTGACCGTCTATGGGCATATGGATAAGAACATCGCGAAGCAGGGCCAACACGTGAAGCGTGGGGATGTCATCGGCACGCTGGGGAATACGGGACGCAGCACCGCGCCCCACCTGCACTACGAAATCAAATACGGCAAGAAGGCGATCGACCCCAGGAAATTATTTGAGGCAGGGCGGTATGTTTTCGAAAACCAAGGATAACGGCACCATGCCACCAGAACCAGCGCAGCCGCAGCAGGCGCGCCGAACGCCACCGCGCTCAACCGCGCCCTCAATCATCAGTGCCGATATGACCGTCGTCGGAACGGTGACGGCCACCGGTGACATCCAGGTCGACGGAAAGATCGAAGGTGACCTTTTCTCCACGTCCCTGACGGTCGGCGAAAAGGCCGTCGTCAATGGTGAGGTGCGGGCGGACGAAGTGACGATCCGCGGCCATGTCGTCGGCGGGATCAAGGCCCGGAAGATCAATCTCTCGAGCACGTGCCATGTCGAGGGAGATCTTGTGCATAATGCACTTTCTGTAGAGACGGGTGCGTTTTTCCAGGGTAATATTAAGCACTCTGACGATCCACTCAGCGATCAGCAGAATGAGGCGCGTCCGCCGGCCGGACCGCCGGCAGCTAATTCGCAGGGGAACGGTAGTCGCGGATCGCGGCCGACATTCTCCCAATACGGTGGATCTCAAGGCGAAGAGGCGGCTTCGCAGCAGGCGGACGGAAAGCCCGCCGGGGAGGCTGCAAAGAACGACAGCGGTGGGGACGGTAAACTGAACCAGCGCGGTGGTAGTGGCAGCGGCGGAGGACAGGGGAACCGTTCCCGGAACCCAAACCAAAACCGTAACGGTTAACTCCAATTTTCGAGGATTACGGTCATTATTCGTGAATCAGCGCAGCCTCAACAGGCCCGGCGTGCGCCGGCCCCGGCTGCCGTCCCATCCATCATCAGTGCCGACATGACCGTTGTGGGGACGGTCACCGCCACGGGTGATATCCATGTCGATGGCAAGATTGAAGGCAACATTCATTCGGCTTCCCTGACCGTCGGAGAGAAAGCGGTCGTCACGGGTGAGCTGCATGCGGATGAAGTCACCATTCGTGGCCATGTCATGGGCGGTGTTCGCGCCCGCCAGATCAATCTGGCCAACACCTGTCATGTTGAAGGCGATATGGTCCAAAGTGCGCTTTCCGTTGAAAGTGGCGCGTATTTCGAGGGCAATATCAAACACGCCAACGATCCACTGAAAAACAAGTAAGCGGACGACAGGCTTCCCATAGAGATTGAGGGGCAAGGCAGAACCTGCCTTGCCTCCCTCCCCTTTTTATCCGGCTCTGTTCAGCGATATCCACCCCCGCGATCCTTTTGTCAGGATTCCCCCCATCAAATCACCAGGCGATCACTCGTCGGCGTCATCATGGATGGCCACGCTATCGGCGGCGATCAGTGAGGCGATATGGGCCTCGAACACGAGCCGTCGAAGCGCCCCTCCCCCATCCTCGGCCCGCCCCGATCCCGGTGCGGCAGACACCAGAAGCCCCGCCGCCTGGTTGAGCGCCGTCCTTTGATCCGCCTTGGGACGACCGTCCCTCAGAGCGCCCTCGAGCCGGACAAGCGCGTCGACGCCCGGTCGATCCGCATGCCCCCAGCCGATCGCCAAGGACGCCAGGTTCGGCAGGCTCATCATCCGGCTTGCAAGCCCCTGGGCTTTCATGGCCCGACGCCACTCCTGCATTGCCCGGATCGCGGCCTTGTCTTCGCCCCCATGGGCCACCAGAAGAAGGGCCGCGCGCAATCGCTCCGCATAGGATCGGAAGCCGGCATCCGTCAGGGATCGGGTGATCGTGCAGACTTCGGCCAGAAAATCCTCCGTGTTCGTCAGCTTGTCGGGGCGCACGGCCAGGAGCGGAAGGACGTCGTGGTAATAGCTGAACCAGTGTTGGCGGCGCAGCAGCCCCGCAACCCCGCCCAGGAGACGCACGGTCTCGGGCGTGAGGCCCCCGGTTCGGGGATTGCCTTCGAGCAGAAGCGCGGCAAGAAAACCGTAAGGATCGGCATAGCCCGCCCCCTGCTCCCGGAACAAAACGCGCGCGCGTTTTCGCAGCGCCACAGTTTGCGCGGGGTCGACATGCCAGGTGGTCAACAGGGCGCCGATCGGCACCCGCAAATTGCCTTTTAGACCGCTCCAGAACGGCAGCAGCCTAGCGAATCCTTCCGCTTTCCCGAGGGTCGACTGAACGAGTTCATCCGGGTCACCGGGAAGCCCCGTGACCAGGAGCGCCGCCGCCCGATCCAGATCCGTCTGCGCCTTGAGCCATCGGCCCGGCGCGATCAGGCGCAAGATGTGCAGGTAGCGCTCCGCAATGTCGACGGGATTCACCATGGATCCCCTCTCTATCTGATCCGCACGGAACGCCACAGCCATGCCATTACGCCCTGACGGTCATTACGCGCGGCGCGTAGTGTCGCCCGGCCAATCCAGCCCTGTCGCCCATGGCGCGCCTCTCCTTGTTCTCGCGGCGGTCACCTACCCACTCTAGGGGCCGCCCTCGCCCCCGGCCAGAGGGCGGCTGACAAAAGAGATCGCCGGATTTGTCCGCGCCTTATTTGCCCTTGGCGAAGGGATTCTCGCGTTTGCGCCAAAACAGCCGGATCGGCACAGCCGGCATGTCGAACGTCTCACGGATCGAATTGATCAGATAACGCGTGTAAGCCTCGGGCAAATCGTCCGGCCGCGACGTGAAGGCGGCGAAACTCGGCGGCCGGGTCTTCACTTGGGTCATGTAGCGGATGCGAATACGACGCCCACCAACTGCCGGCGGCGGATGACGCTCAAGGGCCGCTTCGAGCCACTCATTCAACAGGGCGGTCGAGACCCGCCGGTTCCAGATGTCGTAGACATCGAAGGCGGAGGCCATCAGGGGGCCAATGCCCGCGCCCTGCTCTCCGGAAAGCGGCACGAGGGGTACGCCCTTGACCTGGGGCAACAGCCGCTCGACCATTTCGAGCGCCGTCGCCCGCGCCTCCTGACGATCCTCGACCAGATCCCATTTGTTGAAACCGACCACAAGGGCGCGGCCTTCCCGGATCACCAGATCGGCAATCGACAGGTCCTGTTTCTCGAAAGGGGCCTGAGAATCGATCAGTAAAATGACGACTTCGGCGAAACGAATGGCACGCAAAGTGTCGTTGACCGACAGTTTCTCAAGCTTGCCGGTCATCCGCGCCCGCCGCCGCATGCCGGCCGTGTCGAACAGGCGCACGGGCCGACCTTCCCAGCTCCAGGGAACGGCGATCGAATCCCGCGTGATCCCGGCTTCGGGACCCGTCAGCAGGCGGTCCTCCCCCAACATGGTGTTGATCAGTGTGGATTTGCCCGCATTGGGCCGTCCGCATACCGCAATGCGCAAGGGTCGATCAGGGCCCAGCGCCACCGGCTCGTCGGCATCGGTATGGGCCTCCTCGTCAGGCCCGTCCTCCGCCTGCTGAGCCAAGGGGGCCAGGACCGCGTCCATGGCCGTGAAGAGATCTCCCATCCCCTCGCCGTGTTCGGCGGAGATGGCGATCGGTTCCCCCAGGCCGAGCCCATAGGCATCATAAAGACCCGGTTCCGCGCCCCGCCCCTCGCATTTGTTGACGACAAGCAGCACGGGCGAAGACACCCGGCGCAGGAGATCCGCAAAGACCTGATCAAGGGGCGTGATGCCCGCCCGCGCGTCGACCAGAAACAGCGCCAGGTCCGCATCGGTAATCGCGGCCTCGGTCTGGGCGCGCATGCGCGCCTCGAGGCTCGTGCCCTTGGCATCTTCGAGGCCCGCCGTATCGATGGCGACAAAGGCGAGCCCGCCCAACTGGGCATCGGCCTCCCGGCGGTCGCGGGTCACACCGGGCATGTCATCGACAATGGCGAGGCGCTTGCCGACGAGGCGATTGAAGAGGGTCGATTTTCCCACATTGGGACGGCCGACAATGGCCACACGCGGCGTCATGGCCGTTTCCTTCGATTGGTTCCGGAGCCCCCTCAACGCCGCGGCAGGTCCCGACGGAGACTGTGGGGTCACTCCATGGCGCTGAGGCGTCCGTCATCCGTCAGCAGATAAACGCGGCCATCGGCGACAACCGGCGGAATATAAGCTTCGCCAGGCCCTTTGAACGCCACCAGGACCTTCCCGTTCTTAGGCGAGAAGAAAGCCATCTCCCCCAGGGAGTTCGCCATGAGCAGACGCCCGTCAAGGAGCATCGGCCCCATCCAGGCGATCGCGCCCTTGCGCTTCTTGAGGTTTTCATAGCGTTTCAGCTTGGTGAGCCAACGGATCCGCCCGTCCCGCGTGGAAACACAGATCAATTCGCCTTCCACCGTCACGGTGAAGATGAACTCCCCGGAGATCCACGGCGTCTGAATGCCGGCGATGTTCCGGGTCCACACCCGCTCCCCCGTCCGCAGATCGATGGCGACCATGCGTCCGCTGTGGCTGACCGCATACAGACGACCGCCGACAATGACGGGCCGGGCGGCGATGTCGTTGATGCCGGCCATGGCCGTGGCCTTCCGCGTCCGCACGAGGGAGTCACCCCAGAGCTCGCGGCCGTTCTGGACCCGGAAGGCCCCCAGTTCGCCGGAACTGAAAGGGGCAACCACCACACCGCCAGCGACGGCCGGGCTGACGGCCGAGAGGATGCCGGCGGCCTCCGTGATGCCCCGGTGGGTCCACAGGCTCTTGCCCGTCGCGGCATCATAGGCGTGCAACTGATTGTCCGTACCTGTGATGAAAACGCGCCCTTCATGGGCCGTCGGCGCGGCCCGGATCGGGACCGCGATGCGCCGCTCCCAAACGGTTTCACCGGTCGCCGGATCCAGGGCCGTGATCTGGCCGAAGCCCGTGACCACATAAAGCCGGTCCGCGTCATAGGCCATGCCGCCGCCGAAGCCCACACGGGGCCGCTCTCCCTCGGGCGTCAGATCCCGTTCCCACTGGCGCCGGCCCTTCTCAAGCCCGAAGGCGCGCACGGTGACCCGGGAATCAAGAACAAAGACCCGGCCACCCGCGACAATGGGGGGCGCCGTCAGGGGCGCATCGGTGTTCGAGCCACGCCCCGCCTTGACCGACCACACGGTGCCCAAGGTTTTCTTTTCGTCACCGCTGCCCTCCGCAAGCTGAAGATGGGCAAAGTGGTTTTGCGGAGAGCCGCCCGGCTGGGGCCACTCCACATTGCGTACGGCGGCGGGCACCGTGACAGCGAGATCGGCAATCCGGGGATCGGGTTCGAGTTTGGTGTCGAGTTCCAGGATGGCGACGCGCTGGCTCTTGGGCGCGATTTTCTCGGCGGAATCATCCTTCGGCTTGCCGGAAAAACTATCCAGGAGCGCGCAACCGCCCAACAGAAATCCCATGAAAACGAGGCCGGACCACCGCAAACCCGGTGTCGCCCGCACTCCCCATCCCTTACGCGCCATCGTCATCCCCTTCGTCACTCCGCGTATCATCACCCTGCGTATCGTCATCTGGGGCATCATCAGCTTGCCCTTCGTCACCTTGCGTTTGCGTGGCCTCTGCCGGCTCGGCCGCTTCGGTCATCTCGGCGGCACCATCCGTGGCGCCATCATCCGTGCCCCCCTTGTCCAGCTCACCGGCACCATCGACGGGGGCCTCATCCGGGGTCTCCTCGACCTCGGGGCCCTCTTGGACATGATCCTCATCGATCGGGGGCGCCAGAAATGCCGCGAGCTGCTCGGCCCGGGTCCGCAACCCCGAAGGCGCATCCGGATCATCGCGCAGAACGGCAAAGGCGCCATAGGCGGCCGTCCGATCGCCACGACGCATATCTGCCAGGGCCGAAAGCTCGGTCAAGAACGGGCTCCAGGCGTTGTCAGGCCGCCTTTGCGCTGCGATCCGGGCGGCAAATGTTTCGGGATCCTCCCGGTCCGCCTGCAGATAGCTGGCCTTGAGCGCCGCCAAGTCCCGCAGCACGCGATCGACGCTGCCATCGGAGGCGATCGCCTCATAGGCCCGCACGGCGGCATCGATCTCGGCTTCGGTGGACAAGAGACTGGCCTCGCGCAGCCGTGCGAGCGCGCCATAGCCCCCACCCTGCTCGCCGAGAACCCGGAACGCGGCCAAGCCCTCCATCGGCGCACCATCGCGAATCGTGTTCAGCGCCGCCTCATAGGCAGCCGACGACTGGGCCTGCGCGGAGGCCTGCTGGTTTTGATAAAATATCACACCGGCCGAGATGCCCAGGGCCCCCACGACGCCAGCCAGCATCCACGGACCATAGGTTTTCCAGAGACGGGTCAGCTGGTCTTGGCGGAGATCTTCTTCAACTTCGCGCTCAAAAAGCGTCGGATCACTCACTGTCTGTTCTCCACGGCAAACCGTGGGCCATGAAATGGGCCCTCGGTCCCGGGGCAGGATCGGATCAAATGGAAACCGATACCGCTCCAGGTCGTCATTTGCGCTCGGTCTTTGGGAAAAACGTAAGGCCGTTCGGCTTCGTCTCGCTCATGACCGCGCTTTAACACGGCCGTCACCTTAATCAAGTTCCCGGCGCAACGGAACCGCGTGCCTTGCCGGCCATCGGGCCCCGGCCCGGGGGCGGCAAGCGGCGTTACCGGGGCGCAGGATCGGCCTTCGCCGCCGTGGAACCGCCATCCGCCCCCCCGGCCGTCTCCGGTGCGGCCGTGCCCGAGGGTGCCGTCTGATCCGCGGGGAGCTGGAAGCCCAGCTCGGCCATGGCTTCGATGATGCGCGGCTCGTCCGGCCCCAGTTCAAAAGCGCGGGAGAGATCCTCGATCGCCTTGCTGCGATCCCGCCGGGCCTCATGGATGAGACCCCGGTAGAAATAGGCCTCCCAAAGCGTGGGGCCCAGCTCGACGGCGCGATTGGCATCGACCAGCGCCACCGGGATGTCGTTCAAGGACAGACGGGCAAAGGCACGGCTTGCCAGCGGGACCGGATCATTGGGCGCCAGCTCAACCGCCTTCGTGCAATCGGCGATCGCGGTCTCGAAATCCTCCAACAAGGCATGAACCCAGCAGCGATTCGCCCAGGCGGTCGCGTTGACCGGGTCGATCTCCAGGGCCCTGCTCAGATCCGCCAGGGCCAGCGCATGTTCACCCAGATCGGTATAGGCGGCGCCCCGGTTGGACAGGGTGACCGGATCATCGGGCACGAGCCCAAGGGCGATGTTGTAATCATCGACCGCGCGGTGGAAACGGCGCAAATCAAAGAAGGAGTTGCCCCGATTGGAATAGGTGATGGCCAGGTTCTCGAGGCTGAGGCCGCCGGCCTCAATCGCTTTGGTGCACAGGACCACCCCATCATGGGGGGTCTCGACCGCGTTGAAACAGGCCTCCGCCTCGCCCGTCCAATCGGCGGACGCCGTCATCGCCGAGCCGTTCGCCGAGATTTGCGGACGTGCCGCCTCCGGTGATTCGCCACCCGGTCCCACCTGCTGCGCATCCACCGCCGTCGCCGCGAGACAGGCCAACAACCCGAAACACGCCAACAAGGCACGGCCCAGGCCGTGGGGCCGGATGCGCCTTCCTGTTTTGGACGTGACCATTTCCACCATGTCGCTTAAGCCTCCGAAGAAAGCTTCCCGGCCCGAGTTTACGCCCACCTGCCCCGCCCGGGGCAACCGACAATTGATCCGGTTCATCCTCTCTAGACGGTGCGCCAATGCAAAAGCCTTGATCCGGCTCAATGTTCGCGCTCACACCTTCGGTAACGTCCATTTGAGGCCTTAATCCCTTAGGATAGTGGACCAAATTGCGGGGAGACGCCGATGCGTTGGAAATACACGACTTCATGGATGGCAGGGGGCCTTGCCCTGCTGGTTTCAGGCGTTGCTGTTTCCGCCGAGCCGGGGGATGACGCGGTGGCCGATGAGGTCCGCAAAGGGCAGGCCATGGCCGAGCGTTTGTGTTCCCGGTGCCATGCGGTGGGCACGACCGGCGAGAGCCCCGTTCCCGAAGCCCCGCCCTTCCGCGTCTTTTCAAGCCTGTGGCCCCTGACTTATCTGGAAGAAGCCCTTGCCGAGGGCATCATGGTGGGCCATCCGCTGGCCGAAATGCCCGTCTTCCAGTTCACGCCCACCGAAATCAGCCATCTGATTCGCTATATGGAGACGATCCAGGAACAGGAGAGCTGGGCCGAAGAAGAAGGGTGAGATCAGGCGCGAGGCGCAAAGGGTCACCGCGCAAGTGCTCACCCCATGTCTGGTCTGTCCGTCTGCGGATATGCCATGATCTTCATGTCCTCACGCGCTGGCCCCGCCGGAGCCCTCTTTTCATCTGATGGCGGCTTTGAGCGGGGCCACGCGCGAGCGCGACAGCTGGAACGGCTCCCCCTGCCCATGCAGAAGAACCACATGCCCGCCCGGACGCTTTTCGATGGCGCTCAAGGCTGACAGACGGATGATCGTCTGCCGGCTGATCTGGAAAAAAGCGGAAGGATCAAGGGTTGCCCCCACATCCTTGAGGGGTTCGTCGAACATCCAATCCTTGCCCGATGACAGGATGAGACGACACGCCTTGAGCCATGCGGTTATCGCGATAAGGTCACCGACGGGTACAATCTCCAGAGACTTCTTCGTCCGTACAAGGAATTTTTGTCTGTAGAAGGGCGCCTGTCGGTTGCCCCGAAGATGCCGCCACGCTTCCGGGGGGATCTCCAGCTCACGCAGATTATCGTATTTCTCCAAGGCTTCCGAGAGGGCTTTCTCCGGAACGGGTTTCAGCAAATAGTCGATGCTGTTGGCCTTGAAAGCCTGCAGGGCATAGTCCGAAAACGCCGTACAGAAAATCACCGGCGCGGCGACATCCACCTGTTCCAAGAGTTCAAAAGCAGTGCCGTCTTCAAGCTCGATATCGAGAAAAACCAGATCCGGAGCGGGATTGTGTTGAAACCAGTGGGAGGCCGCTTCAATGCCCGCGAGCGGGTCAAAGACATGGACATGTGGGCGCAAACTGCGGATCATACGGATCAATCGACGCGCCGAGCGCGGCTCATCTTCGATAACCAGGATCCTCATGGATCATCGACCTCAATCAACGGCACGCGGACGCAGAAGCGCCCGTTTTCCTTCTGGTAGCTGAGCCGCTCGCCCGTGAGGAATTCGATGCGTTCCGAAAGATCGGCAAGGCCTGTGCCCGGCGTTTCCTTGGCCGCCGACGAGATGATGGTGTTCTCGACGATGAGGTCACCAGCATCAATCCGTAAGGAAAGCATCAGAGGTGTCCTTGGCGTGTATCGATTGTGTTTGAGCGCGTTCTCGATCAGCGACTGAACGGCCAAGGGTGCCGTTTGGAAACGGTCGATCTTGTCGGGCAGCGATATGGAGACGTCAAGCGCTCCCGGATTTCTTGCCTCCATGACGAACAGGAGAGCCCGGGCCGCATCAACTTCCCGGTCCAGTCCAATTCTTTGGGTGTACTGATTTTCAATCAAATAGCGATAGACGAAGGCCACCTGCTCAACGAATCGAACGGCAAGCTCGGGATCCTCCTCGATGATATCCGTGAGGGTACTGAGGGAATTGAACAGGAAGTGGGGGCTCATCCGGGACTTGAGACTGGCGTATCGCTCGCGCAGCGCGGCCTGTTCCGCCTGATCGGCACGGTGACTGAGCAATACGCGGTCACTGACACCGGAAATCACCAGAGGGACAAAAAGAGCCAGAATCGCGACATCGAACAAAAAAGTGCTCTGTACGCCGTAGGGAAACACAACAGTGTAGAAAAACAAGGTGAAGGCAATGGCCGACCCGGCACTTGCGATCGTGACCAGGACAAACCCCTGGCGGGTGGAGCGGGAAAACCCGCGATGAAAGGCGGCGAGCCCAAAGCCCAGAACCGTCGAAAACAGATATTCGATGAAAATCGTCGGATGGAGAAGATCCTGCCATCCGATCAGACCCTCCAGGAGAAACCGGGCTTTGTAATAGAGGGGCAGAAAGGCGGCGATCAGGATCGCTGTCACGAGATCCGCTTTTGTCAGTTTTATGATCATGACCGCCGCCATTCCGTGCCCGTTGGAGCTCACTCCCAGTTCTTAATCCAGAAACCTCCTTTTGTCTTAAGGATTTGGTGGATTTCAGTGCGTGTCCTCTGGACGAGCGGATCATCGAAATAGCCATGGGCGTCGCGGAATGTTCTCAGGGTCAGCAAATGGGGCGGATCAACCGCCTTCACACCGGCGCCCAGTCCCTCATTCGCCGCCATACCGGTCGTTTCCTTCTGCACAGAAACACCGAAACGCTCCATCTTTTGGGCAAGCGACGTCTGAAGCCTGTCGAATTCGCCGCGCTTGGCGGTCGCGTCACCGTCAAACCAATAGACACTGAGTAAGGTGTCTTCCTTTCGCTCACGGAGGAATGCAGGAGCAAAAGTACCCGACGTCATGACAACCGTATGACCCTTGATGATGCCCACCAGTTTGGGAAACACAGCCTGAAACGCCGGATCGGCAAAGAAGGCCGCGAATTTCTCCTGGTCAGGCGCCGTGCCGAAGGTGATGGCATCCGCCTGCAGGGAATCGCTGCTGGAATGATGCACCCGATAGGTTTCAAGTGTCATTCCGTACCGCTCCATAATCGGCAGGATTGCGGTAATATACTCCGTAAAGACTTTATCCGTATCAACCGATCGATCATCAATGAAGTCATTGAACCCGATATAGTTGATAGCCGGCGGCTGGTTTTGGGCCTGGGCCGTCGCCGCCAGACCAAGAACACAAAGCAGAATCACGAGCACTCTCTTCATGGAACCCTCCCGTCTTGTCGTGCCTGTCGCGATCAAAGCCCATGACGGACAATGCCGGTACCGGGTTCGGGACCCAATGGTCACAGAGCGTGACCGAACGGTAAAACGCATCCCACAGCGGCCAGTGTTTCAGGAAAACTGGGCCGCAGCGGCGTGGTACGCAATGAAGGTGGGACGACGCCAACTGCCTTGCCGTCCTGGACGCCATCTCCCATAGTGGGTTTGCGTGTCCAATGCGCGCCCGGAACGGCGCAAGAGGAGACCTACGCCCATGATCCCTTTGAGAGCCTGGATATCCTTATTTTCAGCCTGCGTCTTATCCTGGGGGACACCGACCTGGGCTCAGGATGACGCACCGGAGGACAATCGTCGGATCAAGTCCGTCCAGGAGATCTCCCGTGAGGCCCAAGAGGGTGTCGAGTTCATTTCCGTCGAGAGCCTGGTCGCAAAGATCGAGAGGGATGAGAGGTTCGTTCTTCTCGACGTTCGGACACGCCGCGAATACGAGGCGGGCTGGATAAAAGGTTCAGCATGGGTGCAAAACGGGATCGTCGATTTCGTGCTCGCTCGCACCCTGCCCGACCCGGATGCCGAGATTGTCGTCTACTGCAAGAAGGGGAACAGGACCGGCTCCGCCGTCAAACAATTGAAGTCGATCGGCTACACCAATGTCGTGGGCCTGGAGGGCGGGTTTGACGCTTGGGCCGAGAGCGGGCGGACCTTCCATAATTTTCTGGGTGAAATGAAAATGGTGGCACCGTCCGAAATCAACGCAGCGTCCTTCGCCGTCGATCTGTATCAGGACAAGAAGTGAACCATTTCATCTTCCTGACAAGGCGGTGGCTGGCGCCGGCTCAAAACAGGACGCGGACTGGCCAATTGGGTGGAACAACCTCGAAACAGGCAAGTCGACTTGGGGGAAACGGTGGATATGGATGATGTACTGACGATTGAAAAGTGTGGTGAGGTGGATTGGGTCACGTTGAACCGGCCGCATCGCTTGAACGCGCTGAACGCGACGCTCACGGACGCGCTTACCGACTATTTCACTAATCTGTATCGTAATCATTCGGTACGGGTCGTCGTGCTGCGCGGGGCCGGCAAGGCCTTCTGCGCGGGCCTAGATCTGCAAGGTTTCTTCGAGGATGGTCAGCCGCAGGACGGCGACATGATGGCCGTCCAGACCCGCATCCGGGACATCTACAAAGCAATGCGCCGATGCCCGCAGCCGATTGTCGCGCTGATCAACGGCGCGGCGTGCGGCGGCGGGTTGTCGCTCGCCTTGGCCTCGGACATCCGCATGGCCGACACGACGGCCCGCTTCAACGCCGCCTATATCCGTGTGGGGCTTACCGGATGCGACATGGGCAGCTCCTATTTCCTCCCCCGTCTGGTCGGCTTGTCGGTCGCCTCCGAGATGATCCTGACGGGACGTTTCGTGGAGGCCGAGGAGGCGGGCAGCATACGGCTGGTGTCAAAAGTGGTCGCACCCGACGCCCTGGCCACATCCGCCGACGAGATCATCGAGCATATGCTGACGACCTCGCCCTTGGGATTGCGATTGTCGAAAGATGCCTTGAATTTCTCCGTAGACGCTCCAAGCCTCGATTCGGCCATGGCCATGGAGGATCGCCAGCAGGTGCTTACGGCCATGACGGCGGATCACCGGGAAGCCCTGGCCGCCTTTGCGGAGAAGCGCCGACCGGATTTTACCGGAAAATAGAGCGTCCGTGTCACCAACAGCCACTCCGAAAGATCAGTCGTCGGATATGAAATAGGAGCCTGTACTCATCACATGCAAATCAGAGAAGAACGCCCCGAAGACAAAACAGCGATTTTCGACCTCACCAAGGCCGCTTTCAAACCGATGCCCTTCAGCGACGGCACCGAGGCAGAAGCGATCGACCGTCTTCGTGCAGATGGCGATCTGATCTGGTCATTCGTCGCGATCGAAGACGCCGTTGTCGTAGGACATATCGCCTTCTCACCGGCGTTTCTTACGGGGTCCGAAGACGGTTGGATGGGACTAGGGCCTGTCGCCGTTGACCCCGGCCGTCAGCAACAAGGTATCGGCAGCCGCCTTATTAAGTATGGCCTGGACGTTTTGAGGCAGAACGGCGCGCCCGGCTGTGTGCTGATCGGCGACCCCAAATACTATAGCCGATTTGGGTTCATCGGAGACGGAAGGATCTCCTACCGCAATCTGCCCCCTGAAAATGTGCAATGGCTCGCGTTCGGAGCAAAAAAGCCATCGGGCGTAGTGACATTCAGTCCAGGCCTGGAGTGAAGGGGCGCCATTGCCGAGCGGTTATTTCACGATTTTACCCGCCACGGCCCGCCGGAGCATGCTTTTGCCCCTCATTCCCACTCGATGGTGCCGGGCGGTTTCGAGGTCACGTCATAGACGACGCGGTTAA
>CAZFWG010000057.1:15885-28263 GCA_964522525.1 uncultured Alphaproteobacteria bacterium | reverse complement strand
GGGGTCACCGTCGGCTCGATTATGGATGCCACGCGTCACTCTAGCGGCTTTTGGCGGAACGCACAGGACGCACCCGAAAAGGCTTCGGTCTGAGCGGTGATGGATAATCGAGAAGGTGGGAACGGGGAGGGCCTAAAACGAGAAACCTCGAACCCGAAGGGTTCGCAAGCGCAACTGCGCGCCGGGCGGCCAGCCCGCCCTCGCAGACGAATGAGCGAAGCGGATTTGCTGTCCCTGGCCCCTCGCAGGCGCTCGGGGGCATTCTCACCTCAAATCGATCCACCGGGTCGATTTGCCGTCGCTTGCGCGCCGTCGGTTCGAATGGTGGAGCCGAGGGGAGTCGAACCCCTGACCTCAGCAGTGCGATTGCTGCGCTCTCCCAACTGAGCTACGGCCCCGTTAGTGGGACTTGACCCTCTAGGCCTCAAGGCGGGGCCTGTCAATGGGCATTTATCGGGCGCCCGGCCAACGGAAGTTCTTTGCCCTTGCGCCTAGTTCATCGGTATTATGTCTCGTGGCGTGGCGCGGGGGGTAACGGCGTTTCGACCGATCAGGATGTGAAGAGGGGGCGCCCGGTTCACCGTTCGTGAACCCGCTCTCCTGTGTCATAACAAGAAGTAGACTGGCGCGCCGGGCCCCTCTCGGCGATGCTTGGCATTGACGGCGGCCGTCCCATCGCTAGTTGGAGAGGCAGCGTTTACTGTGAAAGGCTCTTCGCCCATGCATGGCCGTGCTGCCCGAACCGCACTCCAACCGGATGTGCTGCAAACCCTTGATGTCTCCCATCATGAAGCGCCCGATCAGGGTTCTGATGCGGATCCAAAACCGACGGACCATCCGACCGTCTCGTTCGGCCGCGTCGGAGTCATGTTGATCAATCTCGGTACGCCGGAGTCGACCGGTTTCTGGGATGTTCGGCGCTATCTGGATGAATTCCTGAGCGACCGCCGCGTGATCGAGGCCCCCGCCATCATCTGGCAGCCGATCCTCAAAGGCCTGATCCTGACCCTAAGGCCCGGCAAAACGGCCGAGGCTTATAAGAAGGTCTGGCGCGCCGACACCAATGAATCGCCCCTGCGCTATTTCACGCGCGTGCAGGCCGAGACCCTCCAGGAACGCTTGGATCCGGAAGGTGAGACCGTCAAAGTGGCTTGGGCCATGCGCTACGGCAAACCCGGCATCCCGGCGGTGCTCGAGGAGCTGCGCGCCGCCGGCTGTGATCGGATCCTCTCCTTCGCGCTCTACCCGCAATATAGCGCCACCACGACGGCGACGGCCTATGACGCCACGTTCCGCGCGCTCGGTAAGATGCGCTGGCAGCCGGCCATCCGGTCGGTCGGCGCCTATCACGATGATCCGGCCTATATCGAAGGATTGGCCGCCGGGGTGCGCGACCATCTGAGCCGCCTTGATTTCGAGCCGGAAGTTATCCTGTGCTCCTATCACGGCCTGCCGGCGGACTCCCTGCCCAAGGGGGATCCCTATCACTGCCAGTGCTACAAGACGACCCGGCTCCTGCGCGAGGCCCTGGGGCTGCCGGAAGACCGTCTGCGCCTGACCTTCCAGTCCCGGTTCGGCCCCAAGGAATGGCTCCAGCCCTATACGGATGTCACCCTTCAGGAAATGGCCAAGGCCGGTATCAAGCGGGTCGCGGTGCTCAATCCGGGATTTGCCGCCGATTGCCTGGAGACCCTGGAAGAAATCGGCATGGAAGCCCGGGAGCTGTTCCAGGAGTTCGGCGGCACCCATTTCGCCGCCATCCCCTGCCTCAACGACACCGGACCGGGCATGGATGTGATCGAGGCGGTGGCCCGGCGGGAGCTCTCCGGTTGGTGGCAATGACGCGTCCGACGTGACACGCGCTTGCCAAGCCCTGTGACCGTGGCTACATCTGCCGTGGGCCTATGGTCTGGACGGGCCGGTCGTGTGAAAGGGAACGGGCATGACGTCGTTGGGCATTTTGATCCTGACAGTGTTGCGGCTTTACACCTGGGTCGTGATCATCGCGGTGATCATGAGCTGGCTGCTGGCCTTCAATGTGATCAATGCCCGAAATGATTTCGTGAACATGGTCATGCGCACGCTTTACGCCGTGACCGAGCCTGTGCTCGGGCGCATCCGGTCGGTGCTCCCGGCCATGGGCGGGCTCGATCTCTCACCGCTCGTGCTCATTCTCGGGATCTTCTTCCTCCAGATGCTGATCCTGGAATACTGGCCCGGCCTGGGCTTGCGTTCTGCGGCTTTTTCTTCATTGGTCGTCGGATTTTCGTGACGCGTGAGGCGCCCTTCCAGCAAACGAACACCGGCTTTTTCTTCTTTATCCGCGTAACGCCCAAGATCTGTGCGCCCAAAGCGGCCCATGACCGGGCCGAGGATTTGATTGGCGCCGGTGGCGATCTCCCCAGGCTGGGCGCGCGCAGGCGCGCCGGGCCCGACAAGGGCGTGGCCAACCGGACCGTCCTTGATTGGCTCTCCCAATCCCTTGCGTTGCCCAAATCTCCCCTGTCCATCACGCCAGGATCGACCGGCCGGATCAAGGCCGTGTTCCTGACGGGCGATCCGGCTGATGTGCCGGCGCGCCCCGAAACCCTGCTCAAGGAGATCGACCCATGACCCGTTTGTCTTCCCAAACACCGGACACGGCCGTTCGCATTGATGGCAAGGCCTTTGCCGCGGGGCTCAGGGCGCGGCTCGCCGATGGCGTGGCTGGCCTGAAACAGGATCACGGTTTCACGCCGGGGCTTGCCGTGGTGCTGGTCGGCGAGGATCCCGCAAGCCAGATCTATGTGCGCAACAAGGGCATCCAGACGAAGGAGGCCGGGATGGCCTCGTTCGAGCATCGTCTGTCGGGGGACACTTCTCAAGCGGAGCTTCTCGACCTGGTACGCAGACTCAATGCCGATCCCGCCGTGCACGGCATTCTCGTTCAGATGCCGCTTCCCCCCCAGATCGATACGCGCGTCATTATGGATGCCATCGATCCGCTCAAGGACGTGGATGGTCTGGGTACGGTCAATACCGGGCTTCTGGCGCTCGGGCGGCCGGGCCTTGTGCCGTGTACGCCCCAGGGGATCCTGCTTCTCCTCAAGGACCATCTGAGGTCGGATCTCAGCGGTCGGGACGCTGTCGTGATCGGCCGCTCGATCCTGGTGGGCAAGCCCACCGCCCAGCTCCTGCTGGCCGAGAACTGCACGGTCACGATCGCCCATTCCCGGACCCAGGACTTGGCCGCCCTTTGTCGCCGCGCGGACATTCTGGTCGCTGCTGTCGGCCGGGCCTGCATGGTTCAGGGGGACTGGATCAAGCCCGGCGCCGTCGTCATCGATGTCGGCATGAACCGCATTCCGGCCCCGGACAAAGGGGAGGGCGGCACGCGCCTTGTGGGTGATGTGGACCAGGACGGCGCCCGGCGCATCGCCGGTGCCCTGACCCCTGTTCCCGGCGGCGTCGGACCCATGACCATTGCCTGTCTTTTGCGTAATGCCGTTCTGGCGGCCTGCCAACAAAAGGGTCTTGCGCCGCCCCGGGGCCTTTAGCTGGCTCTCCGCCGCTTGCCGCATGATCCAACTTGGTCGGATCATGCGCCAGTCCTCAAGATTGCATTGCCTGGTCAGCCTTTGCGTGCCACGGTGCCTCTTCCTGGCGCCGATTCATGCCCCCATGCGTGTCAGGCTGGCGCCGGCCTCGTGTTCGGCTTCTCTCGGGCCTGCCCTTTCGCGGTCGTTTCCGGGAAGGGCTGCTTTTTGTTCCGGGGGGTACATCCTGCAGGGGAGAGATCCATGGTTCGTTTTGCTTTGTCATCATTCTTTGCACTGATCATGTTGGTGGGAGGCGGCGCCCAGGCCGCCGGTCTTACCGCGGATCAGGCCAGCCGTTTTGTCGACAGCATGCCCGCCATCATCGAATTGGGCAAAGCCCTCGAAGCCGAAGGCATCAGTGATGCCATTCAGGCCGACTACACGATCAAGCCGGACGAACCGTTCGAGCCCTACAGCTATTCCCTCCGTGAGATGAAGAAGATCTCTCCCGACGGCTATAGCCGCACGGCGGCGATCGCCAAGGACAACGGCTTCGCCAATGCCGAGGAATGGGCCAGCGTCGGGGATCAGGTCGTGGTCGCTTACATGGCGCTCAAGATGCCGCCGGACTTTGCTGAATCCGTGAGCAGCATTTCGGAAGACATGCTGGTCAATATGCCGCCGGAGCTGCAGGCCCAGATGGCCCAGGGCCTGGCGCTCGCGAAGGTCATGCAGAACGTGCCGCAGGCAACCAAGGATGCCGTTGCGCCGGTGGCGGACCGTCTTGACGCGATCATGGACGACGCGATCAAGCAAAATCAGGGCGGTGTTGCTCAATAAGCGGCAGCCCGCTGATTTCACGCCTTAAGCGTGGGATCGGGCCATGCCGTGGCTCGGTCCCGCGCTCTCTACTCCCGGGTTTGAGCGCCCCCGGATTTGAGCGCCGTGCGGGCGGCAAACCGGTTTCCTGCCTCCGTCCAAACCCTGCTGGTACCTCACTTCCGATCGAGACGCTTTGCCCGTTGACCGAGCAGCCTCAGCCGCAACGCGTTCAATTGAATGAATCCGTGGGCGTCCTGCTGGTCATAGACGCTGTCTTCCTCAAAGGTCACGTGCTCTTCCGAATAGAGGGAGAGCGGGGAAGCGCGCCCCACCACCTCCACGGACCCCTTATAAAGCCGCAAGCGCACCTCGCCCGTGACATGGGCCTGGCTCCGGTCGATCAGGGCCTGGAGCATTTCCCGCTCCGGTGAGAACCACAGGCCGTTGTAGATCAGCTCCGCATAGCGGGGCATCAGCTCATCCTTGAGATGGGCCGCGCCCCGATCGAGGGTGATCGATTCCATGGCGCGATGGGCGGCAAGCAGGACCGTGCCGCCGGGCGTCTCGTAGATGCCCCGGGACTTCATGCCCACGAAGCGGTTCTCGACCAGGTCCAACCGTCCGATGCCGTTCGATCCCCCCAATTCGTTCAGTCGGGTGAGCAGAGCCGCCGGGCTCAGGGCCTGTCCGTCGATCGAGACCGCGTCGCCGGCCTCGAAGCCGATGCGGATTTCCGTCGGCTGGTCGGGCGCCTCCTGGGGGGAGATGGTCCGCTGAAAGACGAAATCGGGGGCGGGCGACGCCGGGTCCTCCAAGACCTTGCCTTCGGAAGAGGTGTGCAGAAGATTGGCGTCGATCGAAAAAGGGGCCTCGCCGCGCTTGTCCTTGGCGATGGGAATCTGGTGGCTTTCGGCAAACTCGATGAGCCGCTGGCGGGAGGATAGACCCCATTCCCGCCACGGGGCGATCACCCGGATGCCGGGGTCGAGGGCGTAGTAGCCCAGCTCGAAACGGACCTGGTCATTGCCCTTGCCGGTGGCACCGTGGCAGACCGCGTCTGCGCCCACGGCTTGCGCGATCTCGATCTGGCGTTTGGCGATGAGCGGCCGCGCAATCGCTGTCCCCAGAAGATAGACCCCCTCATAGACCGCGTTCGCCCGGAACATGGGAAACACATAGTCGCGCACGAAGGTCTCCCGCAGATCCTCGATAAAGATCTCCCGCACGCCCAGCATCTCGGCTTTCTTGCGGGCGGGTTCCAGTTCCTCGCCCTGTCCCAGATCGGCGGTGAACGTGACCACTTCGCAGCCATAGGTGGCCTGGAGCCATTTCAGGATGATCGATGTGTCGAGGCCGCCCGAATAGGCGAGCACCACTTTGCGCGGCGCTTGGTCGGATGAGGTCATGCGGAGCTCCGGGATGGCATGGTTGGACGGGTCGTGGGCCCACGGGCAGGAGGGGCCCATGACGGGTGGTCTACGCCGGACCGCGCGCAGGTTCTAGAGGAAAGGCACCTGAGGGTCGTAGGCCTGGGGCGTGGGATTGCGTTCTTGGCGCGGTTGCCGGGGCTGGCGCGGGGGCCGGCCGCCGCCGCGACCGGAAGGGGGCGGGGGAGGCGGGGGCGGTTTGTCCTGGGGCGGGGGCGGCATGTTGCCCCGAATGGACAAGGCCCAAAGCAGCGCCAGGACGCAGGATCCGGCAAGGGCCGCCGTCAGGGTGAGGCCCAACATGCTCACTTCGCTCGCGGGCTGGCCCTGGCGGACATTCAAGGCGACGGACAACTCGGCGAGCGCCGAGAGGAAGAAGCCGAACAATCCCCAGGCGAGGAAGCCGGCGAACATGTAACTGAACGCCTCGACCCGGTTCCACTCCTTCATCGTGAAATAGGTGGGCACAGTGGGCAGGATGCCGACCAGCATGATCAAGATCAGGAAGAACGGAAACATGATCATGCACACGAGCATGGCGAAGCCGATGCCGCTCTGCCCGAGTTCCCCGCCCGCATTGAAGGACAGGATCATGCCTGTCATGACGATGGGCGTGGCGACGAGGCAGCCCAGGAAATACGCGAAAATCCAGCGATAAACGCCGGTCTGCGGCGGCGGATAGAGATTCGGATCCCCGCCGCCATAGCTGGGTTGGCCATAGCTTTGCGGCGGATAGCCTGGGTGGCCATGGCCGCCGGCGGGCGATTGATATCCCCCTTGGCCATGACTCGGCGCTGCCGCCTGAGGCGGAGGAACGTCCTGCCCCTGGCTGCCCTCTATCGCCCAGTTTGGCCCATATGTGGATTCAAAACCCGCCATCCCACCATGATCGGTCAATACCAGCCTGTGTCAATTCGGGAGCGTAGCGCATTCTTATCTTTGTGTCTGTCACCAAAACCGCGGTAAACGCGGCACGGCGGTAGAAAAATCGCGCTGGATTCGCTCGATGTACTGTCAATTCCACAGCGAAACGTCGTTCGCGGGCTTCGTTTTTCACTTGGTCAAGTAAGGCCGTACCCAGGCCCTGGCCTCTCAATTCTCGGCCCAATACAGCATAGGTCAGAAAGAAGGCGCCCGGCACTTCTCTCACCGACCAATAACCCCGCGCCTGTCCGTCGCGCCGGATCACCCGATCACTGCCTGGCCTGAAGCTCTTGAGGAACGCCCGCCGCTCGGCGCGCGCGTCCCATTGGCCAAGCGGCCCCAGGAGCGGGTCGAAATACTCATTAATCAACGCAAACAGGGGTTCGACGTCGTCGGGCCGTGCCGGCGTCAGGCCATCCATGCCCGGATCAGGCCCGATGGGCGAGGTCACGCCGGCGTTCGGAGGCGCGTTGTTTCCGGCTTTCGGACTTCAGTTGTCCGCATGCCGCCAGAATATCACGCCCGCGGGGTGTGCGGACAGGGGAGGCATAGCCCGCGCGATTGACGATGTCGGCGAAGCGTTCGATCTGATCCCAGTCGGAGCAGACATAAGGCGAACCCGGCCAGGGATTGAAGGGAATGAGATTGATCTTGGCCGGGATGCCGGCAATCAGTTTAACAAGCGCCCGGGCATCGGCCTCGCTGTCGTTGACGTCCTTCAGCATCACATATTCAAACGTGATGCGTTTGGCATTGGAGAGCCCCGGATACCGGCGGCAGGCGTCAAGCAGCTCCGCGATCGGATATTTCCGGTTCAGAGGTACGATTTCGTCCCGCAGATCATCCCGCACCGCGTGGAGCGAAATCGCGAGCATGACACCGATCTCCTCGCCCGCGCGCTCGATCATGGGAACGACGCCGGCGGTCGAGAGCGTAATGCGCCGCTTCGACACGGACAGCCCCTCATTGTCGGAGGCAATGAGCAGGGCATCACGCACATGGTCGAAATTGTAGAGAGGCTCCCCCATCCCCATCATGACGATGTTGGTGATGGCGCGATCGGTCGCGGGCTTGCCGCCGGCTTCGGGCCATTCCCCCAGCTCGTCCCGGGCGTTGAGGATCTGGCCCAGGATCTCCGATGGATCGAGATTGCGCACCAGGGGCTGGGTGCCCGTATGGCAGAAGCGGCAATTCAGGGTGCAGCCCACCTGACTGGAGACGCATAAGGTACCCCGGTCCGCGTCCGGAATGAAAACCGTCTCGATCTCCACGCCCGGCTCGGTGCGGAACAGCCATTTGCGGGTCCCGTCCTCGGAGATCTGGCGGTCCACGATCTCCGGCCGGGTCAGGACAAAGGCATCGCTCAGGCTCTGACGCAGGCCCTTCGACAGGCTGGTCATGGTGTCGAAGTCGCGCGCGCCGCGCACGTAGATCCAGTTCCAGAGCTGGCGCGCGCGCATGCGGCGCTGATTTTCGGGGATGCCGATGGAGGCGAGGGCGTCGCTCAGGGCGGCCCGGTCCAGGCCAACTAAGGTGGCCTTTGGCGTCGATGGCGGAATGGCGGCGCCCGGTTCCGCCGGGCGGTCGATGCGGCCGGGAAATTGCAGGGCCGTCACGCCCGGTTTGCGCTCCGCCTCCTTGAGTGCCGGCTCCGCGATCCCCTCAGACATGCGCTCAGTTGCACTCCTTGTTGATGCGCTGAAGGGCGGCCGTGAACCCCAACAGGGAGTAGGTGTCGGTGGAAATCGTGCCGCTTGCGGAACGTCCGGTCACGATCATGTTCGCCCCCCGGCGCATCGCCTCGATCATCTTGCTTTCCATGGAATCCTTGACCCAGGCTCTTTCCTCATGGGCCTCGTTGTCCGGATCCAGGACAAGCTCGAATTTGTCGGATCCGATCTGCACGGAAGGCTTGCTGCGGGGCGCGAAGGGATAGCCGATGATGACGCTCGGCTGGTTCCGGATCTTCTGGGCCGGCCAGTTGGAGACCAGGAAATGGACATCGCCCCGTTTGCGGCCGACACGGGAGAGCTTCTTCTCCTTGGGGTCGGAAACGATGAAGCAGACCTCCGAGCCGCTTTCATCCGAGGAATAGGCCGTCCACGCGTTGTAAGTGCCGAGAACCTTGGGCGCGTTCTGGGCGTGCGCCGGAGACGCAAGCGCAAAGGCAGCAAGAAGAACGGCACCGATCATAATGCCGTGGACGGAAAATCGCGGGCGGATGAAGGGGTTCATCTGACGTGTCATCGGTCTTTAGGGATCCTGGTCTTTGAGTGCGTCGTCTCTCGTCGGTCGACAAGCTGCGGGTCCGGACACCGTCCCGTGATCAACGGGACCTCATTTCAAGCATCACGGAGTTTTCGATTAAGCCTGCTGACCGGATCAAAACTATGGCGATTCCACTACCACATCATGCGGCAATGCGCATGCGGCGTGTACTTTGGTCCCGGTGGCGCCGCGATGCAATAATGCAATGCCTTCAAAGCGACATCATCTTGAAGACAGGACGGACCCTGTTGCCCGCGCGCAAGGCTCGCGGGGGCCTCCACTCACCCATGGAGACGGGAAACGACATTCTTTCGCATCGGCCTTGACCGATAGGTCGATGGACAAGATAAGGCTGCCCTGTAAAGGTACCGTTCCGTTTGCATTGTTTACGAATTGCGTCACCGTCGTGGTCCAGACCAGAATCGAAACACGAGAAAAGGTCGACCGGGCACAGCTTGCCCGTTGGGTTGAAGCGGTCGCCAAGGACCGAAGCCGGGTTGCGTTTGCCCATCTGTTCGACTATTTCGCGCCGCGGGTGAAGGGCTACATCATCCGGCTGGGAGCCGATCCGGCGGGCGCGGAAGAGATCGTGCAGGATGTCATGCTGACGGTCTGGCGCAAGGCCGAGCAATTCGATTCCCGCCAGGCATCGGCGTCGACATGGCTGTTCACGATTGCCCGGAATCGACGCATCGACATTCTGCGCCGGGAGCGCCATCCGGGCTTTGATCCCGATGATCCCATGTTCGTGCCCGAGTCTGACCCCGCGCCCGACGACGCGGTGGTGGCGGGCCAGCGGGAAGCGCGGCTTCACGCCGCAATGGTCGATCTCCCGAACGAGCAGCGCGACCTCTTGCATCTCGCCTTTTTCCAAGGCCTTTCCCACCGCGAAATCGCGGAACAGACCGGCATTGCGTTGGGAACCGTGAAGTCACGGCTGCGCCTGGCGTTCACGCGCCTGCGCCAGGCCCTGGAGGGAGAAGTCTAAATACGACTGATTGTGAGGCCGTTCGCCCTTTCCTAATTCCTTCTTTGGTATAATTCTCATGTCATGACCGAAGCCGTTCACCATCCCCACGCCGACCTGCTGTTGGCCTGCGCAACCGGCGCCCTTGATCCCGCGACCGCCCTGGTCGTGGAGACCCATGGGGCGTTGTGCGAAACCTGCGGCCGGCAGTTGGCCACCTATGCGGCCATTGGCGGCGCGCTCGTCGACAGCGTTCCGCCCGTCGATGTGTCGGAGGGGCTGTTCGACCGGTTGATGGCCCGGATCGATGCCGAGCCGGTGGCGCCGATGCGGGGTGATTTCGTTCTGCCCGAAACCATGTCGGAACTGGCGGCGCTGCCCAGCGTCGTTCGGGGCATGGCCCGGGACGCGCTTGAAAGCCGGGGGTGGAAACGCATGGGGCCGGGTCTCTTGACTCTTGATCTCGTCGGCCCGTCACCGGAGCCCAATGCGCCTGAAGTGCAGCTGATCCGGCTTGAGCCGGGCGCGGCCGGGCCGCGTCACACCCACCGGGGCCTCGAGTTCACCCAGGTGATGACCGGCGCCTTCCGGGATGAGGTTTCGCGCTACGGCCCCGGGGACTTTTCGATCGGTTCCCCCGACCTCACTCACCAGCCCGTCGCCGAGAATGATGGCGTTTGTATTGCTTTGTCGGTCACGACCGCGCCGGTGCAGCTAACCGGTGTCCTCGGTCTGATCCAGCGCGCCCTCGGCCACTAGGCTCTGGTCTCATTCTTCCGTTTGTTCGGCTTCGTGTTCGGCCCGAATGCGCGCATTGATGGCGTCGCTTTGGACGCTGGACCCGTGGGCGTGGTGCGTGCTTTCCCGTGGCCCGCCCGGCATCAAGGCGCGCGGCGCGTGGCGGCCCAATGAGATCAGGCGGTCATACATCACGATCGCCCCCGCGATGCCCACATTGATGCAAAAGCGCGTGGGGATCTGGATTACGTGGTCGGCGCGTTCCAGCAGAACGTCGGAAACGTTGCCCCGTTCCCGCCCCAAAACATAAGCCGCCTGCAAGGGGTGCCGGAAGCTCGGCAGGGCCACCGCATCCTCAATCAGTTCCACCGCGACCAGCGCGCAGCCCTTGGGCAGGCTCATATCCGAGACACGGTCCCATTCATGGTAGGGGATGTGCCCCAATAGGGCGCGGGAGGTGTCCGACTTCGCGACCTCCCGGGCTTTCAAATGCGCACCGATGGAAAAAACGAAGCTCGCGTCGAAGGCATGGGCCGTGCGGAACAGATTTCCCACATTGAAGGCCTTGCTAATCCCCTCCACCCCAATGCCAAAATAACCGCGCACGCATTCTGTCCTTCGTTGCAGGGTTCGTGGCTGTCCCGTTCTTTCAAGGACAAGACCGCTTGTCCCCTGTCGTCTCACAAGGAGCCGCGTCATGGCAAATCCTCCGCTTGTCGATGTCTGGCGCGACGGCCTTGTTGAGAGCATTCATCGTGGCGCCTATGCGGTGATGGACGGGCGGGGTGCCGTGGTGGCCAGTGCCGGCGATATCGACAAGCCGGTTTTTCCCCGCTCGGCCTACAAGACCTTCCAGGCGCTGCCCCTGGTGGAAAGCGGAGCCGCCGACAGTTTCGATCTCAACCTGAATGAGCTTGCCATCACATGCGCCTCCCATTTGGGCGCGCGGGTCCATGCCGATACGGTCGAGGCCTGGTTGAAGCGCATTCGCGTGCGGCCGCGGGCGTTGGAATGCGGTGCCCAGGTGCCGCGCGACGACGCCGAGCGGGACAGGCTGGCCCGCCGGCGGCAGCGGCCCAGCGCGCTCCACAACAACTGCTCGGGCAAACATGCGGGCTTCATCAGCCTGGCGGTTCATCTGGGTCATCCGGTCGAAGGCTATATCGCGCCGGATCATCCGGTGCAGGAACAGGTGTCGAAGGTCATTGCGGAAATCTGCGAGGTTGATCTCGCCGCCATGCCCGTGGCCATCGACGGCTGTTCGGCCCCCAATCTGGGCATGTCCTTGCGTCAGTTCGGACGGGGCGTGGCGCGCTGTGCCGCGATGGAAGACCTGCCGGCCCATCGGGCCGAAGCCTTGAGCCGTCTGTTCGCCGCCCAGGCGGCAAGGCCCATGATGGTGGCGGGCAACGGCGCTCTCGATACGGGCTTGATCGCGGCCGGTGGCGGGGCGCTCATTACCAAGGTCGGGGCGGAAGGGGTCTATTCGGGCTTTGTGTTGGAGCGGAAACTGGGCGTGGTCGTAAAGATCGACGACGGGGCGATCCGCGCTGCGGAAAGCGTGATTTGTGAAATCCTGGTGCGCCTTGGCGTCATCGATCCCGGCTTGCCGGCGATTCAGGCCTATCATCGACCCGTCCTGCTCAGTTTTCGGGGTCTCCACGCGGGCCGGCTTCAGCCCCGCGATGAGGCCTTTGCCGACATCCCTGGCTGA
>CAZFWG010000057.1:0-15785 GCA_964522525.1 uncultured Alphaproteobacteria bacterium | reverse complement strand
GACATCCCTGGCTGAAGCCGCCAAGCGCACCGCTCTCGGACCATCGGCATCGGGAGGTTTTTGTTCGTGAATTCCGGCGCATTCGGAGGGTCGAAATGAGGACATGGGTCGCCCTTTTACGGGGCATCAATGTGGGCGGGTCGCATATCGTGCCCATGAAGGACTTGAAGGATCTGCTTGCCGATCTGGGGCTGGAGGATGCTCAAACCCACATCCAGAGCGGCAATTGCGTGTTTCGATTGCCTGAAAAGAAGGCGGAAAAACTCGCTGAACGGATTGCAAAAGGGATCGAAGCCCGGTTCGGCTTCCGCCCGTCCGTTCTTGTTCTGGGCAGGGAGGACCTCGCGGCTGCCCTGGCGGAAAACCCGTTTCCCCAAGGCCACGATGATCCCAAGACCCTGCATTTGTTCTTTCTGACGGAACGTGCGGCAAACGCCGATTTCGACGCCCTGGAGGCGTTGCGCAAGGACAGCGAAGCGTTCCAACTGAAGGAGCGGGTCTTCTATCTGTATGCGCCCGATGGGATCGGGCGCTCCAAACTCGCCGACAAGGTCGAGAAATGCCTCGGCGTGCCGGTCACGGCCAGAAATCTCAGATCCGCCATGAAGGTGCTGGAACTTGCCGGCTCTTCCTGATGCTGCCCCTTTTTCGGATGCCCCCCATGGATCCCTGTTCCCATCCCAATCCCGATCATTCCTGCCGCCTTGGCCTCGTGCTGGGCAGCGGCGCGGCCCGGGGTTGGGCTCATATCGGTATCCTCGAAGCGCTCAACGAATTGGGCTTCCGGCCCGACGTCATCGCCGGTTGTTCCATGGGCGCTTTCGTCGGTGCCACCTACGCCGCCGGCCGACTGGATGCGTTGAAGGAGTTCGCGCTCTCCCTCGATAGCTTCAAGATGATCCGCTATTTCGACGTCAATCTGGGTGGCGGTGGTGTCATCGCCGGGCAGAATCTGGCGCGCCTCTACGAGGATCTGGTGGGTCCCCTGCGCATCGAGGAATTGCCGACGCCTTTCGCGGCCGTGGCCACCGATATCCGCCGGGGCCGGGAAATCTGGCTCAAGGAGGGGGCGCTCGCGACGGCGATCTGCGCCACCACGGCCATTCCGGGCCTGGTCCAACCGGTCAAGCTGAACGGCCGCTGGCTCGCCGATGGCGCGCTCCTCAATCCGGTGCCGGTGTCCCTCGCCAAGGCGATGGAGGCGGATCTGATCCTGGCCGTCAATCTCAACGGCGATGTGTTCCGTGCCCAGACCCATGGCCGCGTGCCGAACGGAACGGGCCGCCCCGAGGAACCGGACACACTGCCCTGGACCTGGCTTGACGATCTGGCGAACCATCTGCCCGCCAGCACCAAGCGCAGCGCCAGCCGCTTCGTCAATTCCCTGCTCGATCCGCAAGATCGGGGACCTCAGCAGCTTGAGGTCGTCAACAATGCGCTTGCGATCATGAGTGATCAGATCACCAAATCCCGCGCGGTCGGCGAACCGCCCGACATCATGATCCAGCCGGCCCTGGCCCATATCGGCGTGATGCAATTCGACAAGGCGGCCGAGGCCATTGCCCAGGGCCGCCGGGCGATCCTTCAGATGCGTGATCCCATCTGTGAAATCTTCGGACTGCCAAGCAAAGATCGTCCCGCCGCGACGGAGGAACCGGCAACGGCGGGACACGCCGATTTCCGCCGCCCTCTGGCCCCCCTGTAACGGCTCATGCCAAACTGACGGCGATATCGACATTCAACGCTCAAGCGGGATCGAAAGGGACGGAACCCTGATTCCGCGATACGTCTTTGTTGATGCAGGGTCTTTCCGGAAAACCGGAGACCCTTTTTCCTGACCTCGCTTAAAAAGGGAGAACGCCATGAAGGCCGTTTTGTGCAAGGAATTCGGGCCGCCGGAATCACTCGTGATCGAGGACGTGCCCGCACCCGAACCCGGGGCCGGCCAGGTGGCCCTCGCCGTGAAGGCCTGTGGCGTGAACTTTCCCGACACGCTGATCATTCAGGACAAATACCAGTTCAAGCCACCCTTGCCTTTTTCACCGGGCGGCGAGGTGGCGGGCCTCGTTAAATCCGTGGGCGATGGTGTCACCAGCGTGAAGCCCGGTGACCGGGTCATCGGCTCAACGGGCTGGGGCGGCTTTGCCGAGGAAGTGGTGGTCGGCGAGCATCAAGTCATTCCGATCCCGGACGTCATGCCGATGACCGAGGCCTCGGCGTTCATCCTCACCTATGGCACCTCCCACTATGCGCTGAAGGATCGGGCCATGCTGAAGCCCGGCGAAAACCTCCTGGTGCTGGGGGCGGCCGGGGGCGTGGGCCTCGCGGCGGTCGAGCTGGGCAAGGTCATGGGCGCGCGCGTGATTGCGGCCGCGTCCTCCGAGGAAAAGCTCGCGGTGTGCCGGGAGCGGGGGGCCGATGAGACCCTTCTTTATCCGGCGGGCAGTCTTGACCGGGCCCAGCAGAAAGAGCTGTCCAACAAGATCAAGGAACTCACCGGCGGTCAGGGTGCGGATGTCGTCTATGATCCGGTTGGTGGTGACTATGCGGAGCCGGCCATCCGCGCCACCAATTGGGACGGCCGTTTCCTGGTGATCGGTTTTGCCGCCGGCGAGATCCCGAAAGTGCCTCTGAACCTCACCCTGTTGAAAAGCTGCCAGATCGTCGGCGTCTTTTGGGGGGCGTTCGTGGCCCGCGACCCGGAACGCAACAAGGAGCATGTCCAGGAACTGCTCAAGTGGTACACGGAAGGAAAGATCCGTCCCCATGTGTCGTCGGTCCATCCCTTTGATCACTATGCGGATGCCCTGAACGAGCTGCTTGAGCGCCGCGCCAAGGGCAAGGTCGTGCTTGAGGTGGCCAAGGAATGAGCCTGGAACCCGTCGAGGCCCGGGTTCCCTCGGGCCGTGTTTCGGGGACGGTCGCGCCCGCCTTCCGTCCCCTGTTCGACGTCTTTGTGGAGAATTTCGTCAGCCGGGGTGAAGTCGGCGCCGGCGTCTGCGTGATTCATGAGGGCACGGTCGTGGCCGATCTCTGGGGCGGGTCCGCCGACCCCAAGGCGGAGCGGCCTTGGGAGCGCGATACGGTCGTCGGAATTTTTTCCTGCACCAAGGCGGTGCTGGCCGTGATCGCCCATCGCCTGGCGGAGCAGGGCAAGCTCGATCTCGATGCGCCCGTGACCGATCTGTGGCCGGATTATGGGGTGCACGGAAAGGAGCGGACCACGACCCGGATGATGCTCGACCACACGGCGGGCGTTCCGGCCTTGCGGGAACCCGTGGCCGATGGCGGCTTTCTCGATTGGGATTACGCCACGGGCCGGATCGCTGCCGAGGCGCCGTTTTTCGAGCCCGGCACACGCAGTTCCTATCACGGGCTGACCTATGCCTGGACCGTGGGCGAGATGATCCGCCGTGCCGACGGGCGCAAGGCCGGGGAGATCTTCGCCCAGGACATTGCCGGTCCCCTGGGGCTCGATTTCTGGATCGGTTTGCCTGAAGACGTTGAGCCCCGGGTCGCGCGGATCCTGAAACCCAAGCTCGAACCGGGCATGCCCGCGACGGGTTTCATGAAGGCGCTGGCCGACAGGCAATCCATCTCGGCCCTGTTCTTTCTCAATGATGGCGGCTTCAACCCGAACCGCCGGGAATACCGCGCGGTCGAGATCGGTTCGGCCAACGGCGTGGCCGATGCCCGTTCCCTGGCCGGATTCTATGGGCCGCTCAGCCTCGGCGGAACGGGTGGCGGCGTCCTGTCGGAAAGCGGCATTGCCGCCTTGGCGCGGGTCTCGAATGCCAGTCACAGAGACGCGACCCTGCAGCTGCCCATGCGCTTCGGGGCCGGGGTGATGCGTTCCATGGACAATCGCCATGTCGCGGATCCGCCGGCGCCCAGCCTGATCCTGTCCGATACGGGTTTCGGCCATGGCGGTGCTGGAGGGTCCTTGGGATTTGCCGACCCGGCCTGTGGTCTGGCCTTTGGCTATGTGATGAATCAGATGGGCAATGGCCAAATGTTGAACCCGCGTGGCCAGGGCCTTGTGGATGCGGTCTATCGCATCTTGGGCTACAAGGGGAACGACACCGGCGCGTGGATCCGCTGACGCCGGGCCAATCAAACAAGGGAGAAACCCCATGGGAAACGATTTGTCCACGCGCTGGGCCCGGCTCGGCGTTGCCGCCGCGTTTCTCCTGTCCGCCGAGGCGTGGGCCCATGGGGCGCTCGAGGAGGAAGGGGCCGCCCAGGAAGACACCTTCGCCAATGTGACGATCGAGACACAGGATCTGGGCGGCGGTCTTTACATGCTGACAGGCCGGGGTGGCAATATCGGCCTGTCGGTGGGCCCGGACGGCGTTTTCATGATCGATGATCAGTATGCGCCCCTCTCCGAAAAGATCCTGTCCGCCATCGCCGAGATCACCGATCAGCCCTTGCGCTATCTCGTCAACACCCACTGGCACGGTGACCATACCGGCGGGAACGAGAACATGGCGGAGGCCGGTGCCGTGATCGTGGCCCATGACAATGTCTACAAACGCTTGAGCACGGATCAGTTTGTCGCCGCCTTCAGTCGCACCGTTCCGGCCTCACCCGCGGTGGCGTGGCCCGTCATCACCTTTTCCGAAGCCATCACCTTCCATTTCAATGATCAGGAGATCCACATCTTCAATGTGCCCGGGGCGCATACGGATGGTGACGCCCTCATTCATTTCAAGGGCGCCAATGTCATCCATATGGGGGATACGTTTTTCAACGGCTTCTATCCCTTCATCGATATCGGGTCCGGCGGCAACATCAATGGCATGATCACGGCCCTCGACACGGTGATCGAAATCGCCGATGACGAGACCCGCATCATTCCAGGTCATGGTCCGTTGGCTGATAAGGGGGATGCGGAACGGGCCCGCGATGTTCTGGCGACTGTGCGCGGCCGCGTCATGGAACAGGCCAAGGCGGGAAAATCCCTCGACGAGATCATCGCCATGGATCTGCTTGCAGATTATGACAAGGATTGGTCCCGCTTCATTGACGGTAAGGGCATCATTACCTTTGCTTTTGAATCCATGATGAAGGCGCCGGCCACGGACGGCGGCGACGAATAGGTTGGGGAGAGGCGTGGGGCGGTCTTGTGACCCGTGTCCCCGTTCTGGTTTTTTGATGGGAAAGGAGGGCCCCTGACCAAAGGGGGCCGCAATGAGCGACGAGGCTTCGCCATCGACACCTTGGCGCGCGCGGGCAAGCGGCGCGTGGGACCGTCTTTCACCGACGACGCAAGGGTCGTTGTGGCTCTTGGCCTCCGCCCTTCTCTTTACCTTGGCCCATTCACTGATCAAGTTTCTGGGCGCGGGCCTTGATCCGCTTCAGATCGCTTTTTTCCGTTCCTTTCTCGCTTTCATCTTTATCCTGCCTTTTGTCCTTGCCAAATCGGGATTGTCCGGGTTTCGCACAGGACAGCCTTTTCTTCAGGTGGTGCGCGGGATCGCGGGCTCATGCGCCATGATGGGGAATTTCTACGCGCTCGCCCATCTTCCGCTCGCCGATGCGACAACCATCAGTTTCTCCCGCGCGCTCTTCGTCGTGCCCCTGGCCATGCTTCTGTTGTCGGAAAATGTCGGGCCGCGGCGGCTGATCGCGACGCTTGTCGGATTTGTCGGTGTCTTGATCGTCGTGAGGCCCACGGGCAGTTTCGAGCCTGCGGCCCTCGTGGCCCTGGGGTCGGCGGCGCTGCTGGGACTGGGCGTGACCTGCGTCAAGCTCCTGTCACGGACGGACAGTCCGTTGACCATGCTGCTTTATGGCGGGCTCAGCGGGACGATCATCACGGCCGTGCCCGCCTATCTGGTCTGGCAGACGCCCACCTGGGAACAGGCGGGGCTGATCCTGGTCATGGGGATGATTTCCGTGGTGGCGCATAACTGTTTCGTGCGGGCCTATGCCATGGCCGATGCGACGGCGCTTGCCCCGCTCGACTACAGCAGGCTCCTTTTCGCGACCCTGTTCGGCTTCCTATTTTTCGGCAACCTGCCCGACGAGTGGACCCTTGTCGGTGCGATGATCATTGTGGCGTCCACCCTCTACATCACGATCCGCGAGGCGCGGTTGAGGGCGGCGGAGGCCCGCGATCAGGATCGCTGAGGATCATCCGGATCGACGATATCTTCCTGGGCCAACACCTCCCGGGCCTTGGCCCGGTGTTCTTCGGTGATGTTGTCCGCGACCATCTTCACCGCCGTCATGAGCACGCCGGCGTCGTCGACAAAGCCGAGGCCCGCGAGAAAATCCGGGATGAAATCGAGGGGCACGACGAAATAGGCCAGCGCCGCGAGCAGAATGGCGCGTACCTGCCACGGCGTCTTCGGGTCCATGGCGCAAAAATAGGCGGCGACCAGATCCTCCGCGAAAGGCAGCTTGCCCATCAACCGGCGCAGTTTCGGCCAGAAGCCTTCCGCGACAATCTTTTCGTTCCGTTCGACCGTTTCCGGCGCGCCCACCTGGGGGTCCTTGAGATTGCCCAGCCGCCACCAGCCGCGACGGTTCGTCCCGCCACCCCTATCCCGGTCGTTTCCGCCTGATTTGCCCATGTTTCCCGCTGCCAACCACCGGACTATTCTGGTACCAGTCCAATTTTGCCTGCCGAGGCCAGAGGGGCCCAAAAAGGCAAGGATTGCCCCAAAAGGACATTGCCCCCAAAGGACAAGGTCCGATCAGATAGGAAAGGGAAATGCCATGGAACTCAATGCTTCGGTTTGTGCCGTCATCACCGGAGGGGCCTCGGGCCTCGGCGAGGCAACGGCCCGGGAACTGGCCGCGAAGGGCGTGAAAGTCGCCCTGTTCGACCTCAATGCCGAGCGCGGTGAAGCGGTCGCGGCCGAAATCGGGGGCCTGTTTTGTCCCGTCGATGTGACCGACGAGGACAGCGTGGTTCAGGGTTTCGCCAAGGCGCGGGGCGTCCACGGCCAGGAACGCATTCTCATCAATTGCGCCGGCACCGGCATCGCCGTGAAGACCGCGTCACGAGACAAGAATACCGGCGAAGTGAAGCCCCACCCGTTGGAGCCCTTCAACAAGATCATTCAGATCAACCTGGTCGGCACCTTCCGCTGCATCGCCCATTCCACGGCGGGCATGTTGACCCTCGATCCGGTGACGGCCGACGGGGAGAGGGGCGTGGTCGTGAACACGGCCTCGGTCGCGGCCCAGGACGGCCAGGTCGGTCAGGCGGCCTATTCCGCGTCCAAGGGCGGTGTCGTCGGCATGACCCTGCCGATCGCCCGGGATCTGAGCCGCGAAGGCGTGCGGGTCAACACGATCCTGCCCGGGCTGTTCAACACGCCGCTCCTGCAAGGCGCGCCGGACAATGTCAAACAGGCGCTCGGTGCCCAGGTGCCGTTCCCGCCGCGCCTGGGCGAGCCCCATGAATTCGGTCAGCTTGCCCGCCACATCTGCGAGAACGGCATGCTGAACGGGGAATGCATCCGTCTCGACGGGGCAATCCGGATGGCGCCGCGCTAAGGGTCTTTACGCAAAGGCGTTCATGGTCTGGGCGAGCTTGACATCAAGCTCGGTCAGGCCGCCCGCGTCATGGGTCGAGAGCGTGATCTCGACGGTCTTGTAGACATTGAACCATTCGGGGTGGTGGTCCATTTGCTCGGCCACCATCGCGACCCGGGTCATGAAGCCGAAGGCCTGGTTGAAATCCTTGAAGGTGAAGGTCTTCTTGATGGCGTCCCGGCCATCGACCAGACTCCAGCCATCAAGTTTGGGCAGCAGTTCAGCGCGTTGGGCGTCGTTCAGTTTGTCGGCCATGGTTGTGCGGGCTCCCTGATTTCCGGTCTGTTGCGCGACTCATGTAAGGGAAAGGCTGGGTTAGGCCAAGTCATCGGGTGAGGAAACCATCATGTCAGCGCGTTGGAGCCAGTATCTCGCCCCGGATCTGGGCGACTTTGAATCCCTCGTGGGCGATATCTTCAAGAGCCTGCCCCCCGAATTCCGGACCCGGTGCCAGGGCATTGCGATCCAGGTTCAGGATTTTCCGTCCGAAGACGTTGCCGAACAGTTGGGGCTTCAATCCCTGTATGATCTGCTTGGGCTTTATCAGGGCGTGGATCTGACCCGCAAAAGCGTCGCCGATCCGGGCGCGGAGCCGGACATGGTATTTTTGTTCCGCCGTCCGATCATCGATCAATGGGCGGAAGGCGAGGACACCCTCGGCTCCCTTGTCGCCCATGTTCTCATCCATGAGATCGGCCATCATTTCGGTCTGTCCGATGATGACATGGAAGCCATTGAGGCGGCGGTGGAAGAGGCGGCCTGACGGTCAGTGCCTGAACCGGTTGGCGGGCCCAGGTCCGCTGAAAGTTCCGTGCCCTGTCATTGAGCGGGCTCGAGCCCGTGGCACGGATTTCCTCACTCAACGGCCTGGTGAAGGGCGATGCGGTTGCCTTCGCTGTCCTCGAACTCGGCGACGAACCCCAGATCTCCGATGGACTTTTTCGGATAAAGCACGGAGCCGCCTGCCGCGCGCACCCGCTCCAACAGCGTGTCGATGTCTTCTGTTCCAAAATAGAGGACGGGTCCCGATTTTCCCGGGACATACACGTCCCCTTTGGCAAGGGCGCCGGTGGCGCCCGGCGCGCCGTCGAGGGAGGGGAACAGGGCCATCTCATATCCGTCGATGGTCTGCCGGTCGAGCGTGATCCCGAAAACGGCCTCATAGAACCGCAGGGCCCGGTCCAGATCCTTGACCGGAATCTCGAAATAGGTGACGGGGTTTTCCATGGTTTACCCTCGGTCGGTCGGGCCTGCCGTTATTGCCCGTCGATCAGCCGCTCCACATAGGCGGGAACCACTTCGCTGGCCTTGCCGTAGAAACATTCCGCAAAGAGATAATCCCCGTCCGACGGCTCCAGGTTCAGTTCCACGGTGTGGGCGCCGGTTTCGCGGGCCAAAGCGACGAAACCGTTGGCCGGATAGACCGCGCCCGATGTGCCGATCGACAGGAACAGGTCGCAGCGCAGGAGCGCCTCCTGGATCGCGTCCATCTCGTAGGGGATCTCCCCGAACCAAACCACGTCCGGGCGCAAGGTGCCGATGGCGCCGCAGGCGGGACAGACCGCGTCAAGCGTCAGTTCCGCCGTGGTCGGACGGCGGGCGCCGCAGGCATTGCAGAGATCCCGGTCCAGAACGCCATGCATATGGATGATCCGGGTGCTGCCCCCCTGTTCGTGGAGCGTGTCCACATTCTGGGTCACGACGAGCACTTCGCCCCAGCCATTCTCCCGGTAGGCGTGTTCCAGCTGGGCGAGGGCGAAATGGGCGGGGTTCGCCTTCGCTTCCTTCAGGTTTTTGCGCCGCGCATTGTAGAAATCGAGGACAAGACCGGGATTGCGGGCAAACCCTTCCGGGGTCGCGACCTCATTCAAATCATATTTCGTCCACAGACCGTCTTTTTCCCTGAACGTCCCAAGGCCGGATTCCGCCGAGATGCCGGCGCCGGTCAGAACCACGATGCGTTTGTAATCCGGTTGTCCGAGGCCCATGGCATCTTCATCCCTAGAGGAGGTAATAGCGTTCAGGCGTGTATTCCGCGCCGCCATGGGACCGAAAGCTCGAATAAAGGACGAAGCGGCTGACGAGGATCGGTTCCAGGGCTAAATCCCCATGGGTCCGGAGATAGGCGTGCAGGTCCCGGCCCGGCGGTTCCCGAAAACGGGCAAGCGTGACATGGGGCGAGAATTTCCGCCGGTCCATATCGATCCGCAGCCGGCCGAGTGCCGCGTCGACCTTGTCCGCGAGCACATTCAAGGCCTCGCTTGGCTCGACGCCCGCCCACAATACGCGCACCGGATCGCCGAAATGGCCGACGCCTTTGATCCGCAAGGAGAAGGGTTTGGCCGCAATCCCGCTCAGCATGTCGTCGATGTCTTCCGCCTGGCGCGCATCGACATCACCGATGAAACGCAAGGTGAGGTGCATCCCTTCCGGATCGACCCAGCGGGCATTGATGAGGCCGCTCTGGAGATCGGTCAGGTGATCGTGAACCTCTTCAGGCAGATCCAGGGCAACGAACAGGCGCATGGGTCAGGGCTCTACCGCGTTGGAGACCTAGAGACAGGGGTTGGGACGGGCCCGGTGGATCTTGCGAATGCCCGACGCCAGCGCCTCCGTCATCTCAAGATCGGCCGCATCAATATCGATTTTCAGCTGTTCCATACTGGTTGCCCCGATGATGGTCGACGTGGTGAAGGGCCGGCTGTCGCAGAATTTGATGGCGAGCTGGGCCGGATCCACGCCGTTCTCTCCGGCCAGATCCAGATAGGCGTTGATGGCTTCCTCCGCCCCCGGCGTTTCATACCGTTGCAGCCGGTCGAAAAGCTGTTTGCGCGATCCTTGCGGGAGCGCGCCATCGCGATATTTGCCCGTCAGATAGCCTTGGGCCAGGGGCGAATAGGCAAGAAGGCCCACATCCTCCCGCTGGGCGATTTCACCGAGGCCCAGATCGAAAGCGCGGGAAACCAGATTGTAGACATTCTGGATGGAAACGATGCGCGGCAGGTTTTCCCGCTCCGCGACCCGGACGAACTCCATCACGCCCCAAGGCGTGTCATTGGACAGACCGATATGGCGGATCTTGCCGGCCTTCACCATGTCATGGAGGGCGTGGAGGGTTTCCGTGACCGCCGTCTCTTCCTGGTGATCGGCGGTTTCCCGGCCGAACAACCCAACGGGCCGGTCCGGCCAGTGGAGCTGATAGAGATCGATATAATCCGTCTGCAGCCGTTTCAGACTCTTTTCGATGGCGTCCGTGATGTGTTTGGCGTTGTGGCGGCGCATGGTGCCGTCATCACTGAACCAGGTCATGGCCGGGTTGGGCCCGGCAATCTTGGTGGCCAGGATCACCTTGTCGCGATTGCCCCGCGCCTTGAACCAGGTGCCGATGATGCGCTCGGTGGCGCCTTGGGTCTCCGCCCGGGGCGGGATGGCATAAAGCTCGGCGGTATCAAAGAAATTGATGCCCCGCTCGAGCGCATAGTCCATTTGGCGATGGCCCTCGGCCTCGGTGTTCTGCTCGCCCCAGGTCATGGTGCCAAGGCAGATCTGGGAGACGGAAAGGTCGGTACGGCCCAGGCGGCGATAGTGCATGTCCTAACTCTCGGTTGATGCGGGGTGGGCGGATGGATGGGGCAGGCCAGGTCTCTCCGGCCCGGATGTCTTCAAAAGGGTGGGGGCGGCAGTTGCGGGGTCGGCGCCCGTGTCGCCCAGCCCGGCGCGAACAGCCAGTCGCGCCACGGCGTGTTCTCTTGCTGAAGGGTCCACTGATAGATGTTGACCCGGCGCTTGCCGCCCCGGGCCGGATAATGCTCCGTGGCCGACCGGATCCGCCGGAAGCCGAGCTTCTTCAGGACACCCATGGATGCGCCGTTCTCGGCGAAAACCATGGCCTCGATGCGGCGCGTCTTCGACAGGGTGCAAAACCACGGCAGGGCCGCGCCGACCGCCTCGGTCGCAAGCCCTTGGCCCCAATAGGCCTTGCCCAGCCAATAGCCCAACTCACCCCGCCGCGAGATGATGGAATGGGCATCGACCCGGAGGGACAGGGCGCCCACAAAGACTTCCGTTTCTTTGTCCTCGAGCGCCAGCGCACAGCCCAGACCACGGCGCCATTCCACGCTTTCCCGTCCGATCCAGTCCCTTGCGGCGGCTTCCGAATAGGGGAAGGGGACATCGCCGGTCTGTTTGGCCACGTCCCAGTCATTCATCAGGTCGGCGACGGCCGGCGCATCGCCGGGTCTCAGGCGCCGCAGCCGCAGCCGGGGAGTGAGAATGGGCAGCCGGTCGATGATGGCCTCAGCTTCGATAGTCCGCGTTGATCGCAATATAGCCGTGGGTGAGATCACAGGTCCAAACGGTCGCCGTCCCGGTCCCGACCCCCACATCCACCGAGATCTCAATCGTTTGCTCCTTCATCGCCCGCGACAGGCCCGCCTCGTCATAGGCGGGATGCCGCGCTCCATGGGCCGCCACGGGCAGACCCGCGATGTGAATGGTCATGGCCTCCACATCCACGGTCCCCCCAGCCTTGCCGACCGCCATGACGACCCGGCCCCAATTGGCATCCTCACCCGCGATGGCCGTCTTGACCAGAGGGGAATGGGCGATGGAGCGGGCGATGGTCGTGGCCGAGCGGCCATTCTCTGCTCCAGTCACTTGAATCTTAACGAGTTTTGTCGCGCCTTCCCCGTCCCGGACAATCTGAAGCGCCAGATCATGCATGACGCCATGCCATTTGGTTCGGAAGTCCTGAAGCCGCCGATCGCCGGCCCGGCGGATTTCAGAATGCGCCGCCGCTCCGGACGCAAAGGCCATCAGGGTGTCGTTGGTCGAGGTATCGCTGTCCACGGTGACCGTGTTGAAGGTGTCCCGCGCGCCCAGGAGCAGCAGGGTTTGGAGCACGTCGCCGGGCAGGGTCGCGTCGGTAAACAGGAAGGCCAGCATGGTGGCCATGTCCGGCGCGATCATGCCTGAGCCTTTGGCGATGCCGTTGATGGTGACGGGCACGCCGTCGATCTCGGCGGTCGCCGTTGCCGCCTTCGGGAAGGTATCGGTGGTCATGATCGCCTGGGCGGCGTCGGCCCAGGCCGATGCGCCGGCCGCGGCCGGGTTCTCGCACAGGCCCGGCAGGACCTTCACGATCGGGTCTGTCTCAAGGGGCTCGCCGATCACACCGGTCGAAGCGACGAAGACGTTTTTCTGGCGGCATTTCCCGGCCTTCGCGCCCGCCGCCGCCACGGTCTTGACGGCCGTGTGGCCGGCCTTGCCCGTGAACGCATTGGCATTACCCGCATTGACCACGAGAAGCCCGGCCTCCGCCCCTTGATTGCGGTCGAGATTGGCGCGGCACCAAGTGACAGGCGCGGCGGCCATGGTCGACTGGGTGAAAATCCCGGCGGCCTGGGTCTTGGGACCGAAGCGCGCGATCAGGAGGTCCGGCCGCCCCTTGTATTTGATGCCCGTGGCGGCCGTCGCCAGATCCACGCCGTCGATAGCCGGCAGATCGGGCAGGCGTTCCGGGGCCAGGGGCGAGCGGGCCGGGTCGGTCTTTTTGCGCACGGCACGCTTGGCGGGGACGGGAATTTTCGGGGGCTCAGGCTGGCGGTCCCGATTGAGCGCGGCCCCCCTCAGCACCGAGGCCAAGGGATTGAGGGCGTGTTGAATATCCAGCCGGCTTTTCAGTTTCCGGACCGGGGATTTTCCGCGGGCATCGGCGGATCGGATTTCTTTGGAACGTTTTTTCATTCTTGGGATGGTCTCCCGGGCCGGCCGCCGGGGGCCCCTCCGCAAGGGGGCAGCGGCGCCATCAGGTGAGTGGAACGGGCACATTCCGTTGTTTTGATGGGGGCGCGCAACCTTGTTGGTCATCGAAAGCCCAAACGGATGGTGGCGCCCACACCACGACCGCCGCGATCAGCAACATCAGGAAGGCGATGATCAAGGCGATGCGGCTCATGGCAATGGCTCCAAAAAGCCGGTCCGGGAACCGGCGCGAAGGGAAAGGGGCAGCCCCCGTGGTCAAAAATCTTTCCCTCAAGAGGACGACCACTTATATGCCAAGTCCGGGACGTCGGGGCACTTTCTCCATCGGGCGCGCGGGAAAGGCGGCAGGCGGGAAATCCTTTGCTCAGCCCATGATGCCTTTATAGTGCGGCTCGAAAGTTCGACGGCGGGACATTCACGCGGGATGCCCGGCGCATGAGGTTACGGAAGGATTTGGCATGTTGGGACTGGGCGCGGTGGCGCGGCGATTTTTCGGCACGACAAATGATCGCGCGCTAAAGCCGTTTTGGGCCAAGGTCGAGGCGATCAATGCGCTCGAAGCGGAAGTCGAGCCCTTGAGCGACGACGAGATCCGCGCGCGCACCGCCAGTTTCAAGGAACGGATCGAGCGGGGCGAGAGCCTCGACAGTCTTCTGGTCGAAGCCTTCGCCACCGTCCGCGAGGCGGCCAAGCGAACCCTGGGTCAGCGCCACTACGATGTTCAGCTCCTGGGCGGCATGGTCCTGCACAACGGCATGATCGCGGAGATGAAGACCGGGGAAGGCAAGACCCTGGTCGCGACCGCGCCCGTCTATCTCAACGCCTTGACCGGCAAGGGCGTCCATGTGGTGACGGTCAACGACTATCTTGCCAGCCGCGATGCCGAGTGGATGGGGCAGGTCTACCGTTTCCTGGGTTTGTCCGTGGGCTGCATTGTTCATGGGCTCGACGACGGTCAGCGCAAGGCCGCCTATGGCGCCGATGTTACCTACGGCACCAACAACGAATACGGCTTCGACTATCTGCGCGACAATATGAAATACAGCCTCGACTCGATGACCCAGCGGGGCCATGCCTTCGCCATCGTGGACGAGGTGGACTCGATCTTGATCGACGAGGCCCGGACGCCGCTGATCATTTCCGGCCCCACCGACGACATGTCGGATCTCTACAAGCTGATCGACACGCTGATCCCTCAGATGGCTGAGGAATGCTATGAGATCGACGAGAAGGCGCGCTCGGTGACCTTGACGGAAGAAGGTAACGAGCAGGTCGAAGACCTGCTGCGGGCCATCGATGAGGCGCGCCTGGCCGAAGAGCCGACCGCGGAACTCCTGATGCAGGGCGAGGGGCTTTATGACATCGCGAATGTCTCCATCGTTCACCATGTCAACCAGGCACTCAAGGCCCATAAGCTTTTTGCGCGGGACAAGGATTATATTGTCAAGGACGGCCGGGTGATCATCATTGATGAATTCACGGGCCGGATGATGGAGGGCCGGCGCTATTCGGACGGCCTGCACCAGGCGCTGGAAGCGAAGGAAGGGGCCCATATTCAGCCCGAGAATCAGACACTCGCGTCGATCACCTTCCAGAACTATTTCCGCCTCTATGACAAGCTTGCCGGCATGACCGGCACGGCCATGACGGAAGCCGCCGAGTTCGAGGACATCTATCGTTTGGCGGCGGTGGAAATGCCGACGAATGTCGCCGTGGCGCGGGCCGACGAGGACGACGAGGTCTATCGGACGACGGTCGAGAAATACAACGCCATCGTCGAAGAAATCGCCGACTGCCACAATCGACGCCAACCCGTCCTTGTGGGCACGACAAGCATCGAGAAGTCGGAATTCGTCTCCGAGCTTCTGAAGAAGCGCAAGGTCAAGCATAATGTGCTCAACGCCCGCTACCACGAGCAGGAAGCCCAGATCGTGGCCGAGGCGGGCGTGCCCGGCGCCGTGACGATCGCCACCAATATGGCCGGTCGGGGCACGGACATTCAGCTTGGCGGCAATCTGGAAATGCGGATCAGCCGGGAAGCGGAAAACATCCAGGACGATTTCGACCGCGCGGCGAAGATCGAGGTCATCAAGGCCGAAATCCAGGCCCGGAAGAAAGAGGCGCTCGAGGCCGGCGGCCTCTATGTGATCGGCACGGAACGCCATGAGAGCCGCCGGATCGACAATCAGCTGCGCGGGCGTTCGGGACGCCAGGGCGACCCGGGACGGTCCAAATTCTATCTGAGCCTCGAAGACGATCTGATGCGTATCTTCATGGCCGAGCGCCTTGACGGCCTCCTGCAGCGTCTCGGCCTTCAGGAAGGGGAGGCCATCGTTCATCCCTGGATCAACAAGGCCCTGGAGAAGGCCCAGCAGAAGGTCGAGGCGCGGAACTTCGATATCCGCAAGAACCTCCTCAAATATGACGATGTGATGAATGATCAGCGTAAGGCGATCTTCGAGCAGCGTATC
>CAZFWG010000056.1:0-29619 GCA_964522525.1 uncultured Alphaproteobacteria bacterium | reverse complement strand
GGCGGCAAGGTGATCCGGGAGATCACGGAAACGACCGGCGCCAAGATCGACATCAATGATGACGGCACGATCCGCATTGCCTCCGCCGATGGAGGCTCCATCGAACAAGCCCGTACCTGGATCCGCTCTATCGTGGCGGAACCCGAAGTGGGCGAGATCTACCAGGGGACGGTCGTGAAGGTCGTGGATTTCGGCGCCTTCGTGAATTTCTTCGGTCCCCGCGACGGCCTCGTCCATGTCAGTCAGATGGCTGATCGGCGGGTGGGTTCGCCGTCCGAGATCGTCAAGGAGGGCGACAAGGTCTGGGTCAAGCTCATGGGCTTCGACGAGCGCGGCAAGGTCCGCCTGTCCATGAAGGTCGTGGACCAGGAGACGGGCAAGGAAATCGCCGAGGACGGCGGCGCGGAAATGTCCGCCGGGTGATCTTTCCCGCACGGACATGAAACGGAAAAGCCCGGCCATTGGCCGGGCTTTTTGCGTTTCGGGGTCCGATGCATCAGGGATCTGCATCCTCCGGATTGATCAGTCCCGCACCCCGGTCCTGGACGTCTTCATCCCATGTCGCGATGGTCCAGTTCTGGGACGCCGCGCTGCTCACCAGTCAAGCATGGACCGTGCCGATCGGACGCCCCAGCCATCAATGTCGATCAGGATCGTGTCGTTGCGCGGATCGGCTTCGTAGGCGTTGGGTCGAATGGGTCATGGCGGTTCCCCCACGCCGGCATTGCCTCAGATGATCTCATCCTCATCGAACAGGGGGTCGGCTTCAAGCTGGGCCGTGAAGCTTTCGAGCGTCGCCAGCGCATCATCATCGTCATGGGCGATTTCGGCCACGTGGAACAGCGCATCGCCCTCATTGACGATCGGCAGGTTGATCCGCCCAATGATGATACCGGAGCGGGCCGCCAGGATTTCCGTCTCGTTCTCGCCGAAGGGATCGGAAACGACGCCCATCAGGTCGCCCGCGGTCACCGTTTCGCCCACGGATTTGAAGGTCCGCAACAGACCGCCGGCGGGCGCGCGGATCCAGGCGCTGGCGGTGCCCCGAATGGGTGTCGCCTTCGATTTCGCGATGCCCCGGCTCGGCACCATGCCGAGCGAATTCAAAACCCGAAGGATGCCGGTGACCCCGGCCCGCACCGCAAGCTCGTCAAAACGCAATCCCTCGCCCGCCTCATAGACGAGGATCTCGACGCCCATGCCCCGGGCCGCCTCGCGCATGGATCCTTCCCGGATCGGTGCGGTCATGACGACGGGGGCGCCGAAGATGTCGGCCAGGGTCAGGGCATTGGGCGTTTTTGGCGAGACCCGGATCTGGGGCAGATTGGTGCGGTGAATGGCCGCTGAATGCAGGTCGATCCCCAGATCGGAGCGGGCGACGATCTCGGTGACGAAGAGGTGGGCAAGCCTCGCGGCAAGGGAGCCGCTCGTATTGCCGGGAAAGGAGCGGTTCAGGTCGCGCCGGTCGGGAAGATAGCGGGACTGATTCAAAAAGCCGAAGGCGTTGACGATGGGAATGGCGAGCAGGGTGCCCTTGAGCTTGTCGAGGCTTGGCGTCCGGAGCAGCCGGCGGACGATTTCCACGCCGATCACTTCATCGCCATGGACGGCCGCGCTGACGAAGACGGTGGGGCCGGGCTCACTGCCGTGGGCCACATGGACGGACATGGAGACGGGCGTATGGTCGGAAAGGACACTCACCGGGAGATCGACCGTGCGCCGCGATCCGGAAAGGACCGTATGCATGCCAATCTCGAACGGGGGTCTTACCGCCATCATCCCTTCCCTTTGGTCTTCGTCGCTCCTATCTTAGCGTTATTTTCCAAGAATTCGATAATCTTGGCGGCGATGTCCGTGCCCGTCGCCGTCTCGACCCCCTCAAGACCCGGTGAAGAGTTGACCTCCAGGACCACGGGACCGCGATTGGACCGCAGCATATCGACGCCGCAGGCATTGAGGCCAAGGACCTTTGCCGCGCGCACGGCCGTTGCCCGTTCCTCCGGCGTCAGCTTGACGGGCTCCGCCTGACCGCCCCGGTGCAGGTTGGCCCGGAACTCACCTTCCGCACACCGACGCTGCATGGAGGCCACGACCTTGCCGCCGACCACGAAGGCGCGAATATCCGTGCCGCCGGCCTCCTTGATATATTCCTGGACAAGAATGTTAACGCCCGCGCCCCGGAACGCCTCGATGGCCGATTGGGCGCCGCGATCGGAATCGGCGAGCACCACGCCGATGCCCTGGGTGCCCTCGAGCAACTTGATGACCAGGGGCGCGCCGCCCGCGACGTTCAGCACTTCTTCGGTCTGTTTGGGATCATGGGCAAATGTGGTGACGGGCAGGCCGATGCCGTCGCGCGCCAGGAGCTGCATGGAGCGCAGCTTGTCACGGGATCGTCCGATGGCGACGGATTCATTGAGGGGGTAGATGCCCATCATCTCGAACTGACGCAGGACCGCGAGACCGTAAAAGGTGACAGACGCGCCGATGCGCGGGATCACCGCGTCATACAGGGGGAGGCTTTGCCCATTGTAATAAATTTCGGACCGGCTTGACGCGATGTTCATGTAACAACGCAGCGTATTGATGATATCGATCTCATGCCCACGCTCTTCCGCCGCTTCCCTGATTCGACGATGCGAATAGAGGTCCGGCTGGCGGGCCAACATCGCTAGTTTCATCGAACTCTCCTCCTTCGACGCCTTTGGCAACCGTTCCGTGGTGCGCAGCGTGTCCGCCGCGGCGTCGGTCTTGATCAATCGGGTGGTGTTTTCATGTGAGGCGGCCCCAGCAAAAAGGAGCGACCCGCGTTGATGAGCAATCGGCGGCGGCGAACCGCGGTGCGGCCCAGGATGAGCGGCCAGGTCATCGCCGTCCGGTCAGCGAGCGAGATCTCGATCCTCCACCTGCGTCCTCCAAGAACGATCAGTGTCTTGATGATGTGTCGGGTTTCCGCGATGCCGCTGGTGTTCTTGATGGGGCGCTCGTCGACGACGGGGGCGCTGCATTGAGGTCCGTCTTCGTTGTCCACGCGAAAGCGCGCCCAGGGTTCCCCGTCCTCTTCAAATGGCTCGATGCAGACCGCGTGAAGAGCCGACGTACGCGCGCCTGTATCGATCTTAGCGGGCAGGCTTTCGATGCCGAGTTCCGGCAGGCTGATCATTTCCCGCCAGCCGATCACCAGCCCGCTCAATGCGGTCGGTTGTTCAGGCGTCTCCGTCAAGCGTCTCCCTCCCGCGACCCTCGGTCGGTTTTCGCGTGCGACAAGGAACCATGGCCGGCCCCATCCGCCAATTGCTTTTTTGGTTAGGTCACGTGCTTTGAACGGGCAGTACCGCGTCAAACGGGCATACCCCAATGGCAAATCCTTTGAAAAAGCTGGGAAATGGGCTCATTCGTGGCCGTTGGCGCCGTTGCCCTGGAGGCCATGGTCGGACATGCCCTGGGCCATCAGATCCGCGCCCCGGGGCATGGCAATGATGTTGTAGCCGGAATCCACATAGTGGATTTCCCCGGTTACCCCCGCCGAGAGGTCACTGAGGAGGTAGAGCGCCGCGCCGCCCACCTCGTCGAGCTCCACATTCTTTTTAAGGGCAGAGTGGAGCCGGTTCCATTTCAAGACCATGCGCGCGTCGCCGATGGCCGAGCCCGCCAACGTTCGCATGGGCCCGGCGGACAGGCCGTTGACCCGAATGCCGTCGGCGCCCAGATCGACGGCCATGTAGCGCACACTGGCCTCCAGGGCCGCCTTGGCCACGCCCATCACATTATAGTTCGGCATGGCCCGCACGGCGCCGAGATAGGTGAGCGTGATCAGGGACGCCCCGCCCGGCGCGGTGGACTGGCGCAGGAGCGGCTCGGCCCGGCGCGCGATATCCGTAAAGGAAAAACAGGAGATCTCAAGGCTGCGCCGGAAATTGCCCCGGCTCGTATCCACATAGCGGCCCTTGAGTTCGTTCTTGTCGGAAAAGGCTACGGCATGGACGACGAAATCGAGCCGGTCCCAGGCCTTGCCGATCTCCTCGAAGGTGTTGTCCAGGCTGGCGTCGTCTTCCACATCCGCCTTCACGACAAGGGACGTCCCCAAGCTGTCGGCGAGGGGGCGAACCCGCTTTTCAAAGGCTTCATTCTGATAGGTGAAGGCGAGTTCGGCGCCATTGGCGGCCAGAACTCGGGCAATACCCCAGGCAATGGAATGATTGTTGGCGACGCCCATGACCAAGCCGCGCCGGCCGGCCAATAGATTTCCGTTCAAAGTCAGATCGCTCATGGATTTTCCGTGCGGCGTCGAACAACCGCAGACCTCGCGTTATGGAGAATCGGAGCGCGACCTTACAGCACCTTCGCGTTTCGTAAAATCGTAAAGCGAAATTTGAGAATTCGGCCGGAACGCGGGCGGCGGGCGGACTGCGTCGCCAAGCATCCTTGCGCTATCCCAGATAGCGTTTGAACACGAGCGTGCCGTTGGTGCCGCCGAAACCGAAGCTGTTGGACAGCACGACGTCAATCTTGGCCTCGTCTTCCCGATGCCGGACGATGGGCAGATCCTCAAAATCCGGGTCCAGCGTGTCGATATGGGCGGACGGCGCGATAAATCGCCCCTGCATCATCAGGATCGCATAAATAGCTTCATGGACCCCGGCGGCGCCCAGGGAATGGCCCGTGAGGGATTTGGTGGCGCTGATTTTCGGCATGTCGGCACCGAACACTTCCCTCAAGGCTTCGGCCTCCCGCACATCCCCGATCGGTGTCGACGTGGCGTGGGGGTTCACATAGTCCACCGGCTCATCGACGGTCGCGAGCGCCTGGCGCATACAGCGCACAGCGCCTTCTCCGGACGGCTGGACCATGTCGTAGCCGTCAGAATTCGCGCCATAGCCCACGATCTCACAATAGATTTTGGCGCCGCGCGCCTTGGCGCGCTCAAGCTCCTCCAGAACCAGCACACCACCGCCTCCGGCGATGACAAAACCGTCCCGGTCCTTGTCATAGGCCCGGCTGGCGCGGTCGGGCGTGTCATTGAATTTGGAGGAGAAGGCGCCCATGGCGTCGAACAGGACGGAGAGTGTCCAGTCCAGTTCCTCGCCGCCGCCGGCGAAGATCATGTCCTGCTTGCCCCACTGGATCAGCTCATAGGCATTACCGATGCAGTGGCTCGACGTGGAGCAGGCGGAGCTGATCGAGTAGTTGACGCCCTTGATCTTGAAGGGCGTCGCCAGCGTGGCGGAACAAGTGCTCGACATGGCTTTCGGGACCATGGTCGGACCAATGCGCTTCGGCCCCTTTTCTCGGGTGATGTCGGCACTTTCGACAATGGCCTTGGTGGACGGCCCGCCCGATCCCATGATCAGGCCGATACGCTCATCGGAGATGGTCGCGTCGGTCAGGCCGGCATCGTCGATGGCCTGGGCCATGGCTACATAGTTGTAGGCCGCCCCATCGCCCATGAAACGGCGGGTCTTGCGGTCGAGAACCTCTTCGAGATCGAGTTTGACCGTCCCGTGCACATGGCTGCGAAATCCCATATCCGCGTAGACCGGGCTGAACTCAATGCCTGAGCGCCCCAATCTGAGGGACTCCGCCACTTCCGCCGGCGAGTTGCCGATGCTGCAGACAATCCCCATCCCCGTCACGACGACCCGTCTCATGCCTCTCCCCGCCAATTGGATTCGGTTTTTCCGTGGTCGCGCTTTGCCCGACGCCGCTCAGGCGACAAACAGTCCGACCTTCAAGTCCTTGGCGGCATAGATCTCCTTTCCATCCGCCAAAACGGTGCCGTCCGCGACACCGAGGACGAGCTTGCTCGCCATCACACGCCGAATATCCAAAGAATACGTCACTTTGGTTGTCTCCGGCGTGACCATCTCAGCAAACTTTACCTCGCCAACGCCAAGCGCGCGGCCTTTGCCGGGGTGGCCGAGCCATCCGAGATAAAAGCCCAGAAGCTGCCACAAGGCATCGACACCCAGGCATCCGGGCATCACGGGATCGCCCTCGAAATGGCAGGGGAAGAACCAGAGATCGGGACGGATGTCGAACTCGGCGATCGCCGTGCCCTTGCCATAGGCGCCGCCCTCGTCCGCGATATGCGTGATCCGATCAAGCATCAACATCGGCGGGAGAGGCAATTGTGCATTGCCCGGACCGAACAGCTCTCCATGGGCGCAGGTCAGCAAGTCATCATGGGAGAAGCTGGATTGGCGATCGGACATGGGTTCCCACCTTATGGAAAATACGGCGCGTTCAAACGGTTCTTCGTATGCGCCGGACCCCACGCCTTACCATCAATGGCGCTGCAATAACAAGGTAGACGGACGGTCTCATCCATCTGGGTCCCGGGCGGACAGGGTGCATCTTTCAGACTTCACGAAAAGGCGATTCCCGCCCTGCGGAGCGTCAGTCCACGGTCTCACCCGCAAGAAGACCCCACAGGTGACGCCGCTCGATCCACCCCCTTGTGCGCCCGAAGGACAGGCGGCACCAGGACGGGGAGCAGCGTTCGATCTCGCCGATCGCCCCCCTGGCGACCCGCGCCACGACCGGCGCGGTGGCCGAGTCTTCGGCGCTCAACACCACCTCGTCGGCCATGACATAGCCGGTCCGCTTTCCTTCGAGCAGACCCCGATGGATCCAGCCTCGCACGCCCTCATGGTCTTCGATCTGTCGCCACAGTTCGGTTTCGGCGATGACCTTCACCGGCAGACCCGCATAACCGCGATAAACCCAGACAATGGTGTGGTCCCGCCCTGGCCCGCGCCGAAGATTGACCTCATCGCCCCGCAAAGTGACGAAACGCGGCACCGCGAACCCCGATGGTCCGGTTTCCCGGGACCCCTGCACCTGGCCCACGGCGACCCCGAGCCCGCAGGGCAAGAGGATCAAGACCAGGATCGACAGATAGATTGCCGTGGTGGGCAGCTTTTGCATGGATGTGGATGTTCCCGTCGCGGCCGGGCGCTCCATCCGGGGCCGGGCCTCAATCGCGCGTTCGATGAAGGAGACGGATCTAGGGGTCAGACGAGGCCGGGTCAAGCCCTTGGGAATCCCGGGCAAACCGTCGCGCCGGCAGGCGCATCAGGAGAGCATTTATGCCAATCCTTATTCTTTGTCAGGCCGCGCGCCGTCTGCTAAGCAACCATCAAGGGCCTTCCTGTATGGACTGCATGTGCTTTCGCAGCTGCGTCACGGAGTTGTGTCGTTTTGTGTTCCAGTCCTGCGGGCGGGTTTTCATCTGGTCTGGTCCGGCACGCCTGCCTTATGGTGGAAGATGTCCGACCTATACAACATGAGCGCGGTGAGGTGAGATGTCCCGGTCCCAACCTCTGGTCATTGTGACCCGAAAGCTGCCGGACCCTATTGAAGCCCGGATGCGCGAGCTGTTCGACGTGCGTCTTCGGGAAGACGATACCCCGATGACCCAAGAGGAACTGGTGGACGCGGTGCAGGCTGCGGATGTTCTGGTTCCCACCCTGGGGGATCGCATCGACTCCCGGCTCTTGAGCCGCTCGGGCGAGAATCTGCGCCTTGTCGCCAATTTCGGTAACGGTTTCGACCATATCGACGTCGCCACCGCGCTTTCCCGCGGCATCACGGTCACCAATACGCCGGGCGTGCTGACCGAAGACACCGCCGACATGACCATGGCCCTGATCCTGGCCGTCCCCCGCCGCCTTGCCGCCGGTGCGCGCTATCTTGAAACCCATGCTGACGAATGGCCGGGCTGGTCGCCGACCTGGATGCTGGGCCACCGGATCACCGGCAAGCGGCTCGGGATCATCGGCATGGGCCGCATCGGCACGGCCGTCGCACGGCGTGCCCGGGCCTTCGGGCTGGAGATCCACTACCACAATCGCCGCCGGGTGCCCGAGGCGATCGAGGCGGAAGTCGGCGCCACCTTCTGGGAGAGCCTCGACCAGATGCTCTGCCGGGTGGACATCGTGTCCGTGAATTGTCCGCATACGCCGGCGACGTTCCATCTTCTGTCGGCCCGCCGCCTCGCCCTGATGAAGCCCACGGCCTATATCGTCAACACGGCGCGCGGCGAGATCGTGGACGAGAACGCCCTTGTGCGGCTTCTCGAGAACGATCAGCTCGCGGGCGCGGGCCTCGACGTCTATCAGAACGAGCCCGCCGTCAATCCACGGCTTCTCAGCCTGGAGAATATGGTGCTCCTGCCCCATATGGGATCGGCGACCATCGAAAGCCGCATGGAAATGGGCGAGAAGGTGATCATCAACATCAAGACCTTCGCCGACGGGCACAAGCCGCCGGACCGGGTCGTCCCCGCGATGTTGTGAGCCGAGTTCAATTACCGTCGCGAATTCTGAAGTCTACTGACTTGATGTTGGATTGGTTGGGATCTGTATCTATCCCATTCAATGCCGCCCCGATAAGCCGATTATGGTGCACGGCCTTCAGCAACATTCTTGCCGATCTGGTAACAATGCAATGCACACGGAAAGTGTCGTATCTTCACACCCTCGACTTCCGTTTCTCTGGTTACCGTTTTCGTCGTGGCCCCAAGAGGCAGGTCCTGATCGGCGTTTCGTTTCGCCAGTTCAACTAAGCCGCCCAATTCATCCGGATGGCCCGTTGCATAGCGATCTGACCATTTGATCTCATAGGCCCATTTGGGCCTCAAGGTCGATGCATCGACACTGACAAGGTCAACCTCCATTTCGCGCCGTCCTTTCTTCCATCGGGCGTAGTGAATGTTTCTCATCAGGTCGGAGTGGAACCATTGACTGAAGATGGCCGTTTCAACCATCGGACCCATGGCCTCGTCGCCATCCTTGATGCGTGCGAAGAGAGCCGCGCGCATTGACGGGTTCGTCAGATAGACTTTGAAATTCCGCATGCGGGCGAACGTTCTTCCGCTTTCATCGACCCGCCGCACTCTGACCAACAGGAACGCCGCCTCAAGATATTCCAAATATTTGGCAATCGTGTTCTTGGCTACACCCGAGCTCTGGGCAAGTCCGTCAAGGCTAATTTCCTGGCCGGAATGGTAGGCGATTGTCGTAAAAAGCCTGTTCAGTTCCTGGATGTCTTGGATCCCATAGAGGCTTGGCAGATCCCGAAGCAGGACCTTGTCGATGATGTCCCGACCGAGGAACCTTTGAACGTCGCTTTGTACGCTTTCATTGAGCACCGCTTCCGGATAGCCGCCGAAATTGAGATAGTGGATAAATTCCGTGTTAAGACGATCAATATCCTTTGTCTGATATCGATAGGTGTTGCCAAACGTCTGGGCTTCGATCAGATCATCCGCAAGTTCCCTGAAATCCAGAAACTCCGCAAATGTCAGTGGCGGAAGGAAGAAGTCGGTGAACCGGCCCGCTCCGGATTCTTGACTTTTCAGTTTCAAGGCGGCCGCTGCTGATCCGGATGCGATGAATCGGGTGTTCGGATAGCGATCGGTCAGCACCTTGAGGTGGACTTCCCAGTCTCTAAGATATTGAATCTCATCAAAAATCACGAGGCGACGTGCCGTTGGATCGTGATCGGTTTCGCGCTCAAAAAGGGCAAGCAGGCGTTCCAACGGCATGCCACTGTAGAGAGGTGTATCGATGGATACGAATAAGATTGATTGGCTCGGGAACCCGTCCTGAACAGCCTTAGCGATTAATTGTTTGAGAAGGACGGTTTTGCCGACGCGTCTCGGCCCCATAAGAATAGCGGAGCGCTTGACGCGCCAATCCAATGCAAGGGCGGCAAAGGGCGCAAAGTAAGCTCGCTTCGTCCTGAATCTCGAAGATCCGCGAAACCGCTTGTCATCCCACCAAGGATTGTCCCGCCTCAAGCTCTGCAGGATGTCTGACTCGGAAATTTCCAACATGTTCTACTAGTGTCACGGCCTTGATCCTAGTTCAACAACAAGGTTTAAGTCATTGAAAAATAATGATTTTTTATGTCGCGTTATAGCGTAGTGGGCGCACGACGGCGACGTTCAGATGGATCATTCGGCTCTCAACCGCTCTCGCACAATAGCCTGACCCGTCCGGACCGGGTCGTCCCCGCGATGCTGTGAGCCCGGTCTAGAAGAGCCAGCGGGCCGTGGCGTCCGCCACGTCGGTCCATGGCGGAAGCGAGCCGATCGAGATGCGGACGATATTGACCAGAACCAATATGCCGCCCGCCCGGACATAAGCCGGATGTTCCCCGCCTCCCGATCGCCCGCTGGTACCTGACCGGCCATGGCGCCCCTGCCCGTTCCCTGCCGCTGCCCGGACTGTCGACGACTTTCCCGGATCGTTTTCCGGCGCCTCAAGATGCATCGTTTCCCCCGCCCATTTCCACAAAGCCGCCAGCCTGGATGGTCCAGAGCTGGGCATAGGCGCCGCCCCGGTCGAGAAGATCCTGGTGGCTGCCCTGTTCGATGATCCGCCCCCGGTCAAGAAGGACAATGCGGTCCATGCCCGTGATGGTCGACAGCCGGTGGGCGATGGCGATCACGGTGCGCCCCTGCATCAACTCGAACAGGGCCTGCTGGATCAGGTGCTCCGCCTCCGAATCAAGGGCGGACGTGGCTTCATCAAGAACCAGGATCTGGGCGTTTTTCATGAAGGCCCGGGCGATGGCGACCCGCTGGCGTTCGCCCCCGGAAAGCTTGATGCCCTGTTCTCCCACCATGGTGTCGTAGGTGGTCTTGCGCCGGGTGATGAACTCCGCCGCGTGGGACAGGGCCGCCGCGTGTTCCACCTGTTCCTGATCGGCCGAGGGCTCGTGGTAGCGGATATTGTCCCGGATCGAGCGATGGAAGATGCCGGGCACTTGGGGCACTTCGGCGATGGCCTCGTTCAGGGAATCCCAGGTCACGTCCGTGATGTCCTGACCGTCGATCAGAATGCGCCCCTTTTGCGGCTCGAACTGCCGGCGCAACAGCTTGACCAGGGTGCTCTTGCCCGCGCCGGATCTGCCCACGAGGCCCACTTTCTCGCCCGGCGCGATCTCCAGGGAGAGATCCTCGAACACGACATTGCCGTCTTTGTGCTCGAAATGAACATTCTCGAAACGGATCCTCGCATCCGAGATGCGGATTGCCGGCGCCCCCGGCTTGTCCACGATTTCATGGGGTTCGGTGATGATCTCGAGCGCTTCCGTCAGATTGCCCAGAAACTCGAAGAAATCGAGGATCTGGAACGACAACTGGCGCAATGTCCGCCCCAGGAGCGTCACGAGCACGAAGACCATCGTGAAGCCGCCCAGCGACAAATGCCCGGCAACCACCTGCCAGACGGCGAACCCCACCAGAATGCCATTCAGGAGCCAGACGGCAAGGCTCTGGGCCGCGCGCATGATCGTCAGGAACCAGCGGAATCGCATGGACCCGACCATCTCCCGAAACCAGAAATGGCTGACATAACGCCGTTCATGGCCGGTCCGCGCGAAGGCCCGCACCACATCCATGTTGGAAATGGAATCCACGACCTTGCCGGACGTGGTCGACCAGCGCTCCGCCATGTTGCGCGACAGCACGATGCAGTGACGGGCGAGGAACGTCGCCAGCCCGATATAGAGGATCGACCAGCCGACCAGAATGACGGCCAGCCCCCAGTCCTCGCGGAAAAGCAGAACGAGGCTCACGGCGAGCAGGACGATGACCTGTGTCAGCTCACGGACGACAAGGTAGTTGAGCGCATTGATGGATTGACCCGCATTGCGGACCTTCTGGGATAGGCGCCCGGCGAAATTGTCCTGAAAGTAACGGGGTGAGTGCTTCAGCAGATAGCGGAACAGATATTTCTGGGTCGTGGCCCGCATGCGCGGCGACGTATAGATGTCGATGGCGTCATAGACGCGAAAACTGATAGCCGCGACGAGCCAAAACCCGACCAGGACGGCGAACCAGAGCATGATCCCGTTGCCATTCATGTCGCCGGTCTCGAGCCCGGCGGTGAGGCCATCGACGATCTGGCTCAAGGCATAGGGCGCGAGACTGTCGGCGATGATGCCGACACCGATGGCGGCGAACAGGCCCGCCACATGCCATTTGAAATGATGGCCGACAACGAAGCGGGCGAAGGCCAGCGGCGTCTTGGGCAACTGGTCCACCGGCTCGAGGTGGTCGAGCGCTTCGGGCGCGGCCGTGACATCCGCGTCCTTCGGCGGGTCTTCCGGGATGAAGCGTTCATAAAAACGCATCCAACGGGGCGGCTCGGCAGGGGTTAGCACATCGCGCAGCATGGGTCCCTCTCCAACGTCCGGAAGCAGCCGGAGAGAAAACACGAAATGGCAGGCAGACGCAGCCCTTTTTTGAAGACGGTGTTGGTTTTTTTCAGACGTGAGGGGCGAGCGTGGTGATCGTGGGCGTGTGGCTGCACAAGGGGCAGGTGGGATCGGGCGCCAGGCGCACGACGCGGTTCGTGGCGTTCAGATAGTCGTGGACCAGAAGACGCCCGGCCATGCTCTCGCCGATGCCCAGCAGTTCCTTGATGACTTCAACGGCCTGCAAGGTGCCCATCGCGCCCGCGACCGCGCCCAGAATTCCCACTTCCGAACAGGTATCCGTATCGGGATCATCGGGCGCCTGGGGCACGAGACAGCGATAGCAGGGATAGATGCGTTTTCCGCCCGGCCGTTCATGGGCCTTGAATGTGTAGAGCTGCCCGTCGAACCGGGCCACGGCCGCCGACACGAGCGTCTTCTTGGCAAAATAGGCCGCATCATTGACCAAAAGCCGGGTGGAAAACGTGTCGCTGCCATCGGCGATCAGGTCGTAGCGGCTGAAAAGGTCAACGGCATTGTCCTTGGTGAGACGTTCCGTATGGGGGATCAGGGTGACGTCTGGATTGATGCGTCCGATGCTTGAAGCGGCGCTTGTCGTTTTGGGCGTGCCCACCTTATCCGTATCGTGAAGGACCTGACGCTGGAGGTTGGAGAGCGAGACCGTGTCGTCATCGATCACGCCGATGGTGCCGACGCCCGCGGCCGCCAGATAAAGGATCAGGGGCGACCCGAGGCCACCGGCGCCGATGACGAGAACTTTGGACCGGAGGAGCTTGATCTGCCCGGGGCCACCGATTTCCCGCAAGACCAGGTGGCGGGCATAACGGTCGATCTGATCGTCTGTCAGGGTCATGGGCCCGAGTATGCCCCTCGCCGCCGCCGCCGTCGACGGCTTTAGAATTTCACGGAAACACTTGCGGCACCGAAGCGCTGGGATTCTCCCTGGGTGGCGAATTCTTCCGTGCGTTCGATGAAGGTATAGGCGAACTGGACCCGGGAGACCTGGAGCACCACGCCGGCCTGCACCTCGCCCACGAGGACATTGCGATCGACGCTCAGACTGTCGCGGAACGTGTTGCCGTCAAGGAACAGATTGCGGGCCACGGCCCGGCCCTGACCGCCAAAGAAGATGTACCAGCTGACCGGGCGCTGGGGTTCGAAAAAGCCGGATCCGGCCAGGCTCGGGCGCACCCGCGGTGGCCCGTAATCGTCCAGCAGATCCTGACCGAAGCGGACCGTGAGGCCCAGATTGGCCTGGGTCAGAAGCGTGCCCGCCGTCGCGCCCACATTGGGGGTCACGTCGAAACCGAAGCCGAAAAGATCCGTTTCCCACAATTTGCGGAACTTGCGATCGAAGGTGAAGGCGAAGGCCACCTCGTTTCCGAGCTGATTGTCCCAGCCGAGCAGCTCGTCATCATCGATAATCCGATGAAACGTGTTCTGGACCTCTTCGCCTCCGGCGGCAGGACCGACGAGACCGATCTGGAAATTCAGGGTGTCGAGCACCCGGCTGCGCCGATTGACGACCACGGAATATTCGCCATAGGCAAACCCCGCGTAAGGGTGCTGATCGGGCAGGGGCTCGCTCGCCAGCCGGTCTTCGGGCGTGAAGATCGAATGGCCGAAAGCGATGCCGTAGTGGATGCGGTCGTCATTCTTGGCACGCAACACATGTTTGGCGATGAAACCGGGCGCGCCATCGGGCGTGAAGGCCGGGGAAAAATAGGCGAGCTTCAGGCCGTTCGAATAGTTGCGGTCGGTGCCGCTGAAATAATCGTTTTCCCAGATGAAGGTGAAGGTGCCCCGGTCCTTCCTGGGCTTTTTCTTCTCTTCTTCGGCCTCTTCCGGTTCGTCCCGCTCGCCCGGCTTTTGCGCGCGCCGCCGTTCATCCTCGACCGTGACGGTGTCTTCGTCCGTCTCCGGATCGTCGCTGGCCCAGACAGGTGTCGCGCCGCCGCTCATCATGGTGATGAGCAACAGTGTCATGGCAAGACGTGACAAGACGGCAATGCCCATGGCGGGCCCTCCCCTTGATCTGGGCGCGGGACGGATGGCGCCCGGCCGCCATGACTGTTGATCCGGCATGGGTGGCTGTCAATCCGGATCGGGCGGCGTCCCCCGACACCTTCGGTCTAACCCGAAAGCGCGGCCAAGGGCGAAAAAAAAAGCGGCGCCTCCGTCCACAGGCGCCGGATCTGCCGTTGATGTCAAAGGCCTTCTGATCAAAGACCGTCGAACAGCGCCGTCGAGAGATAGCGTTCCGCGAAGGACGGAATGATGGTGACGATCCGTTTGCCCGCCATTTCGGGCCGGGCGCCCACTTCCAGGGCCGCGGCAATCGCGGCGCCCGAGGAAATGCCGCCCGGAATGCCTTCGATCCGGGCCGCCTTGCGGGCCATTTCAAACGCCGTCTCGTTCCCGATGGTGATCACCTCGTCGATCATCTGGCGTTCCAGGATCGGCGGCACGAAACCCGCTCCAATGCCCTGGATCTTGTGGGGACCAGGGTCACCGCCCGAGAGCACGGGACTGTCTTCCGGTTCGACCGCGATCGTCCGGAAACCGGGGCGCCGGGCCTTGAGCACCTGGCTCACGCCGGTCAGTGTCCCGCCGGTGCCCACGCCCGAGATCAAGGCATCGACCTCGCCGCCGGTGTCGGCCCAGATTTCCTCCGCCGTCGTGTCCCGGTGCACGGCGGGATTGGCGGGGTTCTCGAATTGCTGGGGCATGACAGCGCCGGGCGTGGCATCGAGCAGCTCCTGGGCCTTGGCCAGCGCGCCTTTCATGCCCTTTTCCGGCGGCGTCAGTTCAAGCTCCGCACCCAAAAGGGCCAACATCTTGCGCCGCTCGATCGACATGCTTTCGGGCATGACCAGGATCAGCCGGTAGCTCTTGGCGGCGGCGACGAAGGCAAGCGCGATGCCGGTATTGCCCGAGGTCGGTTCGATCAACACCGTATCCGGACCGATCTTTCCCTGTTGTTCCAGGGCGTCGATCATGGCCACGCCGATCCGGTCCTTGACGGAGGCAATCGGATTGAAGAATTCGAGCTTGAACACCAGGTCGGCGACCACATTGTGCAGGGCGGGCATGCGTTGCATGCGGACGACCGGAGTGGCACCGATGGTTTCGATGATGGAATTGAAGATCCTTCCTCTGGGCGCGGCGTAGTTGGCGCTCATGGGCCTCTCCCTTTTTTTAGATGACCATCGGCCCGTTTCCAGAAGGCGGAATGGTCAGATCGTGAAATCCGCCTTGGCCAGACTCGGGTTCTCGATCCCGGCGACCTCGGCTTTGCGGCAAAGATCCTCGATCGTGATGGCATCGAGCTTGACCATCACATCGTCAAGCACGTCATCGATCAGGGGGCGGACGACCGCCTGGGCCAGTTCCGAACGGCTTTCCAGCGCCTGTTCCTCGCTTGCCTCCAGAGTCGCGACGGTCCGGACCACTTCGCCCGCCGTGATGCGCCGTCTTTCCCGGGCCAGACGATACCCGCCCCGCGGCCCCCGCACGCCCCTCAAGATGCCTTCATGAACCAGGTGCTGCATCACCTGCTCCAGGTACCGCTGGGGGATGCCCTGGCGCCGGGTGATTTCCTTGGACTGCACAGGGTCGGGTCTTGCGTTGTAGGCGATATCAACCACGGCCTCCAGGGCCAGGATCATTTTTCTGGAAAGGCGGAGCATACGCGGGAAAAACCTCGCTCTCTTTCAAAGGCACAAAATATGCGTCAGTCGCGGCCCGTCGATCCGAAGCCCGCGCGTCCCCGGGCCGTTTCGTCGAGGGTGTCGCTGAGCTGCCAGGCAATGCGGGTGACGGGGGCCAGAACCATCTGGGCGATCCGCTCGCCACGGGCGAGCGTGACCGGCTCCTGGCCCAAATTGCACAGGAGCACCATGACTTCCCCACGATAGTCGGCATCGATCGTGCCGGGCGCATTGACCAGGGTCACGCCATGGCGCCGGGCGAGCCCGGATCGGGGCCGGATCTGAACTTCAAATCCAGAGGGAATGCCAAGCTCAAGGCCCGTGGGGATGGCAGCGCGCTCTCCGGGCGCCAGGGTCACCGGCTGGTCTTCGGGCAATGCCGCCAGGATGTCGGCGCCGGCCGCGCCTTCGGTCTGATAGCGGGGCAAGTCGAGGCCTTCGCCATGGGGCAGGCGTCGGACGGCCACGCCCACGGAGGATGGTGTCTTCGTGCTCATGGACCTGAAATCTCCGTCTGCGTGACCATCGGCGTTTGGGTGTCGCTCGACGCCGCGAGGCTATCGATAATGGTGGCGACCAGACGGTCCGCCACGGCTTGCTTGGAAAGACGGGGCCAGCTTTCGACGCCTTCGCCCCGCAGCAGATGCACGGTGTTCTCATCACCGCCCATCACCCCGGTGTCCGGGCTGACATCATTGGCCACAAGCCAGTCACACCCCTTTCGCAGGCGTTTGGCCTCGGCGTGTTCCAGGACCTTTTCCGTCTCGGCGGCAAAGCCGATCAACAGACGGGGCCGGGCCGTGGCATGGCGGGCGAGACTGGCCAGGATGTCGGGGTTTTCGGTCAGATGGAGGCTCGGCAAGCCGCCGCCTTCGACCTTTTTCATTTTCTGATCCGCCGCCGTATCCGTCCGCCAATCGGCGACGGCCGCCGACAGAACGGCGATATCGGCGGGAAGCGCCGCCTCACAGGCACCCAGCATTTCGCGGGCCGTCTCGATGCGGATGGTCCGGACGCCTTGCGGATCATCGAGGGTGGTGGGCCCGGAAACGAGCGTGACATCCGCGCCACCCGCCGCCAGAGCACCGGCTATCGCGTATCCCTGTTTGCCGCTCGACCGGTTGGCAATGTAGCGCACCGGATCGATCGGTTCGTGGGTCGGTCCGGCGGTCACGAGGGCTCTCAGGCCACGGAGCGGCTGGTGCTGGGGGCGGAAATGATCCTCGATCGCGGAGACGATCTCCAAGGGTTCCGCCATCCGGCCGGGGCCGTATTCGCCGCAGGCCATGTCCCCCGATCCGGGTCCGACGGTCAGAATGCCATCCTGCTGGAGCGTTTTCAGATTGCGTTGGGTCGCGGGATGCTCCCACATGCGCACATTCATGGCGGGGGCGATCAGGACCTTTTTGTCTGTCGCCAGAAGAACCGTGGCCGCGAGATCATTGGCCTGACCGGTCACCATCCGGGCCATCAAATCGGCCGTGGCCGGCGCCACGACCAGAAGGTCGGCATCCCGTGACAGCTCGATATGGCCCATTTCGGCCTCGTCCGTCAGGTCGAAAAGCTCTGTATAGACTTTATCCTGCGTCAGCGCCCCCAGGGTCAGGGGCGTCACAAAATGCTGGGCGGCCGGCGTCAGGACGACTCTCACGCGTGCCCCGCGTTCCTGCAAGCGACGCGTGAGATCGACGGCCTTGAAGGCCGCGATGCCGCCACTGATGATCAGAAGGATACGTTTGCCCGATAAGACCATGACCCGATCCGGTTTCTTACTGACGATGGGTCGTATTTACGTACGGCCTGTGTTGTTTCCAAGGCTTTACGGTGAGGTGCCGGACTATTTAACGCCGATGTGATGATGGCGTCAGGGGACCAGGCTCGCGAAGGCCATGGCGGCCGCCAGGCTCGCCCCGGCCACAAGGCCGCCGATCATCGCCAGGAAGGCGATCTCGCGGCGGCGGTTCCGGCGGTTTTCGATGGTGATGGCCCGGACGGTGTCCGGATGGAGGCGCAGGCCTTCCCGGCCGCCCACCGCCTGAAGAACCTCGGCGGCGCGCTCGATCTCGGTCACGAGTTCGGGGGCGCGCGCCGCCAGACGGCCCAGGGAATAGGCGGCATCCGCCGCCTCGCGAATGCGGGCCTGGGCCCCGATCTCCCCTTGCATCCACTCCTCGATGATCGGCTGGGCGACATGCCAGATGGAAAGGTTGGGGTCGAGGTTACGGGCCACGCCCTCGGTGACGACCATGGTCTTCTGAAGCAGCAGAAGGGACGGCTGCAGTTCCATGTTGAAGCGCTGGGTCGTCTCGAAAAGCTGGGTGAGCAGCCGCGCGATCGACATGTCCTTGGCGGGCGCGCCCCAGATCGGCTCACCGATGGTCCGCAGTTCCATGGCGAACTGGACCCGGGACTCGGTGGGCGGTACATAGCCGGCCTCGAAATGGACATCGGCGACCCGGTCATAGTCCCGGGTGATGAAACCGTACAGGGTTTCGGCCATGAACCGGCGGGTCGGCTTGTCGAGACGGCCCATGATGCCGAAATCCACGGCGACGAGCCGGCCCTTGTCGTCGGCGAAGAGATTGCCGGGATGCATGTCCGCGTGGAACAGCCCGTCCCGCAGGCAGTGCCGCAGGAAGCTCTCCAACACGATCCGGCCGAACCGCGCCGGCTCATGACCGGCATCCCTCAGCGCCTGAAAGTCGCTGAGCCGGATACCCTCGATCCATTCGCTGGTCATAACCCGCTGGCTGGTGCGCTTCCAATCGATCTCGGGCACCCGGAAATCCGGATCGTTGCGCACATTGTCGGCCATCTCCGAGGCGAAGGCCGCTTCCATGCGAAGGTCGAGTTCGGCCGACACGGACTGCTCCAGGGTCCGGATGACCTCAACGGGCTTCAGTCGGCGCAGTTGGGGGCGGAACCGTTCAAGCAGGACGGCACCGGTATAGAAGCTCTCCAGGTCGCGCCGGAAAGTCTCTTCCACATCGGGGCGCAGGATCTTGACGGCGACGGTCCGCCGTTCGCCTTTTTCAGCAATGACGGCCTTGTGCACCTGGGCGATCGAGGCGGCCGCGACGGGCGCGCCAAATTCATGAAACAGGTTTGATGGATTGACGCCGAAAGAGGTGGCCAGCGTCTTGCGCGCCTCGGCTGGCGAAAAAGGGGGCACCCGATCATGGAGCGAGGCAAGCCCCGCCGCGCGATCGGGACCGATCATGTCGGAGCGGGTGGCGAGCACCTGACCGAGCTTCACGAAGCTCGGCCCCAATTTGGTCAGCTCGCGCGCGAATTTGCGCCCCGCTGCCTCGCCCGCTTTCCAGTCCCGGGCGCCGTTTCCGTCCGCCGAGGGTGTGCCGGGAATAATGTCCCGATAGCGCGCCAGGGAGCGCGTGACTTGGCCCAGTCGAATGAGGTTTCGAATCGTGCGCAACATCGGGAACGAGATCTTTTCCGGATCGGGGGTGTGTGCTTGGACGGACCCAAACGACCACCCGTTCTTTCAACGTCTCCAGAAACGGCCCGGACAAAAACGATCCGGCGGCCCTTTCCGGTATCACATCCGCCCGAAAACTCAGAGTTTCCAGGCGGAGTGAATGGCGGCAATACCGCCAGAAAGATTGCGAATGGAAACACGCTCAAGACCTGCTTCCTCGATCATGGCGGAAAACCGAGCCTGATCGGGGAAACGGCGAATACTTTCTACGAGATAGCGATATGAGTCGCGATCCCGCGCAACCAGTTGGCCCAGATTTGGGATGATCCGAAAAGAGTAAAAATCATAAAGTCTGTCCAGACCCGGCAAAACCGGGTGGGAGAATTCAAGGCACAGGAACCGGCCCCCCGGTCTGAGAACCCGCCGCGCCTCGTCCAGGGCCCGCTCGATGTGGGTCACGTTCCGGATCCCGAACGCGATCGTATAGGCATCCACGCTGGCATCGGGCAAGGGCAGGGTCTCGGCATCGGCGCACAGCCACAGATCGGGCGAGAGGCCGTGACGACCTTCGGCCCGTCTCATGCCCTGCCTGAGCATTTCGCGGTTGATGTCGCTGACCACCACATGCCCCGGTGTTTCCGTGGGCGCGCGGGCGGCTAGGCGATCCAGGATGCGGAAGGCGATGTCGCCCGTGCCGCCGGCCACGTCGAGAAAGCGCTGTCCCGGGCGCGGATCAAGCCAGGCCACGAAACTGTCCTTCCACGCCCGATGGACCCCGAGGGACATGACATCATTCATGGCGTCGTAGGATCCGGCCACGGAATCAAAGACCCCGCGCACCATACCGGCCTTCTGCGGCGTCGGCACCGTCGCGAACCCGAAATCCGTCTGCTCGACAAACTCGTTTTCGGGGTCAAAAGGTTCGGTCGGGACTTGATCCTTGCTCATGGGCCGGACCATATCCCACTCCACGGCCCTGGCGACGGATTTCTTGTCGCTGGTTTGTGTCAGGGCCGGCCTGTTTCCTGTCGCGCCAGCGAAAGCCACGCCCATGCCCGAATTGCCCGAGGTCGAGACCGTCCGCAGAGGCCTTGTGCCCTTTCTGGAGGGCGAGCGTCTCCGTCACGTCGCCACGCGGCGGGCGGATCTGCGCATTCCCTTCCCGAAGGATTTCGCCAAGCGGCTCACCGGACGGCGCATCGAGCGGCTCGATCGGCGCGCGAAATATCTGGTCGCCCATTGCGATGACGGCACGGTGCTCGTGATGCATCTGGGGATGTCCGGCCGGTTCACCGTGCTCGCCAAGGATGGTGCCGCGGATCCGCTCGCGACCTTTGTCCATGAGGGCGCGGCTCCGGGCATCGATGGCAACGGACCCCATGATCATGTGGTCTTCGAGACGCAAAGCGGGGCACGCATCATCTACACGGATCACCGCCGCTTCGGCCTTATGACGCTCACGGATGAATCACAATTGAGCGAACATCCCCTGCTCAAAGGCCTGGGCGTCGAACCCCTGGGCGAGGAACTGACGCCGGAGGCGCTGAGCGCGAGTTTGAGCCGCCGGCGGGTCTCTCTCAAGGCCGCGCTGCTCGATCAGAAGATCATAGCCGGGCTCGGTAATATCTATGTTTGCGAGGTTCTGTATCGGGCCCACCTGTCGCCCCGGCGCTTGAGCCACACGATCGGCCCGGCCCGGGCCACGCGCCTCGTGGAGGCGGTGCGCTCGGTTCTCCAGGCGGCGATCGAGGCCGGAGGATCGAGCCTTCGGGACTATGCCCATGCTGATGGATCGCTTGGATATTTCCAGCACGCCTTCAAGGTCTACGGCCGGGAGGGGGAGATGTGTCCGGATCGAGGATGCGGACCTATCCATCGTGTTGTCCAGTCCAATCGGTCAACGTTCTTTTGTCCAGGTTGTCAAAGATGACCTGGCCGCGACCTTGATCCCTTCCCACGGGTATGAAAGGGATACGGGCCACCTGCGGACAGGGGATGGGGGTGGCGGCATTTTTGGGGGATCCGGACGGGATCGGCGTCTTTCAGGCGCCGGATGCAACGGCATCGGGTCTCGAACAGGAAAGGTGAGACCGTGGCGTTTGAGACGATTTTGGTCGATCGGGAAGATCGGGTTGGCGTCATCACCTTCAACCGCCCCGACGCCCTCAATGCTTTCAACGCGACTCTCATGCGCGAACTCAATGAGGCGCTCGACGGCTTCGAGGCCGATGACGCCATCGGCTGCATTGTTCTGACCGGATCGAGCAAGGCCTTTGCGGCCGGCGCGGACATCAAGGAAATGCAGCCGAAATCCTACATGGATGTCTACAAGGAAGACTTCATCACCGCGAGTTGGGAACGGGTCGCCCGCTGCCGCAAGCCGACGATCGCGGCCGTGGCCGGCTATGCCCTTGGGGGTGGGTGCGAAGTCGCCATGATGTGTGACTTCATTATCGCCGCCGAGAACGCCAAATTCGGTCAGCCGGAAATCTCCTTGGGCATCATGCCGGGCGCGGGCGGGACCCAACGGCTCACCCGTTTTGTCGGCAAATCGAAAGCCATGGAAATGTGTCTGACGGGACGCATGATGGATGCGGCGGAAGCCGAACGGGTCGGGCTCGTCAGCCGTGTCGTGCCCCTCGATGAAATCAAGGACGAGGCCCTGCGGGTCGCCCACAAGATCGCCGGCCAATCCGCGCCGATCGTCATGATGACCAAGGAAAGCGTCAATCGCGCCTATGAGACGACGCTTGCCGAAGGGGTGCGGTTCGAGCGCCGCCTTTTCCATTCCATGTTCGCCATCGAGGACCAGAGCGAGGGGATGGCGGCCTTCATCGAAAAGCGCCGGCCCCATTTCAAGAACCGCTAGGCGCCCGCCGGTGGCGGCGCGGCGGGCATCACCCCGTCGCGATGTGGCGGCAGAGCCGCAGGTTTCCCTTGATCGGCGAACGGTATGCCGCGCCCCTCGCCTTCGGTGGTTGACGCCCCCTTGGCGCGGGGCTATAACCGCCGCCTTATCTATGGTTTATGACAAGCATAAGACAGTCGGATCTGAGTGAATGGCGAATACGAAATCGGCCAAGAAAATGGTGCGCAAGATCGCGCGGCGGACGGAAATCAACAAGGCCCGGCGCACGCGCAGCCGCACATTTGTGCGCAAGGTCGAAGAGGCGATTGCAAGCGGTGACCAGGAAGCCGCCCGTGGTGCGCTGCGCGCGGTTGAGCCCATCCTGATGCGGGCATCCCAGAAGGGGATCCTCCACAAGCGCACGGCATCCCGGAAAATCTCGCGACTGACAAATCGCGTGAAACAGATGGCGTCCGCCTGACAATTCTCGCCCTTGCCTTGAGGCTTTCTCGGTTCCTTAGACTGGACGGTTTGGCGCATTGAATTGCGCGAACATCTGTGTACGCCGTTTTGCTTTCGAGCAAGGCGGCGTTTTTCGTTGGGCGTTCATTCTATTGGCCCTTTGTCAACAAGCCAGAATGATCCTGGTTGTGAAAAAAAACATGTGTTCTCACTTTGTCCGGATTGTCACGACGGTCATCTTAGCAGTAACCTGCATTTCCCGTTGCGAGACACCGGGCCGACAGAGTTGAAAATGAGCGGATCAAAATTCGGCGTACACTGAATAAAGATCGTTGATTTGCCTCTGGCCTGCCTTTCGCGACTTCACTTACTTTCAGGTTTGTTTCCTCGGACTCGAGGGACGCGCTAGGGCTTAGGGTCGTTCGCTTCGCGGCTGACGAAGATGCTTTGTTTCGACGGGTGAAGTGTCGCGCACCCTTAATTTCTATGCGGATTTGTTCGGGAGGTGGGGTTTGGCTGTGCAGGTAGTGCCGCAAGGATCGGCGGCGGATGCAACGGCGCGACGGGAGTTGATCGGGGCGATGGGGTTTTTCATCGCCGTTTCCGGGCAAGGGCTTCGGGATGGTTTTGCCGTGCTGATGCGTCAGTTCGCATCGGCATTCTCTCCCGCCAGCGATGATGTTCCTGCCTCTTCCGTCGTTCAAAGCGTCGCGGCCTCCGAAGAGGTTACGGAGCTGCCGGCGGATCGGATCTGGTCCTTTCTCGAGGCCAACCAGGACGCCGTGATGGTGGATGTGCGCACCCGGGCCGAATGGTCCTTTGTGGGAGTGCCAGATCTCGGCGACCTGCCCAATCGTCTGATTCTTCTCGAATGGCAGTCCTTTCCCAGCATGGCCATGAACCAAGCGTTCTGTGACACGCTGGACAAGGAATTGGGGGAGCGGCGCGACGCGCCGGTGGTGTTCCTTTGCCGGTCCGGTGCCCGATCGATGGCGGCGGCCCAGGCAATGACGGGTTATGGCTATTCCAATTGCGTCAATGTTTCGGACGGGTTCGAAGGTGATCTTGGTCCGGATCGAAGGCGCGGCGTATTGAATGGCTGGAAAGCGGCAGGTCTGCCCTGGGCTCAGACCTAGCTGTTGGTTGTCGTAATTTTCTCTTCGCTCCGCCAGGAGCTCGCCACTTTGAATTTCAGCCGTCGTCCGATCCGCAAGATGTCCGTAGCGACATTTTCGGGTGCCGGATAAATGACCACGGAACCGCAATTATGACGCGCAAATCGGCCTTTCGTCTTTCCAATCAGGGTGCTGACGACGCAGCAAGCCCCGCGCTACGCCAAGAGGGGCGTGACTTGCGTGGTGATTCGCAAGCGACGGAGCGCCGGGCCGATCCCCTCGTTGCGTCAATCGGTATGAGGAGGGTTCGTCCGATGGATCAGGGCACTGGGGATCGCGAGCAGGACAGTCTCGTCCACCAGTGGCACCAGATACGCATGAAGTTGAGGGACGAACTGGGAGACACGACCTTCGATTCCTGGCTGCGCCCCCTGGATGTCGTCGCCGTCGAGAATGGCTGCGTCACCATGTCGGTGCCGACAAAATTCATGCGGGAATGGGTCGAGAAGAATTTCGCGAGCCGCCTCCAGATGTATTGGTCCGAATGCGATCCGTCGGTTCGTCAGGTCGAGATCCTGCTGAACGGTTGCGCCCTTCCGCCTGCTGATCGTGAGCATCAATATCAAATGGCCGATCGCAACGGATATGGAAGCCGCCTCCAGACCTATGCCACGGGCCCGGAACGCGAAGACGAGCCCCAGGCCACCCATGGCCCTGCCGACACTGGCGCCCCGGCGCCCGTCAACGGTCATGCGACGCCCGCCGAGGCGCGCCCGGTCGGACCGTCCGCTCCCGCCGTGCGTCGTGCCCCGGAAGCGCCGTCGTCGCGGATGCCCGGCCTCGAAGAGGAGCCGGACGGTCCGATCGAGGAAAAGAACACCTTCGAGAATTTCGTCGTGGGCAAATCGAACGAACTGGCCCATGCCGCCGCCCGGCGCGTCGCCGAATCCGATGTGGTGCCGTTCAACCCCTTGTTCCTGTATGGTGGAACCGGGCTCGGCAAGACCCACCTGATGCACGCCATTGCCTGGGAAGTGCGCCAGCGTTTCCCGGAAAAGCGGGTGATCTATCTGTCTGCTGAAAAGTTCATGTATCAATTCGTGGCCGCCATCCGGCACCACAATCAGTTTGCGTTCAAACGGCAGTTCCGGACCGTCGATCTTCTGATGATTGACGATTTCCAGTACATCAGCGGCAAGGAAAATACCCAGGAGGAGTTTTTCCATACCTTCAACACGCTGGTCGACCGTTCCCGTCAGATCGTCATTTCTGCCGATCGTTCCCCCAGCGATCTCGAAAACATTGAAGAGCGCATCCGCTCCCGACTGAGCTGGGGCCTGGTTGCCGATATCCACCCCACGGATTTTGAGCTGCGCCTGGGGATCCTCCAGTCCAAGGCGCGTCAGGCGGCGGAAATCTACGGCGATATTGCCATTCCGTCGGCGGTTCTCGATTTTCTGGCCCACAAGATCACGTCCAATATCCGCGAACTGGAAGGGGCGTTGCACAAGATCCTGGCCCATTCCGCGCTGGTGGGTCGTCCGGTGAGCGTGGAGGTTGCCCAGGAGGTCCTGCGCCCACTGATCCGGGCCAATGCGCGCAAGGTGACGGTCGAGGAAATCCAGCGCAAGGTCGCGGAGCACTTCTCGATCAAGATGGCCGATCTGCTGTCGCCCCGCCGGTCCCGTGTGGTGGCCCGGCCCCGTCAGATCGCCATGTATCTGGCCAAGCAACTGACAACGCGCTCGCTGCCGGATATTGGGCGGCGTTTTGGCAACCGGGATCACACCACGGTCATGCATGCCGTGCGCAAGATCGAGGAGCTGCGGCGGACGGATCCGCAGATCGACGAGGCGGTCGAGACACTGCGCCGTCTGCTCGAAAACTGAGGCCGCGCGCGACACCGGAAAATGCTTCTTGACTCAACGGCTTAGGCCTTGGCGTCCGTGTGACGAAAGCGCTGCCGTTTCCCCGCGGACCTGATATAATCAGGTTGCTATAGATTCGTGCCCGCCTCCGCCTTCCCGTCGCGCGATTCGGTTGGTTACACCCCACCGTGGACCCGCAATCGGCCGGGAAGACACCATTGTCGAAATGGGCCTTTCAGGACCCCGACCGGGCGCGGATCCATGACTGTGACCGCCGCCGGCGCAAGACCCGTCAGGGGCGGCGCCCGCGTCCAGGACAGGATCCAAGTCTATGAAATTGACCATCGAACGCGCCGCGCTTCTGAAGTCGCTCTCCCATGTTCAGAGCATTGTCGAGCGCCGCAACACCATACCGATCCTGGCGAATGTGCTGCTGGAGGCGAAGGGCGACCGCCTAAGCCTGACCGCGTCCGATCTGGATATGGAAGTCGTGGAAAGCGTGAGCGCCCAAGTGGGCCGGGACGGTGCCACCACGGTGCCGGCCCACACCATGCACGACATCGTCCGCAAGCTGCCAGACGGCGCCCAGGTGGAGCTTGATTTTTCCACCTCCGATCAGCGTTTGACGCTGACCGCCGGCACCGCCACGTTCACCCTGGCTTGTCTGCCCCGGGAAGATTTCCCCGCCATGCCGCTTGGTGATCTGCCTCACCGCTTCGCCATGCCGGCGGACGGTCTGGCGCGCATGATCGACAAGACCCGCTTCGCCATTTCCAACGAGGAAACCCGTTACTATCTCAACGGCATTTTTCTCCATGTGCCGGACGCCTCCACGGGCACCAACGAACCCGTCTTGCGGGCCGTGGCCACCGATGGGCACCGCCTCGCCCGCTATCAGATCGAGGCGCCCGATGGCGCCATGGGCATGCCCGGCATCATCCTGCCGAAAAAGGCCGTGGGCGAACTGCGCAAGCTGATCGAGGAGGCCGACGGGCCCATCGATGTCGCCCTGTCCGACAGCAAGATCCGTTTCGCCTTTGGCGATGTGGTCCTGACCACCAAGCTGATCGACGGAACCTTCCCGGACTATGCCCGCGTCATCCCGGCCAACAACGACAAGGTGTTGGAAGTCGCCGGCCGGACCCTGTCCGAAGCCGTCGATCGCGTATCGACCATTTCCACGGAAAAGTCCCGCGCGGTGAAACTGAACCTGTCGGACGGGCGCATGATCCTGACGGTGATCAATCCGGACAGCGGCAACGCCAAGGAGGAATTGTCCGTCGATTATGGCTCGAGCGATCTGGAAATCGGTTTCAACGCCAAATATCTGATGGACATTACGGCCCAGCTCGACAGCGACAAGGCCCGGATCCTGCTCGCCGAATCCGGCTCGCCGACCGTTGTCCATGACGGGACGGATGATCGTGGTCTTTACGTGTTGATGCCGATGCGTGTTTGAGGCGCCGGGCATGCGCGTCATGGACATCAAGGCACCGGGTGATCCGATGGCGGAGCGGGTTCTCCCTGCAGCGGGCTTGGCGGTCACGAAACTGAGCCTGACCGGGTTTCGGTCCTATCGAACGGGCGATCTCGTGCTGGACGGCCGTTCGGTCGTCCTGGTGGGTCCGAATGGCGCGGGCAAGACCAATGTGCTGGAAGCCCTGTCGCTTCTCGCCCCCGGCCGTGGCCTCAGGGGGGCGAAGTCGGCCGATCTTGTCCATGTTCCGTCGGCGGAGGGGCCTGAGAACGATCCCGCTCCCGGCGATTGGGCCGTGGCCGTGACCCTGCGGGACGGGGAGGAAGATCTCAAGCTCGGGACGGGCACGACGGGAACCGGCAAACGCGTGGCGCGGATCAATGGAGCGCCCGCGTCCGGCATGGCCGATCTGGCATCCCGTGTCCGTCTTGCCTGGTTGACGCCGGCCATGGACCGGTTGTTTGTCGATGCGCCGGCGGAACGGCGCAAGTTTCTGGACCGGCTTGTGCTGGGAGACGCGCCGACCCATGCGGGCCACGCGGCCGCCTATGAGCGAGCCATGCGCACCCGCAATCGGCTGTTGGGCGATGGTCAGAACGATCCGGCCTGGTATGGCGCACTGGAAACGCAGATGGCGGAACATGGGGCCGCCATGGTGGTGGCGCGCCTCGCCTTTCTGGAACGTCTGCGCGGTGCCGTGGACATCTGGGAAAGCGTCTTTCCCCAAAGCGATCTGGTGCTTGAGGGATCCTGGGAGGACGCATTGCGCAAGAGTCTCGGTGACCCCGTGGCGCATTTCGCGAAAGCGCTCGCAGACGGACGAGGCCGGGACATGGCCGCCGGCCGGTCCCTCCATGGACCGCATCGCAGCGACCTTCTGGTCTCTCACCGGGCCAAAGCGATGCCCGCCCGGGATTGTTCGACGGGGGAGCAAAAGGCGCTACTGATCGGCTTGGTGCTGGCCAATGCGCGCTTGAGGGCCGCAGAGGACGGGCGCCCGCCCTTGCTGCTCCTGGACGAGGTGGCCGCCCATCTCGATGGCGAGCGCCGCGCGGCCTTGTTCGACGAGTTATGCCATCTCGGCATGCAGGCCTGGATGACGGGAACGGATGCCGTCCTGTTCGACAGTTTCGAGGGCCGGGCCCAGATGATTGGTGTGGAGCATTCCCGTTTCAGGCCGTTGGCGTCCTGAACGGTTTGTTTTGCACGACACGACCGATGAAAGAGTGATGATGACTGATCCGATGCCAGTGAATTCCGACTCGGGCGCCGACTATGGCGCCCAATCGATCAAGGTTCTGCGCGGGCTTGACGCCGTGCGCAAGCGCCCCGGCATGTATATCGGCGATACGGATGACGGCTCCGGTCTTCACCACATGATCTACGAAGTCGTGGACAATTCGATCGACGAGGCCCTGGCCGGTCACTGCAGCGCGGTCGAGGTGTCCCTCAACAGCGACGGATCCGTCACGGTCATGGATGACGGGCGGGGGATCCCGACGGATATTCACGATGAAGAAGGTGTCTCCGCCGCCCAGGTGATCATGACCCAGCTCCATGCTGGCGGTAAATTCGATCAGAACTCCTACAAGGTGTCGGGCGGTCTGCACGGCGTCGGCGTCTCCGTGGTGAACGCGCTTTCGGAACTCCTGGAGCTGACGATCTGGCGGGGCGGCGAGGAGCACTTCATGCGCTTCCAGCATGGGGAGCCCGATGAGCCGCTTTCGGTTGTGGGCGATGCGGGCGGGCGGTCCGGCACGCGCATCACCTTCAAACCCTCGCCCGCCACCTTTTCCAATACGGAATTCTCTTACGCCACGCTCGAGCACCGGTTGCGGGAACTGGCCTTTCTGAATTCGGGTGTCCGGATCGTTTTGAAGGATCTGCGCCCGGCCGAACCCGTGGAGGAAGTCCTCCAATATGAAGGCGGGCTTGAGGCTTTCGTGCGCTATCTCGACCGTGCCAAGACGCCCCTCGTGAAAGATCCGATCACGGTGCTGGCGGAACGGGACGGCATCACGGTCGAGGCCGCCCTGTGGTGGAACGACGGCTATCACGAAAACACGCTGTGCTTCACCAACAACATTCCCCAGCGGGACGGCGGCACACACCTCGCGGGCCTGCGCGCGGCCTTGACCCGGACCGTCAATGGCTATGCCATGGAAAGCGGGATCGCCAAGAAGGAAAAGGTCACCCTGACCGGGGACGACGCGCGGGAAGGCCTGACCTGTGTCCTGTCCGTGAAAGTCCCCGACCCGAAATTCTCCTCACAGACGAAGGACAAGCTCGTTTCCTCGGAGGTGCGCCCCGTCGTCGAAAGCCTGTTGGGCGAGACGCTGGGTACGTGGTTCGAGGAGCATCCCCAGGAAGCGCGGACCATTGTCCAGAAAGTAGTGGAAGCCGCCTCGGCGCGCGAGGCGGCCCGCAAGGCGCGGGAACTCACCCGCCGTAAGGGCGCGCTCGATCTGTCGAGCC
>CAZFWG010000055.1:6882-30425 GCA_964522525.1 uncultured Alphaproteobacteria bacterium | reverse complement strand
TCCTGTTCGGAATTGTCGTAGTTGTCCCGGAAATCGACCGTGTCCTTGTCGATGTCCTCAAGAAGGGCGTGGGCGGGCTTGCCCAGGCGCACTTCGGTGTAGCGCATGGCGGCGGGCTTATCGCCATCGACGGACCCGAAATTCCCCTGCCCGTCCAGGAGCGGCAGGCGCATGGAAAAATCCTGCGCCATGCGCACGAGGGCATCATAGATCGCCTGGTCGCCATGGGGGTGATATTTACCCATGACATCCCCGACGATGCGGGCACATTTGCGATAGGGCTTGTTCCAGTCATAGCCGTTTTCGTGCATCGAATAGAGGATGCGGCGGTGCACCGGCTTCAAGCCGTCCCGCGCGTCCGGCAGCGCCCGGGCGACGATCACGCTCATGGCGTAATCGAGATAGGACGTGCGCATTTCCTGTTCGATGGCGATGGGGCGGATGTCGTCATCCCCGCCCGGTGTCGATCCGCCGGGCGGTGGGCCGTTCGGCGGCGTGTTATCGTCGGTCGTAGACAAAGGGAATCAGGTTTCCTGTATTACGGGTTTTGAGCGGATGATCCGTCCGTCGGGTCGCCGGTTTGTCCGTTGATCCGTCTCGATTGATGCGTCTTTGTTGAGGCTTCTTTATTGATGCGTCAAAGGCGGGGTGCGATGAGCGGCGCTATATGCGCCATCACGCATTCCGGGGACTGAATCGGCTTCAACTTTGATAGCATCTGCTGTCGCCAGGGGCAATTGGGCCCGCCATCGACGCTGATGCATCCTGATGACCTTACGCTTTTCCGTTGTAGGCCGTGGCGGCATGACGTTATGGTTCGCCACCGCAAGAGAGACAGAGGTTTGAGTATGGCTCGGGCGGACACGAGTTACGACCTTGCCAAAGGCGAGGACCGATCCCGGTTCTTTTGGCCCCAGAAAAAAGTTCAGGCGTGGTGGCGTAAAGCTCTGGTCGAGGGCTGGGCCCGCACGCGCCTTGATGATACGGCCGAAAAGAGCGTCTTTGCCTGCAGCAACAAGGCCGAGGACAAGGGGCTGCGCAAGGCCCTGGAGGTGTTGGCCCTCGACTGGTGGATCGAATTCGGTCTCTCCCCGGACGGGGAGCCGCTCTACTGGGATCCCTTCCACCTGCCCCTGTTCGATCCGGAGACCTTGGAGCTGTCGCCCAAACATCCGCAGGCCGACATGCCCGAGGCCTGGACCGAGGATGTGCGCAAGGCCTTCACCGAAGCGGTCCGGGCACGGATCGGCCTTGCCGCCAAAGGAAGTGAGGCCGGGGTGTGCACCGGCTTCGTCCTCGCGGATGCCCTGGACATATCGGCAGGGAAACTGCCTTCCGATACGACCGACCCTCACCGGCTGCCCGCCCTGTCGATCGATCTCGAATGGGCGCTCATGGCCCGGCCGTTCACGGCCCATTTCCGGTGGTTCGAGGATTTCACCCTCGCCCATGGCGCTTTCGCGGGCGGCGCAGATTTCCACGGCGCGGCCCTCGACGGCATGACCGATTTCGAGGAGGTCTATTTCGGAGGGGATGTCGTTTTCCAGAATGCCCGCCTTGGCGACGGGGCCAATTTCGTGGCCGCCCGTTTCGACGGTTCCGTGCGCTTTGACGGCGTCACGTTTCTGGGCGACGTGTTCTTTTTTCGGGCGGTGTTCGAGGGGCTCACCAGTTTTTCAAGCGCGCTCTTCGAGGGAGAGGCCGTGTTCTCGAATGGCCAGTTCCACGGCATCACCGATTTCGAAAGCGTGACTTTCGCAGGCAATGCGCGGTTTTCAGGCACGATCTTCAAGGACGAAACCTCCTTTCTGGGCGCGGAGTTCCTGTCCTATGCCGCATTCGATCTGGGCGAGCCCGTGCCCACGGATGAGGGCACGCCGACGGCGCCTGCGAATTCCCGCATCGAGGTTCCGGCTGATCATCCGCACGGGGCCGACACCCATGGTCCGCGGGGTAGCGCCCGGCGCATCGGACTCGATGGCCGGGAAATCGCCCTTGACGTCAATCAGCCAACGGACTGGCAGACCCTCGCCGGCTTTCCTTACATGACCTTCGAGGGCGCCTTCTTCCTCGGCTTTTCGAGTTTTCAGGACCGTCTTTTCCGTCAGCGCGTCGATTTCTCCGGCGTCACCTTTGCCCTGCCGCCGGAGTTCCACGAAGCCGTTCTCCATCGCGATACGGATTTTCAATATGCGGCTTTTCATGCCGCGCCCGGCGCACGGCTCAGGCGCCGTTGGGACCGCCTGCCGGAGAAATACCTGCGCAGTCTGGCGTTCACCAACCGATTTGAAAGCCTGCCGCTCGGGCTGATCGCCAATCGCCAGCGCTTCTCGGCCCAGGCGCTTTATCGGGCCTTTTTGCGCAAGGACGGCTCGGGCGCGGGCGAATTGATGGGCCCCCTGGAGCAGCAGCATAAATCCGCTCAGGAAGCCTTGGACGAGACCTTCGACCTGATTGCCCAGCCCTGGGATGACGAAAGCCTGCCCCAGCAGCTCGACGCGATTTCCGTCCCCACCCATAACGAGCTGGGGGATCACGAACTGGCCAAGGCCAAGGCCCGGGTCCGCGCCCTTGCCTTTTACGCCCGAAGCGAACCCTTGCGGCGTTCCTCGGAAGTGGCCAAACAGTGCGAGACCGCCTTTCAGACCCTGAAGATTGCCATGGATCGGGGGGCCGCCCGCGCGGACGAACAGAAATTCTTCGCCCTCGGCTTGATCAGCCGCCGCCGCCGCCATGAGCGCGAAGTGGGCATCATGGAGAAGCTCTTTTCCTTCTTCTATGGCTTTGCCAGCGGTTACGGCCGGGTGATCTGGCGCCCCATCGCCCATCTCTTCATCACTGTGCCGCTTTTCATGACCGCCATCTATCTCGTCTTGGCGGCGACCACGGGCGTGCCGACCGTCTTCACCAGCGGTGACTCCGAGGGCTGGTTTCAGTATGCGGAATTCCTCTATCTGCCGACCCTGAATCCGCTGGTTGGCATTGACATGGGACGGATTGTCGAGGGCTATGATCCGGCCTGCGCGGAATCCTTCAGTGCCCGGGCCTGTCTAGGGGCATCGGAACGACTGCCCTTCACCTTGGCGGCCGCCGTGCATCAAAGCCTGAATGTGGTGATGCTGGTCCTGCTGCTGTTGACCATTCGCCGGCGCTTCCAGATCAAATAGGCCCAATCCGCTTTAGGCCAGTCCCTTGTTTGAGTATGACAGGAGAAAGACCATAACGTGGGCGTGCGGGCCGGGAAGCCGGAACGGGTCATCGAGACCGCTCCCCCAGACCGTGAGGATGCCCCCTTGGTGGAGCGTTTCGTGGATCTCTCCCTGGAAGTCGACGACATCAAGGCCAGTCATCAAACCCTGGTGTCAAAAGGTGTTTCCTTCACCAGTCCCCCGACCCGGCAACCCTGGGACAGCTGGCTGGCTCGTTTCAAGGACCCGGCGGGCAGTATTCTCACCCTCCTCGGCAGGCACGATCGAGGACCGCCCCTCACGCGGCACCCCGCTCAATTTTGATCCGGGGCGGCCAAAAACCTGTGATATTTTCTGCCTTTGAGCCAATGCGGTCTTGTCGCCCGCCCGGAACGGCGGACAGGGGGATGGTGTGCCGAAGGAAATGCGCGGGGCCGTGGATGATCTGGGCAAGGTGCTTCGCCAGCTCATCGATATCTTTCTGACCGAACCCCGTAAAAGCGGGCTTCTCCGTCCCAATGGGGTCTTGGCGTTGATCCGTCCCGAGATCGAGACCTGGCTGGCGAGCGAGGCCTATTTCACCACATCCCTCCTGGGGCAGACGCTCAATCAGTCGAGCCTGAACTTCAAACACAAGCGGTCGGTCGATCACGTCAAGAACAAGAAGAGCGAGATCAAGAGCATCCTGATCCGGGACCTGACCCATATTGTTCATCTGATCGACACCCACCTGCCCCATCAGACCCAATCCGTCTCCCCTGTTTCCGATCCTGCCCTGGATAAGATCGTCAATTTTTTCCGTATCGAACGGAAATGGGGCGTGATCAAATCGAAACGAACCGGCTGGTTCCGGCGCCGGGAGAAACCCGTTGTCGAGGGGCCCGTCTTCAAGCGTTGCGGCCAGGGCAAGCTCCCCCATGACCTGCCCCGGCATGATGAAGAGGATCTGTGGCGCCGTGAGCGTCTGATCGCCAAGGCCGTGCAGGATATCGCCGCCTGTTACAGGCCCTACAACGCCAAGCGCATGGCCTCGGGCGAGGTCAAGAAGCTCGCCGTTCTGGCCATGCCCCTGTGGCGTGCGGCACTGATCCGCAAGGTGAACGAAATCCTGAAGGCCAAGGCGTTTACCCGCTTCGATGTGCCCGCCCATCTCTATGCCGGGACGATCCGAACCCAGTCCAAGGCACCACCCCTCGGCCTGACGGCTCTTACGCGATATAATCATCAGTATCTTGATCTCATTCACCACGTCTTCCAGGCGCGCAACATCGCGATCAATGACGACATCGCGGATCGCGCCGCCCCCGGCGCCACGGGTCCGGCCATCTACAACAGCTATTTTCTGCAGGGCCGCCGCCTGGGTGAGCGCTGGCACATCCATTTTTTCTGTGGAGCGGCTCTGGTCTGGCCGGAGCTCGATCATGGCCAGAGAATGCTCCGCTTTCTTTACATGCAGGCGCCGCCCAACCGGGGCGAGGCCATCCAGTATGACGGCTACATGTTCCGCACCCAGGATAAATGCTATGTGGTTGGTTTCCGGGCCGATCTTGAACCTCGCGATACGATGCAGTTCATGACCCTGGACGGTCTGAACCGGGGAACGCCCGTGCCGGGGCACTATCAGGCGCTTTCCGGCTGGCATTCCAGTTTCGAGACGTTCGAAGTCAAACCCGGCACGGACGGCATGGTGTCGACCCGTATCCATATGGTGCTGAACGATGCGGAAACTCAAAAGGCGGGCGAGCTGCGGGGCTATTGGGAAGACGCGCGGAAGACGGATCCCGTCCCTGCGCCGCCGGACTTCACGCAAGCCCTGAGGGGGCTCACCAAATGCGTGGCCTTCGAGTCGAGCGCGAACAAGCTTGTGGGGTCCTATCGGATCCTCGGCGACGATACTCCCTATCCGTTTCTTTCCGTTCAGGAACGGTATGCCATTCGCGAATTGGTGCGCCATCCCCAGGCGGGCCTGGAACAGGAACTCAGCTGGATCTGAACGCGGGTCGGATCCAAGGTCCACGGCGCTCGCTTGTTTCCAGTGGCTCTCGGGACTGCCCTCACTTAAAGATGTTGTTTACGATTGCGACCGCCTCCTGACACCCATGGCTGTCAACGCCTTTGATGATGGGCAGAACGGGGCGGTGGTCCCCGACTCATGTGGGTCATGTTTGAAAGACAAATGATTTGGAGTCCGCGAGGAAATGCTTGCCGTCGATCTCGACCACACTTTGATCAAGACGGATCTGCTGCATGAGACCTTTTTCCAGAACCTGGCGCAGCGTCCTGTCGCTGCGGTCAAGGCCGTTTTAGCGTTACGCAAGGGACGGGCGGCACTCAAGGCCGGATTGGCGGAGGTCAGCGATCTCGATGTGGCGACCCTGCCCTATAACCAGGATGTCCTCGCTTACATCGACGACCAGCGGCGCGCAGGTACCCGGGTGGCCCTGGTCTCGGCCTCCGATGAGCGGCTCGTCAAGGCGGTCGCGGCGCATCTGGGCTGTTTCGATGAAGCCTACGGATCAAATCCCGAGCACAATCTCAAAGGTGAAGCCAAGGCGCGCTTTCTGGTCGAGCGCTATGGGGCGGGGCAATTCGACTATGTCGGCGACTCTCGGGCCGATCTCGCGGTCTGGAAACAGGCGCGCCGGGCCATCGCGGTCAATGCCAAGAATGGCCTGGGCGACGAGATCGAAAAGGTTGCGCGGGAGGTGCATCATCTGGGTACAAATGAAGGGCTTGGCGCTCGCCTGAAGGCCTATGTCCGCGCCCTGAGACCCCATCAATGGCTCAAGAATGCGCTCGTCTTCCTGCCCATTCTGGCCGCCCATGTCCTGACCGTCCAGACCATCACGGCGGCCTTTCTGGCCTTTGTCGCGTTCAGCCTGACGGCCTCCAGCGTCTATGTGCTGAATGATCTTCTGGATCTGGCGGCGGACCGGGCCCATCCGCGAAAGCGCTCCCGGCCCTTTGCATCCGGCCGTGTGCCGATCCTCCATGGCCTCGTGATGGCGCCTCTCTTGTTGATCAGTGCACTGGTCATTGCCCTGGCCTTTCTGCCCAGCTTGTTCCTGCTTGTCCTCTTTCTCTACTACGTGGTCACGACGCTTTATTCCTTTGTTCTCAAACGACTCCTGGTCATCGACATCTGTGCCCTGGCCGGTCTTTACACCTTGCGGGTCATGGCCGGCGCGGCGGCGACGGCCCTGCCCATATCGCCGTGGATGCTCGGCTTTTCGGTGTTCCTGTTCTTGTCCCTGGCGGCCATCAAACGGCAGACCGAGCTCGTGGATGGCATCCGGTCCGGGCGCAGCAAGATGGCGGGACGGGCCTATGAGGCCGATGACCTGCCGATCGTCTCGGCGATGGCGATCGCTTCGGGCTATGCCGCCGTGCTCGTCCTGGCGCTTTATGTCGACAGCGATGCCGTAAAGGTGCTTTATCGTTCGCCACTCATATTGTGGGCCGCCTGCCCCATTCTTCTGTATTGGATCAGCCGTCTTGTCATGATCGCCCATCGCGGGGCGATGAATGACGATCCGGTGGTTTTCGCGGTTCGGGATTGGGTGAGCCTGGCCTGTGGCCTCGGCATCTTGTTGATTTCTCTAGGGGCTTGGTTTCTGTGACCACCGTAATTCTCACCCTGCGCTATGCGGCGTTCGCGGTTCTGGCCACCTGCTGCAATCTGGCTATGCAGCGTCTGGCCCTTGCTGTCTATGACGGTTCCTTCGCGGTGATTGCCGCCGTACTGGTCGGCACGGCCACGGGCCTCGTGGTCAAGTATCTGTGTGATAAGTGGTGGATTTTCAGGGACTTGAGTTCGGGCATCGCCGCCCATGCCCGCCGGTTCAGCCTCTATACGCTGATGGGTGTCGGCACCACGGCGATTTTCTGGAGTACGGAACTCGCATTTTGGTTTATGTGGCGGGACCACACCATGCGAGAGATTGGGGCTGTGATTGGTCTCGCGGCGGGCTATACGATCAAATACCAGCTCGACAAGCATTTCGTGTTTGCCCGCCCTGCCCTGGCGCAGGAGACGGCGTGACGCCAGCGGGATTGGTATTAGGTTGGGAGGCGTTTGGCGCGCCTTGGGGTGGAGTATGAGACCGGGTATGACGAATCATGACGGCTGAAAGGGCATTGAGCGGCTGGGGGCGCTATCCGGTTTTGGACTGCCGCGTTGAAACGCCGCAGACCCTGGACGGGCTGCGCCAGTGCCTTGGCAATGGCCCGATGATCGCCCGGGGCGCCGGGCGGTCCTACGGCGACAGCGCGCTCAATCCGGATCTCACGGTATCCATGGCGCGTTTTAACCGCATGCTGAATTTCGACTCGGAAACGGGCCTGTTGGCCGTGGAAGCCGGCGTCGTTCTGGGCGACGTCATTTCCGTGTTCCTGCCCCGGGGCTGGTTCGTGCCGGTGTCGCCCGGCACGAAATTCGTTACCATCGGTGGCATGGTCGCAAGCGACGTGCATGGCAAGAACCATCACAAGGCGGGTTCATTCGGCTCCCATGTCGTCTGGCTTGATCTTCTGGTAGCGGACGGGTCCGTCGTTCGGTGCAGTCCGACGGAGAATGCCGACCTCTTCAACGCGACCGTGGGCGGCATGGGCCTCACCGGCATCATCCTGCGCGTGGCTTTCCATCTCATGCCCGTGGAGTCGGGGTGGATCCGTCAACTGACGGTCGTCGCGCGGGACCTGGACGCGGTCATGACGGGCTTTGAGGATCTCAAGAACTGGACCTACAGCGTGGCCTGGATCGACTGCCTGGCCTCGGGCAAATCCTTGGGCCGGTCTGTCATGCATCTGGGCGAGCATGCCCTTTATGGGGAGCTTGATGAACGCCGCCGCAAGGCCCCCTTCGCGACGCCCGACAAACCGCTGCGACGCTTTCCCTTCGACGCCCCCTCCTGGGCACTCAACCGGCTGACCGTCGGGACCATGAATGCGCTCTATTTCCAGAAAGGTCAGTGGGCGACCGATGAACGGCTCATTGACTGGGATACGTATTTCTATCCCCTCGATTCCATTCTGGAATGGAACCGGGCCTATGGACGGCGCGGCTTCATACAGTTCCAATGTGTCGTGCCCCTCAAGACGGCCCGCGCCGCCTTGGGCGCCCTCCTGACCGAGACGGCGGCCACGGGCCAGGGCTCCTTTCTCGCCGTTCTCAAGCTTTTCGGCCCTCAGGACAGCCTGTTCTCCTTTCCCATGGAGGGATACACGCTCGCTCTTGATTTTCCGGCCACGCCCAAGGCCCTTGCGCTTGTCGAACGGCTGGACCGGATCACGCTCGATCATGGCGGGCGGTTTTATCTGTCCAAGGACGGGCGCATGCAAAAGAACACCTTCGCCGCTTCCGATCCCCGTGAGAGGACGTTCCGCGCCTTCCGTGAGGAGATCGGGGCCTCCCGTCAGTTTCGCTCCGCGCAATCGCAAAGGTTGGAACTTTGACCCATCGCCCAGTTTTGATCCTCGGCGCCACGTCGGACATCGGTAAGGCCATCGCCCACGGCTTCGCCAAACAAGGCCGGCCCATCCAGCTCGCCGCCCGCAACACGGATGGTCTTGACGCGGATTGCCAGGACCTGAATGTCCGTTATCAGGTGGAGGCCACGGTTCATCGCTTCGATGCCCTCGCCCCCGACAGTTTTGATCAGTTCTTTGACGACCTGCCCGAATGCCCGAGCGTAGTGGTCTCGGTCGTGGGCCTGCTCCTGGACCAGGCCGAGACCGAAAGGGACATTGCGGCGGCCCGCCTGACCGCCGATACGAATTTCCTGGGCCCGATCATGGCCCTTGAAAAGGCGGCCGCGCGGCTTTCCGAATTGCCGGATGAAACCGCCATCATCGGGATCAGCTCCGTCGCGGGCGACCGGGGACGGGCCAAGAACTACTGGTACGGCGCATCGAAGGCCGCGTTCACGACCGCGCTATCGGGCTTGCGTCAGAAATATGCCGGGACCAATCTCCACGTCATGACCGTCAAGCCGGGCTTTGTCGATACCAAGATGACCGAGGGCATGAAGCTGATCCGGCCCCTCACCGCCAAGCCCGAAGACATCGCCCGATTGGTCGTGAACGGATTGAAGAAGCACAAGCGGATCGTCGTGCCCTGGAAATGGCAGGTGATCATGACCGGGCTTCGTCTTTTGCCCGAACGGGTGTTTGAACGGGTGCGGATCTGACGCTGCCCGACACCCTATCCCCATAACCGAGTCCAGGGAGGACCACGCCGTGATCGATCTTCATTATTGGCCGACGCCCAATGGCTGGAAAGTCAGCATCATGCTGGAGGAATGCGGCCTTCCCTATGAGATCAAGCCCGTGGATATCGGAGGCGGTGCCCAGTTCACGTCCGATTTTCTACGCATCAGCCCCAACAATCGCATGCCGGCCATTGTCGATCATGAGCCTTTGGGCGGCGGCGCACCGCTCGCGATTTTTGAATCCGGCGCGATCCTGGAATATCTGGCCGAGAAAACGGGCAAATTTCTGCCCACGGAGACAGTGGCGCGCTATAAGACGCTGCAATGGGTGCATTGGCAGATGGCCAATCTAGGCCCGATGATGGGCAATGCCAATCACTTCAAGAACTACGCCAAGAACATCACCGATGATCCGGCCCAGTTGGAATACGGCACCCGGCGCTTTTGCGGGGAAGTGGATCGTCTGTCCGGCGTGATGGATGCCCAATTGTCGGCGAACCCCTATCTGGCGGGGGCGGATTATACCATAGCCGACATCATCACCTGGCCTTGGGCGTTCCTGCTCGACCGGCTTCTGGGCGATGGTGAGGGTGGCTTCTGGAAGGACTTCCCCCATCTGAAGCGCTGGGTCGATCAGGTCGCCGAGCGCCCGGCGGTTCAGAGCGGACGGGCTGCGGGCAAGGAACTGGGTGAGCGGGAATATACAGAAGAAGAACAGGAAGCCCGCCGCAAACTGCTCTTCAATCAAACGAACGAGTCCGTGCGCGCCGCCCGGGAAGCTGCTGCCAAGGGGGAATAATCCCCTTTGGCGGGCGTCATATCTTGATGTCCGTCTTCTTTTTGGGAACTTGCGGCGCCACGGGGGCATCGAGGACCAGGTCGAATTCCGCGGCGGCGACCGTCAGCAGATGGAAATAGGCATCGTGGATGGGCGTCGAGTTGTCCTCCCCGGTAAACCGGTTCGGATTGATGTCTTGATCCTGGGGACGGATGTTCACGGTCCGGAGCTTGGCGTCGTCGCCGGACTGGCCGCCATAGATCTTGAAGGCGGCATTCATAAAGGCCACATGGGCATCAAAGAATGTCAATGAAAAAAAGGGCCGATAGGAAAAGACGATCTTATCGACGTTTCTCTTGGCGGCGATCATGTCCCGCTCCGTCAGCGCCCTCCAGTCCCCGACGAACAGAAAATACGTGTAGATATCATTGAGCGGGACGGCGAGCTTGTCCCAGAGCGCGACCCGTTTCTCGACCAGTTCGGAGAATTTCTGGTTCTTTTCGGACTGGCGCGCGGCGCGGGCGGAAAACCACACGCTGGCGAACAGGATGGTCAGCGGTGTGAGGACCGCGACCGCAATATCGAGCGTCTGATAGAAATCCAAACCAAACATTTTCACCCCTTCAACCCAAAAGACCGCACCACCCTGCAAGGTCCCGGTCTGTCCCATCGGCCAAGTCCAGTTTTCGGCCAAGCCCTATTTCAAGAACAGTTCCATGCCCGCATGGGGATGAGCAATCAAGCGGTTCTTGGCCCGTTCTTCCTCCGGTGTGAAGGGCGGCGCAGCCGGGGTCATAGCCGGCATGTCGAACACGGATCGCTTGATCACCTTGGCCGGTGGACAGGCCTTCTCCAGCAGGCGATTGATATGGCCGTGTGGGCCGCCATGATATCCGCCGCAATTTCCGCAGGGACCCTGGTGTCCATATTGGGGCGCATGGCAGGCCCCGGCATCCCCTTGGAGATCCGGCGCCCCTCGGACGGCCTTGATCAATTTGACATATGACGCCGCACAAGCCGCGCCGACCGCCTGGGCCGGCGATTTGACAGTGGGATCGTTGATCGTCCGGGTGGCGTCGGGATCGAGCACTAGATAGGTCGGCCGGGCGCTCAAGCCATAATGCCCCTGCCCCACTTCAAAGCTCTCGAAACAGGTCTGCCAGCCGAACAGGGCATTGGAGACACCAGCGAATTGCGGATTGGGGGCGAAACCATCAAGCGCGATGAACTGCATGAAGTCATTCGGATCATCATCGACCCGGAATCCGACAAGATAGTTCTTGTCCAGCATGCGGCCCATATAGCCGTCATGGCGCACGATCGACTTGGAATGGGGCGTCTCCTGAATATGGATATACCGGACCATTTTATGGGACGGCACGGGCCAGATGATCACGGAGCCCACAAAGAAATAGATTTCCCATTCGTCCGGGGTGACCGCAAATCCTTGCAGGAAATAGGCCCGGTAGACCGCGCGCTTGGTCTCCGCGACGATATCCTCATTGAGCGCATGGGCCCGGCCCTTGAGAACGGCTGACAGCACATCCGCATAGCCGTTGACCGCAAAGCCGCCGGTACAGACTTCATTGTATTTGAGCCGTGGGTTTTCCTTGATCGCCCTGGTGATCAACGGGAACGGCAGAGGCGCGGTCGACAGTTTCGAGCTTTGCAGGAAGCAGCAAAAGGCCCGCGCCATCTCCACGCGGACCTGCCAGATCCAGTGGGAAAACGGCATGGGTTTTGCCGCGTCGGGGCCCGCGCCCGAAAGCTTGCCGAGTTTGTGACAGACCATCTTGTAGGCCGCTTCGACGAGGTTTTCGTAGTCGAGCCACTCGTCGATCAATGGTTCGTTGCCGAACAGTTTGCGTAAGTGTTTGCGCCGCTCATCGCCTTCCTTTGTGGCGCTGATGACCCGGGCCGCCTCGATGAGGCCACAGCCATGCTCCGTCGTCGCATGGGCCATGACCAACATTTCAAAATCCCGAAAAACCCTCAGCCGCAGGAAGGTCAGCAGATAGTCGATGACCTTCTGATGCCGGGAGCCCTTGGGCGGGGCGGTCAGGATGCCGGCGCATCCCGTCGCGCCGGCATAGAGCGGCACCTTGAGGCCCAGGGTGCCCCGGGACATCTGCACGACCGCGTTTGGTGAAAGAACCGAATGTTCCTTCTTGAAGGGCTCGAGCACGATGCGAATGGTCCACAGCAGCCACATGATGTGGCAGTGCTGCTCCTTGGCCTGTTCGGCGGGCTTGTAGTCCTCATTGCACCAGGGCCAAAGCTTGGCGAGGTTGGTCAGCTCCTCTTCGGAAATGTCGAATTCCGGACACGGCCATTTCGATTGGGGCACGCCGGTCTCGCCAGGGGGACCTTTGTCGGAACAGGGAACGCATTCCGAGGCGCCGGGCGTGGCCTTTTCATCGCCTGGCTTCTTGTCCGCCGGCAGATTGGGCGGCACGGGGCCGGCGGTGTTCAGGTCGGGGTTCCAGTCGCTGCGCCGGGGCGTGCTGGTCCGGGCCTGGGACAGCCCGAACAGGATGCCGGACACCGCCGCGACCAGGATCAGGGCGACGAGCACACCGAGCGCAAAGGCATATCCGGTTGAATCCTCCACCCTCTTCGCTGCTCCCACGCCAGATACACGAATGATGCGCGAATCGTCCCCAAGGGCGCGCGACTCCGAATCGGCACCATGGAAAGGAGCGGGAATAGAGACAAGGTCGGCAATGGGAGTAGGTCAAAAGACCCCTAAAGGCCCGTCAGGACTAGCCTTTGGCCAACGCGTCGAAGGCCTTGAGGCGGGCGATCAGGTCTTCCAACTGATCAAGGGGCACCATATTGGGCCCGTCCGACGGCGCATTGTCGGGATCCTGGTGGGTTTCAATAAACACCGCCGCAACACCCACCGCAACGGCCGCCCGGGCGAGTATGGGTACGTATTCCCGCTGACCGCCCGAGGAAGCGCCCTGTCCGCCCGGCTGCTGAACGGAATGGGTGGCGTCGAAGACAACGGGCGCGCCAAGATCGGCGAGGGCCGGCAACGCCCGCATGTCGCTCACAAGCGTGTTGTAGCCGAAACTGACCCCGCGCTCCGTCACCAGAATATTGGGGTTGCCCGCATCGGCGATCTTGGCCACCACATGTCTCATGTCCCAGGGCGCCAGAAACTGCCCCTTCTTGACATTGACCACCCGGCCCGTCTCGGCGGCGGCCACGAGCAGATCCGTCTGCCGGCAGAGAAAGGCGGGGATCTGAAGGACATCGACCGCTTCCGCCACGGTCTTGCACTGCTGCGGCTCGTGGACGTCGGTCAGAACGGGCAGATCGAATTGATCGCGCACCTCCTGAAAGATGGTCAGCGCTGCGTCCAGCCCGAGGCCACGGGCGCTTTTCAGGCTTGTCCGGTTGGCCTTGTCGAAGGATGTCTTGTAGATCAGGCCGACATCCTGACGGGCGGCAATGGCCTTCAAGTTCTCGGCCATCATCATGGCGTGATCCCGGTTTTCCAGGGCGCAGGGCCCGGCAATCAGGGTCAAGGGCCGATCATTGGCAATGTCCAGGGCACCGAGCCGGACATGGGCATTCACTGACGACATCAACAAGTCTCCTGGAAACAGCCGGCGCCGGGGTCCAAGACCTCGTTCACACGAGGCGGGATTGCTTGACGGCCGCCTCGATGAAGGACGCGAAGAGCGGATGGGGCGCAAAGGGCCGGGATTTCAATTCGGGATGGAACTGGACGCCAATGAACCACGGATGATCGTCCCGTTCGACAATTTCCGGCAGTGAGCCATCGGGGGAAAAACCGGTGATTTTGAGGCCGTGGCTTTCCAGCATGTCGCGAAAGCCGATATTGACCTCGTAGCGGTGGCGGTGGCGCTCCGAAATGCGGTCCGTGCCATAGATCTGGGCGACCTGGCTGCCCTCCGACAGGGATGCGGGATAGGCGCCAAGCCGCATGGTGCCGCCCAGGTCGTCCTCTTCCCCGCGCCGCTCCACATGATTGCCGCGGGTCCATTCGCGCATGAGACCGACGATGGGTTCGGAGCCGCACTCGCCGAATTCGCTGGAGCTGACCCCGTCGAGACCGGCGAGGTTGCGGGCCGCCTCCAAGACGGCCATTTGCATCCCGAAACAAATGCCGAAAAACGGCACTTTGTATTCCCGGGCGAAACCCGCCGCCGCGATCTTGCCTTCCGAGCCCCGCTCCCCGAAGCCGCCGGGCACGAGAATGCCGTGGATCGGTCCCAGCTTTTGAAGCCCCTCGGTGTCGCCGAATTCCTCGGACGGCACCCAGTCGATCTCGACACGGACATTATTGGCGATGCCACCATGGACAAGGGCTTCTGCCAGGGATTTGTAGGCATCCTGGAGGCCCGTATATTTGCCAACCACGGCGATGCGCACCGTGCCTTCAGGATGGGCATAGCGGCGCGAGATCTCCCGCCAGCCCGACAGATCGGGAGGCGGTGCGTCATTGATCCCGAAGGCCTTCAGGACCTCCAGGTCGAAGCCTTCCCGGTGATACTGTTCCGGCACGTCATAGATGCTGCCGGCATCCAGGGCCTGGATCACCCGGCCGGGGCGGACATTGCAGAACAGGGCGATCTTGGCCCGCTCGTCCAGGGGGATCGGCCGGTCCGCCCGGCACAGCAGAATATCGGGCTGGATGCCGATCGAGCGCAGTTCCTTGACCGAATGCTGGGTCGGTTTGGTCTTGAGTTCGCCCGCGCTCGGGATATAGGGCACAAGGGTCAGGTGGACGAAAAGCGCATTGTCCTCACCGACCTCATTGCCGAATTGGCGGATGCCCTCGAAAAACGGCAGGCCTTCGATGTCGCCGACCGTGCCGCCGATCTCGCACAGGCAGAAATCCACGTCATTCGTATCGGCACGGATGAAATCCTTGATGGCATCAGTAACATGAGGAATGACCTGCACCGTCCCGCCGAGGAAGTCCCCTCGCCGTTCCCGGCGCAGGATGTCCTGGTAGATCTGGCCCGTGGTGACATTGTCTCCCCGGCTCGTCGCGACGCCCGTGAACCGTTCGTAATGCCCGAGGTCGAGGTCGGTCTCCGCGCCGTCGTCGGTGACGTAGACCTCCCCATGCTGGGTCGGGCTCATGGTCCCCGGATCGACATTGAGATAGGGGTCAAGCTTGCGCAGGCGTACCGAGTAGCCACGCGCCTGGAGCAGAGCGCCCAGGGCCGCCGAGGCGAGACCTTTTCCAAGGGAGGAGACCACGCCGCCGGTTATGAATATGAACCGCGCCATGGGCCTTTTTTATATCCTCGTTCCCGTCGCCGGCCAAGCCCTTCTGTACACACGGAATTCGGCCGGCCCATGCTCTTGCTGTGAGAGCTGCAATTCTAGGGCGATTCTGCTCAGTTCGGCATGGGCGGTTCGGGGCGATCGGGGTCTTCTTCAGGGGAAGGCGCAGGCGGTTCATCCGTGTCCGAAGCAGAAGGCTCTGCCGCCTCGGCCGGCGGCGCTTCTGCTGCCGGCGTTTCGGCGGGCGCATCGGTGGTGACCGGCGCCGTGGACTGGGGCGTGGCGCTGAAATCCGCCAACGGGGCCTCGGGCAGGCCGTCGGGCACGGGCGCCGCCGGAAGGGGATCGACGATCTCCTCGCCCACCGTATCGATCACGGAGTCCGGCGCCGTGTTGCCCATCCGGGCGAGCACGGTGAGCAGGATCGAGGTCGAGAAAAAGCAGATGGCCAGGATCGATGTGGTTCGGGTCAGCGCATTGGCCGCGCCCCGGCTCGACAGCATGCCGCCCCCTCCACCGCCGCCGCCCATGCCGAGGGCGCCTCCTTCGGAGCGCTGGAGCAGAATAACGCCGACCATGGTGGCCGCAATCAGAAGGTGAACCACAAGAAGAAGGGCTTCCATGAGCCTGCCTTTTCACACGCACATTTTCGAAAAATCGCCGGCGCTCGGGGCGTGCAAGACGGCACCACAAGCAGCATCAGCGCAAGCCGCTCTTTTAGCGAAGCGGGCGCTCTTTGCCAAGGGAGGCGTGGAACGGGGCAGATGCAAGGACCGATGCGGATCCGGCCCCTGTCAGGCGGCTTCGACCTCTGGCGTGTTCAAGCTTGCGACAAAGCTCTCATAGTCCGCTGTCCCGGCCACGTGAAGGCGGGCGGTCTTGTCGTCGGTCTCGAGAACCTCGATGGCGATATCCTCGGACAGACCTGCGAGCCTCATCGATCCCGCGCCCAAGGGCGGCATGTCGGCGCTGAAGCCGATCATCGCGCCCTCGTTCGAGATGTTGACCACCTCACCCTCATAGGAGGCCCCGTCAAGGGACAGGGTCACGGACAGATCCGCGGGCTGGCGGGTGCTCTTGCGGCGCTCGGCCTCCGGTGAAGCGGTGCGGACGATGCGGATCAGCGTAGTATTGAGTTCATCAATAGCGGCCGCCACTTCCGTCGCAATCTGGTCCACCTTCGCGGAACTCTGGCCGCTTTGATCCGCGTCGGCGGCAACTTCGGCGATCCGCGTCGTGACATCCTGTGACGCGGTACCGGACGCGGCGAGGCTCCTGGCGATATCGTGGGTTGCCGCATCCTGCTCGCTGGTGCGCTCCGCCACGTCCATGCCCATTTGATTGATACGCTGAACACTGTCGATCACGCTGGAAACGGAGGTTACCGAGGCACGGGTGGCGTTCTGTACCCGATCGATCAGGCTCCGGATCTCATCGGTGGCCTTGGAGGTCTGGGCCGCGAGTGTCTTCACCTCGCCCGCAACAACCGCGAAGCCCCGCCCCTGTTCCCCCGCCCGCGCCGCTTCGATGGTCGCGTTCAAGGCCAGAAGATTGGTCTGTTCGGCGATGTCGCCGATCAATCTGACCGCGGCGCCGATGCGCTCGACCTCGTTCTCCAGCGACGCCACGATGGACCGGGTCTTCTCCCCCACCTGTGTCGCATTTTCCGTGATCGCCACGAGCTGATCGAATTTCTTCCGCAGATCGGCAATGGACATGGTCAGCCCATCCGTTGATCGCACGACGCTCTCCACATTCGTGAACGCTTCGCCGGCGGCGGTTGCCACCGTTTCCGATTTCATGCCGACCTGTTGGGTGGCCTGGGAGAGGGCTTTCGTCTCATGACGGAGGGATTCGGTCTTGTCCCTGACGGACGCGATGGTCTCCCGTGTTTCCGTCTCGATCCGCGACGCGATCGCCTCGAGGGCCTTTTTGCGTTGATCGACCGCCTGGGATTCCTGGCGTTTTACTTCTTGTTCCATTTTGGCCTGTTTGACCATGTTGGATCGGAAGACCTCGACACAATTGGCCATGCCGCCGACTTCGTCACGACCTTCAAAGGGTGTGCTGTCGATGGTCGTATCTCCCTTGGCGAGGCGAAGCATCAAATCGGTGATGCCGTCGATGCGTCCACAGACCCGCCGCCACGTGTAGTAGATCTGAAAGGCACACAGGCCCAGGGAGACAAACAGCAAGCTGGCATAGGCAAGAAGCTCCACGCCCACCCTGCTCTTCATGCGCTGCAGTTCGACCATGATGAGGTCACCGGCCGCGTAGCAAAGCGAGACAGCCCGTCCCAGGGCATCTGTCGATATTGCGAAGTAATCGTCGAAATTGATCGGATACGGATCTCCGGCCCGGGATGCCGCAATCATGCCTTCCCGCACGCGGCCATAGTCACCCTGATAGAAGTCCTCCACATCCCGAATCGCCGCCTTCATTTCCGGCGTGAGCGATGCATAGTCCGAGAGGATCGTCATGGACTTCATGGCGAAGGTGGCCCGCCGGTGGAGAGCGGCCATTTCGGAGAGAACGGTCGGGGCGATCTGATCTCCCGTGGCCGCCGCAATGGCGAAATAGGTCCGCTCCTGACCGCCATATTCCCGGGTTTCCCAGGCCCGGTATTGGATGTCCTTGAGGGTCTGAATGGAACTCTGAAGCCGGCCTCCTTCCACATGCAGCATGTGAGGGAGTTGGGCAAAGTCCTCGATCAGGGCTTTCAGTCTCGTGGGCAGGGACGACACGCGCTCCCGATCCCTTCTCCAGGCAGGCACGGCGAGCGCTTCGTCCGCTTGGTTTCTCAGGGCATCAATCTGGCGGCGGAGGATGCCCATCCGTTCGACAAAAGCATCGGTGCTCGTCAGCAGCTGTTCCGTTTCGACAAGGGTGCGCACAGCCTCGAAACCCTGATCCGACAAGGTCCTTTGTTGATCGAGCATGGCCCTGAAGCGCGGCGCGATCGGGTCGGCGAGATTCAAGGTGACCTGCATGACCGAACGCTCCAGGGAGAGTTCGATCACCGCCTCGTTGAGGCGGCTCGCCGCTTCCGAAACAAACGCGACTTTTTTGACATTGGCACGCTCATGCACCAGGTCGTAGATCCGCAGCGCCGCGACGAAGGCGAACACGCCCCCAAGGAGGAGAGCCAAAAGCAGGCTGGTTTGGCGAATGTTCATGGCGATGCGCTCGACGGTTTGTTTGATCGTTCGCGGGCGGAAAGCAGCCAGCGGGGCCCTCGACCGAGGCACACGCTATAGTGGGGTTGGTTAAGGTCTCTCAAACAAAAAAAGATGTAGCATCCTGGGATGCCTCCCGCCTTGGTTGAGACGGGGTCTGGCCACCTCTTCCAGCGCATTCGAGGGCCAGCGCATTCGAGGGCCAGTGCATTCGAAGGCCAGTGCGTTGAAGGGCCAGTGCGGTGAAGGGGGCACCCATGAGCGCGTCACCCCGATGGCTGGACCCGGTTTCCCGCTTCTGTGACGCGGCGGGCAGGATGATTTCAGTTCCCCTGCAGACGTTTCATGAGCGTCGCGCGCATGGGGCGATAGCGGTCCTTTGTTCCTTCGCGCCGCCCCTCACCCAGAATGAGGAACCCCGCAGGGCCCATGGCAATATGCCAGCGCATCTCGAACGGGCGCCCTTCCGCATCGGGACCATGACCGGTCGAGGTTTCCACGAACCGCACCGTGCCTGATGTGTCGGGGCCGGAGCAACCGATGATCCTGTTGATCCCGGGTGCTTGATCCGGATCGGGGGTGCCGTCCTTTCGGAGGGCTTGAAAACGGATCTGATAGCCGTTTTCCACCTTCGCGATGGTCTCCCGTTGGTAGGGAACACCGGTTTGCGCGTTCACATAGGTGAAACTGTCCCCATCCCGCGTGATGGTCAGGAGCCGTGTACCCACGGTCAAGGCGCCGGACGAGAAATTCTCGCCGCCGCGCATGGTTTCATACTGCCCCGCAAGTCCAGCCTTCATGGCCTCGACGCAAGGCTCTGGCACATCTTGAGCCTGTGCGGATCCCATCCCCAGGACAAAGGCCACCAGAATGCGCCGCATGCCTGGTCTCCCTGCTCTGCACGGGTTTGTTTTGGAGGCTTGAGGCCCCCGTTTCTTGACAGCCCAGATCTTAGCCCCGCCTGCCCGGGATTCCCATGGAAATCAGCGCAGACCCAGTTCCTCACCATAGAACACGAGACCGAAAATGAACGCCGTATAGATGAGCAAGGCAACGAGAATCAGGAAGGCCTGGTAGAAGCGGCGCGCCCGTGCCGCGCTGACCATGAGGGAACGGCTTGCCGCTTCGCCAAGGCTGAAGGAGGCCACGTCACGGATGGAAACGATCCCGATCAATTGATCATCCGGGTTCAGAATGGGCAGATGACGAAAGTTCCCGTCGCGCATCAATTGGGCAGCATCCTGGACATCCGTATCATAGCGCACGACTTTCGGGTCCCGGGTCATGATGTCTTCGACGCGGGTGTCACGGGCGTCCCGGTCCTCCGCAACGACCTTGTTGAGGAAATCCCGTTCGGTGACAATGCCGATCAACGTGTTGTCCGGCGCCAGGACTGGAAGACAGCCGATGGCCGCTTCTTTCATTACTTTGGCGGCTTGCGCCACGGTGTCATCGGGCCGTGTGAAGGTGACGACCTGGTCTTTCGTTGCCGGAAGTTCCGTAACCAACATGTCTCGCCTCCCCCGTCTCCATTCGTGTTGCGGCTGCCACGATGGTCCCCGCCACTCCTCGAGGGTCCCCAAGAGTTGGGGCGGGTCTCACCAGACCCAGCCCCTCCCTTGACCAAGGGAGCTTCGAGGGAAGCCCTGTCACAATGGGTTGAGGGCCGTCAGCTCGGGAGCCATCAGGTTGACGCGTGCGCCCCTGTCGCACTGCCCTCAGTTGTATTAAGGGTTAAATAGGCCGAAAAGCGGGCATCTTGGGCGCCTGCTCCCACAATGGCCCGCACCGCCGGATTTCACGATCGTCGGATTTCATCTCGTCCTCTCTCCTGAACCCGGGTTGAAAGGCAACGTCAAGAGCTGGGTGCCATTATCTCGGTTGTGTCGTCTGATCACTCCAGCTAAACATACGGTCACTCCGGGGCGTGGGCGTGAATCAGACAACATGAACGGGCGGTTATCCTGGATAATGGTCGGACGTGTGTGGACGGGCACCGCGTCCGGATAAGGGTCATGGGCGATGGCGAGGGGAGATGAGAATGGGTGATGCGCATGCACCTTCGCTAAACCGATCGCCGCTTGCCGCCGTCCTGGGCTCCGCCGAACGCATGGTATCCGCCGTTGCGCCATCCCTCTGGTTCGCGGGGCTCGGCCTCGTCTTCCTGGTGGTGGCCCTTCGGTTTGCGACATTCGAGACCATCTGGTGGGACGAAACCACCCAACTGTCCGGTCTCACCTTGGGTTTTGGCGATCAGCTGCGGTGGCTGTCCGGCGACATGCCCAACCCCTTTCTGGTGCCCCCGGATCGCCAGCCCCCCGCCAGTTACATTTTCGGCCGCCTTTGGACCCTGATCGTCGGCGACGGCGTCATGGGCCTGCGCGTGATGGGCATTCTCCTGATGCTGGCCTCGGGTTGGCTTGTCTATTCGGCCGCCAAACGCAGCGTTGGCGCATCCTGGGCTCTGCTCGGCGCCGCCTTTTTTCTTCTTTCTCCCAACATCATTATCTTCAGTGCGGGAATTCGCCCTTACCCGTTCCTGATCTTTTTCTCGGCTGCCGCGTTCTATTCGATGATCGCCTATGCCACCTCCACCACGAAGGACCGTGCCTGGTGGTTGTTCTGTGTCGGGATCAGTATCGTTCTTGCGGTCTACAGCCATTTCTTCGGCGTCTTCCTGGGCGGCGGCATTCTGTTGGCCCTGGGGATCCGGGCCCTTGCCCTGCGGGAGCGTCTGCCCCAGATCGCCGCCCTCTATGGCGGTGTGGCCTTGGGATCCGCGGGCATTCTGCCGCTCGTCACGGCTTCGACCACGGTCAGCTTGGGCGGACCGGGCTCGGACGGTTTTTCCCTGGCCGAATGGGCCGTCCTGGTGGTGCGCATGGTCTATCGGCAGATCAGCAGCCCCGTGCTGTCGGTCGATGCTGCGGCGCTTGCCGTCTTCCTGTTGTCATTCCTGGCCCTGATGGCCTTTGTGTTCCTTTCGGTGATCCGGGGCGCGGCTCAGGAGCGTGACCGGGGTGTCCATGGCCTGCGGCGCATCCTGGCGCGTCCTGCGACCCTGACCATCATCGCCGTCGTCTCCGGTCTGGGCGTGACGGCGATCGCTGGCTTTCTCGTTGCCGACTATTTCGATCCCTTCAATCCCCAATACAGTTTCTGGACCATTCCCGGCATCGCGATCCTTGTCGCCCATGCGGGCGGTGCGACCGCCGGCCTGCCGCACAGCGCACGGACGATCGCCGTCATCGGTCTGCTCCTGTCCCTGGCCTGGGGGACATCGATTTTGGTCCGCCATCCGACCACCTTCAATCACGGCCCCGCGGCCATGATCCAGGAGGTGATTAGGGACACAGCGGAACCCTTCACCTTGGTCTATGACCAGGATGAGCAATCCCCCGACGGACGGGGCCTCATCGGATTTGGTTATTTTCCGTTGGCCTATGAGCACGGCCGGGCGCTTGACCAGCGGACCGTGGTCGTCAAGGGCAACGGGTTTGAAACGCTGGCCGTCGGCTTCACCTCCGATTCCCTGCCCGACCATCGTCCGGTCTCGGAGGGTCCTGAGAGTACCATCATTGTGCTGAGATTGGCCCAGTATGGGCAGGGCGAATTGCGGCAACACCTTCGGACCGGCCCCCTGACCGTGACGGCGGGGCCGTTTTCTTCGGCCCTTGACCAGGATCCCGCCTGGCACAAAGTCGGGACCCGGTTCCATACATCATTCGTAAGCGCTCGCGCCGACATATACACACGGCGCGCCCAAGACTAAGGAGCGGTGGGCACATTATGAAGAAAGATCTGGCTGACCAATTGAGTGCGGACTCCGGCGTGGGGGAACGCACGATTGAACTCGCGATGATCATTCCGGTGATGAATGAGGCCGGCAATGTGCGTGAAATGGTCAAGCGTCTGGACCAGACCCTCGCCGACACGACATGGGAGGCGATTTTCGTCGATGATGATTCGACCGACGGCACGCCGGACATCGTGCGGGAGATCGCGGCGAAAGACCGGCGTGTCCGGTTGATCCACCGCATCGGCCGCCGTGGCCTGTCCTCCGCCGTGGTCGAAGGCATGCTGGCCACGTCCGCCCCCTATATGGCGGTGATCGACGGCGATCTCCAGCATGACGAGACAGCCGTGCCGAAGATGCTGAAAAAGGCGTCTGCGGACAATCTCGATATCGTGCTCGGCACCCGTTATGCCGAAGGCGGCGGTTTTGGCGACTGGGCCAAGTCGCGCCTGAGAATGAGCCAGTTCGCGACCAAACTGTCGAACCTCGTTCTGCCGGTGCGGGTCTCCGATCCCATGAGCGGTTTTTTCCTCATCTCCCGCCCCGCCTTCCACAACGCGGTGCGCAAGATCTCCGGCTCCGGCTTCAAGATTCTGCTCGACCTGATGGCCTCCTCGCCGAAGGACGTTCGCGTCGGCGAAGTCGCCTATACGTTCCGGTCCCGCGTGTCCGGAGAAAGCAAGCTCGACAGCACGGTGATGCTCGAGTTTGGCGAACTGCTCCTCGACAAAACCGTGGGCCGCTTTGTGCCCACCAAGTTCCTGATTTTCTCGGCGATCGGCGGGCTTGGCCTGGTCGTTCACCTGATGATCGTCGGCGTGACCTTGAACCTGTTCGGTTTCGGCTTTGCCGTGGCCCAGGCGACCGGCACCCTGGTGGCCATGACCTTCAACTACACGCTCAACAATTTCCTGACCTACCGGGACCGACGTCTCAAGGGCATGAAGTTCTTTGGGGGCATGGTGTCGTTCTTTGCCGTTTGTTCCGTGGGCGCCATCGCCAATGTGGGCATCGCCAATTCGATCTATGAGCGCGATACCTCCTGGATCATTGCCGGTACGGCCGGCGCGCTGGTGGGTGCCGTGTGGAACTATGCCGTTTCCTCCGTCTTCACCTGGCGGAAGTAAC
>CAZFWG010000055.1:0-6782 GCA_964522525.1 uncultured Alphaproteobacteria bacterium | reverse complement strand
ACCGGACGGGGCGCGTCTTGGCCCGGAAATCCGACATAGAGCTGGACCACTTCCGTGCCGGCGCGCCCGCCGGTATTCGTCACCGCGACGGATACGGCAAGCGCATTCCCCCGCCGTGCCGCTTTCAAGGCCCGATAGGAAAACGACGTGTAGCTCAGACCGAAGCCGAACGGAAAGGCCGGGGGCTTCCCGTGTGCGTCGAACAGCGTATAGCCGTGCAGCGGGCCATAGGTGATTTCATCCGCATCCTTGTCGAAATGGGGCAGATCATCCGCCTTCACCGGCACGGTGAAGGGAAGCTTTCCGGACGGATTGACCGCGCCCAGCAGAAGGCGCGCGAGCGCCCTGCCCCCCTCCATGCCGCAATAGAACGGCTGCAGGATGGCTTGGACCTGATGGCGCCAGTTTTCCGTGATGATCGCCGAGCCGCCGATCATAACGACAACCACATTGGCATTGACGCTGGCCGCCGCCTGAATGAGAGCTTCCTGATCGGCCGGAAGCGTCAGGCTTGTGCGATCACCGCCGGTGCCGAAGGTCGTGCCGCTGTCCGCCACGGCGTTCGCAGCATCCGTCGCGGCCTCGCCGAGGGAGATATCCCCGGCCTGACCCGGAATATATTCCCCCTCATGGTCCGCCGTATAGCCCACCACAAGGATCACCACATCCGCTTGCGAGGCCGTCCGGCGGGCCGCGTCGAGATCGCTTTCATCCCCGGTCATGAGGCTCGCCGTGTTCCCCAACGCCTCGCGCAGACCGGCCAGGGGCGTCATCACATAAGGCGGGCGAACACGGCTCGAGCCATGGTCGCCCGTGTTTTCGAGATCCGCGAGGCGGCCCAGGACCGCCACCTTGCCCATGCTTTCCGGGTTGAGGGGGAGAAGCCCGTCATTCTTCAACAGTACCGCTGATTTCTCCGCCGCCTCCCGGGCCAGCGCACGGTGATCGGCGCATGCCACGAGATCGAGCGGATAGTCCTCAAGCGGATCGTCCGCACAGGCAAAGCGGTAGAGTACGGTCAAGATGCGTCGGCAGGCCCGATCCACGACCTCCGGTTCGATAGCGCCCTGCTCGACAGCCGTCACGAGGTTTTCGCCAAAAATGCTCGGTTCCGGGTTCTCGATGTCGAGGCCGGCGGCGGCGCCATAGACCTGGCGCACGCCCAGCACCCAATCGGAATGGACAAACCCCTCAAAACCCCATTCGTCCCGCAGGATATCTGTCAAAAGCTCCCGGTGCTGACCGCAATATTCCCCATTCATCTTGTTGTAGGCGCTCATCACGGACGCGCAGCCCGCGTCCAGGGCCCGCTTGAAATGGGGCAGATAGACCTCCCGCAATGTGCGCGGATCAATCTGCACGTCCACCTTGAAGCGGGCATTTTCCATGGAATTCAGGGCGAAATGCTTGATCGTCGCAACGACATTGTGGGCCTGAATGCCCTCCGCGAGCGCGGCGCCCATCTCGCCCACATGGTGGGGGTCTTCCCCGTAGGTCTCCTGGGCGCGCCCCCAGGCGGGATGCCTCAACAGGTTGATGCAGACCGCGCCCGAGAGGGTGCAGCCTTGGGCCCGTGCCTCGATCCCCATGACTTCGCCGATGCGACGCTCGAGATCCGGATCGAAACTGGCGCCCCGGGCCATGGAGACCGGAAAGCACGTGGAATTGCCACGGGCGACACCCCGCGGGCCATCGGTGAAATAGAGCGCGGGAACGCCAAGACGCTCGCATCCCCCGCCGGCTCTGTAAGGGTGGGCACCCCATCGGCCTTCACTTTCCGTGATCTGTGCAAAAAATCCGACGCCGGACATCATGGCGACTTTTTCAACCAAAGTGGCTTCGGTCAGAATCCCGTCGATAAGGGTACGGATCTTTTCGTCGGAAAGACCTTTTTTCGGAACGAAATCGGCCATGCCCCGTGTCCTCTCCCATATGTTCGCCAAGCGCACCGGTGAGCCGGACCGCAACCGTGAGCGGTTATTTTCTGTCTCGGTAGAGTGTAACGCCGAGGCTCTTCACCGTCGATGCGGCCGGCCTCCGGATCAGATCCGCCATCGCGACGCGGATCGAAAAGGGCGACGACGGTGTCGACTTGGTGGCCCGGGAGGCCGACATGTCACGGAGTTCCGCTCAACGCCTCCCTGGAAACGGTGGCGGAGTGGGTGGGCTAATTCGGACGAGCGGGGCTTTCGCCGTGCCTTCACCCGCTGGACTCAGATGACGCCGAGGGAATTCAAGCGCGTGGCCAAAGGCGCGCAGAAAAAGGCCTGACACAGGTAAAGAGTGGAAGACAACGCCGACACTGCCTAATCGTGTCCTTCATGGCGAGGACAGGCTGCAAGGACCGCCCGTGCGGAGCCTTTGAGTGACGTGAACCATGTATGTGGAATCGTGTGTGGACGGCACCATGCGTGCGAGAAAGCATGGTGGGCGGTGAGAGGCTCGAACTCCCGACATCCACGGTGTAAACGTGGCGCTCTCCCAACTGAGCTAACCGCCCTGACCGATCTTCAGGAACAGTGGACTGTAGCGCCAAACCAGGCCTTGCGCCAAGGGACAAGGACAGCCTCATCCTCTCGTACCCGCAAGTAGGAGGCCGTTCGGCCTAGCAGGGCACTAACACAAGGTACGAACTCCTGGCGCCTCGCCGAGACCCGGTTGTCCGCGTCACAATGATCGGCTGGGGGAAGATCGGCAGCGCATGGCGGGGCGCATGGCGCCCGCTCAAACGCGACAAAGCTGGTGGCCTTGCGCGCACGCACAAGGCTGGCCTTTGAGACGATCTCGCGAAGTCCCGTCCGGGCCGCGAACGTCAGGCGTTGACGGCGTCCTTAAGACCCTTGCCAGCCGAGAATTTCGGCTGCTTCGACGCCGGGATCTTGATCTTTTCGCCCGTACGCGGATTACGGCCTTCCGAGGCCGCACGATGCGTCACTTTGAAGGTGCCAAAATTGACGAGGCGCACTTCATCGCCTTCCTTCAGGGTTTCTGTAATCGCATCGAAGACGGCGTCGACGGCCCGGGTTGTTTCGGTTTTCGGAAGGTCCGAAAGCTCGGCAACACGCGCAATGAGATCATTTTTGTTCACGGGATAAACCCCTTAGCTGTTGGTCACCACGGCTGCGGACAGACATCATGTCCAGGTGGAAACCGCATGAGGCGAGAGTTGGACGGACAATGAATCGCCGCCCAGAACCAGACCCTAGTCCGCACCCGTCATAGCCGTCAAAGAAAAAACCCCGGAAAACCGGGAATTTTTGTGTTTGTAAGGTACATTTCCGTCTTGTAGGGATCGAGAATCACCAATCCCGTCATGGAGTTAATCCATGACGGGATGGCATAAAGCGTAAAATCACTGATTTATCAGTGGGTTACCACTGAATCGAGGTCTCCGTCCTCACCGCTCACGGGCGGAACGGTGGCCTCTGCGTCATCTTCCTCTTCCCATTCAATGGGCGTGGGTTGTGACACAAGCGCAATCTCCAGAACCTCGTCCACGGTAGCCACGGGTTTGATGGTCAGCCCCCGTTTCACATTTTCCGGGATGTCGGCCAGGTCCTTTTCATTGTCCTGGGGAATGAGAACCGTCTTGATCCCGGCTCTCAGCGCCGCCAGGAGCTTTTCTTTCAGCCCGCCGATGGGAAGGACACGGCCCCGCAAGGTGACCTCTCCCGTCATGGCCACATCCCGGCGCACAGGGATGCCGGTCAGCACGGAAACGATGGAAGTTACCATTCCGACACCTGCGGACGGCCCATCTTTCGGCGTGGCGCCTTCAGGCACATGGACGTGGATGTCCCGCCGGTGGAAGGCCGTGGGCTTGATGCCATAGGTGATGGAGCGGGACTGCACGAAGGATCGGGCGGCGTTGATCGATTCCTTCATCACGTCGCCCAGGGTGCCGGTCGTGGTCATGCGCCCGCGTCCTGGCATCATCACGGCCTCGATGGCGAGGGTATCGCCGCCTGTTTCCGTCCAGGCCAGGCCCGTGACGACGCCGACCTGATCCTCGCCCTCCGCTTCGCCGAAGCGGAATTTCTGCACACCCGCATATTTGCCGAGATTGCGCTGGGACAGGGTGACCTTGGTCGCCTTGGTGGTCAGGATCTGTTTGACCGCCTTCCGGGCGAGGCCCGCGATCTCCCGTTCGAGGTTCCGCACGCCGGCTTCCCGGGTATAGTGACGGATGAGATCCCGCAACGCGGTGTCGGACATCGCCCATTCATTTTTGCGCAGTCCGTGATCCTTCATCTGCTTGGGGATCAGGTGCCGCTTGGCAATCTCGACCTTCTCGTCCTCGGTGTAACCAGGGATCCGGATGATCTCCATGCGATCCAGGAGCGGCTGGGGCATGCGCAGGGAGTTGGCCGTGGTAATGAACATCACGTCGGACAGATCATATTCCACTTCCAGATAATGGTCCGCAAAGGTCCCATTCTGCTCCGGATCGAGCACCTCAAGAAGCGCCGACGAGGGATCCCCACGGAAATCCGCACCAAGCTTATCGATCTCGTCCAGCAGGAACAAAGGGTTGACATTCTTGGCCTTTTTCATCGACTGAATGATCTTGCCGGGCATGGAGCCGATATAGGTGCGCCGGTGGCCCCGAATCTCGGCCTCGTCGCGCACGCCGCCTAAGGAGACGCGCACGAATTCGCGTCCCGTGGCAGCCGCAATCGACTTGCCGAGGGAGGTCTTGCCGACACCGGGTGGGCCAACGAGGCAGAGGATCGGCCCTTTGAGCTTGTTGGTCCGCTGCTGCACGGCCAGATACTCAATGATCCGTTCCTTGACCTTCTCCAGACCATAGTGATCCCGGTCCAGAACCTTCTGGGCGGCTTTCAGGTCTTTCTTGAACCGGGAGCGTTTGCCCCAGGGAATGGACAACAGCCAGTCCAGATAGTTGCGCACCACGGTCGCTTCGGCGGACATGGGGCTCATCTGGCGGAGTTTCTTCAACTCCCCCGTGGCCTTTTCGCGCGCTTCCTTGGACAGTTTGGTGTTGTTGATCCGTTCCTCGAGTTCCTGCAGCTCGTCCCGGCCGTCCTCGCCTTCGCCAAGCTCCCGCTGGATCGCCTTGAGCTGTTCGTTGAGGTAATATTCCCGCTGCGTCTTTTCCATCTGACGCTTGACGCGGGAGCGGATCTTCTTCTCGACCTGCAGGACACTGATCTCCCCTTCCATCAGGGAGTAGACCTTCTCAAGCCGCGCCGAAATGTCGAGCTGCTCCAGGAGTTCCTGCTTTTCGGGAATCTTGACCGCGAGATGGGCCGCGATGGTGTCGGCAAGTTTTGACGGATCGTCCATTTCGGCGATCGCGCTCAAGACCTCCTGGGGCACCTTCTTGTTGAGCTTGACGTAGTTCTCGAACTGGGCGCCCACGGAGCGGGCCAGACCGTCGAGGCCCTCCGCCGCCGAGACGCTGTCGCCAACGACGCTCGCTTCGGCCTGGAAGAAATGCTCATTCTCCAGATAGCGTTCGACGCGGGCGCGCTGACTGCCCTCGACCAGCACCTTGACGGTCCCGTCGGGCAGTTTGAGAAGCTGAAGCACCGAGGCAATCGTGCCCACGGTGAAGATATCGTCGGGTTGCGGATCGTCGTCGCCCGGATTTTTCTGGGCCACCAGCAGGATGTGCTTGTCGTCGGACATCACGTCCTCAAGGGCCCGTACGGATTTCACGCGGCCCACGAACAGCGGAACGATCATATGGGGAAAGACAACAATGTCCCGAAGCGGAAGGACGGGGAATGCCTGACGATGCCCAACATCAAGGAGGGTCACATTGCCGCCGCCTGAAATCATCTGGTCGTCGCTCATCATCTGATCCTGTGTGTTGCGGTCTCCCGATATGGCAAGACCGGCGCGGGCACGATGGAGCGGTTCACGTTCCGTCACCCGCGACTTGGAGGGACCCACTATAGGTGGCGTCGGTCCGTTGGACCGTCAAGATACGCCCCCTGGGCATCGCAAATGGGCGCCGACCGACTCAGGCCGCGTCGGAATTAGTATAGGGATGGAGATGTAAAAAAAGAGGCGGGTTCGTGACCCGCCTGCCCTCGTTCCTTAATTGCCGTCCCGGAAGGGTGGATCAGGCGCTCGAGCCCACATCCTCCCGGCGGTCGGCATAGATATAAAGGGGACGCGCGCGGCCCTCGACCACTTCGGCATTGATGACCACTTCCTCGACCCCGTCGAGACCGGGGAGATCGAACATGGTCTCAAGCAGGATGCCCTCCATGATGGAGCGCAGGCCCCGGGCCCCCGTCTTGCGTTGGATGGCCTTGCGCGAGACCGCCCGAAGGGCATCGTCGGAAAAGGTCAGATTGACGTCTTCCATCTCGAAAAGCCGTTGATACTGCTTCACGAGCGCGTTTTTGGGCCGGGTCAGGATCTCGACCAGGGCATCGGAGTCGAGATCTTCCAGGGTGGCAATCACCGGGAGCCGGCCCACGAATTCCGGAATCAAGCCGAATTTGAGCAGATCTTCGGGCTCGACTTCCTTGAGCACTTCACCCATGCGCCGCTCTTCCACGTCGCGGACATCGGCGCCGAAGCCGATGGATGTGCCCTTGCCCCGCCCCGAAATGATCTTGTCGAGGCCAGCAAAAGCGCCGCCGCAGATGAACAGGATGTTGGTGGTATCCACCTGCAGGAATTCCTGCTGGGGATGCTTGCGCCCGCCCTGGGGCGGCACGCTTGCGACGGTGCCTTCCATGATCTTGTGCAGGGCCTGTTGCACCCCTTCCCCGGTCACGTCGCGGGTGATCGAGGGGTTGTCG
>CAZFWG010000054.1:0-30467 GCA_964522525.1 uncultured Alphaproteobacteria bacterium | reverse complement strand
GAAAATCAATCGTCACCTTGTGCCAGGTCTTCTGCTCGCCACTAATGTTCTGCATCATGAAAACCTTGTCGCCTGTCCCACGCCGTTGAGCGGTGGCGGCTCGTTACACCTGGTTCATTTGATGAATTTGCGCCCCCTAATAGCCTTACTTTGATAGTGGGCAATCGATAGGGAGAAAAGACATAAACATGTTCAGAAGAGCCGCATTGCTGACTTTTAATGGGATCCGGGGCGGGACGATCCGTAAATGAGAATCCAAAGAAGACAATCATGTATAGGTAGAGTAGATCACCGAGCTTATCGCCAACGTTTTGCCGTTCCGGTGCCCGCCGGCCATACAACACTGCATTGGTGTTGCCAGTGACACGCACAAAGGCCCATCCATGGCCATTGTGCAGGACTGCAATCTGCTATACTCACTGCCCGCACGCGCCTTGGGAATCGAGGCTTGCGGCCCCATGCCCACCCCGCCCGAAAGGTAGGCGTGTTCACCGGCGGAAGCCACGAGTCATGGAACAGAGTTTACTATGCGGGTCCTAACTGAACCTCAATCTGTAGGCCGATCAAGTCATCCGCCCCATGAAATGCCTGTCAAGACGTCATCCCGGCGCGTTCTGTTCATCAACTGCCCTTTCGGCCGGTTTTTCGATGATCTTTGTACATATGGTGACGATATAGGCTTCCGGTTCGAGCGAATTGCCTTTGATGCCGGCGATTATTTCGAGGCCTCCCCCGGCCGGCGCCATCTCTATCGCTCGTCTCGGCGCACTTGGGAGGATTTTATTCGGGATCGGCTCAAGGCCGGCCGCTACGACCTCATGATCGTCTACAATGATGCCCTTCCCTTCAATCAAGCGGCGATTGCATGCGCCGAGGAGACAGGACTGCCCTGGCTCACCCTGGAAAACGGCTATCTCCGTCCCCATTGGGTGACTTTGGAGCAAGGCGGTGTGAACGGGAACAGCCCCCAGCTCACGATCCCCCTTGAGACGAATCACTCGACGGATCAATCCCGGTTGGAAGACGACATCCTTTTCGATCACCGGATGGCCCATCATGTGGCCTCAACCATGAGACATTTCACGATCGCCATTCTGGGCTCGCCCGTGTTTCCCTACCGGCCCCGCTACTACGGGACCTCGGTGATGCGGCAGGCCATCGGCTATTTCTCGGAGTTTGTCCGGGGTATCGACCGCAGCGAACGGCGCTTCCTGGAGCATCTGACGACGGACAGGTCCTCCGTCATGGGACGGAGATTTCTGTGCCCCTTGCAGAAACCCGGGGATACACAACTGCGGGTTCATTCCGACATTTCAACCAACAACGCCCTTCTGGAGATCGTGCTTCCCTCTTTCGCGCGCCACGCACCCCGGGATGCGGTGCTCGTCGTCAAGCGGCACCCGTATGACTACGGGATCGAGGGGACCAAATCCCTGTTCCACCGGATGGTTCGCGAATTCGGAATTGAGGACCGCTGCTTTTTTGTCGAAAAAACCAAGATGTACAAGGTGATGGATTGGGCCGATGCCCTTGTCGTCAACAACAGTTCGACAGGCCTCGAAGGGTTGCGAAAGGGTTTACCCGTCAAGGCGCTGGGCCGCGCGATCTACAATCGCCCCGGGATCACCTTTGAGGACCGTCTTGACGATTTTTGGACCCACACAGACACTCCCAACCAGGAACGTGTGGCATGCCTTGTCGGGATGCTTCGGCGTACCTCCCAACTGAATGGCGGCTTCTACAGCCCGGAGGCGCGCGCGATCCTGTTCCCCCATTTGATCGAGAAACTGCGCAATACGCTGCATACCGACAGTCATCGGGGGCACTCGCTCGATGGGGACCGGTTCCCCGCCCCTCTCCAGAGAACCGCACAACCTGGGACCTTGGGGACCGGAAGCGCCATCAAACCTATGCTCCGTGTCGCAAGCACCCACGCGTCGCCGCACGCGACACGGGACGCCAGGCGGCGGCGCGCGTCCCGATGACGTGCGTCTTCGTGCCATGAAATGCGCCCCGCAATCACCGACATCCATGTGAAATGCCATGAATGATGCTCCCGCACAGACCCCGAAACGAATCCTGGTCGAAGGACGCAATGTCGTGCTCCAGCGCGGCACGGGCATCGCGACCTATTGCCGAGAATTGGCCGCGGTCCACCAGGCGCTTGGTTATCAGAGCGATGTCCTGTTCCAAGCGGATTTCAGTGTCCATCCCAAACGCCCCAATCTGAACGAGATCGAGCTTTATGATTTCGAGGCGCGTAAAGCTAACCCCCGCTTCGCTCCTCTTCGGTGGGCACGCTTCGCCAAGCCGTTCGTGACGGATTGGTTCGGGGTTCGGCCGGGCCGGGTCGCGAATACCGGCCTCATTGCGGATTCGTCAACATTTTTCGGTCTGAAAAGTTTCGATCGTCGGTACGCGGTTCGGGATCTCTTCATCCGTGCCAACAAGCATTTCATGATCTCCAACCGCTTCTTGAATATTCAGCCCCAGGAGCGGCCGGATCTCTTTCACGTCACTCACCCCGCATCCATTCGCATCCCGAATTGTCCCAATATCTATACGGTTCATGACCTTGTACCCTTGCGGCTGCCCCACGCGACGCTCGATCACAAACGCCTGTTCATGCGCACCCTCAAGATGATTGCGAAAACGGCCGATCATGTCGTGACCGTGTCCGAACAGACCCGCAAGGACATGATCCACTTCATCGGCATCGACGAAGACCGGATCACGAATACCTATCAGTCTGCGGATTTTCCCGATCATCTCGTCAAGCGGGGGCCCGAAGAAACTCAACGCGATCTTGAATTCCTCAAGCTTGAACCGGAGAACTATTTTCTGTTCCTGGGCACGCTGGAACCGAAAAAGAACATCAAGCGCCTGCTGGATGCCTTCCTCTCCTCTGGATCCAAACGCAAGCTTGTGGTGGCCGGTCCCCATGGCTGGTCCTCGGATGAGGAACTCGGACGGATCCTCAGTGGAGACATGATGCATTATCGCTTCCAGGCCCGGAACATTCATCTGGAACGACCGATCATCCATCTTTCCTATGTCCCCTTGCATCTTCTGGTCTCCCTCCTGCGCCATGCCCGCGCCCTCCTTTTTCCTTCCCTCTATGAAGGGTTCGGGCTGCCCGTTCTGGAGGCCATGAAGGAGGGCACGCCGGTACTCACCTCGAAAACCTCGTCTCTTCCGGAAGTGGCGGGCGATGCGGCTGTCCTGGTTGATCCGTATAGTGTGATTGAAATTTCACGGGGGATTACATCCCTCGACAAGGATGACGCCCTGTGCAAGGAGCTGAAACAGAAAGGTTTGAAGCAGGCGGAGCTGTTTTCCCGGGAGCGCTATCAGGAACGCATGACGGCCGTCTACAATAAATTCGTATAAGAAGAAGAAAGGAAGGCTCGCGCAGACGGCCGCCCGTTCTCCTCACGTCCACCGATCAGCCGGGTTCGGCAGCCTTGTGTTCCCGCAGGCCGGAAAGCAGCATCCAAACCACCATCGCCGCGATCAGCAGCAGGACGACGCCGGCGAGAAAGATCCCGAGGCGCCGGGGCTGTGTCGCGTAATCCGGCAAATGCGGCCTTGTGATACGTTGCAGGTAGAGTTGCTGACGGTTGGCCTGGGTCTGCGCCAGAACCAGTCTCTTGAATGCTGCCGCCACATTCTTCACCGCCAGTTCGTGCTCCACGGACAACCGTTCGAACGTGGCGATCTTGCTCGCCAGACCGTCCGATCGCGCGGTGGTGCGTTGACGCTCCTGAATGATTTGCTGTTGCAGGGCGACCGCCCGACGTCTCAGAACCGGCAATTGCGGGCTGTTGCCCACGGCCTGTCGAAGGCTGCTGATCTGGGCATTCACCTTGGCCAATTCTTCCGAAAGCCGCCCGACCAGTTCGACCACCAGATAGGAACTCTTGCTCGGGTCGAGCATGAGTTCGCGGGACCGGAAGACGGCCATTTCCGTCTGTGTGGCGACGAGTTCTTCGCGAGCAGCGGCAAGATGGACGCGCGCATCATCGACGGCGTCAGAGCGCGCGCGCGCGTTCAGCTCGTTCACGAAAAGCTCGCTCTCTTCAAGGATCAGGGCCGCGATGAGCTGGGCGTCCTTGGGATCAAAGGCCTCCACACGCAAAGTGCTCACGCCCGTGGACGTCTTATAGATGATGGAAACCAGCATCTTATAGTGGCGAAACAGCTCCTCCTGGCTGGAGCCGTTCAGGAGGGACGGATAACTGAAAATGACGTCCCATCCGCCTTTCCCGTAGATCTCCCTCAGATTCACCCGGCGTTCGAGTTTGCGCATCATGTCCCGGGACAGAATGAAATCATGGATGGCGAATGTGTCGTCGGCTGCCGTCTGCCCGCCCGCGATCGAGAAAATATCGTCCTCGTCCCCTGCGGCCACGGCCCCGGAGCGCACCGTGAAACTGGCCTCGGAGACATAGCGATCCGCCGACAGACCCCAGAGATAAAGCGCCAGGAGAACCAAGACGCCGACACAGAGACGGTTGAGGGTGAAGATCCCCAGCCATGGACGGTAGCGGCGCAGATCCTTGAGGACTTGGTCGTCTAACCCGATCCGCCTCACCCAACGGGAAGGACGCTCGATGCGTCCGCGCAATGTGGGCGCCCGCCGGGTCTTCCGTGTCAATGCGTATTTCGACTTAATCGGCGCGGCCATGAATACCTTCTACACAACGTCCCCGGCGCGGGGCTCCCCATGAGCGGGAGGCGAATTCTCGTCTTGATGCGGATCACAGAGGCTTTCAGAGTGTGGCATAGATGTCCGTGGCCATGACCACATCCTGGAACTGCCGCCCCTGCCCTCTGTGCAAGACCAATGCGGAATCGCAGTGCTCGCGCACAAAACCCATGTCGTGAATGGCGACAATCAGAATGCGCGACGCCACCCGATTGAAAAGCGCATCGAAGCACTTTGCCTGAAACCGCTGGTCGCCGACCAGGATCACCTCGTCAATGAGGAAACATTCAAAGTCGACCGCGAGGGAAAGCCCGAAGGCGAGACGCGCGCGCATGCCGGCGGAATAGAACTTGATTTGCTCAAAGAGCTGGGCGCCAAGTTCTGAAAAGTCATTGACATAGTCCAGCATTTCCTGGAACGGACAATCATAGATCGTACTGATGAAGCGCACGGCGTCATAGCCGGTCATCCCGCCTTCAAAGCCGCCGCCCAGGGCAATGGGCCAGGACATGCTGACGGTGTGGGTCAACTGGCCGGCGGATTGACGCTCGACCCCGGCGATGATCCGAATCAAGGTGGATTTGCCCGAGCCGTTGCGGCCTAGGATCGCCAATCGCTCCCCATGCGCTACATCGAAAGAAACATGGTCGAGAACGCGCTTGCGCTTCTTCCCGTGGCCATAATCCTTGACGAGATGATCCCCTTTGACGGCCCAGCCCGACCGGCGTTGTTTCGGCGCGAAGGGCTCGGGGCCGTCGGAGACGCCACCCTGCTCTGGAAGGGTCAATTGCGATTCAGAAGGTGCCATGGGCCCTGACCTCCTGAAGCAGGAAACGCACGACCACAAACACACACAAGGACAGGACAAAAACCGTCAAGATGCGGAGGATACGCTTGGGGTGACTGGGATAGTCGGCCACGCTGGGCGCGGTGATCCGCTCCAGATAGAGCTGCTGGCGCAGGGCGTGTTGTTTGGCGTTTTCCAGGGACTGCATGGCGGCGAGGAGCGCCCTTTCCGCGAACTCCTGGTCCAGGAAGAGCTTTTCATACTGCATAATCGCGGTGGCGATGGAGGCATCGTCCCCGGCAATCTTGCGGCGCTCCTCAAGAATCTGTTGCTCGAGAGCGCCAATGGTCCGGCGCACCGCTGCCGCCTGCGGACTGTCCGATTGCTCCGGCTCCAGGGATTGGAGACGCGCCCGGGCCTGGGCCAGGTTCCAGGCCAGATTGGTGACGGTCTTGCCGAGTTCCTCGGACAATTGCTTGGGATCCACAAACAGGGACTGGGTCCTGAAGGACGTAATCCGATCATGGGCCTGTTCGAGCGCTGCTTCCCGCTCCTTGACCTCCGCCATGGCATAGCGGATGGCGTCATCGCGCCAACGCTGATTGATTCGATTCACGAGATCCTCGGCGGCGTTCAGCAATTCATGATTGAGCTGCTGGCTGTAAACGGGATCGAAACTGCGCACCTCGAATTCGGTCACACCCGTCGCCGGATCAAAATAGACATCGATGTGCTTCTGGAAATACCGGTAGAGCCGTTCATTCGACAGGGAATGAAAAATCCCCGGAAAGGCCGAGACCGGATCGATTGCGGCCCCGCCATAGTGCCCGCGAAGATCGAATTTCCCGTCAAGCAGGGCCACGGCGTCCCGCGACGTGATGAACTGATTAATGACGAAGGCATCATCCTGGGCCCGGGCTAGACCTGCCGTCTGCAGGATCTTGCTGAAGACGCTCCAGGAGTTCTCGTTCGGCTTGCGAACGACATAGCTCGCTTCTGACGTGTAGATCGGGGTTGCCCAGAAACCGAAATAGAAAACAGCGACCAGGGTCGGCAGCGCGACCATAAACAGCAGGAGGCCGGATTTTCGTACAAAAGATGCAAATGGTTGCGCCAATGCACGCCGCGCGGGTCGCCAGGGCGCGGTGATCTCCGTGAGCGGCGCATAGGCATCTGAATTCTGGATCTGGTTCATTGCTGATGCGCCAACACTTGGTTCCGTCGGGCGGCTGACCACCTTCCCTTTTCCCTCTCATAGGGCGCGGACACGGCAAAAGTCAGGCCTTGAGGGATCCGATTTCGCGAAACCGATCCGGCCGAAAGGGTCCGCCAACCTTGCCGTTCATGCCTGGAGGACGTCCACCGGCTCAAGGCATAGGGGGCAGAGTATAAGTGATCCGCCCCATTTGAGGGCCAAATAGGAGGCAATCAAGAGGCTGGCGCGAGTCGCGACGGCTCCCCCAGAAAGGTTACCTAATTTTCACAGCGCAAAACCGCGCGCAAACCCTAGGTTAGAATTTATTCACAGAAGGGCGTTTTTGCCCTTTTTTCAAAACACAGCCACGCTGCGCGCCCCCATTCCCAGCAAAACGGTCGTGGGGTCGCGCCAAATGGTCAGGCCAGTATGGTCGAAATGGTAGAAATGCGTATCGGCACAACTGATTGCAGTGGTCGCGGTCGGAGACGGTCATGAACGAGGATATGCGGCCGCTCTTCAGCCTCGAACCAAGCGACGATGGTTTTGTCATCCTCCAGCTGCGTGACAATACGAGCCGGGTCTCGGATCAGAAAATGACTCTGAAGCTCACGCCGATCGATGCCCGGATCCTGGGTCTGGGCCTGGTCTCGGTGGCCGAGTCCTGCGCCACGGCGAATGGTCATGACTCCGGTCAGAAGACCGGCTGACAGTATGGGCTTGGTTTCAGCCAGCCTTGAGCCATTCGCGCGCCTGGCGCTGGGCTTCGGCCACTTGGCTTGAGGACATCTCGCCGGCCAATTCCTTGCGCCACCGCTTGGCTTCTTCGCTGCCCATGGTGGCAGCCAGATTGAACCACTTATGGGCGGCGACAATGTCGTAATCCACGCCCTGCCCGGTGGAGAACATCATGCCGAGCCGGTACATGGCGTTCGCGCATCGTTCATCGCGCGCCTGTTGCAAAAGATCTTCGCCCGTCACTTCCACGCTCTCCGCCTGCGCTTCGTCCATCAGCCCAACTCCCCAAACGCTGCCCCGCATCACGCGGCACCAGATCGGAACCGCCGGCAGGGGTCCCCGTCCGCCGACGTCTTGACCCTGACGCGGCGGGCGTAAGCATGGGGTTAAACCCGAAGAGCTAATTTTTGAGTTTCAGGCGGAAAACGAAATGGGTCAGATACTGACCACTTTTGGAACAGCCATGCCGCGCGCCACCGCCGGACGGGCCTTGACGGTCTCGAGCCACCGGCGGACATGGGCGCCCTCGCCCGTGACTTCGGGCTTGGCCGACAGGATGAGGTCGGCGCTGACCGCGGCCCAGGGATAGATGGCCATGTCCGCGATCGAATAGTCGCCGGCCACGAACTCTCCCTTGGCGAGCTGATCATCCAGGACCTTGTAGAGCCGCGCGGCCTCACTGATATAGCGATCGATCGCATACGGAATCTGTTCCGGCGCGGCATTCGCGAAATGGTTCGCCTGCCCCAACATGGGGCCGAAGCCGCCCATCTGCCACATCAGCCATTGCAGCACCTCGCCCCGGGCCGGTTCCTGGGCGGGCAGGAACTTGCCCGTCTTTTCCGCCAGATAGATCAGGATGGCGCCGGATTCAAACAGGGTGACCGGGTCACGGCCGGGGGCACGGTCACGGATCGCCGGGATCTTGTTATTGGGGGATACCGCGAGAAACTCGGGCGTGAACTGTTCACCCACGCTGATATTGACAGGGTGCACATCATAAACGAGTTCGCATTCCTCCACCATGACCGAGGCTTTGCGGCCATTGGGCGTTGTCCAGGTGTAAAGATCGATCATGGGCACTGCTCCCTATGGGCCAGCCGGGCAGCGGGGCCACCCATTGATGGGACGAGATCGCGTCGGCCGGCCGTGGGACCGGCCAGGTCCTCAAAGACCGAGCTTCTTGGACAGGATCTCGTTCACGGCCTTCGGATTGGCCTTGCCGCCCGTCGCCTGCATGACTTGGCCCACGAACCAGCCCATCATTTTGGGCTTTTCCTTCACGGCTTCGACCTTGTCCGGATTGGCGGCAACGATCTTGTCGATCTCGGCCTCAATGGCGCTCGTGTCGGTAACCTGTTTGAGGCCCCGCTCCTCGACGATGGCGCCCGGATCCTGACCGGTCTCGAGCATGATCTCGAAGACTTCCTTGGCGATCCGCCCGGAAATCGTGTCATCGGCAATGAGATCAAGCAGGGCCCCGAGTTGGGCCGCGCTCACCGGACTTTCGGTGACCTCGACGCCGAGCTTGTTGAGGGCGCCGAAGAAATCGCCGGTCACCCAGTTCGCCGCCATCTTCGGATCGCGCCCCTTGGCCACGGTCTCAAAGAACTCGGATTTGTCCTTGTCCGCGACCAGCACGCCCGCATCATAGGGCGACAGGCCATATTCCTTGATGAAACGGGCCTTCTTGTCGTCGGGCAATTCGGGCAGGGACCGTTCGATCTCGGCGATCCAATCGGGGTCGATCTCCAGGGGAAGAAGGTCCGGATCCGGAAAATACCGGTAGTCGTGGGCCTCTTCCTTGGAGCGCATGCTCCGCGTCGTCCCGGCCTGGACATCGAACAGGCGGGTTTCCTGATGGATCTCGCCGCCCTCTTCCAGAATATCGATCTGCCGGCGGGCTTCGTATTCGATGGCCTGCCGGATGAAGCGGATGGAGTTCACATTCTTGATCTCGCAGCGCGTGCCGAAGGGCTCACCGGGGCGGCGCACGGAGACGTTCACATCGGCCCGCATGGAGCCCTGTTCCATATTGCCGTCACAGGTGCCGAGATAGCGCAGGATCGAGCGCAGCTTGGTGACATAGGCGCCCGCCTCTTCCGACGAGCGCATGTCCGGCCGGCTCACGATTTCCATGAGCGCCACGCCCGAGCGGTTCAAATCCACATAGGACCGGTCCGGCGCCAGATCATGAATGCTTTTCCCTGCATCCTGCTCCAGGTGAAGCCGTTCGATCCGCACTTCGATCGATTTCTCCCCCGGCAGATCGACCTCCACCACGCCTTCGCCGACGATCGGGTTCTTGTACTGGGAGATCTGATAGCCCTGGGGCAGATCCGGGTAGAAATAATTCTTCCGGTCAAAGACGGAATAGGGATTGATCGCCGCCTTCAGGCCGAGGCCCGTGCGCACGGCCTGCTCGATACAGAACTCGTTGATCACGGGCAGCATGCCGGGCATGGCCGCATCGACAAGGCTGACCTGGGAATTGGGCTCCGCGCCGAAGGCAGTGGCGGCGCCGGAAAAGAGCTTGGACTTCGACGCCACTTGGGCGTGCACCTCGAGCCCGATGATGATCTCCCAGGCGCCCGTCGCCCCCTCGATCAGATCGGCCTTGTCGGCGTTGCGGATATCCAATGCGGCCTCGGCCATTATGCTGCCCTCCACCAGGCTTCCGGGCGGGCGGAGAAGGCGGCGGCCTCCTCCAGCACATGGGCAACCCGGAACAGTGCTTCCTCACCGAAGGCCGGCCCCAGTACCTGTAGGCCCAAGGGCAGGCCGTTGCCCGACAGGCCGGCGGGCAGGGAAATGCCCGGAAGTCCCGCCATATTGGCCGGCACGGTCAGAATGTCGTTGATGTACATTTCCAGGGGATCGGAGACCTTGTCGCCGATGGCAAAGGCCACGTTCGGCGTCGTCGGCGTCAGGATCGCATCCACGCTCTCGAAGGCCGTGTCGAAGTCCCGCTTGATGAGGGTACGGACTTTCTGGGCGCGCAGGTAATAGGCATCGTAATAGCCGGCGGAAAGCACATAGGTGCCCATCAGGACCCGGCGTTTCACCTCCGCGCCGAAGCCCTCGCCCCTTGTGGCCTCATACATGCCGATCACGTCCCCGTCGCCCGCCCGCAAACCATAGCGCACGCCGTCATAGCGGGCGAGGTTGGAGGAGGCCTCGGCCGGCGCCACGATGTAATAGGCCGGCAGGGCATATTCCGTGAACGGCAGGCTGACATCGACGATCTCGGCGCCCGCGTCCTTGAGCCAGGCGATGCCTTGATCCCAAAGGGTAATCATCTCCTCCGGCATGCCGTCGATGCGGTATTCCTTGGGAATGCCGATCTTCATACCCTTGATGGACCCGGTCAGGGCCGCCTCATAGTCCGGCACCGGCAGATCGACCGAGGTCGAATCCTTCAGGTCGTGTCCGGCCATGCTTTTGAGCAGAATGGCGGCATCCTGAACCGTTTGCGTGATCGGTCCCGCCTGGTCGAGGGACGAGGCGAAGGCCACGATGCCCCAGCGGGAACAGCGGCCATAGGTGGGCTTGATGCCGACCGTGGCCGTGAAGGCCGCGGGCTGACGGATCGAGCCGCCCGTATCCGTGCCCGTGGCGGCCAGGCACAGCCGCGCGGCAACCGCCGCCGCCGAGCCGCCCGAGGAGCCGCCGGGGACAAGCCGCGCCGCATTGGCGCCGCTCTCGCCCGCGATCCGCCAGGGATTGATCACGGGACCGAAATGGCTCGTCTCGTTCGAGGAGCCCATGGCGAACTCGTCCATGTTCAGCTTACCGAGCATCACGGCCCCGTCGGCCCAAAGCTGGCTGGTCACGGTCGATTCATAGGCGGGCACGAAGCCCTCGAGGATATGACTCGCGGCCGTGGTCTGAACACCATGGGTGCAGAACAGATCCTTGATGCCAAGGGGCAGGCCTTCCAGGGGACGCCCCTCGCCCTTGGCCAGGCGCGCATCGCTGTCCTGGGCCTGTTCGAGGGCCTTTTCCGGCGTCTCGACGATATAGGCGTTGAGCACCCGTGCGGCTTCCATGGCCTCGAGAAAGGCCTTTGTGATCTCCACGGACGAAAAGGCCTTGGTCTTGAGGCCGTCCCGGGCCGCGCTCAGTGTCAGGTCGGTCAAATCACTCATGCTGCTGTGCTTTCCTCACTCGACGACCTTGGGCACGGTGAAAAAACCGTCCTCGCCCTGGGGCGCGTTCCCGGTGACACCGGCAACATTGTTCCCATCGCTGACCTCATCGGCCCGGCGTTTGAGCCGCATGGCCACGGTGCTGGTCAGGGGCGGCACATCCGTGATGTCCACCGCATTGAGTTTCTCGACCCAATCCAGGATGCCGTTGAGATCGCCTTCCATCGCCTTGGCCTGGTCATCCGAAATCTGGATCCGGGCCAGTTTGGCAATCCGTCGGACGGTCTCCTGATCTACGGACATCGGGATTTCCTTTCTCGCGGGATGCGCGTTCCCCCGCGCCGCTCATCCGCCAAGCGCATCCACCAAGCGCATCGGCGTCTTTGCAAGACCGACCGGCGTGGATCGTGGCAGCGAAAAGGTCATAGGCGGGGAAGCCGCGCAGACGTTAAGGTCGTTGTCGTAGCAACCGGCCGAAGCGCGCGCAAGACGCACGACCGGACACGCTCCAAGCAGCCCCCGCCCCACACCCCGGAAAGGAGACCATCGGGCCCGTGGATCCAACCCTGTCTCTCCCTGACCTGAATACCCGGCTTGACCGGGGCGACCGGCTGCTCGGCCTCGATGTGGGCACGAAGACGATCGGCCTTGCGCTGTCCGATGTGGAACGGCGCATCGCGACGCCTCTCGAGACCGTGCGGCGAGGTAAATTCTCCGTCGATGGCCCGGCCCTGGTCCGGCTGGCGGAAAACAACGCGGTGGCGGGATTCGTGATCGGCCTGCCCCTCAACATGGACGGCTCGGAAGGCCCCCGGGCCCAGTCGACCCGCGCATTCGCCCGCAACCTGGCCGCCTTGACCGATCTGCCCCTCGCTTTTTGGGATGAACGCTTGTCGACGGCGGCGGTCACCCGCACCCTGCTGGAGGCCGATGCCAGCCGCAAGCGGCGGGCGGAAGTCGTCGACAAGATGGCCGCCGCCTACATCCTGCAAGGGGCCCTCGACCGACTGAACCAGCGCTGACGGGCAAGGCCGTCCCCCATCACCGGACCCGATCGATGCTCGACATCACCAATGCGCTCCTGTCCGTGTTCCTGATCATTGCGCTCGGCACAGCCATCCGGCAGCTCGCCTTCAAGGACGCGGAGTCCTGGCGCCTCGTCGATCGGCTGAACTATTTTGTGTTCTTCCCGGCCTTCCTGACCCAGACCCTGGCGCGGGCCGATCTTGGCCAGATTGCCGTCGGCTCCATCGCCGCCACGCTGCTTTTGGGTCTGGGCAGCGGCGTGGTCCTCGTTCTCGCCCTGCGCCCGCTCACATCCCTGCCCGGCCCCCGCTATTCAAGCCTGTTCCAGGGCTCCCTGCGCTGGAACGGGTTCGTGGCCCTGGCCACGGTTGCGGGCTTGGGCCTTGAAGGCGGGGTCGCCATTTTCGCCATCGCCGTCGCCCTGATCGTCCCCACGATCAATATGCTGAGCGTGATCGTCCTGACACGAACCCATGAGTCGGGTCCGGCCCCGGTGGCCCGGATCCCCGGCCTCCTGATCCGCAATCCGCTGATCCTGGCCTGCGCCGCCGGCATCGTGTTGAGCGGTCAGACCACCCTGCTCGACAGCCCGCTTGGCGAGGGGCTGGGGCTGTTGGGCCGTGCCGCCCTGCCGCTCGGGCTGATCGGGGTCGGCGCGGGCCTTGATCTTTCGTCCCTGAAACGCGGCGGGCCCGTGATTCTGTTCGCCATCGGTCTCAAGCTGATCGTCATGCCCCTGATCTTCGCAGCCTGGGCGACCTTTTTCGGCATCACGGGCGACGCCTTCGCTGTGATCGTCATCTGCGCCTCCGTGCCGACGGCCACCTCCTCCTATGTGCTGGCCCGTCAGCTCGGCGGAGACGCGGCCCTCATGGCCGCGATCGTCACCGCCTCCACGCTCGGCGCCGTGGTGACCATGCCGGTCATGCTGTGGCTCCTGACATGACGCCGCCTTGCGGCCGGTTCCCGCGCGCCGTATAGATTTGCGTGCAACCGACGCCCGCGCCACGCGGCGGCGGGCTCTTCTCCTCGGGATGGTCCATGGCACCGGTCGGCCCCCTTTCAGACGTCGAAACCCCCCATCGCCATCTGCTGGGCATTCAGGGCATGACGCCCACGGAAGCCACGGATCTCCTGGATCTCTCGGAATCCTTCATCGAACTCAACCGCCGGGCGGACAAGAAAAGCGCCAGTCTGCGTGGCCGCACCCAGATCAATCTGTTCTACGAGCCTTCGACCCGGACCCAGAGTTCCTTTGAACTGGCCGGCAAGCGCCTTGGCGCGGATGTCATGAACATGGCCGTGAGCAGCTCGGCCGTCTCCAAGGGCGAGACCCTGCTCGACACGGCGACGACCCTCAATGCCATGCATCCCGACATCATCGTGGTGCGCCATGCCATGTCGGGCTCGGTCGACCTGCTCGCCCAAAAAGTCGATTGCGCCGTCGTCAATGCAGGAGACGGGTCGAACGAACACCCGACCCAGGCGCTCCTCGATGCGCTCACGATCCGCCGCCGCCTGAACCGGATCGAGGGGCTGACGATCGCCATTTGTGGGGACATCCTCCACAGCCGGGTGGCCCGGTCCAACATCTATCTCCTCAATATGCTGGGCGCACGGGTCCGGGTCATCGCGCCCGAAACCCTGCTTCCGCCCCATGCGGAGCGTCTGGGCGTAGAGGTCTTCACCTCAATGGCGGACGGCCTCAAGGACTGCGACATCGTCATGATGCTGCGCCTGCAGTTCGAGCGCATGACCGGCAGTTCCATTCCGTCCACACGGGAATATTTCCGGTTCTTCGGCCTTGACCAGGACAAGCTCAGTGCCGCCAAGTCGGAGGTTCTCGTGATGCATCCGGGGCCCATGAATCGCGGCGTGGAGATCGACAGTCTGGTGGCCGATGATCCCAAGCGCAGTGTCATCCCCTATCAGGTGGAACTGGGCGTGGCGGTGCGCATGGCCGTGCTCGAAAGCCTGGGCACCCAATTGCCGAACCTGACGGGAGAGGCCCCATGAGCGCCCCTTTCTTGTTCGAGAATGTCCGCCTGATCGATCCTGAAACGGATTATGACGGGCCGGGAGCGCTCCTGGTGGCGGACGGGTGCATCGCCGATTGGTCCCAGGGCGCGGCACCGGGTGCGCCCGACGGCGCGGAGCGTATCGACGGCCGGGGCCTTGCGCTCGCGCCCGGTCTCATCGACATGCGGGTCTTCACCGGCGAACCGGGCGCGGAGCAGAAGGAAACCCTGGGCTCCGCAAGCGAGGCAGCGGCGGCGGGGGGCGTGACGACCATGATCGTCATGCCCCGGACGGACCCAATCATCGATGATGCGTCCCTTGTCGATTTCATCCTCCGCCGCGCGCGCGATACCGCGAAGGTCCGTGTCCATCCCATGGCGGCGCTCACCCAGGGCCTCAAAGGGAGCCAGATGACCGAGATGGGCCTTCTGGCCGAGGCGGGGGCCGTCGGCTTTACCGATGCGGGCACCTCCGTCGCCGATGCCCTGGTGTTCCGGCGCTGTCTGGCCTATGCCAAGACCTTCGGAACCCTGATCATGCATGACGCGGTCGAGGCCAGCCTGACGCGCGGCACGGTCATGAATGAGGGGGAACTGTCGACCCGGCTCGGCCTCGCCGGCCAACCGGACGCGGCCGAGACCATCATGGTGGAGCGGGACATCGCCCTGCTCGAGCTGACGGGCGCGGCGCAAAAGCCCGGCGGTTATCACCTGGCGCAAGTGTCCTGCCCCGGCTCCCTTGAGAGCCTGGCCCGTGCCCGGCGCCGGGGCATCGCGCTCACCTGCGGGGTGGCCGCCCATCATCTCACCTTGAATGAGATCGACATCGCCAATTACCGCACCTTCTTCAAGGTGCTGCCGCCCTTGCGCGGCGAGGATCACCGGCAGGCCCTGGTGGCGGCGGTGGCCGACGGCACCATCGACGTGATCGTGTCGAGCCACGAACCGCAGCCGCCGGAAGACAAGCGCCTGCCCTTCGGCGAGGCCGCTTTCGGCGCCGTGGGTCTGGAGACCCTGTTGCCGGCGGCCCTTGAGATCTACCACAACGGTCACATGAGCCTGCCCCGCCTCCTGGCCACCATGACCGTCAAGCCGGCCCGCATTCTGGGCCTTGAGACCGGTCGCCTCGCGAAGGGCGCCCCGGCGGATCTCATCCTGTTCGACCCGGACGCCCCGTTCGTGCTCGACGCGGAGAAACTGCGCTCCCGTTCCCGCAACACCCCATTCGACGGCAGACGATTCCAGGGCCGAGTGAAGCGCACCCTGATGGCGGGAGAAACGGTTTTTCAGGCCGAGGAGTAAGCGCCCGATGATCGCCCCCTCCTTGCGCACCTGCGCCGCGTTTTGCGATAGGGTGACGGCGCCTTACAGTCATGGGGTGTTACTCGACGCCCGGGGGATGTCTCGCCATGCTCGATCCCATCAATCTGCAGCTCGTGCTGCCCTATTACCTCCTGGCCCTCGCCGGCGGCTATCTGTGTGGGTCCATCCCGTTCGGCCTCCTGATCACCCGGTGGGGCGGCATGGGCGACATCCGGGACATCGGCTCCGGGAATATCGGCGCGACCAATGTGCTGCGCACAGGCCGACGGGATCTCGCCGCTCTGACGCTCGTCTTTGACGCGATCAAGGGCGCCGTGCCCGTGCTGGTCGCCGGACGGTATCATCCGGATCTGATGCTGATCGCCGGCGGCGGGGCTTTTCTGGGCCATCTGTTTCCGGTCTGGCTGCGCTTCAAGGGGGGCAAGGGTGTCGCGGTGGCCTGCGGCATCGTCACCGCGCTGAGCTGGCCCGTGGGCCTCCTGGCCCTCGGCACATGGATCACCGTTGCCGCCCTGTTGCGCTATTCCTCGCTGGCCGCCCTTTACACCGCCTCCCTCACCCCCCTTTATTTCTGGTTCATCGCGCCACCGGCAGCGGAGTTTGCAACCCTCCTGGCCGGGATCATCTGGATTTCCCACCACGCCAATGTCCGGCGGCTCTGGGCGGGCACGGAGCCGCGCATCGGATCCCGGTCAAAGGCATCCTGAGCCATGGTCGACGACACACCGCCTGGAACCTCCTTCGACGATGCCGAACGGCTCGCGCGCCTGCGTCTCATCCGTAGCGAGACGATCGGCCCCGCCACCTTCGAGGCGCTGATCCGACGCTTTGAAACCGGCATACGGGCGCTTGAGGCGCTGCCGGATCTGGCCCGCCGGGGCGGACGCCCTCGCCCCCTCCGGATCACGGATGCGCGTGAGGCGGAGCGGGAACTGGCGGCGATCGCGCGGCATGGCGCCCATCTTCTCATGGCGGGGGAGACCGGCTTTCCCTTTCGCCTATCGGTCCTCGATCCGCCGCCCCCCATGCTGTGCATCCATGGGGACATCGCCTTTCTTGAAACACCTTGCGTGGCCATCGTCGGCGCGCGCAACGCCTCGGCCCTGGGTCGCCAATTCGCGGAGCGCATGGCCCAGGATCTCGGTGCCCATGGCTTCACGGTGGTCTCCGGACTGGCGCGGGGCATTGACGGCAGCGCCCATGGCGGTGCCCTCGATACCGGGACGATCGCCGTCCTGGCGGGAGGGGTTGATCATATCTACCCGCCGGAACACGGGGCCCTTGCCGACGCGATCGTGCGAAACGGCGCTCTGGTGTCGGAAATGCCGTTCGGCTTCAGCCCCCAGGCCCGCCATTTCCCGCGCCGTAATCGGCTCGTGTCGGGCCTCTCCTTGGGCGTCATCGTGATCGAGGCCGCGGCGCGCTCCGGTTCCCTGATCACGGCCCGCCACGCCCTGGACCAGGGCCGCGAGGTCTTTGCGGTGCCCGGATCCCCATTGGACCCGCGCGCGCGGGGCGGCAATCAGCTGCTCAAGGATGGCGCCACCCTGACCGAGGGCATCGACGATGTGCTGGAGGTGCTCAAACCCATTCTGGGCCAGCCCGGGTTGCATCAACCGGCCCAAGGGGCCCTCAGCCTCGCGCCGCCGCCGCAAGACGATGCCGATCAGGATCTGAAGGCCGCGCGCGAGGCGCTCTGGCCGCTTCTGGGTCCGACACCCACCCCCGTCGACAATCTCATCCGAACCGCGGGCGTTCCGGCCGACCTGGCCCTGACCGTGTTGCTGGAATGGGATCTGGCGGGGCGCATCCGCCGGGAAGCCGGCGGTCAGGTCAGCGCGACCATCGATGCAGGCTAGGGGCTCTTGTGTCCGAGACACGTGCACGTGAAGGCGCCGCAAGGGGGATGCAAATGTCACGGCCGAACCACGGTCACTCTTTCTCCGGAGGACGTTGGCGGCGGACGAGATCCGCTTCGAGCGCGGCCATCTCCAGATAATAGACAAGATCGCCCATGCTTTCCGGGTGCTGACGCGCCACCAGGATCAAGCTCTGCAGCAGTTCAAACATGTAATCGGCCTTTTCGGTGATCTCCGACGGCCATCCTTCACTACGCAAATAGGAACCACGCGACTCTCGACGAGCAGGTCCGGTTGTATTCCCACGTGCTCGGTATTTCTGTCCTTGACTTGGCGTCTCGCGTCGTTTCGCCACCAGCATCGCCCATCCGTAAGCCCGGTGATTCAGTGCCGGTGGTAGGCGGCCTATACGCGTCTCACGCGCACCCTATGCCCATACAACCGGAGTAGCCATCACGGGTGCCACAGTTCCCAGTGCAGTAAAACCAACCCAGGGGCGAGCCTCGTATGTATTTAGGACACGTGTTTCGATAAACGCATATCGCGACTCTTGATTGTATTGTCTTTCGATTGCAACCACTGCAGCGGGCACTTCTCAGATCCGTCATGGGGCCGCGAGTTGACACATGTGCCCGATTTCCCCAATCTCCCGGCCCGTTCGCCCCCATCACGCGTTTGTCGAACATGCTCCCGACAGTTCTTAGCAAGATCTCTGTGCTAGAGCCGCGTGATCAAGAGGTGGATTTTTGAAGCGGAAGCGACCTCGAAGGACGTCTTCGGCAATCACGCGGCGGCAGACGGGCAGTCATGCCGGCATTGATGAGATGGGGCGGCATGGACGTCGTCATTGTAGAATCACCGGCCAAGGCCAAGACCATCAACAAGTATCTTGGTGGCGGTTATAAAGTCTTGGCGAGCTATGGGCATGTTCGGGACCTGCCGGCCAAGGACGGGTCGGTCCTGCCCGACGACGATTTCCAGATGGCCTGGACCGTGGACCCCAAGGCCCAGAAACGGCTGCGCGAAATCGCCGATGCGGTGAAGGACGCGGACCGGCTCATCCTGGCGACTGACCCGGATCGTGAAGGGGAAGCCATTTCCTGGCACGTGCTTGAGGTCCTGCGGCAGAAAAAGGCGCTGAAAGACAAACCCGTTCAACGGGTTGTGTTCAATGCCATCACCAAGAAATCCATTCTCGAGGCGATGGAAAAGCCCCGGGACCTGGATATGGAACTGGTGGAGGCGTATCTCGCCCGCCGGGCCCTCGACTATCTGGTCGGGTTCACCCTCTCGCCCGTCCTGTGGCGCAAACTGCCGGGCTCGCGATCGGCGGGCCGGGTCCAGTCCGTGGCCTTGCGCCTGATCTGCGAACGGGAACTCGAGATCGAGACCTTCGTCACCCAGGAATACTGGTCGATCGAAGCGGCCATGGCGACGCAAGGGGGCGAGGACTTTGTCGCCCGGCTGTTCAGCCTCGATGGCGAGAAGCTCGATAAATTCAGTCTCAAGAACGAAGACGACGCCAAGCGTGCGCTGAGTCAGATCGAAAAGGGCGGCTACACGATCCAGAGCGTCGAGGCCAAGCCCGGCCGGCGCAACCCGCCCCCGCCCTTCACGACCTCGACCATGCAGCAGGAAGCCTCGCGCAAGCTCGGCTTTTCCGCACAGCGCACCATGCAGACCGCCCAGCGCCTCTATGAAGGCATCGAGATCAAGGGCGAGACCGTCGGCCTCATCACCTATATGCGGACGGACGGGGTTCAGGTGACCCCGGAGGCCCTGACCCAGACGCGTCAGGTGATCGGCGATCAGTATGGTGATCGCTATGTGCCGAGCAGTCCGCGCATGTACAAGACCAAGGCCCGCAACGCGCAGGAAGCCCACGAGGCGATCCGGCCCACGGATCTGTCCCGCCTGCCCGACCATGTGGCGGGCGCCCTCGATCCGGACCAGCGCCGGCTCTATGAACTCGTCTGGAAACGCGCGATCGCGAGCCAGATGGAAAGCGCCCAGATCGAACGCACCACGGTCGATCTTCTGAATACGGACAAGACGGCGGGCCTGCGGGCCACCGGTCAGGTCATCCTGTTCGACGGCTTCCTCACCCTCTATCAGGAGGGCAAAGACGACGAGGCAGAGGGCGAAGACGGACGGCGTTTGCCCACCATGAAGGAGGGCGAGAACGCGGTCCTCAAGACCGCCACGCCCAATCAGCACTTCACGGAGCCCCCGCCCCGCTACACGGAAGCCACCCTCGTCAAGAAGATGGAGGAGCTGGGGATCGGGCGGCCGTCCACCTATGCCTCCATTCTGGAAGTGCTCCGGGCCCGGAATTATGTGGTCATGGACCGCAACCGCTTCATCCCGGAAGACAAGGGCCGCCTTGTCACCGCCTTCCTGCAAAGCTTTTTCAGCCGTTACGTGGAATATGATTTCACGGCGGATCTGGAACAAAAGCTTGACCTCGTTTCCGACGGCAAGCTCGGCTGGAAGGACCTGCTCCGGGAATTCTGGAGCGCCTTCACGGCCAAGGTCGAGGAGACAAGCGACCTGCGTGTCTCCCATGTCCTCGATGCGCTCAATGAAATTCTGGGTCCGCACATTTTTCCGGTCAATGAGGACGGCACACCGGCCCGGGCCTGTCCGGCCTGCGATACGGGCGAACTCAGCCTCAAGCTCGGCCGTTACGGCGCCTTTATCGGCTGCTCCAACTATCCGGACTGCAACTATACGCGCCAATTGTCGACCGGCGGCGATGATGCGGCCGCCGCGCTTGCCAATGAACCCAAACTTCTGGGCAAGGACCCGGAGACGGGCGAGGACGTGACCTTGCGCTCCGGGCGTTTCGGTCCTTATGTGCAGCTCGGCGAGCCGGTCGAGAAGGAAAAGCCCAAACGCGCGAGCGTGCCGAAGGAGATGCTGGAGGATCTGGGGCTTGAGCGGGCGCTGGCGCTCCTCTCCCTGCCCCGGGAGGTTGGGACCCACCCGGAAGATGGCGAAGCGATCCTGGCCGGGCTTGGGCGCTACGGACCCTACCTAAAGCACAACAGCAAATATGCACGGCTCGAAAGCGTGGAGGACCTGTTCTCCATCGGGATCAACCGTGCGGTGACGGTTCTGGCCGAGAAGCAGACACGGGGCGCGCGCACGCCCGCGAAACCGCTGAAGGAGCTGGGGGAGCATCCGGAGGACGGCAAGCCCGTCAATGTCATGGATGGCCGTTATGGGCCCTATGTGACCCACAACAAGGTCAATGCCACCCTGCCCAAAGGGACGGACCCCCAATCGGTGACCATGGATCTGGCTGTCCAACTCCTGATCGAGCGGGCGGCCAAAACGGGCAAGAAACCCGCGGCCAAGAAAAAGACTGCGGCAAAAAAGAAGACCACCGCCAAGAAGAAGACGGCCACCAAAAAGACCGCGGCTAAGAAGAAGACCGCCAAGAAGGCAACAGCGAAAAAGGCAACCACCAAGAAGGGTGCCGCGAAAAAAGTGGCGGCCGCCGAGTAGGAACGAACGCCCGGCCGCCTCCCCGACCGTGCTTCAGCCGAAACTGTCGAGATACGGATCGGTGCCCGATGCGGCCAGCCTCGCGACCTCATCGGCCAGATCCCCCCGGATCTGGCGTTTGACGGCTGCAAATCCGGGCTGGGCCGACAATTGGTCCATGGCCTTTTCCGCACCCGCCAGCAGGTCATCCGCCATTGTCAGCGCGTCAAGGACGCCCGCGCCCACCAAGTCCCGGGGTGGCAGGATCAGGCTCGACAAGGCAAGGCGCCTGAGCAGGGGCGGCGCCAATTCGCTTTGAATGATCCGCCGGGGCCCTGCCGGAAACGGAACCCCGGCCTGGGCTTCGGGCATGCCGAGCTTGATCGCCGGATCATCCGTCACCAGTCGGAAATCGCAACACAGGGCGAGCACGAAACCACCGCCCAGGGCGTGGCCGTTGATCGCCGCGACCACGGGACAGGGAATGGCCAGAAGCGCGGCGGTCATGCGCGTGATCGCCAGGACCATGGCGTGGCGTGTGTCCCTGTCATAGCCGCCAAAGGCCCGCACATCGACGCCTGCGCTGAAGGTGGGACCGGTCCCGGTGAGGATCAGGCCCCGCGCCGGCGGGTGGGCCGCCAGGGCCGCGAAGGCTTCTTCACAATCGCGGATGAGATCGAAATCCAGGGCATTCACCGGGGACCGATTGAGGGTCGCGACCTGAAGCCCTTCACCCGACTGCTTAATCTCGATCATGGATCCCCTGCCCTGAACGTTGAACTCGGCTTGCGCCATCGCCCTCGATGGCGGTTCACGGGGGACGATATCCTCTCCGGCGCTTGCCGGAAACCGATGGCTTTTCCTTGCGCGCAAAAAGGGCCTCCCGGGCGATCGTCCCCAGGATGAAACTGCCCGCGAGGATCACCCCCTTCACGGTACCGGAGATCTTGGAGCGCCCCCGGCGCTTGCGGTAGCCGACGGGCACCTCCGCGACCCGAAGGCCATGCTTGAGCGCCCGCACCTGCATTTCCACGGTCCAGCCATAAGTCGGCGCCGTCATGTCCAACCGCTCATAGGCGGTCCGGGTCACGGCCCGGAACGGCCCCAGATCCGTGAACGGTCCGCCCCAGACCCAGCGCATCAAAGTGCAGGCCAAACGGTTGCCGACCCGCTGGGGCACGGTCAGGGAACCGGGTTCACACGGTCCGAGCGCGCGGGAGCCGATCACCAGGTCCGCCTCGCCGGTCTCCAGCACACGGAGCAGGTCCGGCGCATGGGCCGGATCATCCGCACCATCACCATCCATGAACAGAAGAAGATCGCAGGCCCCGGCGGCGGCCACGCCTGTAAGACAGGCCCGCCCATAACCGGGTTCGGGCATCTCCACGACCCAGGCCCCGGCCTCAAGCGCGCATGCGGCCGTTCGGTCGGTGGACCCATTATCGACGACAATGATGTCGACCGACCGCGACGGAAGCGCCTGTCTCATGCCGCGCACCACATCCGCGATCGCCAGTTCCTCATTGAGCGCCGGAATGATCACGGCCACACGCAACGAGCCGTGCCGACCTTCAGGTGTTCCCATGGACGGCCTCCGGCACCGCTGTGAACCGGTTGCGGAATGTTTCCCACACCACAAGAGCCAAGGGCCCGCCATAGATCAGTGGGACAATGATCCATTGATAGAGGACGGCATCGTCACCCAGGAAAAAGCGCAAGGGATAAAGCGGCAGGGTCACCGTCAGGGCGGCGAGCCCGAGGGACGGCGCGAAGGGCAGCAACACGAAAAGCCAGATGCCATACCAGGGATAGCCCGTAGGCGAGAGGAAGTAGAGCGCGGCGGTGGCCACGAGCATGGCTTTGGGCAGGTTGTGCTCGGCATACGCCCAGGCAGCGCCGAGCGCCACGAGCCCGACCGCGAGCGCCACGAAAAGCCGCGCGGTTCCTTCGGGATCCCCGCTGATCAGGGTAAAGCCATCCCGGATCAGGGGAAAGAGAAAGGAGCTGCGCTGCCAGCTCTCCGTATAAAGATTGAGCCCGGCATTGGTGCTGCCCAGATGCACAAGCTGGGGCATGAGGACAAGCCCGCAAAGAATGCCGAAAACACCCACCATGGCCAAGACACGCCAGAGCCGCCCGATATGGATCCGCAACAGAGACGGCAGCAGCAGGGCAGGCCAGACTTTCACGCCGACCGCGCCGGCGAGAAGGCCCGCCGCCGTCAGCCCCCGCCCCCCATGGTGGAGAAGAAGAACACCCGCCAGAAATGGCGTCAGCAGAATATCCATATGCGCGGCATTGAAGCCCTGCATGATCACAATCGGGTTCCACCAATAAAGCGCGATCCAGAAAGGCCGCACGCCATAGGCCCGCGAGCCCAGCCACAGAAGGGCGAAGGTGAGACAGTCCACCGCGATCAGCACCAGACGCCAGGCCCTCACACTGAATGGTTCCAGATGGTAGCCGAGCGCAAATGCCATCTGGGCCACGGGCGGGTAAATCGTGGTCACAAAGGGGTAATTGATCCGTGAAAAGAGGGTCGGCTCTGCCTTCGCCATGGCCTGAAGCTGGCGCAAGTCCCTGTCCTCGGCCTCGGGGACAAGGTTGCCGAAGGCGTCCAAGGGGGCCGCATGGCCCGGCGCATGGGCGTAAGGGTCGAGCCCCTGGGCGGTGACGGCACCGTCCCACAGATAGCGGTGCCAATCATCTTCAAGGATCGGCTCGGAGGGCAGGAAAACAAGGCGCGCGGCCAGGCCGACCACAAAGAGCGTGCCGAGCCCCATAGGCGCCAGACCTCCGTCCCCCCGCCGCCAGACGAGCACCAGGAGCCCCGCGCCCAGAACCATGGGGAGGACAATCAGCAGGGCCAAGGGCCCAAGGGCGATGGGCGCTCCGTAAGGAAACCACTGGGACAAAAAGGAAAGGGCGGCAAAGCCGACCACAAAGGCCGTGCCCGCCGCCCCTATCCTGTTTGCGGAGGTCAAGCGCGTCAGCTGCCGCGCCCGCCGCCGCCCAGACCACCGGCCGGGGGCAACGGACGGCCACCCTGCTGGCGGGGCTGGCGCAGCTCAAGCTCATCCACCGTGTAGTCGAAGCGGTTGAAGGTCACTTCTTCCGCTTCTCCGAACTTCTTGGGCGCAAGGGATTTGAGATGGGCGAGAAGCGCGGCGTCATCTCCGTCGAAAACAACATCCTTGTACCAGTCGTAAAACTCGGAGACGCGGGCCGATTTGCGCTTCGCCCGGCCGCCGGTCTTGGACGCCAGATAGACCCGGCCGATCTGTTCAAGCTGCGCATAGACCGTGTCACCCTTGAACGGTTCCTTGGTGATCGGCGGTCCACCCTTCGTGCCCTGATAGAGCCCGTAAAGAACAAGGGGGTTGTCCCAGTGGGCCAACACGATGCGCTGCTCGATATCATCAATGGAGACGAGAACATCCGACACGGTCGCGCGTTTTTCCGACCACATGCCGCCGGGCTCCAGGGGCGTGCCGCGCTGATCCGTGATCCGGCGCCGTTTGTCTTCCAAGGCGATGGCCTCAATCACCATCCAATTGTGAAAGTTCAGCCAATAGGCGAGCTGAACATCCTTGGACAGACGGGTGACGGGAATGCGCTCCAGATAGAGGCGGTACTGTTCGAGAACGCCCATACCTGGGCCCGTCATGCGGGAATAGGTCAACAACAGCCGCCCGCGCCGCGCTTCCGAGAAGGCGCCCAGGAATTCCTTGATGGGCTCATAGTCGGGAGCGGTCGTCGTCGTATCGTCAAAAGTGGCAAATTTCTCGAAACTGGCCGGTCCCGTCTGTGCCGCGGCCGGTCCGGCCAGCAGGCCGACCGCCACGAGGCCGGCCACCGCCGAGCCAATCGAAACCCGACTGGCCGAAAGAAGGGCGGCGCCCATCCGCCCCATCCAGGATTGCTGATCCATTTTGGGCCCTCTCATTTCTCGATGTCGCTTTCGTCTCGATGTCGCTTTTGATGTCGCGCCGGTCCGGATCCGCCGGTGACGACGCGCTTGGCGAGCATGGATTACCTAGCCACCTTGGCACATTGATGCACCCGAGACCCAGACCGGTTTCACAGATTTGATCGGCGCGCGAGCAACATTTCACCGCCGCGTGCCCACAGCGCGACCGAATCCGTCGGCGCGCTCCCTCGATGGTTCTATCAGGCCGGGGGCGATGCCAAGGATTCCGTAATGTGATAAACTGGAAGGGATGTGTTTCACGTCCCTCGCCTGCCGTGCGGATCCCCCTCCGCCGTGCTTTCGACGGGCTCGCCCCGGAGTGGGCGTTGAGTCCGGGATTGTGGCTTCCACCGCGCTGCCCGCATCCCCTCACCGACCGAGATCGGTCGGAAAACACTTCATACAAGAAGCATTTTTTTGCCGCGAAACAGCCTATGATGGGCTCACGCTGGCGTGACAGCCACCATCGCCGCGGCCGAAAGGACAGAGATTATTGAGCATACGGACAAAGCCGAAAGGAAAACCCACCCCTCTCCCCACCAAGGGCGAGATTCTTGATTTCATCGAGAACGCCGACGACCGGGTGGGCCGGCGGGAGATCGCCAAGGCTTTCAATGTCAAAGGCGAAGACCGGATCGCCCTGCGCGATCTGATCACGGAAATGAAGGCAGAAGGTCTGCTGGAACGCGGCCACCGCAAATCCACCCACAAGGCGGGCAGCCTGCCGCCGGTCGCGGTCCTCGAAGTGATCGACCGGGACGTGGACGGAGAACTGCTCTGCAGACCCCTCAACTGGGACAAGAAGGCCGAACCGCCCCGGATCCTGTTGGGCCCCGGCGAAGGCACGGGCAAACGGGGCCAGCCCGCCATCGGCGTCGGCGACCGCCTCCTGGCCCGGCTTTCAAAGGACGGTGACGGGGGCTATGACGCCAAGATCATCAAAAGGCTCGGTCAATCCGCCCACCGCATTCTCGGGGTCTTCGAGACCACGGGCCGAGGGCGCAAGGCAGACGGGCGCGTTACCCCCGTTGACCGGCGCAGTAAGCACACCCTGATTGTCACCCACCAGGACGCGGACGGGGCCAAGGATGGCGAACTCGTCATGGTGGAGATGCTGACGACCCGGCTGCATGGCGCCAAGCGGGCGCGGGTCATCGAGCGCTTCTGTGATCAGAATGACCGGCGGGCGATCGGCCTCATCGCGATCCACAGCCACGGTATCCCCACAGAGTTTCCCCCGGAGGTCCTGAGCGAAACCGACGCGATCACGCCTCAGGGGATGACGGGACGCAAGGATCTGCGCGACCTGCCCCTCGTGACCATCGATCCGCCCGATGCCCGCGACCATGATGATGCGGTCCATGCCATGCCCGATCCGGACCCGTCCAATCTGGGCGGCCATGTGGTGACCGTGGCGATCGCGGATGTGGCGGCCTATGTCACGCCGGGCTCGGCCCTCGACAAGGAAGCCCGGCGACGGGGCAATTCCACCTATCTGCCGGACCGGGTCGTGCCCATGCTGCCCGAACGCCTGTCGGCGGATCTGTGCTCCCTCCATGAAGATGTCGATCGTCCGTGCATGGCCATTCGGATGATCTTCACGAAGGAGGGGCGAAAAAAGAAACACACGGTCCTGCGGGCCATGATGCGCTCCCGGGCCAGCCTGACCTATGATCAGGTTCAAGGCGCCATGGAAGGCCGCGGCGACAAGGCGACGAAGCCTCTCTTCAAGGACGTGATCGAACCGCTCTATGCGGCCTATGCGGCCCTGTCGGAGGCACGCGACAAACGCCAGCCCCTCGATCTTGATCTGCCGGAACACCATATCGACATCGGCGAGGACGGTTTTGTCCGTCAGGTGAGCGTTCGGGAGCGCCATGACGCCCACCGCCTTATCGAGGAAATGATGATCCAGGCCAATGTCTGCGCGGCCGAAAGCCTGGAGCGCCGGAAGATGCCACTGCTCTACCGGGTCCATGATGCGCCGAACCGGGAAAAACTGACCGCCCTTGCCGAGTTCCTGGAGACCATCGGCATCAATCTCGCCAAGGGTCAGACCCTGAACCCCGGCCATTTCAACCGCATCATCGCGCGGGCCCAGGGTTCGGAAGGGGAAAGTTTCATCAGTGAAGTGATCTTGCGTGCCCAGTCGCAGGCCGTCTACAGCGCCGACAATCTCGGCCATTTCGGCCTCAATCTGCGCCGTTACGCCCATTTCACCTCCCCCATCCGTCGCTATGCGGATTTGATCGTCCATCGCGGCCTGATCGCGGCCTATGGCCTTGGTAGCGACGGGCTTTCGGAGGAAACGGCGGGCGCGCTTGAGGTCATCGGCGAGGAAATATCCGGACACGAACGCCGGTCCATGGCCGCGGAACGGGACGCCAAGGATCGCTTCATCGCCGCCTTCATGGCGGAAAAGGTGGGCGCCAGTTTCAAGGGCCAGATCAGCGGCGTGACCCGGTTCGGCCTGTTCGTCAAACTGGATGAGACGGGGGCGGATGGCCTTGTCCCCATTCGTTCCCTGGGTGATGAGCATTTCTTCCATGACGAGGAGGCCCATGCGCTTGTGGGCGAGGAAACCGGGGCGCTTTATCGCCTGGCCGATCCGGTGGAGGTGATCATCGTCGAGGCCGCCCCCATCACGGGGGGGCTGCGCTTCGATCTGGTTTCCGAACCCTGCCAATATGCGGAACGCAAACCCGCCCGGCGGGGCCGGGGCTCCCGGGGGCGGGACCGGGGAGAAGGCCGCAAAGCCAGCCGGGGCAAGAAGGGACGCGGCAAGGGCAAGCGCTGAGGTCCGTGTGGGTTTCCACAAAGGGCCGCCAGAAACGCCGGCTGATTGCGTTCCCCTTCATCATCGCGCAAACATGGGCGGGCGTCGTGCGCCGCGCCATTTCGGCCAGGCGGACGGGTGCCCATCACGAGGAACGCCCATGCTCACGCTCTACGACCACCCCCTGTCGCCCTATGCACGCAAAGTGAAAGTCGCCATCCGGGAAAAGGGCGTGCCGCTCACCGTGGTCATCCCGGACGCCATTGGCGCCTCCGAAGCACAAGGCGCCTTCCTCAAGGCCAGCCCGCGGGGCGAGGTCCCGGCTCTCGTCCTCGAGGATGGCAGCGCGCTGTTCCAGTCGTCGATTATCATGGAATATGTGGAGGAGCGCTGGCCCGAGCCCGCGCTGATGCCCGCCGACCCGGCCGCCCGGGCCCGCATACGGATGATCGAGGAGATCGTGGACACCCAGATGGAAGCGATCAATTGGGGGCTGATGGAGGTGCATGTCTTCGGCCGGGCCGAACCGGGCCTGGCGGAAACCCTGACCCGGCGCGCAGGCGAACAATTGGCCGGTTTGCATGACTGGCTCCTTCGCGAATTGGGAACCGCGCTCTGGTTCAATGGCGACGCCTGCGGCCGCGCCGATCTGGCGGTCCATGCCCATTGCCTGAACTCGGCAACCTTCGGCATCCACCCTCCGGCAGGCAGCCCTCTCGAGGCCTGGTTTGCCCGGATGAACGAGCGCCCGGAGATCATCCGGGCCACGACGGAAGCCATGGATGCCGCCGCCGCCGTGACGGCCAACCTGCCCGACCTCGTGCGGTCAGGCGCGTTCAAGCGTCAGTATCGGGATCACCGTCTGGAATGGATGATCCGGTCCGGGGGCCTCGACATCGTGAAAGAAGGCCTGGCGGGGAACACGATCCGTTTCAGCACCGAGATTTGTTGACCGGTCCGCCCGCCCATGGAAACGCGCACCCGAAGCCTCGTCGTCATCATTGCCGCCATCACCGTCTGTGGCGTGGGCTGGGGCCTGTCCTTTCCCCTCTATGCCCTGATCATGAAGAGCATGGGCGCGCCCGACACGTTGATCGGCCTCAACGCCGCCATGCCGGCCCTGGCAACGCTCGCGGCGACGCCCGTCCTGCCGGCGCTCATGCGCCGTTTCGGCATCCAGAACCTGCTCTTTGCCTGTCTGGCGGCGATCCTGATTTTGTTCCTGTGCATCCCTTTCGTCGGCAGCATCTGGCTCTTCTTCCCTTTGCGCTTCTGTCTGGGTCTCGCGATTGTCGGCATGTTCGTCGCCACGGAAGTGTGGATCAATCTGGTGGCGGAGGATCACAATCGCGGCCGGATCATGGGGCTTTATGCCACCTGCCTTGCCGGCGGCTTCGCGCTCGGCGCGCTTTTGCTGTCGCAACTGGGTAGCGCGGGCTGGCCGCCGATCATCGCGGGCTCCGGGATCTTCCTCCTGGCCATGGGCGTCCTGACCTTGGCCCGCGCCCATTCCCCCGTACTTGAGCGCGAGAGCGCCACACCGCTCCTGCGCTATTTGCGCCTCGCGCCCTCGATCATGGCGGCGGGCGCCGTTTTCGGGGCCATCGAAATGGGTGTGTTCACCCTGTTACCGGTTTATGGGCTGAACGGCGGTCTGGCGGAGGCGTCGGCCACGGGCCTCGTGGTGGCGGTCGCCGCCGGCAATGTGGCCTTCCAGCTGCCGCTTGGGTTTCTCGCCGACCGGATCGACAAACAGAAGGTCCTGGCTTTATGCGCCGCGACCGGGGTTGCCGGTGCGCTTGCCGTGCCGTTCCTGATCCACCTGCCCGTGCTTCTCTATGCCGTCCTGTTCGTCATGGGCGGGGTTATTGTCGGGCTCTATACGATCGGGCTCGTGCGCATCGGCGAGCGCTTCCGGGGCGCGGATGTGGCCGGCGCCAATGCGGCCTTTGTCATGATGTATGGCTGGGGCTCGCTGGTCGCGCCGCCGGCCGCCGGTGCCGCCATGGATCTGTGGCGTCCCCATGGGCTGATGGTGGTGCTGGGCCTGTTATCCGCGAGCTATTTGCTCGTTTACGCCTTGCGCCATCGGCTGCGGATGGACGACCCGGCACTGCCCGAAAATACTTGACATGAACGCGTTTTGCCGGGCTTATGACCGCTTGAATTCAGGCGCGAATGCGCGCCCCTCTCCCCAGGAGTTGCGTTATGGCCAAGCCGACCACTGTCAAAATCCGGCTGAACAGCACCGCCGGAACCGGCTATTTCTATGTGACAAAGAAGAACACGCGCACCATGACCGAGAAAATGACGGTCCGGAAATACGATCCCGTGGCGCGCAAGCACGTGGAATTCAAGGAAGGCAAGATCAAATAAGATCTGCCGACAAACCGGTTTGAAAGCCCCGCCCGCGTGCGGGGCTTTTTTGTG
>CAZFWG010000053.1:17710-30490 GCA_964522525.1 uncultured Alphaproteobacteria bacterium | reverse complement strand
ATCAATCCGTCCGGTATGATGGAGACGCCTCAGCTCCTCAGTCGTTTGAAAAGAAATCGCTTACTCTCGCGACATAGTCGGGTTGCGCGGCGATATCATCGTGACCCGCCTCTTCGAACTCGATAAGGCGACTGTCGAGACCGGCTTTACGGAGCTTTTCGGTCAGGTCCATAGTGAGGGCCGGCGGCAAGTCCTTGTCTTTCCCAGCACTCAGTACCAGTACCTTCCCGCCAAATCCCCGGACGGCTTCCACGCTGTCATATTCGAGAAGCAGGGGATCAATCTTCACATTGAGGAACGGTTTCAGATACCAAGGCTCCCAATATTCGGACAGCGTTTCGACATCGCTTGCGGTCGTTTCGAAAATGACACCGTCAATCCGTCTTGTGACTTTGGGCACAAGCTGGGCGCAGACAAATCCGCCCAATGAATGTCCCCAAACATACACTTCCTCATAGTTGGAATAGCCGGATCCATCCAAAGTGGCGGCAAGAGTCTCTAACGCCAGATCGAAATTGGCGGTCGTCGCCTCGCCCGGACTGTCTCCAAATCCAGGATAGTCGAAAATAAGGGCATCGGCGAAGGGGGTCAGACCATTCAAATAGGCAACGCCATCATTGAACCGGTCTGCATTGTTGCCCATACAGTGAAGAATGAGCTTTTGCGAGCCCGTCCGGGCCAGGGTGACGGCGATCGGCCCGGCGTCGCTTTCAAGAATGGAATGTTGAAGTTGTACACGGCTGGCGACGCGACCCTCCCCGTCAATCAATAGTTTCGATGGATCGTTTTGCGGATGATTTGCCGGAGGATTGAAAACCGCCTGGGGTGTCACATGGACCGTACAGGACGCCAGAAAACAAAGGCCGGCGAACAACGCGGTGTTTCGGATCATGTCCTTGAACCCTTTGATCACATCCCCAAACGACTACCCGGCTTTGCGGATCAGGCCTTTGTCATGCTGCGGATTGGCGCCTTTCGGCACAAATTCAAGGATATCTCCGGGCTGACAATCAAGAGCCGAGCAAATGGCATCCAGCGTCTCGAATCGAATGCCCTTGACCTTGCCGGATTTCAGCAAGGACAGATTCGAGGGCGTAATGCCCACGGCACGCGCAAGCTCATTGGCGCGTATTTTTCGCGAAGCCAGAACCACGTCCAATCGCACGATGATCGACACTAGACAAAATCCTCGTTTTCACGCTCGACTTCCATGCCGAGCAACATAATTTGTGCAAAGAGGAGAAGCACCAAGCCCGCCAACAGTTGAGCGATTGATTCCGCATGAAACCAGTTTTCGTCAAGCGCACCCGCCGCCCGTACGAGCGGCTGCATTAATCCGGGTGCCAATCCTGCGGCGACAAAGGCGAGCCCGGCGCGGCGCATGAGGGTGATGGGCGCTTCTGCGAAGACAATTCCGCGCCGATAATGTCCGAACAGCCGGCTCAAGATGAAAAATCCCGCGGCCAGTGTCCCGTAAATGACGGTGCCCGCTATCACGCCGATAAGAATGGCCAAAGCTGGAAGGTCTTTGACGGGGATTGATCCCTCAGGGGCGCTTGACGGGTCGAGGGTGAACCGACCACCGGAAGGGCCGACGAAGACGTAAGGCCCACCGGGCACAAACGACATGACGACGAGCAATATGAAAAGACCGATGATGAGTAGGCCCAAGGCCGCAAAACCGACCTCAAACGGCCAGCTGAACCGCTGAATTTTCTTGAGCGGGATCCGCTCACCCCGTTGCCCAGGATAGAGCAGAGACACAGTGATCTCATTCATGGATGATATGTTTAAAACAGAAATTTCTTTCTGTCTAACAGAAATTTCTTGCTCCCATGCGCGTATTCAAGGAGCGCCTTCATGATGCCCCCCTACCCCAACACGTCTTTCACGGTCTGGGCCAGTTGCTTGAGCGTGAAGGGTTTGGGCAGGAAGGTGAAATCTTCCGGCGTGTCCACACTGTTCTGGAACGCCGTTTCCGCATAGCCGGAGATGAACACGATCTTGGTATCCGGACGGACTTTCAGGAGTTCCCCCGCCATGGTCGGCCCGTCCATGGCCGGCATGACCACGTCGGAGACGACAAGATCGATGGGCCCGTCATGGGCCTCCGCCACGTCGAGGGCCACCTCGCCATTGCCCGCCTCGAGCACCGTATAGCCCCGTGACGTGAGCGCGCGAGCGGCAAAGGTGCGCACCGCGTCCTCGTCCTCCACCAGAAGAATGGTGCCGTTGCCCGTCAGGTCGCGGGGCTTGGGCGCCTTTTCCTTGCCCTTCCGGGGCTCCTTGCGCCGGTTCGCCTCCCGGGGCAGATAGATCCGGAACGTGGTGCCCTGACCAACCGTGCTGTCGACGAAGATGTAACCGCCTGTCTGCTGAATGATGCCGATCACGGTGGAGAGGCCGAGCCCCGTGCCCTTGCCGGCTCCCTCTTCCGTCTTGGTGGTGAAGAAGGGCTCAAAGATCCGGGTCACGTTCTCCGGCGCAATGCCGATGCCCGTATCGCCGACGAGCACTTCCACATAGGAGCCCGGCGGCAGGGTGTCCTGGCCGATGCCCGTACCCGACGGCGGGGCATCCCCTTGAGAGACATCCACATTATTGGTGCGAATGCGCAGCGTACCGCCATCCTTCATGGCGTCGCGGGCATTGACCACCAGATTGATGATCACCTGCTCAAGCTGACCCTGATCGACCTTGATGAGGCCCAGATTGCGTCCGTGATGCATGTCGAGACTGATGGTCTCGCCGATCAGGCGGCGCAGCAGGATCGACAGGTCCGCCAGCACATCCGTCAGCTGAAGGACTTTCGGACGCAAGGTCTGGCGCCGGGAGAAGGCCAGGAGCTGACGGGTCAGGTTGGCCGCGCGCAGGGCGTTCTGCTTGATCTGGTCGATATCGCCGAAGGACGGATCGCCCGCCGGGTGGCGCGCCACCAAGAGGTCGCAAAAACCGATAATGGCGGTCAGCAGATTGTTGAAATCATGGGCCACGCCGCCCGCCAGCTGGCCGATGGCCTGCATTTTCTGGGACTGGGCGAATTGCTGTTCCAGGGATTTCTGCTGGGTGGTGTCGACAAAATAGAGAATGAGATGCCCGTCCCCGCCCGGCACCGGGTCGAGACGGCTGACGAAGATCTGGGCACTGCGCGCGGCCCCGGCATTGGAATTGACGAGCCGGACCTCGATGCCGTCCTTGCGCGCCCGCTCGGACCGCAATTGCTGAACCAGGGTGGACAGAAGATCCCGGTCCTCGGGCAGGATCAGATCCTCGATGGTGCGGGCGTCCGCCCCTTGGGCATCCATCATGGCACGGATCGCCGGATTGGCCAGTTGGATCTCGCCTTCCTCGTCCAGGATGACGATGCCCACGGGCGCGTGATCCAGGAATTCCGACAGGGAATTGGCGGGCAGATCCGCGTCGCGGCTCGGGTCGACGCTGCGCGGCCACAAGACCAGATGGAGCACGGGGCTCGCATCGGCGGACACGTCCGCGCGCGCCCGCACGCATACCCGCATGGGCTCGGCCGTACCGCCGGCCTGGGGCAGCAGGGCCAATTCCACCAGCGCCCCGTCCTGGGCCGCCGTGCGCAACCGTTCCCGGATCCCGTCCTCGGACCCGGCGAAGATGGCATCCAGGGCCGCGCCCTCGAGATAGTCCGTGGAGAACCCGCTCAAGCCGGTGAAGGTCCGGTTCGACCACAGGACCTTGCCGGTGCTGTCAAAGGTCAGAAGACCGACGGGCAGATGGTCGAGGGCGCGGATCAGACCGTCCCGTTCCATCTGGAGCATCTGGCGCATGGCGCCGGCTTCTTTTTCCGGCCCCTGATCGACGATGCGCCACAGCACCCGCTGGGCAAAGCCCGCGATGGGCCGCACCTCGACGCGCAGCCAGGTCCGCCCGCCGCCGGGCAGGTCCATGGGGATGTCCTGGCGGGTCTCGGCGCCGTCACGGGCCGCGCGGGCCAACTGATAGAGGGGCTGGGCCGCATCCCCCTGGCCGGCCAGGAGCCGTTCCAGGGGACCCGGACGATCATCGCCCAGATAGGCGGTGAGCTGACGATAGGCCGTATTGGCAAAAACGAGGGAGCCGTCGCGCCGCGTGACCAGATAGGCCTCCGGCGCGTCCTCCAGAATACGGGTCGCCATGTCGCCGAATTGGGGCGCCGATGAACTGGCCAAGGCCCCGGTGGCGTGGCCATAGACCACCACAAGACCGACGGCCGAGGCGCCGCCCAGGAAGATCAGGGCCGGCAGGCCCGGCGCCATGACGGCCGAAATGGCCGCCGCGCCGCTGAGACCGAACAGGACCGCGATCACGGTGGGCAGATGCCGCTGCAACCGCGCCAGGGCATTGGGGCTCAACGATGGGAAGGCGTCCGCCCCCCGCGCTGCCACTTTTTTCATCATGCAAACCCCCTGACCTCACCCGACCATCGATCGGTTCCGGCAACGGTGTTTCGACCGTTGCCTGACCGTGATGACCAACCCAATTCGCTTTGGGATGCCGGATCCAAAACCCCTTGCCAAAGAGGTTCCGTGGACAGGACCGGACACCCGCCGAAACCGGCGACACAACGGGAACCATCAGGTCCCTGACGCCAATCCAGGGACCTTCCGGAGACGGAAAGCGCTCGGACCACCGGGCGCGGATCAGGACCGCGCGGCACCCGCCTTGCGCTGGGAGCGCCAGACGAATCCGATAACCTGAGCAACGGCCTTGTAGTGCTCGGGCGGCACAGGCTCGTCGATCTCGACCGTCGCGTGGAGCGCGCGCGCGAGCGGCGGGTTCTCAACGACGGCAACCTGATGTTCCTCCGCGATTTCACGGATCCGAAGCGCGACCGTGTCGACACCTTTCGCAACACATATCGGCGCTGCCATCGTATCCGATTCGTATTTGAGGGCGACCGCGAAGTGGGTCGGGTTGGTGACCACGACCGTGGCCTCCGGCACCGCCGCCATCATGCGCTGCCGGCCCCGCTCGGCCCGCAGCTGACGCAGCTTCCCCTTCACATGGGGATCGCCCTCGTTCTGCTTGAACTCATCCTTGACCTCCTGCTTGGTCATGCGCAGTCGCTTGTGCCGCTGATATTGCTGGAAGCTCATATCGGCGGCGGCGATGATCAGCATCACGGCCGTACAGGCAGCCATCAGACGAAGGCTTAAATCCTTCAGGATTAACAAGATCTGACCAGGCTCCAGATCGCTTAACCCGATCATGAGGCCCCGCTCCGGCCAGAGCACGGCGAAAATCACCGCCGATACCACGGCGATCTTGGCGATTCCCTTGAAAAAATTGACCCATCCCTGGATGCCGAACATGCGTTTGAGACCGCCCAGGGGGGAAACCTTTTTCAGATCGGGCTTCATCTTTTCCGTGGTGAAGAGCGGCGGGTGTTGCACCAGATTGCCCGCAAGGGCTGCCAGGAAAAGAACCCCGAACGGCACGGCGAGCGCCCACAGCATGATCGTGGAAACCCGCAGCCACAGATTGGTGACGCTGCCCCGGTCGACGGCGATTGCATGGGGCCGTTCCAGGAAGGGGGCCAGACCATCGCCCAGACCGGCCGCGACCCAGCCCGAAAGCCCGGCCACGAGGCCGGTCCCGGCAATCAGGATCGCCACCGTCGTCACCTCGGTGCTCTTGGCCACGTCCCCTTTCTTGAGCGCATCCCGCAGGCGCTGGTCGGTGGGATCTTCCGTCTTCTGGCTTTCGTCCTGGTCCTCGGCCACCGCTCAACTCCCCAACAGGGAGGCCACCCGCTCCTCCAGGGCCGTTAGGAAGGTGAGCATGAGGCCCGAGACGACCACGGCCAGAATGGCGTAACCCATGGTGATGTTCACGGGCTGGACCAGAAAGAAGATCTGAAGCTGGGGCATCAGTTTCGACAGGACCCCCATGGCCAGATAAAAGATAAAGCCGAACACCAGGAACGGGAAGGCCAAGGTCAGCCCCAGGAGGAACGCGTCCGCGAACCAGCGGGTGGCGACCGTGGCGATATCGCCCACGGGCAGGCCATCCGTCACCGGAAAGACCCGGTAGCTGTCGGCCGCCGCGGCGAGAAGCGGATGGTGGAGATCGGTTGTCACGATCAGGACGATCGCCAGCAGGGACAGGAACGAGGCCACCACCACGCTTTGGCTGCCTTGCGAAGGATCGAAGGTCATGGAAAAGGCAAGACCGGTCTGAACCGCGATCACCATGCCCGCCACATGCAGAGCCGACATGAAAAGCCGGATGAGCCCGCCAATGGCCAGACCGACGATCGCCTCGCGGATCATCAGCATCATGGCCGCCGGCCAGACATCGGGCAAAGGGGGCAGCGCGTCGCGGATCACCGGCGTCACCAGGAGGGTCAGGGCCAGGGCGATCGACAGCCTCGACCGGGCGGTCACCGAGGGCTCTCCATAAACGGGGAGCAGCATGATTGCCCCGCCGAGCCTTGCAAAGACAAGCAGGAACAGGAACATCTCCGAGGGCAGAGTGTCGATGGCCGCGCTGACGGTCATGCCATCAGGCCCTTATCCTGAAACGATCTTGTCCATGACGGTCTCCATGAGGCTCGCCATCAACTGTCCCATGAAGGGCAGAAAAATGATCAGACTGACGAAGATCGCGACGATTTTGGGCACGAAGGACAGGGTCATTTCCTGAATCTGGGTCAGCGCCTGGAAGAACGCGATGGCGAGCCCCACGCCCAGGCCGATGCCCATCAAGGGCGCCGTCACCTTGAGCAGGACGATAATCGCCTCGCGCGCCAGATCGATGGCCTCCGGTCCCGTCATGTCACGCCTTGCCCTGTCATTGTCCCATGCTGGATCATGATGGCATGGTTACGCTTAGCGGCGCGTAAAGACGGGAGGAAACTGATGCTTCGGGGAAGTTGTCTGTGCGGGGAGGTGGCCTATGAAGTCGAGGCCCTGGCCAGCCCGATCGGCCATTGCCACTGCCACACCTGCCGCAAGGCCCATTCGGCAGCCTATGCCACCACGGCCCTTGTCAAGCGGGCCGATTTCCGGTGGACCCGAGGCGATGACGTGCGCGCCGCCTATGAATCCACCCCCGGCAAGCTGCGCCATTTCTGTCCTCGCTGCGGCAGCCATCTGATGGCGGAATGGGTGGACAGGGATGGCGTGATCCTGCGCTTGGGCTCCCTCGATACGGATCCGGGGGAGCAGCCGGTGGTCCATATCTGGACCTCCCACGATGTGCCTTGGATGGGGGGAGAGGACCTGCCGCGCCTGCCCAAGGGAGCACCAAAGTGATGTCTTCGGCCAGCGGAAACACCATGCTGACCGGCGGGTGCAGTTGTGGGGTGGTGCGCTATCGGATCGACGGCGCGCCCCTTGCCGCCTATCTCTGTCATTGTACAGATTGCCAACGGCGCACAGGCTCCGCCTTCGCCATGGCCTTGCTGGTGTCGGCCCGCGATTTTTCGATCGAGGAAGGCAAACCGAGGAAGGTCAAGAAGATCCGCCCGAGCGGCAGGGTCAGCATCAACTGCCATTGTCCGACCTGCCTCGTCCGCATCTACACGATATCGGAAGGATCCGAGATCCTGTCCCTCCGTCCGGGTACGCTCGACCGCCCCACGGCGATCGAACCGGTCGCCCAGCTGTGGACACGCAGCGCCCATCCCTGGGCCCTGGTGGACGGTATTCTGTCCTATGAAGGTAATCCGGAGAATTTTGCCGACATCGTCCATGCCTGGAGGGAACGCAACGCTCACCCCATCGGAAGTTAAATCGGCATGCGCATGATTTCCTGATAGGCGGAAATCACACGGTCGCGCACCGCGACGACGGACTGGACGGTCACTTCCGCCGCGGAAATCGCGCTGACCACATCAATGAGCGCCGCTTCCCCCGACAGGCCTGCGGCGGCCGCGGCCTCCCCGGCCTTGGCGGTTTGAATGCCGCTTTCCATGGCCTCCTTGACCATGGCGCCGAAACCGCCCGCCCCCGCCTCCGGGGTCTCGATCCCGTTTCCAGCGGTGATATCGCGCTGCTGCGCCTTGGCATAGGCCAGGATCGCATTTGCCGAGTCAATCGCCATGGTCGAGGCCCCTTATTCCCGCAACAGATCGATCGTCCGCATCAACATGGAACGGGCGGATTCGATCACATTGATGTTGGCCTCATAACTGCGCTGGGCCTGACGCATATCCATGCTCTCAATCAGTGAATTCACGTTGGGCGTCATGACATAACCGGTTTCATCCGCCCCCGGATGCCTGGGATCATAACGCTTGCCGAATTTCGACGTGTCAGGCACCGTCTTGTCCATGGTGACAAGCGAAACCCCCATTTCCCGATCCATCTCATTCTTGAAGGACGGGATGCGGCGCTGATAGGGCTCGCCACCCGGCGTGCTCGCCAGGCTGTCCGCATTCGCCACGTTTTCCGCCAGTACCTTGAGGCGCGAGCCTTGCGCCTTCATGCCGGCGGCCGCGATCGCCATGGTCTTTTCGAAATCCATCCGTCCCCACCCTCACCAGACTCTGAAGTGTCGTCCCACCACGTTTCCCGCGCCCAAAACCGCCCGCCCTTTTTTCGGGAAACGCTCTAGCTCCGGCCGATTGCCATCCGCACCAGATTCACGCTTTTGCTGTAGAGATTTGCCGCCAGACGATATTCACCGGCCGTTTCCGTGACCCGCATCATTTCCTGTTCAAGAACCACGGAGTTGCCGTCGGGCACGACTTCCCAGCTGCCGCTGCGTTCGGTGCGGTGGGGTGTGCCCTCTCCGGTGGTCGAGGCCATATGGGCGCTGCTTGTGTGGCGCATGGCGAGCGACACATTTTCGGCTTCCATCATGGCTCTGAAATCAGGACGCTTGAGATCCTTCGCGCGGTAGCCCGGTGTGTCGGCATTGGCCACGTTCTGCGCCAGCACTTCCTGCCGGGCCGTCAGCCAACTCATCTTTTCCTTGATCATGCCCATCAAGGGCATTTCTTCCAGCGCCATTTGCCACGTCTCCAGCCCCGTCACCGTCCTCGATGCTGACATGGGCGGGTAAAGGTCCCCATAACCGATGGCCCTGTTCGCGCCCGACCCTCTTCACCGGCCCTTAAGCCTAATGGGTCATACACTCAGGATCGTAGCGGAGGGCAGTCATGGAACTGAGCGATATTCTCCGGTCCCTCCTGGCGCTGATTTTCGTGATCGGGTTGATCTTGGGATGCGCGGCTCTGGCGCGCATGCGCGGATGGATCCAGCCGGCGGGCCGGACAACGGGCGAGCGGCGGCTGGGGCTTGTCGAAACCTTGGTTCTTGATCCTCGCCACCGCTTGATGCTCGTGCGGATCGATAATGGGGAAGCGTTGGTTCTGCTCGGGCCGGGCGGTGCCCAGATGACGCCCGCGCCGCCGTCGGACAAGGCTGCCGATCACCCAACAGATGATTTCCGGGAGATGCCGTGATGCGCCCGCTCCTCACGCTTCCCCTCTTGATCATCGTCATTCTTACCGCCGGCGCCGCGCCCGGGTGGGCCCAGGCCCTGACCGTCGATCTGGCCGAAGAAGGGGGCCTGACGGAACGCATCGTCCAGATCATCGCGCTCGTCACGGTGCTGAGTCTGGCGCCGTCGATCCTGGTCATGGTCACCTCGTTCACCCGGATCGTGGTGGTCCTGTCGATCCTGCGCACGGCTCTCGGCATGCAGCAAAGTCCGCCTAATGCCGTTTTGATCAGTCTGGCCCTTTTCTTGACGGCCTTCATCATGGCGCCCGTGTTCAAAAGCGCCTATGAGGTCGGGATCGGTCCCCTGCTGGCGGAGGAAGTCGATACGGTCACGGCCATCGAACAGGCGGCGGAGCCCTTTCGCGGCTTCATGCTGCGCCATGTCCGTGAAAAGGACCTTGGCCTCTTCCTCGACATGGCGCAAAGCCCGGCGCCGGAAACACCCGAGACCACTCCCTTTCAGGTGCTCATCCCGGCCTTCATGATTTCCGAACTGCGCCGCGCCTTTGAAATCGGCTTTCTGCTCTTCGTGCCCTTTCTCGTCATCGACATGGTCGTGGCCTCCATCCTGATGGCCATGGGCATGATGATGCTTCCCCCCGTGATCATCTCCCTGCCCTTCAAGCTGATTTTCTTCGTCCTGGTGGACGGCTGGTATCTTGTCGCCGGTTCGCTGGTCAAGAGCTATGGGGTGTAGACGGCCAAGCTAGCCTCCTGCACCCGTCCCCTCGAAGTCCTGGCGGAAGGACGCCATGAAGGCGTCGAAAGTGTCGGTCGCAGCGATCTTGCTGGCCAGTTCGCGGAAGGCCACCCCTTGCGTCTCGATCCGCTGAGTGACGATGTCGAAGGCCCGTTCATCCGGGCTGCCCGCGACGAGGGGGGCGAATTGCTGGCGCAAGCGCGCAAGCGCCGGGGCGTCCTCGGCGAGGGCATAGGCGATGGCGGCCCGCATGATGTTGAGACGGTCCTCGTTCTCGAACGTGCCCGCCCGCGACAAACGCGCCACGAGGCTTTCCAGGGTCGCGGCGGCGCGGGGCCAGTCTTCGGCCTGCCACAGAACATCCGAGCGCAAACGGTGGGCATCAAGTGTATTGTACCCCTCGATGACCTCCAGCGCATTGTCATAGCGTTCCAGATCCGCCAGCGCGCGGGCTTCCAGCAACCGCCTCTGCCGGTTCAACCGCTCCGGCAGGCGCGTTTGACGGGTCGCACGAATGATCTGAAGTGCCTTGGCCGGTTTTCGATCCATGAGATGAACGACCGCGAGTTTGGTGGCCACCTGGCTGCGCGCCACGCCCCGCAGGCGGAATTTCACCTGGTGGTCCAGGAGTTCCGCCGCCTGTTCAAGAAGGTCAACCTCGACCAAACGATCCGCCAGCCGCCGGATCATGTCATCCCCTTTGGTCCCCACAGGGACCAGTTCGGGAAAATCATAGAACAGGGCCAAGGCCTGGACGGGCGGCATGGCATCCGCGCCCTTGCCAAGATAGAGGTCCTCGAACACCTGGGACATGTCATCGGCCACGTCCCGGGCTTTCTCGAACCCCGGGAAACTTTGCACGGCAAGGCGCATGATCACCAGCCCCTGACGAATGCGCGCGGTCTCGACATAGGCCATGCCGAGCTTGTGCAGGACGGCAAGCTCAAGCTTGTCGCCGCGCCATTGGAAACGCAGCGCCTCCAACCGCTCGATGGCTTGATCCGTCTCAAGAAGACCAAGACGCTCCTCGACCAGAATGGTCCGGAAGGCGGCCTGGGCACGGGTGGGCAGATGGCCACCAGCCAGCACCTTTCCGTAGTCCTCCAGGGCGCGGTCGGGTGCACCGAGGGCCTCATGGACCTGCCCCTGCAACAAGAGGGTCTCGAGACCGAGAACCTGACCGGCTTTGTCCGCATCCACACGCTTCAGCGCCTCCTGGGCGCCGCCGATATCGTTGACACCAAGGGCGGCACGGGACTGAGCCAGAAGAAAGCGGGCCTGCTCCTGAGCCCCGTGGGCCCCAAGGGCCGGACGCCCCGTCTCGAGCGCGGCCCGCGCCTCGGTCCATTCCTCGAGCGCCGCATGGGCCGTCCCGCGCCAAAGAGCCGCGCTCGGATCAAAACGCAGACTATGGTGATCAAGATCATCCAGGGCTTCGCGAGGTCGATTGATCCACAACCGCAACACACCTCTCAGGGCTCGGAATTGCGGCGCTTGTACGGCTTCCGGATCGTCCGCGGCAACCAGTTCCATGATCCCGAGCGCCTCGACCGTGAAGCCATTCGCGGCGAAGAACTGGGCCAAGGCCAACCGCGCCGCGTTTCGTTTTTCAGGATCTTCCGCCGACCGCAGATCGGCCTGCAAAAGGCGCTGATTGTCGGTAAAACGGGCTCTGCCGCCCCGCGCCCAGCCTTCAAGATCGATGAAGCCCGGCCCCATCTCCCGCAAACGCGCGCCGCGCCGTTCCACCCGCGTGTCAGGTCCGGACATGATAAGCCCGTCCGGCCGTGTCACACGAACCGTCCCGTCCCGCCATTCGACGGTCAAATCCTCGGCAATCGGATCGAGGGCAACGCCATGGGCACTTCCCAATACGGCGACATCGACAAAGGTTCGTGGGGCGACAAATCCGTGGGGCGCCGAATCGATCGTGACCGCAACGAGCCTGTCGCCCACTTCGGGATCGATGAAGCTCACCACCCTTCCGAGACCCGGCAAGGGGATCGCCACTTCCCCCCTCTCTGCTCCGTTCAAGATCCGATTGGCGGCCAAGGGTTGGGCCGGCTTCCGGATCTCCTCACCCAGAAGGACCCGCCATGTCGCGCCCTCCCGCTCAACGGAAACAAGGGTCGAGCCGCGGATCCCGACCCGCACCAGGACCGCATTCTCATGCGCCTGTTGCGCCGCATCCGTGATGACATCCTGAAACCGTCCGTCCAGAGATCCAAGATCAAGTTGTGCGGCACGGTCAAACAGGATCCACGCGAAATCGCCCCGCCGGAAGGCCGCCGCCCCCACATCGACCGGCCACTGGAATTCAAGCACGACATGGGCTTCGTCCGCATAGACGGAAACCGGCACCGACACCCCGTCGTCCCAAGGCGCCGGTTCCGTCTGCGGGGCCGGTGCCTCCTCCTTTCCGGTCGGATCCTCGCTTTCCTCCTGTGACGCCGCGAGCGCGCGCAGTTCTTCCGGAAGGATCGTTTCATCCACCGGTGCTTCTTCCGTGTCTTCGGGCTTGAGGATATCGACGACAATCCGCTTCCCGTCCCGGAAATGACGGAATGAGGCACCCTCAACCTTGGTCAGCTCCAGGATCAACGGTCCGCCTTTGTC
>CAZFWG010000053.1:12069-17610 GCA_964522525.1 uncultured Alphaproteobacteria bacterium | reverse complement strand
GTGATCACCGGCGTCGGCGTGAGGGGCGGGACGGCCGGTGCCTCATTGGGGGACGGTGGGAGCGCCAGGACCTCTACAGGCGGAACGACGCCGGAAAAATCCGCCGGCACCAGATCAACGGCCACCCGACGACCCGCCTGGCGGACCTCTGCGTCCAGATCCCGGTTGAGCGCGATGCGCAGGGTTTTTCCGTCCGGATCCAATTGCGCCAGCGCAACATAGCGGCGCAGGCGGTCCCGGATTGTCCGTATCTCACCCGTCACCCTGCGGTCAAAACGCAGGACCAGAACCCGATTGACGATCTCGTGGTCAACACTGATCGGACCCGTCCAATCGAATTCTACCCGACCGATCGACTCGATCCACCGGGCGTTGATCCGGACACCTCCAGCCTCTGGATCGGATGACTGGGCCTGCACGGCCGATGGCCCAAGGAGCATAAGGGCAACACAGATCACCACGGCCGCGCGGAGGCGCGCGCCCCGGAACCACAAATTCGTTTGATCAGACCTCCGCATGGCGAACCACGATGATATCCACGAGCCAATCTCCACCATCGCCAGTTGATCCCAGCAGAACGGTAAGATTCCGTGTCAGTCCCATCCCTTGTAAACGCCGGGCGAAACTCCGCCCCTGGACAAGGGCCTGCTCCCGCGTGAGCGCCGACAGGCCCGATCCCCGGAGGCTGGTCGGCACATGGATCCTCAGATCGACCCGGTTGCCCAGTCTTTCCAGAACTGCCACGACATCGCGGGCCGGTTCCTGACCTGCCGGCCCTCGGGTCCACGCACTCAGTCGTGCGCGAAGCAGAACCCCATTTCGTAAAAGTCGGGTTTCCACAACCCTTGAGAGGCCCGCCTCCGAAAGCGCATTAAACAATACCGGTCCCAAATAATCGGTATCGGTGACCGGCGAAAGCCGCAGGCTCGGAGGTTTGCGAATGGCCTCCAGAACAGGCGCATCCTCCGCGCCGCCATTGCGGGGCGGCGTCAAGACCGGCGGTGTCCGTGTGGAAAGGATCAGTACAAAAAGGGCAATGAGAAGGGCCAGCAAATCGGCGAAAACGACAAGCCACCGATGGTCCTGCCCGCCATCATGATGGGGGACTGACAGTACCGACCGCAAAGGAAGGGATTGGGGCGTCTGTGGGATCCACCCCGTCACTGGCGCCACACCGTCAGGCGAGATCGGGCATATCCACGCGAATGGTCAGGCCCTCCCCGCCCGGCAAAATGCCGATATCCGCCGGAATGTGAGGCGCAATCAAAGGCCAGTTGTCATCAAGGAAGACGGCCCGCTTCATGGCCAGGGGATCCCCATCGCCGATCAGAAACGCCACTTCCGCACCGGGAACATCCGCAAGAAATTCGGCAAGCCGCGACAACCAGACCTTATGGTCCGGATCAAAACGCACATCCTGCTCCTGAAACAGGGACGAAATCTGCGCCTTCATGACCAACGCTCCATACCAATCCTTGACGCGCGTCGCCTCGAAACCATGGCGGCCCAGGACTTCCTCGATCCGCACTGCCGCCACCCGAGCCCGAATCTCACGCGCCTGGATCTCACCGTCAATCTGCTCACGGACCAGCGGGACAACGCCCGCCAGGGCCCCATTCACACTTCGCAGCACGTCCGTTCCTCTGGGCTTATCGAAAGTTCCGTTGACGGTAAGCATCACAAAAAAAGCCAGCAAAACGAGATAGAGCGGGAGATAAAGGGTCAAAACACCCTGGCTGTCATGCTCCATCGTCTCCACCGGGCTTGGCAGAAAGACGACGGGTACATGGCAAACCCGTGTTCCCGTTGAATAAATTCTATCCTCATCCGTCTTTCCCATTTCTTAAATGCTCTCCACCCTTACACGCTCGTTATCCGACGATGGGGCGGCCGTCAGCCGTCCATCGCGGTTTCGAGATCCGTGTATCGTTTGGCGAGCAACACGGTGAGGGATTGGGCAGTTTCCGGGCGCATCTGGGCGAGAATCGCGGCAATTTTCTGTTCACGCATCCGGGCCGCCACGGAGATCAAAATCTCTTGATCCAGATTTTCAAAGATCCGGGCGGCGTCCTTGGCTTTCATGTTCTCATAGACTTTGACCAGGCTCGAGATCTGGGCTTCGGCTTCGCCGTCGAGTTGACCGAGAAGATCCTTGATCTTCGCTTCCAGGGTCTTGAGTTCGTCAATGCGCTTCTGGACGCGTTTTTCCGTTGCTTCGAGAAGAGACGTTTTCATCGCCAGGGCACGTTCCCGCGCATCAATCTGGGTGCGCCGTTCCGCCAGACTTTCGAGAACCCGGACCTCCGATTCACTGATCAAGGCTGGATCGCGGATCTCCGAAAAGTCGGCATACCCGAGCCCAGGCTCGTGGGGTGCCGGCTGCTCGGCTTTCTTGCCGTCCTTTTTCTCCTCCTCTTTTGGCTTCTTGTTGTCGGCCGTGGGTTTCGCTTCACTGGCTGCGACCGCCGGGGCAATACCCAGGACGCCGGACCGGTACCCCGTCCACAGATCGAACATCTTCACGGTCAACAGGACCAGGGCCGCCATGGCGACCATGGGCAAGATCTTCAATCGTTCGTCCACGTTGACCCCCCAGAAACTTCCAACGCCGCCACCCCAGCCATGGTGGACAATCCACCTTTATCCTCTGTTAGCGGACATCCCTCAGGGCTTTGAGCAACCGGTCCTCGAAGGCGGGCCTGCCCCGCTCCGAGGATTCAACCGCCCAAAGCGGTTCCACCCGGCCGCCGCCCTGCGCCCCGTCATCGGCCTTATGGGCATCCGCCCTTCCCCCTTCAAGACGATCCGCAAGGCTGTTGCCACTTTCAATCATCAATCCCAGTTCGTCCGTGAGCCCCTTGGCCTGGGAGATCTGCCCCATCAGGGCCTCGCTCTGGGCCTGACCCGCGATCTTGAGATGGGCGATCGAACTCTGCGCGCGTTCCGTGGCGGCATTCAAACCCTTGATGATGTCCCGTAGACCATCCTGTCCCGACCGGAGCTGGCGCAGCTTGCGATCAAGGATGACGCAATAGACCACCGTCAGGACGAGGAGCCCGGCCAGCACCGCCTCCAGAATGAGATCCATGGGCAGCGCCGTCATGACAGGCCCTCCCGGATACGGCGTTTGATCGGTTGATCAATTCGTACCGATACGTTCTGCCCGACCCGGCCCATCTGCCCTGTCAGGAGGGAAACCGGCCCGCAGCGCAGTTCCACCTCGCTGTCCACATTGGCATTGAGCATGATCGTCTGGCCGATCTCGAAATCCATCACGTCCTGCAAACCCATATTGAGCTGGTCGAGGACCGCCTCGATCTCCACTTTCGTGGACCACAGTTCGGTGGCCAGGTGACTCTCCCAGATCGAATCCCGCCCGAACTTCTCCCCCATGAACATTTGAAGGAGGAGTTTTCGGATGGGCTCCAGCGTGGCATAGGGGATCATGAGTTCGATCCGCCCGCCCCGGTCCTCCATGTCCACGCGCAGTTTGGTCAGGATCACCGCATTGGCGGGACGGGCAATGACGGCAAAACGCGGATTGGTCTCCATACGATCAAGACTGAACGTGACCTTGGAGAGGGGCTCGAATGCCGCCTGAAGGTCCCCAAGGATGACCTCGATCATCCGCTGAACGAGATTGCGCTCAATCGTCGTGTAGGGACGGCCCTCGATCCGCATCGCGGCCGTTCCCCGGCGCCCGCCCAGAAGCACATCCACGATCGAATAGATCAGATTGGATTCAACCGTAAACAAACCATAATTGTCGAGCTCCTCGGCACGGAAAACGGCGAGGATGGCCGGAAGGGGAATGGAGTTGAGATAGTCCCCGAACCGGATCGAGGAGATGTTGTCAAGGCTCACTTCCACATTGTCCGATGTGAAATTACGCAAGGAGGTGGTCATCAACCGCACCAGCCGATCAAAGATGATCTCCAGCATCGGCAGGCGCTCATAGGAGACGAGCGCCGAATTGATGATGGCCCGGATGCCGCTGCGGTCGGACGAGCCGCCATCACCGACGTCAAACCCCAGCAGACTGTCGATTTCGTCCTGATCAAGAACACGTTCGGCGGTGCCTTCACCTTCGCCTTCGCCGTCGTCCCCTTCGCCGCCTTCTGCCATGGCGGCCCATTCATCGGCCATGGCCTGATCGTCGACGGCTTCCCCGTCGCCGGCGGCCGCGGCCCATTCCGCCGCCATCGCGTCCTGATCAGTCTCTGACTCCGGCGTATCCGACATGGGTGCTTCCAAACAGCCTACTGAATAAGCATTTCCTTAAAGAGCACGTCATAGACGTGGATCGGGTGGGTCGCCGCGTTGACCCGCCGCAGCAATTCTTCCTTAAGACGGAAGAGCCCTGAGGAGCCGCTCAAATCCTCGACACGCATCTCCCGGAGATAGACCTGGAACTTGTCGATCACACGGGGCAGCGCGGTATCCAGGGCATCCGTATCCGCCTCTTTGTGGAGTTCGAGGGCCACCCTCAGTTTGAGATAGACCTGCCGCGTACCGACCGTGTTCAAATTGACGAGGATGTCAGGCAGATCGAAAAAGATCGCATCCTCGGGATTGAGAACCGGTATCGCGCCTTCATCCGTGTCGTGCGCGGCGTGTTTTTCATCCTTGCCGTGATGGTCATCCTTCGCCTCACCATGCCTATCATCACTGTGCGCATGGGTATCGTGCCCTTCTTCGGCGTGCTCTTCTTTGTCTCCACCCAGAAACAGGAAGAAGACCGCCGCCAGAACGCACAGGAGCAGGACCGGAGCGACGATGAACAGAACGATAACCTTGCCGGGGAGTTTCTTTTTCTTCTCACCACCCTCACCGGCATTGGCATCGTCTGCCGCTGCCGCTTCCCCTTCCGCCGCCATCGCACTTCGTCCCCACGCCAAGAGGCTGTCTTTCCACAGACTGCAGAATACGGCCTCTAGGGTTAAGGGGCGGTTGATCACGGTCCGTGCAGCTGAGCGGGTTCTGCCCCCCGGCAGGATTTGCCGGGGCCGGATTGACCGCATACGGCATCCACAGTGGCGTGAAACGCCGGAAATGCGTCCCTGCGCGTTTGGCACGAGGGCTGCGAAGAAAGGTCCAGCAAAACGACGACAGGGGGAATGGGACGATGGAGAATGTGGGGCTGGTCAATCTTTCCAGTCAGATGTCCATGCGGCGGACCCTTGATGTGGTCGCCAACAATCTTGCCAATCTGAACACCACGGCCTTCAAGGCCGAGACCCTTCATTTTGAGGAACGGGCCGAGAGCGTCGGCGGCAACGGGGCCGGTCAGGATCAGATCCTGTTCGTGATGGATTTCGGCCTGTCGCGCAATCTCGAGGAAGGGGCGATGCAGCCCACGGGGGATCCCTTGGACGTCGCCATCAGCGGCGAAGGTTTTTTTGTCGTCAATACACCGGACGGGGAGCGTTATACCCGGAACGGCAAACTGGCGCTCGACATCGACGGCCGCCTTGTCACCCACAGTGGATACCCGGTTCTGGATTCAAACGGCGAGGAGATCTTTCTTGAAAATGATGGACG
>CAZFWG010000053.1:3158-11969 GCA_964522525.1 uncultured Alphaproteobacteria bacterium | reverse complement strand
GACAGCCTGATGCGGAGCGACGAGGTCCCCCAACCGGCGGAGGGGTTTCGTGTCCTTCAGGGCACGCTTGAGGGATCGAACGTCAACGCCATCGGGGAAATGACGAAAATGATCCAGACCATGCGCGCCTATCAGGGCGCGATGCAGTCGGGCAAGGACGCCCATGACATGAGCACGAAGGCGATCGAGCGGCTGGGCCGCACCAATGCGTAATCAGGTTCTTGATCGAACGGCAATCGGCGGGAAAAAGGGGTAGACGGATGAGATCCTTGAGCATCGCGGCCACGGGAATGCTGGCCCAACAAACCAATGTGGAGGTCATCTCCAACAACCTCGCCAATATGAACACGACCGGCTTCAAGCGGCAGCGGGCCGAATTTCAGGATCTCCTGTATCAGAATCTGGAACGCGTCGGGTCGGCGACGTCGGACCAGGGCACGGTGACTCCAAGCGGTATCCAGATCGGTGTCGGCGTACGCACGGCGGGCGTCTATCGCATCACCGAGCAAGGTAACCTGATGTCTACGGAAAATACCTATGACCTCGCGATCCAGGGCAAAGGCTATTTCCAGATCCTGCTGCCGAACGGCCAGGAAGCCTATACACGGGCAGGCTCCTTCTCGGTGAGCCAGGACGGTCAGCTTGTCACGAGTGACGGCTTCGTCGTTCAGCCGGGCATCGCCATTCCGGCCGAGGCCGTGGATGTCAGCATCAATGCCCAGGGCATCGTCCAGGCCAGTCTTCCGGGCCAGGTCCAACCGCAGAATGTCGGTCAGCTTTCGCTCGCCACCTTCTTCAACGAGGCGGGCCTGGAAGGAAACGGTGACAATCTGCTCCTCGAATCAGCCGCGTCCGGACCGCCCAATATCGGCACGCCGGGTGCGGATGGTGTGGGCTCGATCATGCAGGGCTTTCTCGAGACCTCCAATGTCAATTCCGTCTCCGAGATCACGGCCCTGATCACGGCGCAGCGGGCCTATGAGATGAACGCGAAGGTCATCACCGCATCGGACGAGATGCTCTCCGCCGCCAACAATCTGAGATGAGGCATTGCAGGATGGTTCGGGTTTTCCTTCTTTTCGCGATGGTGTTGGCGGCGCATCCGGGCTCGGTCCGGCCCGCTCTGGCGCAGGACACGGATCTTGCCGTGCCCGTGCACGACGTCCATCTGCGCAATCCGCTTACGGTCGAAGGTGTGCAGATCAGTCTGGGCGACCTGTTCGACGATGCCGGCGTGGCCGCGGACGTGCCCGTGGCCATGGCACCGGCGCCCGGCAAGCGGCTTGGTCTCGATGCCAATCAAATCGTCCGACTTGCGGCGGATCACGGCTTGCGCTGGGGAAACCCCCGGGGTCTCAGGCGCATCTTGGTCACGCGAGCCAGCCAGACCGTCCCCGGATCCCAGATCACCCAGGCCCTGGCCGACGCTCTGGGCCCGGAATTCGGGGAACAGTCCCTGGAGGTTCGGACCAATGGCCGGCTCGGGACGTTTCATGCGGCCCTTGATGTTCTGCCCACCATCGGCATCGATCTTCTGGACGTGGATCCGGCAAACGGCCGTTTCCGTGCCCGGATCCGGGTTCCCGAGACGGCCCAGCCGGAGGCGGGACGGATCGTGACCGGCCGGGTTCATCCGTTGACCCCCGTTCCCGTCCTGGCGCGGACACTGTCTGTCGGGCATCTTATCGGACGGGGAGACTGGGAGTGGCAGGATATGCGGGTCGACCGCCTGCCCCGCAACGCGGTGATCGATCCCGGCCGTCTTGCGGGCATGGCCCTGCGCCGGACCTTGCGGGTGGGCTCCGTCATCAAGGAGACGGATGTGGCCACGCCCGCCATGGTGGAGCGCGGCGATCTCGTGACCGTCACCGTGCGGCGTCCGGGCATGGAACTCACCGCCATGGTCCGTGCCCTGGAAGACGGCGCCCTGCATGATGTGATCCGCTTTCGCAACACCACGTCCATGCGGATCATCGAAGGCCGGGTGAGCGGGCCGGGACGCGCCGACGCGCTTACCGCCACCATCCGCACCGCGTCCCGATGACGCCCATCGCACAGAGCCGGAGTGACTTTCCCATGGTGTTCCGTATCAAAACCGCTGATCCCGCGCCCTTGGTCCGCCTGCTGTTGCTCGGCCTCCTTGCGCTGTTCCTGAGTGCCTGCAGCACGGTCGACCGCCTGAAAAGCGTGGGCACCGCTCCGCCCATGACGCCGATCGAGAACCCGGTGTCGAAAGCGGACTATCGGCCTGTCACCATGCCGATGCCCGGGCCGGACCGGGCCAATTATGCGCCCAATTCCCTGTGGCGCACGGGCGCGACGGCCTTTTTCCAGGATCAACGGGCAAGCAAGATCGGCGATATCCTCACGGTGGAAATCGATATCACGGACCGGGCCAATCTCAACAACACCACGACGCGCAACCGCTCCAGCCAGGAAGACGCGGATGTGACCAACATTTTCGGCGCGGAAGGGGCGCTGGCGCAATTTCTGCCCTCGGAATTTTCCCCGGCCTCCGCCGCGAGCTTCGGGAGCACCACCGCAAGCTTGGGATCGGGCCAGATCGACCGCGCCGAAACCGTGGACCTGACCGTCGCGGCCATCGTGATCCAGCGGCTGCCCAATGGCAATCTGGTCATTTTCGGGCGCCAGGAAGTGCGGGTGAATTTCGAGGTGCGGGAATTGCAGATCATGGGCGTGGTGCGTCCGGAGGATATTTCCAGCACCAACACCGTGCCCCACACCCAGATCGCCGAGGCGCGCGTCTCCTACGGGGGCAAGGGTCATATCACCGACCTGCAGCAGGAGCGATATCTGAAACAGATCTACGATATCCTGGCGCCGTTCTGAGACGGCCAAGACATCTTGCCGGAACGCCGGCTTGCGGCCATGATGGACCTTCGCAAAGAACACGGGACCGGATCAAACCGATCACGGGACCCGATCCGTCAGCGGAGGACCATCATGGCCATCATCCTGAGACAGATCTGTCTTGTGGCGCGGGATCTCGAACCGGTGCGGGACGCCCTGGAGGAGACCTTTTCCCTCAAGGTCTGCTACAAGGACCCGGATGTGGGGCAGTTCGGGCTTGAGAACATCCTGATGCCCGTGGGCTCCCAGTTCCTGGAAGTGGTCACGCCCATCAAAGCGGATGCGCCGGCGGTCCGCTTCCTGGACCGGCGCGGCGGCGACAGCGGCTATATGGTCATTTGTCAGACGACGGAGCCCCATGAACAGGCCGCGATCCGGGCCCGCGCCGTGGATCTCGGCATCCGTATCGTCCTGGAGACGACACTCGAAGGCCATTCCTTCCTTCAGTTCCACCCGGCCGATATGGGCGGCAGTTTCCTGGAGGCGGACTGGGACGCGTTGAACGAACCCCAGGGCCGTTGGGCGCCCGCCAATGAGCGCGCCTGGACCGATTTCGTGGATACGAGCCGGGTGCAGGCGATTGCCGGGGCGACCTTGGAGGCCCAGGACCCGGCGGCGGTCGCCTCAGCCTGGAGCACCGTCCTGGGCCTGCCCGCCCAAGAGGCCGACGGCGGGACCTTCACCATCGCACTTGCCAATGCGACCCTGCATTTCCATCCGCTTCCGGATGGCACGGCGCCGGGGCTTGCCGGTATCACCTTGAAAAAAGCACCGGGGACGGATTTATCGATACCGCATGCCGACATTGGCGGGGTACGGATCGACCTGGAATAGGACGCGCCCCGCTTGGGCTCAGTCCAGATCCTCGACCTGGGTGTCCTCCCCATGGACCCGCGCGGCCAGGGCCGCGGCCATGAACGGATCGAGAGCCCCATCGAGGACATCCGACGGGGTCGGACTTTCGACGCCGGTGCGCAGATCCTTGACCATCTGATAGGGCTGGAGCACGTAAGAGCGGATCTGATGCCCCCAGCCGATATCGGTCTTGGCCTCGGCTTCCGCCTGGGCTTCGGCCTCCCGGCGCTGAAGTTCCTGTTCATACAGGCGGGCTTTCAGCATGTTCATGGCCGTGGCCCGGTTCTTGTGCTGGGAGCGCTCATTCTGACACTGAACGACAATGCCTGAAGGTTGGTGGGTGATGCGCACGGCACTGTCGGTGGTGTTGACGTGCTGCCCGCCCGCGCCACTGGCCCGGTAGGTGTCGACCTTGAGGTCCTTCTCCAGGATCTCGATCTCGATCGAGTCGTCGATTTCCGGATAGGTCCCGACACTGGCGAAACTGGTGTGGCGCCTTGCATTGGAGTCGAAGGGCGAGATCCGGACCAGCCGATGCACGCCCGCCTCCGTTTTGAGCCAACCGTAAGCGTTCTCGCCACGGATTTTCAGGGTTGCCGATTTGATGCCCGCCTCTTCGCCGGGGCTTTCCTCGATCAGCTCCACCTTCATGCCGCGCTTGTCGGCCCAACGGGAATACATGCGCAGGAGCATGCTGGCCCAGTCCTGGCTCTCGGTCCCGCCCGCCCCGGCATGCACTTCCAGGAACGCGTCGTTGCCGTCGGCCTCGCCGGACAACAGTGTCTCGACTTCCGCCCCTTGTGCGCGGGCATGGACATCGCGCAACGTGGCCTCGGCCTCTTCCACGACACTGTCATCGCCCTCGGCCTCGCCCAGGTCGATCAGTTCGACGGAATCGTTGAGATCGCGCTCCAGCTCCAGATAGGTCTTCACGGCCTGATCGAGCTTGTTGCGCTCCTGCATGACCGTTTGTGCGGCTTTCGGATCATTCCAAAGATCGGGATCTTCGGCGCGGGCGTTGAGTTCATCCAGACGTTTTTCGGCGGTATCCCAGTTAAAGATGCCTCCTCAGCAGTTCGAGCGACTGCTTGATGTCTTGGACGAGGGATTGGAGTTCAGCACGCATGGTTGAAAGCTCTTGTCATGTCATCGGTGGAAGTCGCGAGGGTGTAGCATCCCCCCAGGGATCAATACAAGCCGCCCGTGCCCTTGGTCACGTTGCGGGACTTGCCGGACTGGAAGCGCGAGGCACTGGTGCCGTTCAAGCCATCGGCATAGGCGTTGGGATCGGGGCCCGTGCCGGGCTTGAAGGCCTCAATGATGACACCGGCCTCCCCGGGCTTGGCGGGTTGGCCGGTCTCCGCATTGACCCGGATCAGGATCATGCCCGGCGGGATGCGGAACGGCACCGCGGCGTCATCCTTCAGGGCCTCGGCCATGAAGTCCCGGAAAATGGGCGCGGCGAGCCCGCCCCCTGATTCCGGCCGCCCCATGGGCTGGGGTTGGTCATAGCCGACAAAGACGCCCACGGCGAGGTCGGGCGAGAAGCCCACGAACCAGGCATCCTTTTCTTCATCCGTGGTCCCGGTCTTGCCCGCCAGGGGTTTGCCGACCGCCAGGATCTTGCGGCCCGTTCCCCGCTCCACCACGCCCTGGAGCATGGAGGTTAGCTGATAGGCCGTATGGGGATCGAGAACATCATCGCGGATATCGTCCAATTCCGGATGGACCTGACCCTGCCAGCTCACCTCCCGGCAGTTTTCACACATCCGCTCATCCTTGCGATAGACCGTCTTGCCCAGACGGTCCTGGACCCGGTCGATGAGGATCGGTTCGACCCGTTTACCGCCGTTCACGAACATGGAATAGGCCACCGTCATCCGCACGAGCGTGGTCTCGCCGGAGCCAAGGGCAATGGCGTCGACGGCCGGGACCGTGTCCAGAACGCCCATTTTCTGGGCATAGGAGATCACCTGGCCGATGCCGATGTCCTGAGCGACGCGGAGGGTGAGCAGGTTGTAGGATTTCTCCAGACCTTTGCGCAGGGTGCTCGCCCCCTTGAACCGGCCGTCATAGTTTTTGGGTTTCCAGCGGCCCCGGCCCCCGCCCTGGTCTTGGGTAATCGGCGCATCGAGAACGACGCTCGATGGCGTGTACCCATTGTCGAGGGCCGCCGCGTAGACGAAGGGCTTGAACGCCGAACCGGGTTGCCGCAACGCCTGGGTCGCGCGGTTGAACTCGCTGCGTTCAAAACTGAAGCCGCCATTCATGGCCAGTACCCGACCGGTGTGGGGATCCATGGCCACGATGCCGCCGTCAATCTCCGGGATCTGGCGCAAGGCCACCCGGACCGTGGGCCCGCGCGCATTCTCAAGACGGCCGACGGGCTCCACATAAACGAGATCGCCCACCGCCACGACGTCGCTTGGCCGCGTGATCTCGGGCCCCATTTGGGGATAGCCGCCGGACATGCCCTGGGCCGCCCGGGCCCAAAGCAACCCTTCCGTGGGCAGAAGGCCCTGGGTCTGGCCGTCCTCCAGTCCGACCACGGCATAGCCTTCCGCGTCGCGCACATCGATCACGATCGCGCCGACCCAAGGGTCGACATCCCTCAGGAACCTATGGGCCTTGACCGTCTTGGACCAGTCGGCCACCGAAGAGGCGCGCCCGGCGGGGCCGCGATAGCCCCGACGCTGATCGAAATCGACGAGGCCTTTGCGCAAGGCCTGGACGGCGGCGCGCTGGAGCCGGGGCTCCAGCGTCGTGCGCACCGAAAGCCCGCCGTGATAGAGGCTGTCCTCACCGAAAAGATCCGCCACCTGACGACGGACATCCTCGGCGAAATATTCATATTCGATGGTGTGGGCGCCAAAGGGCCGGTCATAAACGACCAGGTCCTCGCGCTGGGCGCTGCGCATTTCGTCAACGGAGATATGACCATTAGCGGCCATGCGCTCCAGAACCCAGTTGCGCCGTTCAAGACCGCGCGCGCGCGGGCCGACCCGGTCGGGCCGGTAATTGCTCGGCGCCTTCGGCATGGCCGCAAGATAGGCCGCCTCGCCCAAGGTCAATTCGTCGAGGGACTTGTCGAAATAGTTCAAGGCCGCCGCAGCGACCCCATAGGACCGCCAGCCAAGATAAATCTCGTTCAGATAGAGTTCGAGGATCTGGTCCTTGGTGAAGGTGTCCTCGATGCGCCGGGCCAGGATGGCTTCCTTGATCTTCCGTTCCAGCCTGACCTCGCCCGACAGCAGGAAATTTTTGGCCACCTGCTGGGTGATGGTCGAGGCGCCTTCAAAGCGGCGATCGTTCATGTAGTTGGAGACGTTGGAAATGGCGGCGCGGACGATGCCCTTATAGTCGAGGCCGTCATGTTCAAAGAAAGTCTTATCCTCGGCGGAGATGAAGGCCGCGATGAGCGGCTTGGGGATCCCTTCGATGGGAACGAAGATCCGGCGCTCTGAGGCATATTCCGCCATGATCGTGCCGTTACCGGCATGGATCCGGGTCATGACCTTCGGCTCATAGTCCTGCAGAACCTCATATTCCGGAAGATCCCGGGACAGGTTCCAGACATAGACGGCAACGGCACCCGCGGCGAGCAGACCACCGATCAGGGTCAGAAGCACCAGGCCGATAAAAATTCGAAAAATCATGTGCAAATCCCGCGGGCCTGGCCGCTCAGGTCGTCAATTCCCAAGACAGGGGAACCCCATCAACGGGTTCACTTCCATGGGTCCCTTACCCATAACACGAAACCCACCTCGTGGTTGGGTTAGCCATTGATTATGGCTGGCCCGTGACAAATCAAGGAGTTTCCTCGCCGCCGCATGCCGGGCTTGGCGAGGCAGGCCATGGGCGTGCGCTTAGAAGGGTGCGCGCCCGGTGCGCCCGTCAGCGGATCCGGGCGTTCTGGTTGAGGCCCGCGATTTCGCTGTAGCCGAAATAGGCATCGAGGGAATCACGAATTCCCAGGGCGAGCTTGGCCCGCCATTCCGGTGAGGTCACCAGCTGCTCGTCTTTCTCGTTCGACAGAAAACCCATTTCGATCAGCACGGACGGTACATCGGCCGCGGTCAAAACCCAAAACGGACCGAAGCGGTGGGTTCTGCGCAAAAGACCCACATCCCGGTTGCGCAGGGCGGGCAGCAGGGTCTGGGCCAGACGCACACTGTTGTTCATGGTGTCGCGCTGGGCCAGGTTGATCAGGATCTTCAGCACGTCATCCGTGACTTTTTCCGCCTCCAGACCGTTGACGGAGTTTTCCTTCTGCGCGAGGCGGGCAGCGGCGGAGTCGGAGGCTTTGTCGGACAGGGTGTATACGGACGTGCCCCGTACCGACGGAAGCGGATTGGAATCCGCGTGGATCGAAAGGAACAGCGCGGCGTCATTCGTCCGGGCGAAATCCACCCGGTCGGGCAGCTCCACAAAGACATCCGTGGAGCGGGTCATCCGCACGTCATAGCGGCCCGTGGCCTCGAGAACGGTCTTGAGTTCCTTGCCCATGGCCAGCGTCACGGTCTTCTCATAGATGCCGGATCGACCGATCGCGCCGGGGTCATAACCGCCATGGCCCGGGTCGAGCACAATGACGCGCTTTGTGGAATCCGAGGATGGGGCCCGAGCCTCGGGCCGGGGAGCCGGCGCGCTGCCGCGCGTCGCCACTTGCAGGGGCTTGGGCTCCACGGGCGTGGCGGAGGCCCGGCGCATGGCGCCCACCCCGGCCGTCAACAGATGACGGGCCGGCCAACCGGCCGTGCGCATGAATTCATCGCGGGAGGTGGGTTCGAGATCGATGATGAAACGATAGACGCCGCCGGTCTTCTTCGTCCGGCGATCCCCGATCGACAGCGGGCCGGCCAGATCGAGCACGACGCGGGACCGACCGGGCCGATTGCGCGCATAGCGCACCCGCGTGACGCTGCCCTCACCGTTCAGGCTGGCGCCCGCGGGCACGCGCCACTCAACCTCCGGCAGGTCGATGACCAGGCGATAGTCATCGGCCAGGGTGAAGATATCGGTGTCTGTGGGCGCGGAAAAATCCATCGTGAAGCGGGTATGGCTGCCCTGGTCGGACAACCGCGC
>CAZFWG010000053.1:0-3058 GCA_964522525.1 uncultured Alphaproteobacteria bacterium | reverse complement strand
CATCCCCTTTTGCGGGCCCTCGAAGAAAACGTGGCCGTTCTGTCACATGAGCCCGGCCCGTCTTTTTTACCGTTCAGGCACCCGCAATACCGCCGAAAAGAAGGGATCCGCGAGGTTCGCTCTCGCGCCCTGCCCGCCACACACTATGCCTTCCTCCACGGTTGTCGTGTATGAAGGATTGGTATTGATAAACCCTTATAAGTGATGCGCGATTCCCAGCATGCTTGCCCGTTTCGGTTGCGCCTTGTGCTGTTCCCGTTGGACCAAACCATTTGTCGGCGCCTGTTTGGACCCCTATTTATGGTCTTGAAGTCCAAAGCTGGCATACTCGATCATCGCAAAGCTGCTCAGCTTTCACCACGGCTTTAGAGGGATCCCTGACCTTCGGGCCCACAATGACGCGGACTTTGCCAAGGGTGGGACCTTGTCATTTTGTTCACCCTGGCGCTACATAGCTGAATGGACTTGCTCAGCGCGGCCATGGCGCGGCGAGGTTCGGCTAAGATCAGGCCGCCGTGGTATTGGGACCGTTTAAATCCCGAACCAGCGGCATCACCATGGTTTGCGGATCCGGCCCTAAAATGGACATCTGGCCCGATCCAATTCAAACGGACCTTAGCGGCCAGATTGCGCAAGGTCCCGCGATCCTTGAGGTCGCGTTTGCGTTATTACCACCCTACCGTGACCGGCGCGACAGGACGCCCCACGGAACGGGTTAAACCAGACCGGGAAAAATTCCCGGTCAGACCGGGGAAACGCCGGTCTCCGGCGGTTAGGCCGACCGGACCACACTCTGTAACCCTCGGCAGATTTGTCGCCTCCGGTGACGCTGCCCCGTTAGAAACAAAGACCCGGTTCGCGATTCATGATGAACGGCTCGATCCATATCCTCTCCGGCTCGCCGCAGCGCGCATTCAGCGACGCGCCCGGCCGTGTCTGGATTGGGCGCTGTGCCGTTCGCGGGATCGCACCACCGGGTCCATTGCGCGCCGCCCCCCCTTCCTCGGCCATGCGGCCTGTCGGCATGCCCTTGGCGGGGCCCGAGCGCGCTGGAGAGCTCCCTCATGGGCAAAAAGATGCTGATCGACGCGGCCCACCCGGAAGAAACCCGGGTCGTGGTCGTGCAAGGCAATCGTATCGAAGAATTTGACTTTGAGTCCGCCGCGAAGAAACAACTGCGCGGCTCGATCTATCTGGCCAAGGTAACCCGCGTCGAACCGTCGCTGCAGGCGGCCTTTGTCGACTATGGCGGCAACCGTCACGGCTTCCTGGCCTTCAGCGAAATCCATCCCGACTATTATCAAATTCCGGTTGCGGACCGTCAGGCCCTGCTTGAAGAAGAAGCGGCCGAGGATCGTCGGTTTGCGGAAGAACAGGAAGAAGACGAACGCGCCAGTTCCCGTCGGGGTGGCCGTCGGCGCAACCGCCGGGGACGCGGCCGTGGACGGCGCGGACGCTCCGCCGTCGAGCGCCAGTCCGATGGTCTTTCCGTGTCCGTCGATGCACTTGATCCGCCTGCCTCCGAACCGGCGTTTTCCGACGAGGCGGAAGATCCCCGCTTCAGCGGCGAGGCACCGAGTGCTCCGACAGTCGAACGTCTGCCGGATGACGGTTTTGAATCCGTGCCCGAACTGGGTGGCGCGCCCCAGGCCCCTGAGACCCCGGACGCCATCACGGTCGGGGCCGACCCCTCGGATGAAGCGCGGGTCGACGGCCCGGGCCCTGGTGATTCCTCCTGGCTGCCCCATGCCGCCGAGACGGATCAGACGGCCGTCAATGTGGACATGAGCGACGGGGATGGCCCTGCCGCTTCCCGCCCCCTCCTTGCCGATCCCATGCCTTCAATTGCCGTCAATCTGCCCGAACCGCAGACGGATGACAGGACGACTGAGGAAGATACGGACCAGGACGAAATGGGCGCGGCGGATCCGCAGGACGCGGAACCGACCGGTATCGATCCGGCTCTTGCGGGTGATGAAGCCGACGACCAGGAAAACGCTGGCGATTTCGTGGCCGATGCTCCGGACCAACAAGAGGTCGAGGCTTCGGCGCCCGAAGCTGGACCTGCCTGGACCACGCCGGTCGATGAGGATGACGCCGAGGGCGTGCAGGCCGAAGCCCTCGTCGAGGGGCAGGACGATCAGCCCGGGGATGAAGAAAGCGACGGTGACCAGACCGAAATGGCCGCGGACGGCGAAACATTTGAAGCGGATCCAGGGCTTGAGGAAACCGAGAGCGATGATGTCACGCTCGATGCCCAGCCTCTCGATGATGCGGAATCCCTCGAGGATGACGATACCGACTTGGATGATGACGACGACGGCGATGAGGACGAGGTCGAAACCGTCGGCGAGGAAGATTCCTTCGACGATGTGCGGCCGCGCCGGTCCCGCCTGAAGAACTACAAGATCCAGGAAGTGATCAAGCGCCGGCAGATCATGCTGGTGCAGGTCGTCAAGGAAGAGCGCGGCAACAAGGGCGCCGCGCTGACCACCTATCTGTCCCTGGCCGGCCGTTACTGCGTGCTCATGCCCAACACCGCCCGGGGCGGCGGCATCTCCCGCAAGATCACGCAGATCAACGATCGCAAGCGTTTGAAGGAAGTCGCGGCGAGCCTCGAGGTGCCGGAAGGCATGGGGCTTATCGTCCGCACCGCCGGCGCCCAGCGTACCAAGACGGAAATCAAGCGCGATTTCGAATATCTTCTACGCCTGTGGGAGAATGTCCGGGATCTGACCTTGCGCTCCTCCGCGCCCACCCTCGTCTATGAGGAGGGCAATCTCGTCAAGCGCGCGATCCGGGATCTCTACAACAAGGACATCGACGCCGTCCTGGTCGAGGGCGACGACGGCTACAAGGGCGCCAAGGCGTTCATGCGCATGCTGATGCCGAGCCATGCCCGGAATGTTCAGCCCTATCGCGACCGGATGCCCCTGTTCCAGCGCTATCAGGTGGAACAGCAGCTCGATTCCATGTTCTCGCCCCAGGTCGAGCTGCCGTCGGGTGGTTATCTCGTCATCAACATGACCGAGGCGCTCGTCGCCATCGACGTGAACTC
>CAZFWG010000052.1:14785-30588 GCA_964522525.1 uncultured Alphaproteobacteria bacterium | reverse complement strand
CCGGAGCATTCCGGCACAGATACTCAATCGCGTCCTGGTCACCGAGCCAGTCGGAGCCCTTGACGGTGTCATACATATGCCAGCGCCAGTCATCCTCGCCCATATTGCCGAGCGCGGCCGAAATGCCGCCCTGGGCCGCCACGGTGTGGCTCCGGGTCGGGAAGACCTTGGTGATGTTCGCCGTCTTGAGCCCCGCCTGGGCGCAGCCGAGCGTGGCGCGCAGGCCCGAGCCGCCCGCGCCGACAACGACGACATCAAAAGTGTGATCGGTAATGTCGTAGGCGGTCATGCTGCCCTCACCTTCAGGAAAAACTGATCTTCAGGACGGAAAACAGGGCGGCGGCACCGACCCCATAGACCGCGAAACGGATGAACAGGAGAAGCGCGACCCGCGTCCCCTCCTTGCCGATATAGTCTTCGACGACAACCTGGAGCCCCAGGAGCATGTGATAAAATGCCGCGAAGATGAACAGGATCATCAGGACGCTGACCAGCGGATTGCGCAGGAACGCGGTCGTCGTTTCATAATCCGCACCCGCATAGACCACCATCGAGGCAATGAACCAGACGGTCAGCGGAATGAGGGCGATCGCCGTGGTGCGCTGGGCGAGCCAGTGATGAACACCATCCTTGGCGGAGCCGAGGCCCCGGGCATTGCGCAACGGTGTGCGAAGATCGGTCATTGGCCGCCTCCCATGTTGGCATAGCCCAGAACCCAGATCCCCAGCGTCACAACGACCGCAATGCCATAGACCAGAAACCCGGTCATGCGGGAGGTCTCCAGGCTGAAGCCGGCGCCCGTATCCCAGAACAGGTGACGGATGCCGTTAAGCACGTGATAGACGAGAGATGCAGTAAAGCCGAACAGGAAGAACTGGCCGAGCCAGCTTGAGATGAAGTCGGCAAAGACCCCATAGGCTTCAGGGCCCGTCGCGGCGGAAATCAGCCACCAGGTCAGCAGCACGGCGCCGATGGCATTGCCCACCCCCGTCACCCGGTGGGTGATCGACGTGGCCATGGTCACATGCCATTTCCAGACCTGAATGTGGGGCGAAAGCGGCCGCGCCCCTGCTCCCCCCTGCGTCGTCGACGTCTCAGCCATCGGACTTTCCCTTTAATCTCGCCAGGACCGTTTCGCGAATACCCCGAGAAGCCTTAACAACTCGGCGCCAAGCTGGCGATCACAGGCTCGGCATCACACAAAGGCGCACCGCCTGCTTATGCCACGCGAGGTACCGCCGCGCCCCGTCTTCTCTGCATATCGGTTAGAGCCAGTCCCCAATCGGTTCGCGAGTGTAGGACCGGATTGTCTTAAGTCAATTTCCCGTGCCGCCGCATGACGCCCGGGCATCCCCGGCCGTCGATCAAACCGGCGCGATCACGGGGAACGGCATTGGTTGAAACCGATCAGCCGCCCCGTTTGTCCGGTGTTGCCTGGTCTTTGCGCAAAACGGCAACCCCTTTTCCCGACTTCGCTCTAATGCCGGGGCATGAGCACCCAGTAGTCGAGTTCCAACACGACGGCGGGGTGGTAGCCGCCCTCCCCATCGCGATAGGGGTAGGTTGCGCAAGGCTCGTCCTTGGTCGCCACGAGCCGCAAGCGCAAGGCCCCGACATCCGAGCGGTTCTCGATCGCCGCCTTGTCCAACACTTCGGACCAGGCATAGATCGTGTCACCCGCGAAGGACGGCGCCGCATGGCGCCCCGCATTGATGCCCGCAATGAGGCAGGCATTGGCCAGTCCGTTGAACGACAGGGCCCGGGCCAGGGAAATGATGTGACCGCCATAGATCAGGCGCCGGCCGAACCGGTCCTGGCTTTGGGTATGCTGATTGAAATGGACCTTGGCGGTGTTCTGGTAGGCCCGGGTGGCCATCATGTGTTCGGCCTCCTCCAGGGTCATGCCGTCCACATGGTCGATGCGCTCTCCCACCGCATAATCGTCCCAGAGATGGGGGCTGCCCGCCAGGACGGGATCGTAGCCCGCAAAGTCGAGCCCCTCGGGCACCCGCAGATCTTCTGCGCCCAGGGCGGGCTTGAGATCGGGCACTTGGGGCGCGGGCGCGGGCGAGGCCTCATCGCGCTTGCGCACCATGACCCAGCGCACATAGTCGATGACCGTCTCGCCGCGTTGATTGATCCCATGGGAACGGACATAGACGACACCGGTCTTGCCGTTGGAGTTCTGTTTCAGCCCGATCACATCGCTCGTGGTCGAGACCGTATCCCCGGGATAAAGGGGCGTCTCGAAGCGACCTTCCGCATAACCCAGATTGGCCACCGCATTGAGGGAGACATCGGGCACGGTCTTGCCGAAGACGAGGTGGAAGGCCAGGAAATCATCGATCGGTGCCTGCGCCAGACCGCAGGCCCGCGCAAACGCGCTTGAGGATTGCAGCGCGAAGCGGGAGCCGTAAAGGGCGGTATAGAGCGCCGCATCCCCGTCGCTCACCGTGCGCGGGGTGGCATGGCGGATGGTTTCGCCCAGTTGGAAGTCTTCGAAAAAACGTCCCGGATTGGTCTTGGTCATGGTGTCGTCCTTAAGATCATCCCTGCATCGCGCCGTTCAGCCGGCCGCTTCCATGGCGGCAATCGCGTCGGCGATCGTGACCAGTTGGCGCGCTTGATCCGCATGGAGCCGTTCGACCATGCGGCCCTCGACTTGGACCACGCCCTTGGAGGCGTTTTCCGGCTTCTCGAATTCCGCGATGATCCGGCGCGCCCAATCGACGGCCTCGTGCTCCGGCGTGAACACCCGGTTGCAGGGTTCGACCTGGCTCGGATGAATGAGGGTCTTGCCATCAAAACCGAAGGCAAGCCCCTGGCGGCAGCTCTGGATGAACCCGTCGATATCCCGGATGCCATTATAGACGCCGTCGATCATGGCGAGCCCGAAGGCCTTGCCCGCCAGGAGCGACAGGGACAGGCCCGTGACCAGGGGCAGACGATCGGGTGTCTGCTGGGCCGAAAGGTCCTTGACGAGATCATTCGTGCCCATCACGAACGCGCAAAGCCGCGTGTCTTCAGCCCGCGCCGCGATCGCCTCCGCCCGCAACATGGCAAGCGGCGTCTCCATCATGGCCCAAAGCCCCATCTGCGATGGAGCACCGGCCTCATCCATGAGGCTGTCGGCCGCCCCGACGGCCTCGGGACCGTCGATCTTGGGCACAAGGATCGCATCGGGACCGGCCGCGACGGCGGCCGCCAGATCGTTCGCGCCCCAATCCGTATCAAGCCCGTTGATGCGGATAATGACTTCCCGGGCGCCGTAGCCGCCGCCCTTCACCGCCGCGCAGACCTGATCCCGCGCCAGTTCCTTGGCATCCGGGGCCACCGCATCTTCCAGATCCAGGATCAGAGCATCCGCGGCCAGGGTCTTGGCTTTTTCCATGGCACGGGCATTGGATCCCGGCATGTAGAGGACGCTCCGGCGGGGGCGCACGGAGGAAGGCGGGGTCTGGGACATGGGCGATGGCTCCCTGGCAGGACGGAGAAACAACCAAGTCTTTACGAAGCTTGACCAAACACAGGTGATCACGTGCGCAGACCCTATACGGGCGGGCACGCAGGTGCCAAGCTGGCAGCGCATTTTCACCGTGCAATCCTTTGCCCGGACAATAAGGGACAATCATGAACGGAGTGATTTCCATCCAGTCCCAAGTGGTCTTTGGCCATGTGGGCAACGGGGCGGCTCAGATCGCCCTGCACGCCTTGGGATTAGATGTCTGGGCCATGCCCACGGTGCTCTTTTCCAACCATCCGGGCCATGGCGGTCATGTGGGCGCGCCGGTCCCGGCCACGGGCCTTTCAGCCCTTTTGGGCGGGCTGGCGCTGCGGGATCTTCTGAAGGACGGCCGGGCTGTCCTGTCGGGCTATCTTGGGGCTGCGGATCAGGTCGATGTGGTCCGGGGTGCCGTGGCGGCCTTACGGGCGGTCAATCCGGATGCGGTATTCTGCTGTGATCCGGTGATCGGCGACGCCGCCAAAGGACCTTATGTGGCGGCAGGGGTGCCGGAAGGGATTGCCAAACACCTGGTGCCGCTTGCCGATATGATCACGCCCAATGCCTTCGAGCTGGGCTATCTGACCGGACGGGAGGTTCGCGATCCGGAAACGGCCATGGCGGCCGCCCGGCATTTGGGCTGCCCGCTGACCGTTGTCACCTCGGTTCCGTTGCCCGGTGAGGACAACCGCATCGGCACGCTTGCCGTGACGCCTGATAATGCATGGCTTTGTTCCGCACCCTGGCTTGAGCAGGCTCCGCCCGGAACCGGCGATCTGTTCGCCGCCCTGTTCCTGGGCCACACCTTGCGGGGAGAAGCGACCTCGGAAGCCCTTCAACGGGCCGCCTCAAGTGTCGACGCGGTCCTCCAGCACACCTTGCGCGCCGGTCCTCCGGCCGTGCCGGAAATGGATCTGATTGCCTGCCGGGAGGCGCTGCGTTCCGAGGGCACCATGCCCCATCTGCGCCAGCGCTCCCTCTCCATCTGACACCCGTTCCTCGCGCTCTTTTACCCCCATTGGGGATTTCCTTGGTGCCGTCGGCCGACTCACGCCAAATGGTTAATGAAAAGTTAACGGCCACCCGCAACAGAGGACATCCCCATGCCACGCCTCGCTGCTTTGTCATTTTTGCCGGAACCGCCAAGCCGGGCGCCTCGCCAAACCAAGGGGCGGCGACTTGTGAAATCGAAACGTCGCGCCCCTCTGCCCCGGCATCCGAAAAGCCGTCGGCCTGTTCCGCCGCCGCCCCCGTTGCCGCCTGTGAAAGCACAGATGCCGGCCCCCACAACGGCCCCGGACCTGGAGCATAACCCTCTTCGCAACGGTTCTCCGCTGCAAAACCGTTTTCTGGAGCTGGGTGCCCCGTTCCGTTGGGCCGGTCCGGAAGGCGCCGCGATCGAGGCCGCCATCGGCGACCTGCGCCGCCTGTTCTGCGAGACCCTGGACAGGCAGGCCCGCCCTTTACGTCTGTTCGGTTCCCACGAGCGCGGTACCATGCTGCCGCCGTGGCAGGATCCCGAGGCCTGTATTGACGCACTCATCCCGTTCCACGATCTGGGCCTGCCCGCCTGGGAATATCTCAACATGACCCGCTCGATCCTGGAGACACGGATCGGCGCGGATCTGGTGGCCTGCGAGCGCGTCGACATGCGGCTTTCCCTTGGGCACACCCGCATCCGCCTGTTGCCGGCAGTCCAAAGCCCAGGCGGCCCCATGCGCATCATCAGAGGCGATCGCGGCCCGCTGACCTGGCTGAAGATCGACCCGGACGGCGCGAAGGAACGCCTCAATCAGGCGGACAACGCCCATCAGGGCTGCATCAAGCCCTTGGTGCGCATCATCAAGGCCTGGAATGCCCACAGCAGCCATCCCATGGGCGGCTATGCCGTGGAAAACGCCATCCTCAACCACGAATTCCGCCAGGGCCGCCACCTCGCCTTCATGGTCTTTGATGCCATTGACGGTCTGCCCCTGGACGACAGTCTTGACCATGAGGGCCGTAACGCCTTGTTGGCGCTCAAAGATGCCGCGGCCGAAACCGGCTTGCTTGAAGCACAAGGATGTTTCAAAGAAGCGCTTGCAACCTTTGAACCCTTGATGCCCTTTCGGCACACGGAACGCTTGGCCGCGTGAATCGGAAGGACGTGCAGGCAAGAAAGGTCGCTGCCCTGGAGCGAACACAAGCCTTTGGCATTAAAGGGCAATCATGGACACCATCAGGGGGAGATATTACAGGATTGAAAGGTTCTTTTGTCTCACCCAAGATGACGGCCAAAGGGAGTGGGACGAGAGGGTTGGCGACAGACCGGAGGCGCTGTGGCGGCGCTTGGGTTTGGCGCATGAGACAGCAAACCACAGACGCGGGTGCGAAATCAGGCAGGGTGTCAGGTCCGCTGTTTGAGACCTGGAAGGGCCCTCACGCACCGCATGCATTGAAGTAAGACGCGACGGGCCACCGAAAGGCTGCCGCTTCAAGCGCGGCCGGACCCTCGGCCCGCCCGTAATCTGGGAGGCCCCATGCAAACCGCGGGGAAAATCGGGATCCTGGTCCTGGTCATCTTGCTCATCATGACCCTCGCTTTCGAGATCACCCGAGAGCACCCGGCCGGTCCCGGCGGCACGTTCAAGCGGTTCACGCCCGAATCGGCCGAACCGCTGACCCCGGAAGATCGGGCCCGGCTCGACGAGTTCCAGCAATTTGTCGACAACTGGCAGGCTTGGCTCGAGAGCCAGAACTATCCGTTGGACATTGTCTGGACGCCCCGCGCCCAGCAATCCACCCTGTGCGGTGTCGTGCGCAACGGCGCCTTTCTGGGACTGATGTGCTGGATCTCCGGATTCACCGCCAGTTTGGTTCCGGACTATGACGGTTTCATGCAGAATGTCCGGGCCATGCCGGAATGGAAGATCAAGTTCTATGTGATGGCCATCATCATCATCTTGAGCAGCGGCATCGGCCTTTTGTCGATGTACCTCTACTACGGAGAGTGGGACGACTACTGAGAGCACCGCCCACGGACCGAAGCTCAGCGCGCCTGGCTCAGATACCGATTGATCAGGGATTCGGCGATCTGCACGGCATTGAGAGCCGCGCCCTTGCGCAGATTGTCCGATACCACCCATAAATTAAGGCCGCTATCGACCGTGGGATCGACCCGGATCCGGCTCACGAAGGTGGCGAAATCACCGACGCATTCGACGGGCGTGACATAGCCCTCGTCTTCGCGCTTGTCGACAACGAGAATGCCCGGCGCCTCCCTCAGCACCTCGCGGGCCTCATCATCCGTAATCGGATCATGAAACTCCACATTGACGGCTTCCGAATGGCCGACAAACACGGGCACGCGCACACAGGTGGCCGTCAGATCGATCTTGGGATCCAGGATCTTCTGTGTCTCGGCGGTCATCTTCCATTCTTCCCGCGTCGCGCCGTCATTCATGAAACTGTCGATATGGGGAATGATGTTGAAGGCGATCTGTTTGGTGAACTCGGCCTTTTCAGGCATGTCGTTCACATAAATGCCCTTGGTCTGATTGAACAACTCCTCCATGGCGGCATTGCCCGCACCGGACACGGACTGATAGGTGGCCACCACGACCCGTTTGATCCGGGCCCGGTCATGCAGGGGCTTCAGGGCCACGACAAGTTGAGCCGTGGAGCAGTTCGGATTGGCGACGATGCGCCTTTGCGTATACCCGGACAGCGCTTCCGGATTGACTTCCGGCACGATGAGCGGCACGTCCGGTTCCATACGGAACTTCGAGGAATTATCGATCACCACCGCCCCGGCCTGGGCGATGCGCGGCGCCCATGTGGCCGCCACGTCGCTGCCCGCCGCGAGAAGGGCAATGTCGAAACCGGAAAAATCGAAATGGTCGAGGGCCTTGACCTGAAGGGTTCTGTCCCCATACGACACATCGACCCCGATGGACCGCGTGGACGCGAGCGCCACGACCTCGTCGGCCGGGAATTCCCGCTCCGCCAGGATGTTCAGGATTTCCTTGCCGACCACACCCGTGGCCCCTACCACCGCGACCCGGTAGCCCATAGCCTTGTCCTCAACGACGCTTCACGTGAGACCGTTCAGATGATCGGGCATCCGTCATCGCATGCCCGGAAAGCCGCAGGCCGGAAAGGCCCATTACTTGGCGGCTTCGGCGCGCTTTTTGCCGGCAGCCTTCTTGCCCTCGGCGCCCTCGGCGGACTTGCGATGGTCCTGGCGCTCGGCGATCCGGGCGGACTTGCCGCGGCGTTCGCGCAGATAATAAAGCTTGGCCCGGCGGACGCGACCGCGGCGCACGACCGTGATCGAATCGATCAACGGGCTGAAGATCGGGAAGACCCGCTCCACGCCTTCGCCATAGGAGATTTTCCGGACCGTGAAGGATTCATTGAGACCCGAACCGGACCGGGCAATGCACACGCCCTCATAGGCCTGCACCCGCTCCCGCGTGCCTTCAACCACTTTCACGTTCACGCGCAGCGTGTCGCCGGGCTGAAATTCGGGCACCGTCTTGCCCAGGCTCTCGATCTGTTCCGCTTCCAATTGCTCGATAATGTTCATGACCGTTTTTCCTTATCTCGCGTTTGCCGTGTTTGTTTGCACTCGTCTTTTTCCAGGGCCTCATAGCGCGCCCACAGGTCCGGTCGGCGCTGCCGGGTGAGGTCCTTTGCCTGATCGCGGCGCCATGCCTCGATCCGGCCATGGTGTCCCGACGTCAGCACGTCGGGAATCTCCAGACCTTCCCAGACCTGCGGCCGCGTATAGTGCGGGTATTCCAGCAGGCCCGTTTCAAAACTCTCTTCATCGCCCGAACGCGCATCCCCCATGACACCGGGCAAGAGCCGCACGACCGCGTCCGCCATGGCCATGGCCGCAAGCTCGCCGCCGGAGAGGACGAAATCGCCGAGGCTCACTTCCGTGATGGGCCGTGCCGCCAGGAGCCGCTCATCGACACCCTCGAACCGACCACATAGGAAAACGCCGCCGCCCACACCTGCCAGGGTCCGCGCCAGACCTTGATCAAAGGGCCGGCCGCGGGGACTGGGATAGAAAATCGGACGTTCCGCCGGCACCCGTTCGCGAACCGCGTCCAGGGCGCTCGCCAGCACATCGGCCCGCATCACCATGCCCGGACCACCACCTGCCGGCGTGTCATCGACGGAACGGTGTTTATCGCGCGCAAAGTCGCGAATGTCCACCACTTCCAGATCCCAGATGCCGTTGGCCAGCGCCCGGCCGGCGAGGCTCATCCCCAAGGGCCCCGGAAACATTTCCGGCAACACCGTGAGCATATGGGCCTGCCACAAGGGCGCGCGCGCGTGGCTCTCCTTCTCGTCCTGCGGCGCGGTCACGACGGCGCCTCCTCTTCTTCCGCGGCCCCGCCCTCCTCATTCAAAAGACCCGGCGGCGGCACCACGACGACGCGACCGCCTTCGATATCGACCACCGGCACGGCCTCCCGCGTGAACGGGAAGAGGATGCGGCGGCCCGTTTCAGCAAGCGCGATCTCCAAAAGATCGCCGGCGCCAAAATCATGGACGGCCCGCACCGTGCCGAACGCCGTGCCGTCTTCGTGATCGGCCCGCAGACCTTCAAGATCCGCGTAGTAGAACTCGCCGTCATCCTCCGAAGGCGGCAAGGCCGCGCGGGCGACATAAAAGGCCGTCCCCTTCAGGGCCTCGGCCTCCTCCCGATTGTTCAGACCCCGGACGCGGGCCAGCAAGCCGTCCCGATAGACGCGCACTTCCTCAAGCGTGAATTCGCGCCCTGACAGATCGCGCACCGGCCCGTAGGCGGCAACGCTTTCCGGATCCTCCGTAAAGGCCTTGATCCGCACCTCGCCCTTGACGCCCCGGGCGCCGGCGAAGGCGCCAAGACAGACAAGCCCTGGCGGGACCGTGGCCGACGATGCGGCCGGGGGCTTGGGAGACGCCTTTGACGGCTTATTCGCTCGCGGCCTCGCCATCGCCCGCATCCTCCGCAGGCGCGGCATCGGCCTCAGCCGCAGCGGCCTTGGCTTCTTCCTCCTTGGCCTGCTTTTCGGCCAGGCGTTCCTGGGCCTTCTGACCCGGCACCGCCTTTTTCGGATTGTTGCCATGCTTCCAGGACACCAGATCCCGTTCGCTCAGGAAGCGCGCGACCCGGTCCGTGGGCTTTGCTCCCGTCTTGAGCCAATGGCGGGCCCGATCCTCATCGATCATCACCCGGCCCTCGTGGTCCTTGGGCAGGAGCGGATTGTAGCTGCCGATCTTTTCGATAAAGCGGCCGTCCCTGGGGGAACGGCTATCCGCGACAACGATCCGATAGACGGGCCGTTTCTTCGCCCCACCACGGGCCAAACGAATCTTCAGTGACATGAAACCTTCTTCCTTTCGATCCCATCCCCGGCAAGGCCAGCAGCGGCCATCGGGGACATCTTTCACTTCTGGTTCACTTCTTCTTTTTCTTCGAACCCGGAAGACCACCGCCCAGTCCGGGCAGAAGGCCACCAGGCCCGCCTCCAGATCCGCCAAGGCCCGGCAGGGCAGGCCCGCCGCTTCCCAAACCGCCAGGCAGTTGGCCCAGATCCGGCATGCTTCCGGGCGGCAGATTGCCCAGATCGGGCATGCCTCCAGGCGGCATGCCTCCCATGCCCGGCATCCCGCCGAGCAGACCCTTCATCCCCTTGCGGCCCATCTTCTTGAAGACGTCCGCCATCTGACGATGCATCTTGAGCAGACGGTTGATGTCCTGGACATCCATGCCACAGCCCCTGGCGATACGCTTCTTGCGGGATGCATTGAGGAGCTTCGGGTTGCGCCGCTCCTTCACCGTCATGGACAGGATGATCGCTTCCTGGCGCTTGAACATCTTGTCGTCGATATTGGCCGAGGCGATTGCGTCCTTCATCTTGCCCATGCCGGGCAGGAAGCCGAGCAGGCTCTGAAAGCCGCCCATTTTCTGCATCTGGCGCAACTGATCGGCCAGATCTTCCAGGTCGAATTCGCCCTTCTTGATCTTCTTGGCGAGCTTCTCGGCCTTTTCCTGGTCGACCGTTTCGGCGGCCTTCTCGACAAGGCTCACCACATCGCCCATGCCGAGAATGCGACCCGCGATGCGGTCGGGCTGGAAGGTCTCGAGCCCGTCCATCTTTTCGCTGGTGCCCAACAGCTTGATCGGCACGCCGGTGACCGACCGCATGCTGAGCGCCGCGCCGCCCCGGCCGTCGCCATCGATCCGGGTCAGGACGATACCCGTCAGGGGCAGCCGGTCATGGAAGCTCTTGGCCACATTGACCGCGTCCTGACCGGTCAAACTGTCGACGACGAGCAGGGTTTCGACCGGCGTCGCGACCTTGTGGACCTCCTCGACCTCCTGCATGAGGCCTTCATCCACATGGGTGCGGCCGGCGGTGTCGAGGATCACCACGTCATACCCGCCGAGGCGGGCGGCCTCGAGGGCCCGTTTGGCGATGTCGACGGGCATCTGCCCGGCGATGATGGGCAGGGTGTCGATCTCGGTCTGTTCGCCCAGCACCTTGAGCTGTTCCTGGGCGGCCGGGCGGCGGGTGTCGAGGGACGCCATCAGCACCCGTTTCTTGTCCCGCTTGGTCAGGCGCGCGGCGATCTTGCCCGTCGAGGTCGTCTTGCCGGAGCCCTGGAGACCGACCATCAGGATCGGCAGGGGCGCCGGCGCATTGAGATTGAGGTCGACCGTCTCGGCGCCCAGCATCTCGACGAGTTGGTCATGGACGATCTTGATCACCATCTGGCCCGGTGAAACGGAACGGATGACTTCCTGGCCGACCGCCTCGGCCTTCACCTTGGCCACGAAATCCTTGACCACGGGCAGCGCGACATCGGCCTCGAGCAGGGCCACGCGCACCTCGCGCATGGCTTCCGAGACATCCGAGTCCGTCAGACTGGCGCGGCCTTTCAGGCGCTCGAAAATCGAGCCCAGACGGCCGCTCAAACCGTCAAACATGCTGCTTTCCCGTGTCAGGGCCGGCGTGAAGCCGTAAGCCCATACAAATTTGCACCCGTGAGCGAATCCTCGCCGACGGATGGAGATCCCCTGTTGGGACCCTCTGAGCGCGAAACTGCCCGGAGGAATGCGAGACCATACACGCAGCAAACGTCAGGTCAAGATCGACCTCAAGCGAACGCCCCCGTCACGGAAAGCAGAAGCGCCTCGCTCGCCGCGTCGACGGGATGGGAGAGTTCCAGCTTCATCCGTTCCGCAAGGGGCGAGGCAGGCGCGCCCACGCTCGTCGTCAAACAGATGAGACCGATCTCCCCGTCGCCAAATCGATAGCGCTCCTCGATGGCGGCGGCCCCGAGGGGCGGACGCACCATCCTGCGGCTGATCTTTTCGATATGGGGCCAGGCCAGGATCTCCTCGATGAGCCCGGCCAGTTCCGGCTCCCCCCGCCCCTCGAGCATGACCCGGTCGAGAAGCGCCGGCACCAGGACTTCCGGATGGGTCATCAGAGGGAAAAGCCCGCCCTCGTGAAGAGACAGGCGCAGAAGGTTGCGGGGGCCGGGGCCGCATGTGCGCCGCCACAAACAGGCCTCCGGAGAGGCCGCCCGGATGAGCGCATCGAAGGACCGGTTCGCACAAAGAACAGTTTGCGCCTTATCGACCAGGATGCCGGGAAAAGGATCCTGGGCCTGGAGGATCCGCGCCACGGCCCGTTCGACGGCGCCCTGGTCCGCACCGCCCATGGTGCCGCCGGCCGTCCCATGGGGCTCCGGCACGAAACCCGCCGTTTCAAGCAGAAAATCCCGCTCCACGGGCGACAGCTCAAGGCCATGGGCGAGCCTGAGAACCACGCTGCGTCCGGGCAAGGACCGTCCGGTTTCGAGAAAACTCACATGCTTCTGGGAAAGCTCCGCCCGCGTGGCCAGGGCGAGCTGAGACAAGGCCCGCCCTTCCCGCATGGTTTTCAGTCTGATCGCAAAGCTCTCCGTCATGGCCCCAGTCTCTCAAAAATGAGCCCGCGATCCAATTACCTCCTGGGAATTGCCGGCCCCTGCCTTGCGCGGTTCCCTTGGCGCTCAATCAGGGAGGACAGGATGGAAGATATTCTGGAGCATCACCGAGCCTGGATCGAAGCCTTCGATCAGTGTGTCATCGATGATCAGTGGGAGCGGCTTCACCCCTTTCTCGATCCGGATGTGCGATACATCGTTTCCGGAACACCATTTGCCTGTACACTGAAGGGACGCGATGCGGTCCTGTCGGGCCTTGCGAAATCGATCCGCAATTTCGACCGTTATTTCGATCAGCGGGGCTGGACGCCGGTTTGGACGCGGGTCTATCCGCCCAATGCCATTCATGTCCTCGTCCACGGCGAGTATCGCAAGAAGGGCCTGCCGCCCCTCCGGATCCCGGTCCTTGGCCAGTGGTACTATCACGAGGGCAAGATCGATTGCATGGTCGACATCTATGACGATGCGCTCGCGGACATGGAGCAGGCCTATCAGTGGCTCGCGGAACATCCGGGAGTCATCGACCCCAGCTATGTTTGATCCTTACAGAAATAATAATACCGAAACCAACCCAGGTGGCACTCCACCCAAGGGACTGCTGCTTTGAAAATGCACGAAAAATCCAGATCAAAGCTGGATTTTTCGCTTGCCTTCATCCGTCTTTTTCCATAAAACCCAGCTTCCCGGTTGGAAAACTGAAACGGATATCAACGGTATGGGCTTCGTGAACGCCCGCCCGTGCGGATGGCTTGTGCCTTTTCCGTATACGGATGCCGTTTCGGGAATCGGTCAGCCACGTAGCTCAGTGGGAGAGCGCCGGACGAAGCATCCGGAGGTCGCAGGTTCGATTCCTGCCGTCGGCACATTGGATAGCTCAGTGGGTAGAGCACCAGACTCAGCCTCTGGAGGTTGCGGGTTCGAATCCTGCTCCACAAGGATTGGCTTTGTAAGCCATTGCCCTTTCAAGGCATCCGAACGATCGGTTCGGGGACCGGCATGCGGCGGCGGATCACGGAAAAGAGGCGTCTGCGGACGCTTCCGATCCCGCGTCCACCAAGGCCATGTCCCAAGGCCGGCCGACGGTGACGGTCAAGCCGCCGGAGAATCGAAAGGCACGCGTTTTCGAACGCCGCCGATCCATCCTCCGGCCGCCGCCACCCGCTCCCAAAGGCCCGCCGCGGTGGCATGCCACCAGTCCCCGGATCACGTTCCTCCCGGGAATGGTGAAACTCAATGAAAGGACGATCGCCGTGACATAGCGCGACGGTATGGAGTTAGAAAATGATGGACCTTCTGAAGCGGCTGACCGGACACGACCGTGTCCTGGTCAAGGAAAACGAACGGGCCCTCCATTTGTGGAAGGGCGAGGTGCAGGGCATTCTGGAACCGGGCGAACACTGGCTGCGCAGCGGTCAAAATCGGCTCGAGATAGAGCGCCACGACCTCAAGAACCCGGCTTTCGTCTCCGCGTGTGAGAAGGCGCTTTTCGACAAGCTCCCCCATGTCGCGGCGGCGCATCTGACCGTCATCCGAACGAGCCCGACCCAGGTCGCGGTCGTCGAGCGGGACGGCCGGCTCTTCGATGTGCTGGGTCCGGACAACAAGCGCGTCCTGTGGACGGCGGCCGGTCCGTGGATCCATCACCTGATCGACGTGATCGAGAGCCCGGTCATGGAGCCGACGCTGATCCGCCGGATGGGTGAAGCCGGGCGGTTCGTCCAGGCCAAGATGATCCTGGTCGCCAATGGTCAGGCGGGTCTCGTCTTCGTCGACGGCGTGCTCGAACGGCTGCTGGAGCCGGGGCTCCATGGCTTCTGGACGGGCGGACGGATGGTTCAGGAGAAGATCGTCGACCTGAAGCGTCAGTCCCTCGACGTCACGGGCCAAGAAGTCCTGACCCGGGACCGGGTGACGATCCGGGTCAACATCACCGCCGATTATCAGGTCACGGACCCGGTTGCGGCCGTGACGGCGGTGAAGGACTTCTCCGACAGCCTCTACCGGGCGCTGCAATATGCGTTCCGGAAGACGCTCGGGGCCATGACCCTCGATCAGATCCTGGAAAAGAAGGGCCTGATCGATGATGAGGCGGCCGCCAAGGTCAAGGCCGACATGGCCGCGATCGGTGTGATGGTCAGCGACATCACCCTCAAGGACGTGGTCCTGCCGGGGGAGATGCGCGAGATCCTGAACAAGGTTGTCGCGGCCGAGAAGGAGGCGGAGGCCAATGTCATCCGGCGTCGGGAAGAGACGAACGCCACGCGTTCGCTGCTCAACACGGCCAAGGTGATGGCGGAAAACCCGGTGATGCTGCGGCTGAAGGAGCTGGAAGCTCTCGAAGCCATCGCCGGCAAGGTCGAACGTCTGACCGTCCATAACGGCACGGAAGGTCTGATGAACGATCTGATCCGTCTGCGGGATGAACCGGCGGCACCGAACCGGGGCATCCCCACGCCGACGCGCTGAACGCCGACCTACAAAAGAAAGAGAGGGCCGCGGCTTGAACACCCGCGGCCCTTTTTCATTCGGCGGGCCGTTCGGCTTTCTCCGCCTGCGGCGCGAAACGGGCACCGAACAGACTGTCCCCATACCAGCGCGGTTTCTCCGTCGTCTCGGTCACGGTCAGGGTCACGCGGCGGAACATCTCCGCATATTTCGCGGCAATCGCGTAGTCGTGGGGCAAGGACAGGTCATCCCCAGGCAGATGATAGACTTCCACATAGGTCTTGTCCCACCACGGCCGCCCCACATTCTGCCCTTCAAGATCGGTGAAGCCCATATAGAGGAAAAGGGCCGGAATGCCCTTCTTGACGAAGGAATACTGGTCGGACCGGGTGAAGATGCCCTGTTCCGGGAACGGATCCGGCGCCACGGTCAGGCCCAGCGTCGCGCCCGCCGTCGCAAGACGCTCCCCCATCTGCGATTGTTCCGCACCGAAAGCGATGATGTCGCGGAAATCATAAAAGGGCATCGCGCCGTCGAGATTAATATTGGCGATCACCTTGTCCAAGGGCACCGTCGGATGGGCGGTCCAGTAGTCGGAACCGATCAACCCTTTTTCCTCAGCGCCGACGGCGAGGAACAGGACCGAACGCCGGGGCGCTTCATCGGCTTCCGTGAGCGCCTTCGCCACCGCGAGCAGGGCCGAGGTGCCGATCGCGTTGTCGAGCGCCCCGTTATAGATGTCGTCCCCCTCGACGGGCACCCCGACCCCCACATGATCATGGTGGGCGGTCAGCACCACGAACTCCTTCTTGAGTTCGGGATCGCGGCCCGGCAGGAGGCCCGCCACATTCACCGCCGACAGCTTGTCATTGTGCAGGGT
>CAZFWG010000052.1:6539-14685 GCA_964522525.1 uncultured Alphaproteobacteria bacterium | reverse complement strand
GGGCAGGAAAGGCGCCACGCCACTGAACATGGCCACGACCTTCCCCTCGACGTCGAGACCGGCATAGTCGTCAATGCCGAATTCCGGGGCGACCATGCCGTACCCGACAAAGACCACATCCCCTTCGACCTGTTGATCCGCCTCCAGAAAATTGCCGTAGACCGCCATGTCTTCGCCCAAGGCAAAGCGTTGCTCGCCGGACGGCCCCTTGATGCGGAAATCCACGCTGTCCTTGTTCAAGATCGCCGTGCGGATCTTGAAGCTCTGAAGGAAAGTGTCGTCCTCGCCCGCGGGCTCAAGGCCCAGGGCCTCGAACCGGGTGCGCAGATAAAGCGCGGTCAAGGCCTCACCTCGGGTGCCGGCTTCCCGTCCTTCCAGGAGATCATCGGCCAGAACCGCCATATGGGCCTTCATGGTCCGCGCCTCGATTTCGATGGACGGATCCCCCGCCGGCACGGGCTCCAGGGGCTCAGCCCGGGCAATGTCGCCGAGCATGACAAGAGATGTCACCAGAGCCGGCAGGCCCGCAGGACGGAAACGGAACATGGCGGTAAACTCCCCAATTCGGTTCTTACAGCCGGAGTGTAGACCGTGATCTCCGGCGTGTTGCATCACATCAGTCGAGGAATGGCGCGAAACGGTGGCCCTCAGGATCTCCAACCGGGAAGCACGGCGCTTATGGCTCGATGCCCAGGGCCTTGCGGAAACGCCCACGGGAACAAAAGGCGTCGAGGCCCTCGCGGCCGTTGTTCGCCGCCTCGGTTTCGTGCAATTGGACTCGATCCAGATCGTGTCCCGCGCCCATCATCACATTTTGTGGAGCCGCGCCCAGCATTACCGCGAGCCCATGTTTGACGCGCTGCTGAGCGGCCAGCGGCTCGTCTTTGAGCATTTCACCCATGACGCCTCTCTGCTGCCGATGGAGTTCTATCCCTGGTGGGGGCGCCAGTTCGCGCGCATGACCAAGCGCATCGGCAAGAGCACATGGGCCAAGCATGCGCCACCGGCCAAGGAGTGGGACAAGATTCGCCAACGGATCGAAGCGGAGGGGCCCCTCTCCTCCCGCGACTTCAAAAGCGCCAAGGCGGACAAATCGATCCATCCCTGGATGCGCCCGCCCCACAAACTCGCCCTCGATTACATGTGGTACCAGGGCGATCTGGCGACGGCCCATCGGCGCAATTTCGTCAAATATTACGACCTCTCGGAACGGATCATTCCTGACGGCGTGCGGGCCGAGTTGCGGAACGACGACGAGCAGCTGGACTGGCTTTGCCGAGGGGCGCTGGAGAGACTGGCCTTCGCCACGGAAGGGAACATCCAACGTTTCTGGGACGCGGCGGACCTGACCGAGGTCAAAGACTGGGCCGCTGCCCGGAAAAAGAGCCTGGTGCCCGTGGAAATCGAAACGGCGGATGGCGGATCATTCGAGGCCTTCGCGCCGCAAGACATTGAAACCCGTCTGAAAGACGCGTGCCCGCCCACTTCACGCCTGCGCATTCTCAATCCCTTCGACCCGGTGATCCGAGACCGGGATCGTCTTTGCCGGCTGTTCGGATTCGACTATCGCCTCGAGATCTTCACGCCCGCCGCCAAACGACAATTCGGCTATTATGTCTACCCGTTGCTGGAAGGGGATCGCTTTGTCGGCCGCATCGAGGTGCGGGGTGACCGGAAGAAAAAGACCCTGACCGTGGACAATCTGTGGCTTGAGCCCCGGACGCGTTTCGGCGCCGATCGGCGGAAAAAACTCGACGGCGAGTTGGAGAGGCTGGGCCGGTTCATCGGGGCGGAGAGGATCATCTGGTCCTCAGACACATGAGGCGCGCCTTGGGTCGATGACCGGCGCGGCCTCGGCCTTCCGCAACATGGCGAGAAGGGCATCGAAACCGCGTTGGGTCGCAAGATCCCGCTCCTCATCCGTGATGCCCACAAATTGCAGAAGCTTCACGGTGCCTGAGGGGAGCTGAAAGCGACGGCCGAAATGCTCCGGCTCCATGAGCAGGAGATTTTTCAGCACACACCCATCATCACCGTTAATGGGGCCGCCAAAGGGAATGCGATCGCCCACGCTCAAGGGTTCCCGGTGCCCGAAATGGCCCACACAAAGCAGCATGTCGAAGGCGAGCATGTGCTGCAGCAGCTTGATCGCCCAGTCGCCCGGCGCACTCGCCTCAAGGGTGAATTCGACGCCCGCGCCCGAGGGGGCGTTGACATCATAGTCCTCGGGCTCGGTTTCCCAGGGGTTGGAATAGCCGGATGTCACATAGAGCCAGCTCGTGCGGGCCGGCGTGGGGCCGTATTCAAAGACCCCATAAGTCAGCCAGCGGGGATCGGGATCCTGCCGGTCCAAGGATCGGAAAATGTCGGGCGTGAGCGGAAACACGCCCCGTGACGGGGTCCCGAAAAGATCCGGATAGATCTCATCCTCCCGCAGAGCCCAGACCCTTTCCAGATCCACGGTACCGCACCCGCCCGCGTCGCCACTCAGCGCGGGATCTTGTAGACGGCGCCGCCCTTGATCACCACATCGACATCCATCAGCTCCCGGATGTCATTGAGGGGATCGCCGTCCACCGCAATCAGATCCGCATATTTGCCGGGCTCGAGCGTGCCGAGATTTTCCGACTGACCCATATTCTCCGCGCCATGAACCGTGGCCGTCACGATGGCTTCGGCCGGCGTCAGCCCGGCCTCGACGAGAAGCAGAAACTCCTCCGCGTTCAGCCCATGACGGCTCACGCCCGTGTCCGTGCCAAAGGCAATGCGCACACTGGCGGCATGGGCGCGGCCGACCATTTCGATGATCCGCGGCCCGACGGCGAGCGCCTTGGCGCGGATCGGCGGCGGCATGAAGGTGTCGTCCGGTTCCGCCATGCGGGCCACGGTGACGCCGGCAAGGATGGTCGGCACCAGGAAGGCGCCCGTGCGCTTCATGAGGCGAAAGCTCTCCTCATTGGCAAAGGTGCCGTGCTCGATTGCGTCCACACCAGCCCTGAGGGCCGCATTGATGCCCACGGCGCCATGGGCATGGGCCGCGGTGCGCCGTCCCAAGAGCTGGGCGGTCTCGATGACGGCCCGCAGCTCGTCATCATAGAATTGACGTTCCGTCCCCGCCGCGGTTTCGCTCAAGACGCCGCCGGTCGCGGTCAGCTTGATATGATCGGATCCCCGCTTGACCTGAAGGCGCACCGCCCGCCGGCAATCATCGGCACCGTCACACACACCGCTGGAGGTGAACGCAGCCTTCAGAATATCGGCCCGGAAACCATGGGTTTCCCCGTGCCCGCCCGTGGGCGTGATGCTGTGGCCCGCCGCGAAAATCCGGGGGCCAGGAACATCGCCCCGATTGATGGCGTCACGGACGGCGAAAATGGCCTCGCCGCCCCGGGCGCCCATATCGCGCACCGTTGTGAAGCCGGCCATCAGGGTCTTGCGCGCATGACCGGCGGCCACAAGGGCCACATCCGAGTCGGAGCGCTCCACGTCGTAGAGTTTGCGGCGCGGCCCCAATTCGCCGGTCAGATGGACATGGCCGTCGATCAGGCCGGGCAGGACAAAGAAGTTGCGCAGATTGATGATCCGGCTCACTTCCCATTCCAGGGTTTCCACATAGCCGTTGCGGATTTCGGCGATGCGGCCGTCCCGGATGATGATCGTCTTGTCCCGCTCGACACCACGTCCGGGCACCGCGAGCAGGCGCCCGGCATGGACCAGAACGGTCTCCCCCCGCGCCGGTGCCGGAGCTTGCGCGAGGGCGAGAAACACTACGGCCAGGGCCGGAAAAAGGCGCAGCATTGTCACGACGGGGCTCCCTTAATTGTCGCCTTCCTGATCCATCAGCTTGCGGCTCAGATAGACATATTGGAGCGCCAGCCGATAGGCGATTTGTTTGAGATTGGCGCTCGCGGAGTGACCGCCTTCGATATTCTCATAATACAGAATGGCATGGCCCTGCTCCATCATCCGCGCCGCCATTTTGCGGGCATGGCCCGGATGGACCCGGTCATCCTTGGTGGAGGTCACAAAGAAGACTTCCGGATAGCTGACATCCGGTTTCACGTTCTGATAGGGCGAATAGGCGGCGATGGCCGCCCGTTCTTCCGCGATATCAGGATCGCCATATTCCCCGATCCAGCTCGCGCCCGCGAGCAGCTTGTGATAGCGCAGCATATCGAGCAGCGGCACCGCACAGAGCACCGCATTCATCAGGTCCGGCCGCTGGGTGAAGGCCACGCCCACCAGCAAGCCGCCATTGGAGCCACCGTAAATGCCCAGATGGCGGGGCGAGGTGATTTTCCGGGCAACGAGATCTTCGCCGACGGCGATGAAATCATCATAGGCGCGCTGACGATTGAGCTTCAGAGCGGCTTCATGCCAGCGGGGGCCGAACTCTCCGCCGCCTCGGATATTGGCGATCACATAGACCCCGCCGCGCTCCAGCCACAGCTTGCCGGTGATGCCGCTATAGCTCGGGTCGAGCGGGATCCGAAATCCGCCATAACCGTAAAGCAGGGTCGGATTGGTGCCATCCAGGGCGAGATCTTCCCGGTGGATCACGAAGTAAGGGACCTTGGTGCCGTCCTTGCTCGTCGCTTCGAGCTGGCGCGTGACCAGTCCGTCGGCGGAGAAACGCTCCGGCAGCTGTTTCAAGGGCGCAAGGCTCAGATCAGCCACATCCAGGGCATAGAGCGTATCCGGCACCAGGAAGCTTTCGTAGTTCACGAAAACCGTATCGTTGAACGGATTGATCGAACTCACATTGGCGGAGCCGTTCTCCGGCAGGGCAATATCATCCGCCTGCCACGCGCCGTCCTCGAAGCGGAAGCGCTTCATGGTGCTCGTCACATTGGACAGGATGGACACCACAACGGCGGACCGGCTGGCGCTCACGCCTTGAACGGCGCTGCGCTCATCCGGTTTGTAGAGCGTCTGAAGCGGCGGCAGATCTCCCGTCTCCATGAAGGACGCCAGATCCATGGCCAACAGGGTGCCCTTCTCATGGACCGTGTCTCCGACGGTCCAGTCCTTCTGGGGCGTCAAAAGGAGATGCCCGGCGAACAAGTCTTCCAGATCCACATGGCTTGGCATGGGCAGTTCGCGCAACCCGCCCGCGTCGTCGAGCACATAATAGGTCCGATCGAAGAAGGAAAAGGACCGCACAATAAGCGTGACGGTCTCGGTCGGCCGCTTGATGGTAAAGGAGGAGACGGACACGTCATCCACTTCCCCTTCAAACACGGTCTTGGCCTCGGCCAGATCGGTGCCACGGGCCCACAGCTTGATGATCCTCGGATAGCCCGAGGAGGTCAGGGATCCCTCGCCAAAGTCCGAACCCACCAGAAGACGATCCTCATCGAGCCAGCTGAACCGGCTCTTGGCTTCCGGAATCACGAACCCGCCGTCGACAAAGGCCTTTTTCTCGATGTCATATTCCCGGATCACCGACGCATCCTTGCCGCCCCGCGACAGGGTCAACAGGCACCGCGTGTAGTCCGGGGCCAGACAACTCACCCCCTTATAGACCCAGTTCTCCTCTTCGGCGTCCGCCAGGGCATCGACATCAAGGATGGTTTCCCATTCGGGGGCGTCGGAACGATAGGAGTCGAGGCTGGTGCGCCGCCAGATCCCGCGCACATGGGTTTCATCCTGCCAGAAATTGTAGACATGTCCGCCCCGATACACCCCGTAGGGAATACGGTCGGCGGCATTGACGATTTCCAGGGCCTGTTCTTCAAACGGTTTGAAACGCGCGTCCCCTTCAAGGACCGCAAGACTTTCTTTGTTGCGCGCGCGCACCCAATCCAGGGCCTTTTCGCCCTCCACCTCTTCGAGCCACAGATAGGGGTCGGTGCCGGTGTCTTCCGCGCGTCCCTCCGTCAAGGTGATGCCTCCACAAATGCCCAAGACGCCCAGCATGGCGGTGAGGGAATGACCAAGTTTTCGCGAAAACGCAATGGCCTGCATGATTTCTTGCCTCTCTTACTGCGGGATTCGTTAACGCGGGTCGCGGGTCCGATCACCACCGCAAAGGCAGCTTAAATCCAACGCCCCCACCAACGCCAGGGGCGCTCCGGGGCTGTGGACTCGCCAAACAAGGCTCTGACCCCATATAAGCGGGTCATGACAACGCGTTTTACGAAGATGCATGGCCTTGGCAATGATTTCGTGGTCATCGAACAGCCCGATGCCGCGCGTCCATCCTTGCCGTCCAGGACCGCGCAGTATCTGGCGGATCGGCGCCGAGGGATCGGCTGCGACCAGGTCATTGTGCTTGAGCCGTCGCGCGCGGCCGACCGGCGCATGCGCATCTTCAATCCGGACGGCTCGGAAGCGCAGGCCTGCGGCAACGCCACCCGATGTGTGGCGGCCTTGTTGGAACCTCATCTGGGCCGCGATCGGATCACCCTGGAAACCGCCGGCGGCATTCTGACCAGTGACATCCTGGCCGACGGGCAGGTCCGCGTGGACATGGGCGCCCCGCGCTTCGGCTGGGCAGAGATCCCGCTTGCCCGAGAGATCGATCCGGCGCGCCTTGAATTGGGTCCGGACGCGGATGGTTTGGGGCACGGTTTTGCCCTCAGCATGGGTAATCCCCATTGCGTTTTTCTGGTGCCGGACTTTGAGGGTCTCGATATCGAAACGCGAGGCCCCAGGCTTGAACACCATGCCCTGTTCCCCGAGCGCGCCAATATCGGCTTCGGGCAGGTCATCAGCCCCACACATATTCGGCTGCGCGTCTGGGAGCGCGGCGCGGCCCTGACCCAGGCCTGCGGCTCCGGGGCCTGCGCGGGCGCCGTCGCGGCCATGTCCCGGGGCCTGACGGAGCGCCGCGTCACGGTCGAGCTTGACGGGGGCCCGTTGGAAATTCACTGGCAAACCGATGACCACGTGGTCATGACCGGCCCCGTCGCCACAAGCTTCGAGGGCACCGTGGACCTGAGCGATGGTCTGTCCGGGGAGGATGGGCGATGACGCGAAAGGAAACGGGCGTCGAACTCGTCACTTTGGGATGCCGCCTCAATACCTATGAATCCGAAGTCATGCGCGCCCACGCCCACGCGGCCGGTGCCGAGGACATGGTGATCATCAATACCTGTGCGGTCACCAATGAGGCCGTTCGTCAGGCCCGCCGGGCCGTTCGCCGCGCCGCCCGCGAGCGCCCCGGCACGCCCATCGTCGTGACCGGTTGCGCCGCCCAGATCGATCCGGACAGTTTTGCGGCCATGCCGGAAGTCACACGGGTGCTCGGCAATGCGGAGAAGATGCGCGGCGAGAGTTTCCGCTTCACCGCCACGGGCGAAGAACGGGTCCTCGTGGATGACATCATGTCCGTACGCGAAACAGCGGGCCATCTGATTGACGGGATGGAGGGGCGCACCCGGGCCTTTGTGCAGATCCAGAACGGCTGCGATCACCGCTGCACCTTCTGCATCATCCCCTATGGGCGCGGCAATTCACGGTCGGTCCCGGCGGGCGCCGTCGTCGAGCAGATCCGCCACCTCGTCGAAAACGGCTCCCAGGAAGTCGTCCTCACGGGCGTCGACATCACGTCCTATGGCGGCGATCTGCCGGGCCATCCGACGCTCGGGCGGCTCGTGCGCCAGATCCTGGATCTGGTCCCGGACCTGCCGCGCTTGCGTTTGTCTTCCCTCGACACGATTGAAATCGATCCCGTGCTGTTCGAGGCGGTCGCCTCGGAAGAGCGCCTGATGCCCCATTTACACTTGTCGCTTCAATCCGGGGACCCGCTCATCTTGAAGCGAATGAAGCGCCGGCACAGTCCGGACCAGGCCATCGAGATGTGCGCCGCCCTGCGGGCCGCGCGACCGGACATGATCTTCGGCGCGGATTTCATCACGGGCTTTCCCACGGAAACGGACGAGATGTTCGACAACACGCTCGAGCATGTGGCCGCCTGCGACCTGACCTACCTCCATGTCTTTCCGTTCTCCCCACGGGAAGGCACGCCGGCCGCGCGCATGCCCCAGGTCCAAGGCGGTCTCATCCGGGAACGGGCCGCGCGCCTGCGCGCCCTGGGTCAGGATCGTCTGAACGCCCATATGGCCAGCCTGTCCGGCACGGACCAATCCGTCTTAATGGAAACGGAAAACCGGGGGCGTACACCCTGCTATATGCCGGTGTT
>CAZFWG010000052.1:0-6439 GCA_964522525.1 uncultured Alphaproteobacteria bacterium | reverse complement strand
CTGTCGCCGGCCCCTGGAGCGCCGGAGGACAACCGCGAAAGCGTGACCGCCACGGATGGTGGGCACACGGATCCCGGGGGCGAACCGGCGCCGGAGACGGAAGAAACCGTCCGCAAGGGCTTCTTTGGCCGGCTTCGGGATGGGTTGAAACGCTCGACCTCTGCCCTTTCCGACGGCATCACTGGCATCTTCACCAAATCAAAGCTTGATGACGAAACCCTCGAGGAACTCGAGGACCTGCTCATCATGACGGATCTCGGGGTCGATGTGTCCCGTGCCCTGACCAAGGAACTGGCCAAGGATCGTTATGACAAGGCGATCACGCCCGCGGAAGTCCGCGAGGAACTGGCCCGGCTGATCGCCGCGCGGCTTGAGCCCCTGGCCACACCACTGATCCCGGATCTTTCCCGGAAACCCCATGTCGTGCTTGTCGTCGGCGTCAACGGGACCGGCAAGACCACGACCATTGGTAAGCTTGCCCATCATTTCCGGGCGGAGGGAGCCTCGGTGATGCTGGCGGCCGGAGATACGTTCCGTGCCGCGGCCGTCGAGCAGCTGACGATCTGGGGCGAGCGCACGGGCTCGCCCGTGATCACCCGCGCGCTGGGCTCGGATGCGGCCGGTCTTGCCTTTGACGCGCTCAAGGACGCGCGAGAAGAGGCCATGGATATCCTCCTGATCGACACGGCCGGCCGGCTTCAGAACAAGCAGGGCCTGATGGAGGAATTGGCCAAAATCACCCGGGTGCTGAAAAAACAGGATCCGGAAGCGCCCCATTCCGTCCTCCTGGTGCTTGATGCGACAACCGGCCAGAACGCCTTGAGCCAGGTCGAGATTTTCCGGGAAGTCGCCGGCGTCACGGGTCTTGTCATGACCAAGCTCGACGGCACGGCCCGCGGCGGTATTCTTGTGGCGCTGGCGGACAAATACGGTTTGCCCATTCATGCGATCGGCGTGGGCGAAGGCGTGGAGGATTTCCAGCCCTTCGACGCCGAGAGTTTTGCCCTCGCCCTCACCGGCACGGAAAGCGTTTCGCCGCACCGTCCCGAATGATCCTCAAGCGCGACTGGAAGCTATGCACACGACCCAAAGAGCCCTTCCCCCCCTCATCAAGGTGATCGTCGATTTCGGGCCCCTGGTGACGTTTTTCCTGGCCAACAGTCAGGCGGGCCTGATGGTGGCGACGGCGGCCTTCATGGTCACGACCCTAATCGCGCTTTCCATCACCTTTGCGGTGGAACGCCGCCTTGCACCCATGCCGCTCATTACCGGGGTTTTTGTGCTGATTTTCGGCGGGCTTACCCTGTGGCTCGACAATGAACTCTTCATCAAGCTCAAGCCGACCATCGTCAATCTGCTCTTCGCGAGCATTCTGGCGGCGGGCCTCATGACCGGACGGCCCTTGATGAAATTCCTGTTTCAGGATGCGTTCAAACTGACCGATGAGGGGTGGCGCAAGCTGACGATCCGCTGGGCGTCCTTTTTCGTTTTTCTGGCCGTCCTGAACGAGGTCGTGTGGCGCAATTTCTCGACGGATTTCTGGGTGGCCTTCAAGGTCTGGGGCAACATTCCGATCACACTGATCTTCGCGGTTTCCCAGGTTTCGCTTCTCACCCGCTATCGTCTGGACGAGGACGCCACCCCCGCAAACCAGAACGAAGGCTGAACATCCGCCTTCATCAATTGGATTTTGCGCCCTCCACGGATGGGCGCGGGCGCGGATCATCCTTACGGAATCAATTGGCGATGCGTTGTCCCGGGTTGCTTCCGGTCCGGGGCACCCGCAAACAGCCGTCTATTCCCCCTCCAAACAACTGACCCCCACCGGACATTCAGTCCGCCGGATTGCCGAAAGGCGGAAAAACCGTGTCTCTCGGCGCTTCCTTGAAATGCCGCAGGGCCCAAAGCACTGTCGGGAATGCAAGATTTTGCCAAGGGATCTCGTCCCAGTGGAATAGGCGGACCTCCTGACTTTCCGGACCCGCTGCGATCGCCGGATTCGCGAGGCGCGCGCGGTAGATGATCTGAACCTGCGAGATGCGGGTGATCGAGTAGATCGCAAGAAGAGCATTGATGTCGATTTCAGCACAGGCCTCTTCCTGGGCCTCGCGGCGCGCCGCCATTTCCGTGGATTCCTGTAGTTCCATATAGCCGGCGGGCATCGTCCAATAGCCGAGCCTCGGCTCGATCGCCCGTTTACAGAGTAGAATACGGTCCTCGTGGTAAACCACCGAACCGACAACGATTTTGGGGTTCACGTACTGAATAAGACCGCAATGGTCACAGATCAGACGGTCGTGGTCGTCTCCATCCGGAATGCGGCGGGAGAGAGCGATTTCAAGGGCTGGCGGGGTTTCCTGTGTCATGGGGCAACTGTGACATTCCCTATCCGTCCCGTCCAGAGAAGGTAACTCTTAAGATGATTAAAGCCTTCTTCAGGCCTTGTGACTAAGAAGAACGGCGGTGTTCAGCGCCAATATTGTCCGTTTTTTGCATTTTAGTGATGCGTAGGCCAATAAAATGCATTGCCTACGGATTGACAAAATGCATATTGGACATCATCACAACACTATTGATGCTTGTACCCACAGCCAGGAGGCAAAGTAAAATGGCACGTAGACCTGGAGGTTCCGGGAACTTCAATCTCTCTGATGCGCCGGGGCATTTGCTCCGCCGTTGTCAGCAATACGCATTCGATCTTTACACCCAAGAAGTTGGATCCAGCGAACTGACACCCCGTCAATTTGCGGTCCTGCTGACGGTTGAACAGAACGAAGGCCTTTCCCAGACGGATCTTGTCCGCAAGACCGGCATCGACCGTTCGACGCTGGCGGACATGATCAGCAGGCTTCTGAAGCGCAACCTCCTGTCGCGTAAGCGCACGGAGACAGACGCGCGCGCGAATTCCGTCAGCATCACGGCGGAAGGTCGTCGCGCCCTCAACAGCGTCAAGGACAAGGTGATGGCCGCGGAAAACCGGATCCTCGATCCGCTCCCCGTGTCGGCCCGCTCCGCGTTCCTGAAGGCGCTCAGCACGATCGCCGAAGCCGCGGACAAGCACGAAGAAGAGGCCAGCGCCTCGACCCGTCGCGCCGCCGCGCCGCGCCGCAAGACCGCCGCTAAGAAGAAAACGGCCAAGAAAGCCGTCAAGAAGACCGCCAAGAAGGCCGCCGGTCGCAAGACCGTCGCCAAGAAAAAGGTGGCGAAGAAAGTGGCCCCCAAGCGCAAGACCACGGTCAAAAGAAAGACCGCGGCGAAGAAGCGCGCCGGTCGTCGGATGGGCGCCTGATCGGGCGCTTCCGAAACGGGCGTTCCGGACAATCGGCGCCCGTACATACACATGAGAACCAAAGCCCCTTGCGATCCTTGCGAGGGGCTTTTTTCATGGCGCCGCGTTTCTTACGGTCAAGTCTGTTGGGATCAGGGGCTTACGGCCCCCACCGGCAAAGGGGTGGGCCGGGGACGAAACCATCAGATCACGAGATCGAGGGTCGTGCCCGGCGGTGCGGGGGGCGGGGTATCCAGACGCTGTGCGGCAAAGGGCGCTTCACGCTGACCGGAGGAAAGGGCGGGCAGCGTTGTGGCGGGCTCGGACAAGCTGACGAGGTCCTGGCCCGGGCTCACGCCACCGATCTCAGCCGCGGAAGATGAAATGGGATTGTCTGCGCTTTCGGCCCCATTGGCCTCGCCCGGATCACGCGGAGCCCCCGCGCCGTTGCGCTCAGCCAGCAGACGCCGTGCAGCGTCGGACAGATCGAGCCTGACGCCCTCCGACCGCGGTTCGGATCCGCGTACACCGCGATCGGGTGCCGTCTGCTCCGTTTCCAGCGCAAAAGGCTTGCCGCCCCCTGGAACACTGACTTTCCGGGGACCGGCGGCATAGGCCTGGGCCGCAATCAGCGACGATGTGGGCAGCGGTGTCGTCATACACCCGATCCGGACTGTTCAGACAGGCACGAAAACAGGAACCCTCTCGGCCCCGTCTCGATACGGAGACCGTCAGAGCAGAGTATAGCGACCAGTCGTAACCATTGGATAAAGATCATCCTGCCCCGTCGAAATGGGGGGCCAGCACCGTTTCCCAGATCTCCGGCGTCACAGGCCCCGCATGACGGGCCAGGATGCGCCCCTGCCCGTCCACGACAAAGGTTTCCGGTACGCCGTAAACGCCCCAATCGATGGCCGCGCGACCGGTTTCATCACGCCCCACCTTGGTAAACGGATCACCAAGCCCCTCCAGGAAGCGCAAAGCCGCTTCCGGACGATCCTTATAGTTGACGCCGTGAATGGCGATGCCGTCCTTCTCCGCAAGGGTCATCAGGGTCGGATGTTCCGTACGGCAGGGCGCGCACCAGGAGGCCCAGAAATTGACGAGCTTGATCTGCCCGTCGGCCAATTCTGTGGTTGCCAATCCCTGAACGCCCTTTTCACGGCCTGGCAGGGCCGCCAGGTCGAAGGGCGGTGCCGATTGTCCGACCAGGACAGAAGGCAAGGTGTCATCGCCCGACTCCGAAAGCGAAATGACAAACACAATCCCCAGTCCCCCCGCGACAAGCAGTGGCAGCAAGGCCATCCATTTCATGGTTGTTTCTCCTCAACTCCGATCTTCAGTCCCCTACGAGGTCGCCATCCGCTTCGATCAAAGATCATCGAAACGCCCGCCGCGGCCGTGGCCGTCCGCAAATCGGGAGGCCCCTTCCATGGTTTCTCCACTCTTGAGTGTCGCGCGGCCAAGGGCGAATTCATTCGCCAACGCCTCATCGATGGACAAGGGCCATTGTTCGTAAACGGATCGGCGATCATTCAGCATACAGGTTTGCGGAAATCTGATGAGCTCCCGGGCCAACACCTGGGCCGCTTCCAGGGCCTCCCCTTCCGGCACGACCCGGTTTGCAAGCCCCATGGCCAAGGCCTCCTGCGCGTTTACCGGCCGGCCCGTGAGTATCAGATCAAGGGCGCGTGACTGACCGATCAGGCGGGGCAGACGCACCGTGCCGCCGTCAATGAGCGGCACTCCCCAACGCCGGCAGAAGATGCCCATGACGGCCGTTTCTTCCATGACCCGCAGATCACACCACAGGGCGAGTTCCATGCCGCCGGCGACGGCATGGCCGCTGACCGCGGCGATCACGGGCTTGGAGAGAAAAAGACGGCTGGGGCCCATGGGGGCGGAACGGGCGAGCGGATCTTCCGGGTCCAGGGGACCGGGATCCTCCATCCGATTGCCCCGGCCCTCGGCAATGCCCTTGAGATCCGCGCCGGCGCAAAATGTGCCGTAGTCGCCGCCGAACACAGCGATCTTTTGCTCGGGGTCGGCCTCAAAGGCCAGGAAGGCCCTGACCAGGGCATCGGCGGTCGGGCGATCGACGGCGTTGCGCACGCCCGGCCGTGACAGACAAATTGTCGTGATGGGGCCGTTCGTTTCTACGCGAATCGGTGGCTTCTCATCGCTTTGCGGGCTTTCAGGGGCACTCATCGGTGACTCTCCCTTTGCACTGGCACGAGCATGGCGGGCTCCCGGGGATCTGATCAACGCCGGTTCGCTGATCCCTCCCCCTGACGGTGCTAATGGTGTATCACGAAGCCATCGCGGAACAGAGAACCGGCGGCGCCAGCGGCACGCCGGTCGTTTGCGGGATTTCTTGCCCTCAGGGCCCCCTCGGGGTCGCCGGACCGGCTCTTGGTCGGTTGACAAGCCGACAAGCCGGTTTCCTCACCGGGTCGGCGGCGGCCGGGGCCAGACGAAATCCATCCTACATTCGCGTTCATGACACGCTTTAGGGAGACAATCATGACCAAGACCGGATTGAACAGTTTCGACACGCGCAAGACCCTTTCGGTCGCGGGCCGTGATTATGCCTATTACAGCCTTGCCGCCCTCGAGGCGGGGGGTCTTTCAGGGGTGTCGCGCCTTCCCTTTTCCTTGAAGGTGCTCCTCGAAAACCTGCTCCGCTTCGAGGACAATCGCTCCGTCACACCAGATGACATCCGTGCCATGATCGATTGGCTGAAGGAGCGCCGGTCGAAAACGGAAATCGCCTATCGTCCGGCCCGGGTCCTGATGCAGGACTTCACAGGCGTTCCCGCAGTGGTGGATCTGGCCGCCATGCGCGCCGCGATGGAAACCCTCGGCGGCGATCCGAAAAAGATCAATCCCCTGGCGCCCGTGGATCTCGTTATCGACCACTCCGTGATGGTGGATGCCTTCGGCACACCGACGGCCTTCCAGGCCAATGTGGCCAAGGAATATGAGCGGAACGGGGAGCGCTATGCGTTCCTGCGCTGGGGATCGACGGCCTTTGACAATTTCCGCGTGGTGCCCCCGGGGACGGGCATCTGTCACCAGGTGAACCTCGAATATCTCGGTCAGTCCGTGTGGGTCTCCCAGGACGAATCCGGGGCCGATGTGGCGTATCCGGACACGCTGGTCGGCACCGAC
>CAZFWG010000051.1:0-30860 GCA_964522525.1 uncultured Alphaproteobacteria bacterium | reverse complement strand
ATCATCCCCAGGAAGTGCTGCAGATCGGCCAGACCGTGAAGGTCCAGGTCATCAAGGTGAACACGGAAACCCAGCGCATCAGCCTGGGCATGAAGCAGCTCGAGGCCGATCCCTGGGATGGTGTCGAGGCCAAGTATCCTGTCGATGCCCGCTTCACGGGCCGCGTGACCAACATCACCGACTATGGGGCCTTCGTGGAGCTTGAGCCCGGTGTCGAGGGTCTCGTCCACGTGTCCGAGATGTCCTGGGTGAAGAAGAACGTGCACCCGGGTAAGATCGTCTCCACCTCCCAGGAGGTCGAGGTGATGGTCCTCGAAGTGGATTCCAACAAGCGCCGGATTTCATTGGGCCTCAAGCAGTGCATGCAAAATCCGTGGACGGCCTTTTCGGAGAAGTTCCCCTCAGGCACGCGCATCGAGGGCGAGATCAAGAATATCACCGAATTCGGTCTGTTCATCGGGCTCGACGGCGATGTGGACGGCATGGTCCATCTGTCCGATCTCGATTGGAATCGCGCGGGCGAAGACGTGATCAAGGAATACACCAAGGGCGATATGGTTTCGGCCGTGGTGCTGGACGTTGATCCGGAAAAGGAACGAATCAGCCTTGGAATCAAGCAGTTGGGTGACGACCCGCTTGAGACCCTGGGCGACATCCGCAAGGGCGCCACGGTGACCTGCACCGTGTCCGAGGTTCAGGACGGCGGCGTCGAGGTCACGGTGGGCGAGGAGGGCTTGCGCGCCTTCATCCGACGCAGCGACCTGTCCCGCGAACGTTCCGAACAGCGTCCGGATCGCTTTGCCCCCGGCGACAAGATCGATGCCATGGTCACCCGCATCGACAAGGCGTCGCGTTCCCTGCAGCTATCCATCAAGGCTCTCGAAATCTCCGAGGAAAAAGAGGCGGTCGCCCAGTTCGGCTCCACGGACAGTGGTGCCTCTCTTGGCGACATTCTCGGCGCGGCCTTGAGCAAAGCCGGCAAGGAAGACGAAGCCGACGAGACGCCGGCGGAGAAATCCGAAGGCTGAGCGGTCTGAGTGACTCTATTTTGCAACACTCGAGCGGTGGTGTGGGGTGAGACGCCCGATACCACCGCTCCCACCCTTGAGCGATACCCCGGAATCCTTCATCTTGACGGTATATCCGGCCTTTGGCAGGGTCATGACGACGGGGTAAGGTTTTCGCATCGGGGGATGACCAACAGGACGGCATGGCGCAGTAATGTGCACATGTCGCCGAGCATCGTGTGGAACGATGATCAAGTCTGAATTGGTCGAACGATTAGCAAGAGCATTTCCTCATCTGTACCAACGTGATATCGAACGGGCAGTGAATCGTGTCTTTGCTGAAATTACCGAAGCGCTCGCGCGGGGTGACCGGGTAGAGCTTCGGGGATTTGGCGCATTCACCGTCAAGCATCGTGATGCACGTGTCGGCCGCAATCCGCGAACCGGTGAACCCGTACAGGTCGAGGCCAAGGTGGTTCCGTTCTTCCGGACCGGCAAGGAGTTGCGGGAACGGTTGAACAGCCACGAACCGCCGCCGCCCCAGGCCCAGCGCCGGGTGCGTGGCCCTTTGGCCACGGCGGTGCTTGAACGGGAAGACGCCTAGAACATGATCAGTCTGGGTGGACAGTTTCAGACCGATCCAAGCCTCTCGTTTGTGCTCGGTCGGACGAAAAACCGACGTCCACTTGTTCTGACCTCGCTCTAGAGGAAATCCGTTGTTGCGCCTGATTTACTGGCTGATTGTCCTTTCCCTGATCATCGTGGCCGTGACGGTTGCGGTGGCCAACAGGGGGACTGTCGAATTGAGCCTGGATCCGTTTTCACAGACGGATCCGGCTTTCACGGTCGTCTTGCCCCTTTTTCTGGTCATGTTTGGCTGTGTGCTGATTGGTTTGGTCCTCGGCGGCCTTTCCATGTGGTGGAGCCAGGGCTCTTGGCGCAAACGGGCTCGTGTTGAAGCCCGCCGGGCGCGCGCCCTCGAACGTGATCTGGAACGATCCGATAAGACTGCCGGAAAGGACGGGTCACTGGCGGCGTAATGGCCGTTGCCCGCTTCCGGATAGGCATTCCGCCGTCGGAAGGGGGGCAAGTCAGGTCAGGCGCGGGGCGTCCGTCTTTTTCTTCCGCCTGCGTTTCTCGGTTTCCCCATCTGCGGTGTCGGTGCCGGCCGGTTCGCTTTCCTCCACGGCCTTGAGGGGAAGCGTGAACCAGAAACGCGCGCCGTAAGGGCGTGCCTCTTCCAGGCCAATCTCCCCGCCCATGAGCTCGATCAGATCCTTGGCAATCGACAGACCAAGACCTGGGCCGCCATGTTTGCGGGTCGAGGACCCGTCCGCCTGGGTGAAACGATCGAAGATCGCCTGGTGTTTGTGATGGGCGACGCCGGGACCCGTATCCGTCACGGCGAACCGCAAGAGGCCATCCTCCAACCGGTCCACGGTTATGGTGATGGATCCCTCGTCGGTGAATTTGACGGCATTGCCGCCGAGATTGGTCAATACCTGTCGAAGGCGTGTGGCGTCCCCGGAATACCGCGCCGGACCGGACCAGTTGCGTATGACCGACAGGGCCAGGCCCTTTTCCACGGCGACGCCGGTGATGGCCTGGTTCACTTCCTCAAGGACGTCATCCATCTCGAAGGGCGCGATGGTCAGGCTCATCATGCCGGCTTCGATCCGCGAGATGTCGAGAACGTCATTGACCATCGACAGGAGAACCCGTCCACAGTTCAGGATGGTCTCGGAATATTGGTGCTGCTTGGCATCAAGGGACGTGTTTTCCAGAAGCTGAGCCATCCCGATGACACCATTGAGGGGTGTGCGGAGTTCATGGCTCATATGGGCGACGAACGCCATCTTGGCCTGGTCTGCCGTTTCCGCCCGCTGCCTGGCGTTTTCCAGCTCGATACTGGTACGGACGGTTTCAATGAGCGCGGACTTGCTCTGCACGGAGCTTCTGACGAGCGCGATGAAGAACACGACGCTGAGGCCGGCGGCGCCGAAGGCGAGGGGAACCTGCTCGGCGCTCAGGATCACGACCGTTGGGAGGATCGCCCCGATCATGAAGCCGATGACGTTGCTGGGGACGGGGGCGAGCAGGCTGGCGGTGCCGGCGCTCATGCCGCACACCACGAAGGACAGGAACATCAGCGTGGCCGGATCCCCCATCATATCGAGGAGAAAGAGGGGGGCGGACCACAACAACCCGGAAATGAACGCCAGACCCGCCGAGACCCTGACCGAGCGTCCGCTTGATTTCTGGGGCACCGGGCGTCGGGCCGCGCGGGTGCCTTGGATGAACAGGAACAGGCTGAAGGCGAGCACCCCGGCGCACCAGCCGAAGATGATCCTGTTGTCCGTGACAAACCAGACGATCAAAGCAACGAATACGGAATTTACCGCGTTGACCTGGGCCATGAGCGGCAAGCGGCTCACGAGGTGGAGCTGCTGTTGGCGCCGGGTTTCGGCCGAAACCGCTTCATCAGACGCGCTTTGCACCTCAATGTCTCTACTCACGGTTCACCAACCTTCACGCCCGCGTACCCAAAACAACAAATACCATGCTCATGGTTGTTTATGCTAACAACCCTCCGTGAGTGTGAACAGATGTGATTTCACCGTGTATCAGGTTGTGCCCACTGCCTGGGCGGACGGATGCTTTCTTTACGGACCGTTATTCCCGGGATGCCTCGTCTGGTCATGTTGCACAGCGCGCGCCGGGCAGGGGAGAATGATGTTGTGTCTTGACGTTGCCACGGGGAGAGCCGCCCATGACTGATGGTCCGAATGTGCCGGAAAACCCCATCTCCTGTGCCATCGACATGGCTGACCTCGAGCGGGCCCATGGTCTGGTCGCGGCTGTTGTGCCCCATATCGGCGGGATCAAGCTGGGTCTTGAGTTTTTTTCCGCCCAGGGACCAAATGGCATTCGGTCCATGGCGCGTCACGGTCTGCCGATTTTTCTCGACGTGAAACTCCATGACATCCCCAATACGGTGGCCGGTGCCGTGGCGGCCCTGTCTCCTTTGGGGGTGAGGATGATCACGCTCCATGCGAGCGGCGGCGCGGCCATGGCCCAGGCCGCACGGGAAGCCGCGCAGCAAGGCGCCGAAGCGTCGGGAGCGGGACGAGCGCGCCTGATCGGCGTCACGGTGCTCACCAGCCTCGATGACCAGGATCTGGCCGCCCATGGCGTGGCGGGGGGCGCGGAAGCCCAAGTTCTGCGCATGGGACGTCTGGCCGCTTCGGCGGGTCTTGATGGTTTGGTATGCAGTCCCTGGGAATTGCCGGCGGTGCGGGCCGCCCATCCCCGTCCCTTCACCCTGGTCGTGCCCGGCGTGCGCCCCGCGGGCGTAAGCTCGAACGATCAAAAGCGGGTGATGACGCCACGGGAGGCCGTGTTGGCCGGTGCGGATGTCCTGGTTGTCGGTCGGCCCATCACGGCCGCCCCCGATCCGGCCCTGGCGGCCGCGGCCATCGCGGATGAGGTCATGCTGGCCCGTGGAGAAGCACACTAGACATGGCGAAAAACAAGGCGAACGGAGAGATGACCCTGGAAATCAAGCTGTGCGGCCTGTCCACCGCCCATACGGTCCAGGCAGCGCAACGGGCAGGGGCCGATTTCATCGGCTTTGTGCTCTATCCCAAAAGCCCGCGCGCCGTGACGCCGGAACAGGCCCGCGCCCTGATCGCCGCCGGCCGCGCCGACACGCCCGGAAAAGCCCAAACTGTGGCCCTGGTCGTCGATGCCGACGATGCGGAACTGGGCACCATCATGGACAAGATGGCGCCGGACTGGATCCAGGCCCATGGCGCCGAGACACCGGAACGGGTGGCGGCAGTCGCGGCCCTCACGGCTCGTCCCGTGATCAAGGCCATCGCCGTGGAGAGCCCGGAGGACCTGGCCCGCGCCAAAACCTATGAGCACGTCGCCGGACGGCTGCTGTTCGATGCCAAGCCACCCCGCGCGAGTGACAGTCCGGCGGGGTCATCATTGCCCGGGGGCAACGGCCTGTGCTTTGATTGGCGCTTGCTTGCGGGGCACTCCTTCACCACACCCTGGCTGCTGGCGGGCGGCTTGGCGCCGGATACCGTCGGCGAGGCGGTGGGCCTGACGGGGGCGCCCGGTGTCGACGTGTCGTCGGGCATCGAAATCGCCCGCGGCGTCAAATCGGTGGACAAGATCCGCGCCTTTGTTGCCAAGGCCCGGAACGCCGCAGCGCAAGCCGTCGAGAAGCTGACGGATCATCCGCTCACGACAGGATAGAAGAATGAGCGATCTCAATTCATTTCGTCTGGGACCGGACGAGCGCGGCCATTTCGGCGCCTATGGCGGGCGCTTCGTGGCCGAGACCCTGATGCCGCTGATCCTGGATCTGGAAAACTCCTATCGGGCGGCCATGGACGATTCCGATTTCAACCGCGAGTTCGAGGACCTGCTCACCCACTATGTCGGCCGTCCGTCCCCGCTCTATTTTGCCGAGCGCCTGACGGCGCATTGGGGCGGGGCCAAAGTCTATTTCAAGCGCGACGAGCTCAACCATACGGGTGCCCACAAAATCAACAATTGCATCGGCCAGATCCTGATGGCCCGGCGCATGGGCAAGACGCGGATCATCGCGGAAACGGGCGCGGGGCAGCATGGCGTGGCGACCGCCACCGTGGCGGCGCGGTTCGGGTTGCCCTGCGTGGTCTATATGGGCGCGGCCGACATGGAGCGCCAGAAGCCCAATGTCTTCCGCATGCGTCTCTTGGGCGCCGAGGTTCGTCCGGTCCATTCCGGCACGGCGACCCTGAAGGACGCCATGAATGAGGCCCTGCGGGACTGGGTCACCAATGTGGACGATACGTTCTACATCATCGGGACCGTGGCGGGGCCGCATCCCTATCCGGCCATGGTCCGGGATTTCCAATCCGTGATCGGACGGGAAGTGCGTACCCAGATGATGGAGCGGGAGGGGCGCCTGCCCGACACGCTTGTCGCCTGTATCGGCGGCGGCGCGAACGCCATGGGCCTGTTCCACCCCTTCCTTGATGACCGGGATGTCGCCATGGTCGGTGTCGAGGCCGGCGGCGATGGCGTGGCGACGGGCCGTCACGCGGCCTCCCTGAACGGCGGCGAACCGGGCGTCTTGCATGGGAACCGCACCTATCTTCTGCAGGATGGGGACGGCCAGATCATCGACGCCCATTCGATCTCGGCGGGTCTCGATTATCCCGGCATCGGGCCGGAACATGCCTGGCTCCACGATCTGGGGCGCGTCGACTATGTATCGGTAACCGACGGGGAAGCCCTTGAGGCCTTCCAGCTGTGCGCCCGCCAGGAAGGCATTCTGCCCGCCCTGGAGCCCTCCCATGCCCTTGCCCATGTGGCCAAGATTGCGCCGACCCTCGGCCGGGACCATATCCTGGTGGTCAATCTGTGCGGGCGCGGCGACAAGGATATTTTCACCATCGCCGAGGTCCTGGAGGTCGATCTGTGAGCAATCCTGGTTCCACCGGGGGCGATGGCCGCATTGCCCGCCGTTTCGCCGCTTTGAAGGCACAAAACCGCGCGGGTTTCGTGCCGTTTATCACGGCTGGCGATCCGGACCGGGAGGCCTCGGCGGCCTTGATGAAGGCCCTGCCGGCGGCGGGCGCCGATGTGATCGAACTGGGCGTGCCCTTTACCGATCCCATGGCCGATGGTCCCGCGATTCAGGAGGCCTCCCTCCGGGCCTTGAAAGGGGGGGCGACGCTGGCGCGGACCCTTGACCTGGTCCGGGATTTCCGGACCGATGACAACGAGACGCCGGTCGTGTTGATGGGGTATTTCAATCCCATCCACGCCTATGGTGTGCCGACGTTCCTGAAGGATGCGCGGGCGGCGGGCGTTGACGGTTTGATTGTGGTTGATTTGCCGCCCGAGGAAGACGACGCCTTATGTCTTCCGGCTCGATCTGAAGGGATTGACTGGGTGCGCCTTGCCACGCCGACCACCCATGCGGCACGGCTGGCGACGGTTGTGAATCGGGCGAGCGGGTTTCTGTATTACGTGTCGGTGACGGGCGTGACGGGCGCGGCCACGGCCGAAAAGACGGGCCTTCAAAACGCGATTGCTGATTTGAGGGCCCAGACGGATTTGCCAATTGGCATTGGGTTTGGCATCAAGACGCCGGAACAAGCCGCGCAGGCTGCGCGAATCGGGGACGCTGTTGTCGTGGGTTCCACGCTCGTGCGCGCGGTGGCGGATCATCTGGATGATCAGGGCCGGGCCAAGGCAAGCATGGTCGAGGCCGTGGCCGGTCTGGTGGCTGAATTGGCGGAGGCCACCCATAAGGCCCGCCTGTGATGGGGTGATCTGTTGTTGCCCATCCGCGACGTGAATTTTAGTACGGGGTAAGCTGAGGAAAGGCGCGAGGTGTCATGAATTGGATCACCAATATGGTCCCGCCCAAGATCAACAGCTGGTTCAACAAGCGGGACACGGCCGAAAATCTGTGGCGCAAATGCAGCAATTGCGGCGACATGATCTTCCACAGGGATCTGGCGGCCAACCAGAACGTCTGCACCAATTGCGGTTTCCACATGCGCATCGGGCCGGTGGAACGGCTGGAACAGATTTTCGACGATGAGCGCTGGGAAGTCTTGGCCGAACCGGATGTCGCCAATGATCCGCTCACCTTCCGGGATGAAAAGCGCTATGCGGATCGTCTGAAAGAAGCCCGCGCCAAAACCGGTCAGAAAGACGCCATGGTCAGCGCGGTGGGCCGGATCGAAGGCCACCAGGCCGTGGTGACCATCCAGAATTTCGGTTTCATGGGCGGCTCCCTCGGCATGGGCGCCGGCGAGGCGTTTCTCACGGCCGCTGAAAAGGCCGTTGCGCTGAACGCGCCTTTTATCGTCTTCACCGCCGCGGGTGGCGCGCGCATGCAGGAAGGGATCCTGTCCCTGATGCAGATGCCCCGTACGACCGTGGGCGTGCAGATGCTCCGCGACGCGGGCCTGCCCTATATTGTGGTGCTGACGGATCCGACGACGGGCGGGGTCACCGCCTCTTATGCCATGCTCGGGGATATTCAGCTTGCCGAGCCGGGCGCGCTTGTCGGTTTTGCCGGCCCCCGTGTCATCGAGCAGACCATCCGGGAGCGCCTCCCGGAAGGGTTCCAGCGCGCGGAATATCTCCTGGACCATGGCATGGTGGACATGGTCGTCCATCGCCATGACATGAAGCAGACTCTGGCGCGGATTATCGATCTGTTGACGGAGCGCCAAAAGGATCCGGATGCCGTTCAGGTTTCCGGCCCGGCGCCGGTTCGGGGAGCGGAGAGGGCGCCCGTTATCGAGGGCCGCGCGACACCGGAAGAATCCATTCGTACCCAGATCGATGCGCCGGAAAACGGGGAGCCGACGCCCTGATGGTCGGATTCCCGGCAACGGCCGAAGATCTGCGCAGTACCCGTCTCCTCGACCATCTGCTATCCCTGCATCCGCGCCACATCGATCTGCATCTGGATCGGATCGAGAGGCTGCTTGCGGCCCTGGGAAGGCCCCAGGACCGGCTACCGCCCGTCTTCCATGTGGCGGGCACCAATGGCAAAGGCTCCACGGTGGCCCTGCTCAAGGCGATGCTGGAGGCCGATGGCCGTTCCATCCATTGCTATACCTCTCCCCATCTGGTGAGCTTTCACGAGCGCATCGTGCTCAACGGCGTGCCCATTACCGAGCAGGCTCTGTGCGATGTGCTCGAGACCTGCGAGCGCGTCAATGACGGCCAGCCCATCACCTATTTCGAGATCACCACGGCGGCCGCGATCGTGGCCTTTGCGGAACGTTCGGCCGATGCGTTGATTCTGGAAGTCGGGCTTGGCGGCCGTCTCGATGCGACCAATGTCGTGGCGCGGCCGGCGAGCACCTTGATCATGCCCGTGGATATGGATCACCAGAACTTCCTGGGTGACCGGCTCGACATGATCGCCCGGGAGAAGGCCGGCATTCTCAAAAAATCCGTACCCGGCATTATCAGCCGGCAGCACGATGTGGCCCGGGAGGTGATCGAGGAAGAAGCGGAGAAAGTGGGCGCGCCCCTGCTCATTTTCGGCCAGGATTTTTCCGTCCATGAGGAAAATGGCCGGCTTGTTTATCAGGATGAGGGCGGCCTTTTGGACCTGCCCCTGCCACGGTTGCCGGGGCGCCACCAGCTCGACAATGCGGCGACGGCCATTGCCGCCCTGCGCCACCAGAACGTGGTGCCCATCGGCGTGGAGGGGATCGAGGGCGGCTTGCGGGAGGTGCACTGGCCTGGGCGCCTGCAGCGCCTGACCCGGGGGCCCCTGGTGCGCCAGGTCTCAGCGGCCGCAACGGACCCCGCCGATGGCGGGGATCTGTGGTTGGACGGCGGGCACAATCCCCATGCGGGAGAGGCGGTCTCCCAATTCATGGCGGACCTGGATCAACGCGTGCCCCGCGCGCTCTATATCGTTTGCGCCATGCTCGCCAATAAGGACGCGGATGGCTATCTGGCCCATTTCGCAGGGCTCGCCCGCCATCTGATTGCGGTGCCCTTGCCGGGCGGCTCGGAAGGCTGGGCACCTTCGGAATTATGTGCATCCGCGGAGCGCGTCGGCCTGTCGGCGAGCGCGGCGGAGGATGTGGACGCCGCCATGCGCCGCATCCTCCAGATGGCCCATGAGGATGCCGCGCCCGCGCCCCGCATCCTGATCTGCGGGTCGCTCTATCTGGCGGGCGCCGTGCTTGCCGATCACGCATGAAAAAGGCCGGCTCTCTTTCGAGGCCGGCCCTTTCTCTTTACAGAGAAGAATTCAGAGCGACTCTTCGATCCACTCGACGATCTTGCCCTTGGGCAGGGCGCCGACCTTGGTCGCGGCCACTTGACCGTCCTTGAAGATCATCAGGGTCGGAATGCCGCGTACGCCGTATTTGCTGGGCGTCATCGCATTGTCGTCGATGTTCAGCTTGGCGATGGTCAGCCGCTCACCCATTTCGCTGGCGATTTCTTCAAGCGCCGGGCCGATCTGCTTGCAGGGGCCGCACCATTCCGCCCAGAAATCTACCAGAACGGGTTTTTCCGCATTCAGGACATCCGAGTCAAAGGATGTATCGGTAATCTTGATGGTTGTCATGGGAGCCGCCTTTCACCTGGGTTTGCAGGGCGCTTTCAGGAAACATGCATCCGGTCCAAGGCAAGGCGTTGTGGTGCCTTGACGCGTTGGAGCCCTGCCTGAAAGCGGGAAACAGAGCCGCATGTCATACGCCAGACAACCCGGCTCGCGTGGAACTGAGCTAACAGGTAGGGGCCGGGTGTTGCCGCGTCAAGCCGGGGCTTGCGATCGGGATTGGGCCAGATCGTTGAGCGCGCTGTCGAGGACCGATTCGGGCAAGATCATCGCTCTTGGTCCCGCTGTCCACAACAGGATGCACTGGGTGGTGCGATCGGGAAACATGGAACGCAACAGCCCGCGATAAAGGGCCATCTGACGGATATAGGCGCCGGCGACGCGGGGCAGGCTGTCGGGGGCCGGACGATTCGTTTTGTAATCCACAATCTGAACAAGGTCGGGCGTAACCACCAGGCGGTCGATCTGGCCTTCAATCACGAGGTCCGGCCCAAGCGCGGGAATGTGGCCCGCGATCGGCACCTCGGCCCGGCTTTCCGGACCGTACAGGGCCGCGAACGCCGGCGCTTTCATCACGCCAAGGACTTCATCAAGCAGGCTTTCCTGGTCGGCGTGCTCCAGTCCGTGGGCGGGGTGGGCGAGATATCGCAAGCCCGCCCCCCGGCGTTCCGCGGACGACAGATCCGGCAACACCTGAAGCAGTTTGTGGACAAGGCGCCCCCGTTGGAAGCGGTCGCTGGGCAGGCGTTCGGCCGGGGCAAGGGCGGGGACCTGCGCTTCGGCTTCCAGGACGGACGCCAGTTGCGACGGCGCCAGACTGCCATGAAAGCCCGGCTCCTCATCGGCGCGCCGGTGCAGCCATTCGGGCACGCCCGGCGGCGCGGCCTGGTCCGGCACCGTCTCCGTCGCATCACCCGGTCGCGGGCTCAACCGCCCCAGCCTGAGGCCCTGTTCGCCAAAAGGCAGGTCAACGGTGTCGGCATGGGGTGTCAGGGCCCGGCTGATCAGATTGTGCCAGCAATCATCCGGCCGTTGGTGCTTGCCCTGATAGCCGCAGACATAAAGCCGATCCTCCGCCCGGGTCATGGCCACATAGAGAAGACGGCGATATTCCGCCTCCCGCTTCCGGGCCCGCATGTCCCGGATCCGAACCGCCGGTTCCGGATCATCGCCCTTGCTCTGTGGCCAGAGGGCCAAGGGCGCGCGGTCCTCGCCGTCGGTGGGTTCGATCAAGAGGCGGGGGTCGTGCTTCGCATCCGGCAGGGTGCAGGTGTCGGGCAGGATCACGATGGGCGCCTCCAGCCCCTTGGCGCCGTGAACCGTCATGATGCGGACTTCACCGGGTCCGTTCTGATCCCGGTCCGCTTCCATGTCCCGTTTGATGACCGGCGCCTCGCGTTCCAGGCCATGGAGGAACCCGGTCAGATCGGGCACGGCCCGGCGGCCGAAGGTCTCCGCCAAGGTCACGAATTCCTCGATGGGATCGAGGGCATCGGGGCCCAGGCGGCCAACAAGAGCCTTTCGGCCGCCACCTTCACCCAACAGCCAGGCATAGAATTCGAAGGCCGGGCTGCCTTGTGCCCGGACACGGACGTCCTCAAGGAAGGCCAGGGCCTTGGCACAATGGGTCTGCGACAGGCTTTGTGCTTGGAGTGCCGCCCAGAGCGTGCCGTCACGCCCATGGGCCAGGTCGAACAGCGCGTCCTCCGTGAATCCGATAAAGGGGCTTTTCAGCACCGTGGCCAGGGTCAGATCATCCTCGGGCAGGAGCGCGAAACGGCCGATCGCGATCAGGTCCATCACCGCCAGGTGGTCGGTGAGCGCCAGCCGATCGCTCCCGGCCACGGGCACGCCCGCTTGTTTCAGTTCCCGGATGACCATGTCCACGAATTGATTGCGCCGGCGCACCAGGATCAGAATATCCCCCGGCCGCACAGGGCGCTTCTTGTTGGCAAGCCATTCCTTGTCCCGGAGCCAGGATCCGATCTGGTCGGCGAGGCGCCGGGCGAGGAGGGTCGGCGGGCTGCGCCGGCTGGGCCGGTCCACCGGCGCCGTCCAGGCATCGGGTTTCGGTTCCTCCTCCGGCGTGATCACGGGCCAGACCTCGACGAGGCCCTCCGCATCCTTGCGCAGGGGCTGGTGATGGATCGCCGTCGCGTCGGCCGACACCATGGCGCTCGTCTCCGGCGTTGAAAAGACAAGATCGACCGCCTGGAGAATTTCCGGTGCCGAACGGAAAGACAGGTGCAACGCGACGGGCTTCCAGGGCCGGTCTGCATCGGTCGTCGCCTGTTCGAAATGGCTTTTCATCCGTCCAAAGCCGGCCGGTTCCGCACCTTGGAAACTGTAGATCGATTGTTTCTCGTCGCCCACCGCGAAGATGGTCCGCATCCGGTCCGTGGCACTTTGGTCGAGATGGAATTCATCGGCCAGCCGGCGGATGATGTCCCAGCCCGCCGGGCTCGTGTCCTGGGCCTCGTCGACCAGAATATGATCGATGCCTGCGTCGAGTTTGTAGTGGATCCAGGCGCCGGCGCCTTCCGTCGCGAGAAGGCCGCGCGTATGGGCGATCAGATCGTCATAGTCGAGAACACCGCGCGCCTGTTTCGCCTGTGCATAGAGTTCCAGAAACCGATTGGCGAGGACCAGCAAGGCCCTGGTATACCGGGCACAGCGCACCGCCCGCATCCGCTCCTCCAGGGCGATGACCCGTTCCTGCTCGGTGAGCAGAATACCAAGCGCCGTGGGCAGAGCATCCTGACTGGCCTTGGTGGCAAGGGACTTCGTTGCTTTTGGCTTGCCCGCCGAGGTAAAGAACGCGCGGCGATAGGTCCCGTAATGGGCGGCACGATCCTCCGCTGACAGAAGAGCGGAGAGATAGCCGCCCTGTTCCTTGTCCCGCTTGGACCCTTCCAAGAGCACCCTCGCGACCCGGCGTAGATCTTCCGCCGGCAGAACCGGGTCCTTGAGCCCGTCTTCGAGCACCCGCTCTTCGGATTCATCCGGCGCGACACTGAGAGCCGCGTGGAGATCCGCCACGGCGGCGCCGAGACTGGCGGTGTCGCCGATGACGGGTTCGAGGGTCAGGCGCTCCTGCAGCACTTCCCGCAAAAGCCCGTCGAAACCGGTCTCCTCCATGACGCCGCTCACCAAGGTGATGGCGTCGGAGAGGGCCGCGTCCGTGCCCTCGGCACTGAGGTTCAGCAAACCGTCCCTGGCCTCGGTTCGAATTTCCTCCGCCTGCCCCTCATCCACGACCTGGAAACCAGGCGCGATGCCGGCTTCCAGCGGAAAGCGGGTCAGCACACTCTGGGCAAAGGCATGAATGGTCTGAATCTTGAGCCCGCCCGGCGTTTCAAGGGCGCGGGCGAACAGGCGGCGCGCGGCTTTCAGATCGTCCAGATCGTCAGGCCAGCCGTCGGGGCCGATCAGTTTAGCGATCGCTTCCCGGAGCGCGCTGCCTTCCATGGTCGACCATTCGCCCAGGCGCGCGAACAGGCGATTGGTCATCTCGGCGGCGGCGGCCTTGGTGAAGGTCACGCACAGGATGCGCGACGGATCGGTTCCCGCCAGGAGCAACCGGGCCACCCGTGTGGTCAGCACATGGGTCTTGCCGGCCCCGGCATTGGCGCTCGCCCAGGAGGAGGCGCGGGGATCGGCCGCGCGCTGTTGAGCGGCAAGGGTGTCTTCGGGGATGGTCAGGGGGCGGCTCATGGGTTTTCCGGCTCCTCAACCGACCACTCCTTGACCCGCGCAAGATGGTCATAGTCCCCGCCATATTTCTCATACTGAATGATGGTCCGCGACCGGTAGGGGGTACGTGCGTCCATATACTGGCCGATGAGCTGGTTCAGGCCCGCGGCGGTCTGCGCCACCAGGTCCTTGGTCGCGTCAGGGTTTTTCGTCACGTCACTGATCTTATCGGGCGTCGTGCCCCCCCGGACCTGGATATATCGCAAATGGGTAACCGGTCCCGGCGGTACGTCCTCGAAGGCCCCCGCCTCGATCATGACGGCCTCAAGGGGGAGCTGGGGGGACAGGCCGATGGCCTCCTGGTTTTGGGTTGGGGGCTGACCGGTCTTATAGTCGATAAGGGCATAAGCATCGTCCGTCATGCGATCGATGCGGTCGGCCCGTCCCGTCAGCGCGAACTCAATGGGGCCGGGCAAGGCAAAATGCCCCTTGGCTTCAAGGGCGAATGGACGGGCCTGTTCCCGCCAGGCCTCTTCCGCTTCGAGAAACCAGCGGGCCGCATTCTCGAAACGGGCCCACCAGAAGAGGCGCAAGGCAGGATTGGTGAGATAGGGTTCGAGGGCCGCCCGCCCTTCCTCGCGCAGGAGATCGAGCGCATTGGCAGGCAGAACATCCTTATGCCGCGCAATGAAGTGCTCAAGCGCATCATGGATGGCCGTGCCCCGCTCCCGGGGCCCTGGCGGCTGATCCACAGGATCAAGGGGGCGCAGTTTCAATACGTGGCGAGCGTAGATCGCGTAGGGGTCGCGGATCAGGGTCTCGATTTCCGTCACGGACAAGCGGTTGGGCCGTGCGGCTACCGGCGGCCGGGGCAGGGGTTCCTCGATCCGCGCCACCCGTTCGGGGCGGTCCAGCTGACCCGCCCAGGCCAGATAATCCGCTTGCGGTTTCAAGGCCTCGGCACGGGCCGCGCCCTTGAGGAGGTTTTCAAGCCGAAGCAGCCAGCGGGAGGCCACTTGGGGCGTCCCGTCCACTTTTTCCGCCCGGGTCAGGAAGACGCGCGGACTGGCCGCCAGTTGCGCGAAATCATGGGCGGACTGACCGATGCGGTATTCCGGGGAGGGCAGGCCCAACTCGCTGCGCATCGGCCTGCTGAGCCAGGGATCCGCCCCCGGATCGCTCGGCCAGGTGCCCTCATTGAGGCCGCCCAGGATCATGACATCCGTTTGCTGAAGCCGGGCCTCAAGGGGCCCCCAGATGAAGAGACGCGGATGCTTGCCATGGGGCGGGCGGACGACCTGGCCTTCGAGCAGGCTGTCGAAAAGTGCTGGATAGTCCGTCAGCGTGACCGGATTGCCGTGCTCTCCGTCGCCGATCAAGTCCGCCATCAGGCCCGCAAGCCCATCGCCCGCATCGCCGAGCCAAAGGTAATCCGCCCCCGATGTTTCCCCTTCCGCCTTGGCCAGGGCTTCGGCCACTGCCACATGGGCCTTGGCCCACGCACCGATGGGGTGGGCGTTGCCATCATCGAGCGCGCAAAGGGGCTGGAAGGCCTCCCGCAACCGCTCGACAAACGCCAGGAGTTTCCCGGCGAAGGGGAGCGGGTTCTTGTCCCGGTCCCGCGCCTTGTCGTCCACAGCTTGCACCAATCCGGCAAGACCCGGCGTGGGGCGGATCCCGCGCAAGACCGTCCGGTCGAGCTTGCCGACCAGATCGATGAACACGCTTCCCCGGTATCCCGCCCGGCTCAAGGGGTGTTTCAGCAGACTGAGCAGGGCGGCGGGCGCGAAGCGGCTGCGCACCGTCGCGGCGACCAGCCGCAAGAATATCGCGGGCGGCGTCTCGTTGAGGGCGAGGCCCGCGCTGTCATCCACATCAATGCCCCAGCGTTGCAACTCGCCCCGCACCCGCCGGGCAAGCCCCCGGTCCGGCGTCACAAGCGCCGTCGTCTGCCTGGAATTTTCCAGCCCCTCCCGCATGATCAGGGCAATGACCCGCGCTTCCTCGGCCGGGGTGGGGGCATCGATCCGGGTCACGCCGTCAAGGGCCTCGTCGCTCGCGATGTCCTGGGTGATGGCCATCCAGCCATCGGTCGTGCCCGCCGGACGCAGGGCCTCGTTCAGCAGGCGGATGCGGGGACCTCGCCCGGACGGTGACCGGCCGTCCGTCCACGATGGAATGGCATCGGGGCCGCAGTCCAGCGCGAGGAGCAATTGCTTCAGGCCGAATTGGGGGTGGCTGTCCTCGAGCCGTTCCCAGACGCCGGGTTCAATGTCCGTATCAAGACCGGGAAGGATCACGGCCCCTTCCGGCAAGTCGCTGACGGTTTTCAGCAGGCGGGCCGTGGCCGGAACGCTGCCTGTCGATCCGGCCGCGATGACCGGTGTTGATGGCGGTGTCTTCCGCCAGTCATCCGTCAGCGCATTGATCAGCGCCGTGCGCCGGGCCTGCGGATCCATCAGTTTCTGCTCTTGCAGAATGGCGGGCCAGGCATCCTTCAAGATGGAGAGAAAGGTCACCGTATGCTGCCAGTGATCGGCAAAACGGTCCGGGGCCAGTCCGGCAAGGTTGCCAAGGTCCACTTCCTCCGTCTGGACATGATCCAGAAAGGCGGCCAGGTCCTTGGCAAGGCGAAGCGCCTGGCCCGGCGCGATCCCGCGATCCCCTTCCTGCGCCCGCGCGCCATGCCACTGGGCGATCATCCGGGCGAGGATCAGGGCGCGGCGCAGATCGGGAATGGCGGGCGGCAGGGTCGCGTCCAGGGTGGAGCTTGCCTCCGGCGCGATCAGCAGGTCCTCCTCGTCCACATCGCCGATCGGGCGGATGGACGGCAAAAGAATGGGGCCGGCCGTGTTCGCCTCGGCCCAGAGGCGGAAAGCCTCCCGGGCGGCGCGGACGGACCGGCGCGTGGGCAGGAGCAAAAGCACCCGGGAAAGGGCAAAAGGGTCATCCTCGCGATGCCAGCGGTCCACGATCCCGCCGACAAGACTGGTGAGAAAGGCTTGGCCGGCGGGGATGGTGAAGATTTTCCGTGCCATGGGGTCCCGTGGTGTGAGCGGGTGGGGGGCTAGCGGCTGGGGGCGGGTTCGACGCCTGTCTCCCGAAGGCGTTCCTCGGCCTCGGTCAATCCTTCCGGTGTGCCCACATGCATCCAATAGCCGTCAAGGCGAAGGCCATGGAGCCGGCCTTCCTGGAGCGCCCGGTCCCAGACGATCTTGGTGGAGAACGTATCCCCCGGCGGATCGCGGAACAGGCGCGGGTGGACGATCTGAACGCCCGTCCAGGCGTAAGGGGCATGGGGCGCTTCACCGCGCCAGGCCAGGCGCCCGTCCGTCTCCAGAAAGAAATCGCCTTTGCCGTCGAAGCCGCAACAATTGACCATGGGCGCCAGCAGCATGAGACCGTCCATGCGGGCTGGATCGAACCTCTCGATCAGGCGCTTGATGTTCGACCCGTTCTGCTCCAGCCAGATGGAATCCGAATTGTATGTCAGGAACGGGGCATCTTCGAAAAAGGGCAGGGCCTTCAGCACGCCGCCCCCTGAATCGAGCAGGCGATCGGTCTCATCGGAAAAGGCAATCCGCGGCATGCGGCGCGGGGTCAGATGATCCCGCAGCATGGTGCCCTTGTAGTGGAGATTGACAATGCAGTCGGCGACGCCCGCGTCCCCCAGGCGATCCAGGACGTGATCGATCAGGGGACGGCCCATCACCGGCACGAGGGGCTTCGGCCGATCATCGGTCAGTGGACGCATGCGGGTCCCAAGGCCGGCGGCGAGCACCATGGCGCGGGGCGTGGACATGGGATGGCTCCTCCGGGCTCAGCCTCTTGCGGGGGCAGGGGACGGCGTGAAGGCGTCGGCGCGCTTGTCCGCCGGGATATGGGCCGCAAACCACGCGGCCACGGGGGCAAGCGCCGGATGGCGGAGATCATTCTGCATATAGCGCCAGATCCGTGGAATGAAGGACAGGTAGCGGGGTTTGCCATCGCGCAGATGCAGGCGGGCGAAAATCCCCAGGATCTTGGTGTTGCGTTGAATGCTTAAAACGGCGTAGTCGGACAGAAACGCGTTCCGGTCGAAGCCCGGTTCCTGTGCGCTTCTGCCCTCAAGATAGCGGGTTTTCATGGCCTCTCCGAGCGCGGGCTCCACGTCGCGGCGCGCATCGGTCAGCAGGGAAACGAGATCATAGGCGGCCGGGCCTTGCAGCGCGTCCTGAAAATCGAGGAGCCCCACCCGGCGCGGGCCGGAACGGTCGGCCATCCAGATCAGATTTTCCGCGTGATAATCGCGCAAAGTAACGACCCGCGGCGCATCGGAAAGCCCTTGGAGCGTTTCCGCCCACGCGGCGTCATAGGCGGCCCGGCGCACGGGATCGATTGGGGTCCCGAAGGCGGCCGGCCAGTACCAGTCCAGAAACACCTCCGTTTCCGCCTCAAAAGCCACCGCGTCGTAGTCGAGGAGGGGCCATTCCCGGCCATCGGTTGCGGTCAGCGTCTGGGGCGGCGGCGTCCGGTGAAGGGACAGGAGCACATCCACGGCAGCTTCATAGAGGGGAGCGGCCGGCTGACCCTTCTCGATGATCCGGGCAAAGAGGGCATCGCCCAGGTCCTCCAGAAGGACAAAACCCTGGTCGAAATCCGCCTTCAGCACCTCCGGGGCGCCCAGCCCCTGGTCCCGCAGCCAGACGGCCAGGCCCGCAAAGGTTCGCGAATCGGGACCGGCCAGCCGCGCCACGGCATTATAGCCAAGGCTCTTGCGTTCCTCCCGGGAGGCATGGGGCGGGCAGGCGGCTTCTTCCGCCCCCGGCGGCGCATCCATGAGAACCGCCCGCCGTTCCCCGTCCCGCAAGCGATAATAGGAGCGCGTCGAGGCATCCGCGGCGAGCGGCGTCACGGACGCCGCCGGCCAGCCGGCGCCTTCGACAAAAGCCAACCGTGCCTCGGCCCGGTCGCGGGCCGTTTCCCCAACGGTGGTTTCAGAATGTGCCAAGTCGCTTCCCCCAGATTTCCTTCACGCCCCTCAAAAGCGCGTCGCGGCTTTCCCCTTGCGTCTGGCGCAGCGTCACGCACAGCGCTTCGCGGGGCAATTCTTGGCCCAGACGCTCCGGCCATTCCACCAGGGATATGCCCGATTGGAGCGCTTCGTCCCAGCCCAATTCCACGATTTCCGAACTGTCGGCGATTCGATAGAGGTCGAAATGCCAGATCGGGCAGGGCGCCGCCGGATAGGTTTGGACGAGGGTGAAAGTGGGGCTGGGCACTTCTTCTTCCGGGGTGGTGAGGGCGCGGATGAAACTGCGCGCGAGCGTGGTCTTGCCGGCGCCCAGATCCCCGAAAAGGGCGATGACCTCGCCGGGCCGGACCAGCCGTGCAAGGTCTGAGCCCAGGGCCTGCGTCGCGGCCTCGTCCTCCAGGTGACGGGATGTGAGCAGGTCGGGCGCCGTCACCGGGTCCGTCTCTCCATTTTGCATGGTCTACACGACCTCAACCGTCCCATGCTAAGCACGGCATGATCAGATCAAGAACAACGGACAAAGCCATGAGTGAGACCTTCGTCATCGTCGGCGCCGGCCAAGCGGCGGGCCAGGTCATTACCAGTCTGCGCCAGAACGGCTTCCAGGGCCGCATCATCCTGATCGGTGATGAGGACTATGTCCCTTATCAACGTCCACCCCTGTCCAAGAAATTCCTGTCCGGCGAATTGGGGCTGGAGCGCGTTTATCTCAAACCGGAGGCCTTTTTCGCCGAGCAGGGCGTGGAACTCAAGCTCGGTGCGCGCGCAACGCGTATCGATCGGGCGGCCAAGACCGTGACCCTCGAAACCGGGGAAACCGTGGCCTATGACAAGCTTGTCCTGGCGACCGGATCCCGGGTGCGCCGCCTGCCCGTGCCGGGCGAGGATCTGGGCGGGGTCTATTATCTGCGCACCATCGACGATGTGATGGCGATCCGTTCCCATTTCAGCGAAAAGGCCCGGCTGGTGATCGTCGGCGGCGGCTATATCGGCCTTGAAGTGGCGGCCGTGGCCGTCAAGGCGGGTCTGTCGGTCACCGTGCTCGAAATGGAGCCCCGGGTGATGGCCCGGGTGACGGCGCCGGAAGTGTCGGCTTTTTTCGAGGCCGTCCACCGGGCGGAAGGGGTCGAGATCCTGACCCAGGCCCGGGTCAGCGGCTTTGAGGGTGAGGGCGGGCGCTTGACCACCATTGCCTGTGCCGATGGCCAGCGCATCGGGGCGGATATCGCCATTGTCGGCATCGGCATTCTGCCCAATCAGGAACTGGCGGAAGAGACCGGCCTGCCCTGCGACAATGGGATCCTCGTTGATGAACACGGCCAGACCGGTGATCCCGACATTTTCGCGGTGGGGGACTGTTCCAACCATCCCAATGATCTGGTGGGCCGGCGGATCCGGCGGGAATCGGTCCAGAACGCCATCGACCAGGCAAAGGCCGTGGCGTCGGCCCTGTGCGGCACTTTGAAGCCCTATACGGAGGTGCCGTGGTTCTGGTCGGACCAATATGACCTGAAACTCCAGATCGCCGGTTTGTCGGAGGGCTATGATGCCCTTGTGCTGCGCGGCGATCCCGAAACCCGCAAATTCGCGGCCTTTTACTTGCGCGATGGCGTCATAATTGCAGTGGATGCGGTCAATGCGGTACCGGAATTCATGATCGGCAAGAAACTCATCGCGGCCCGGGCGCGGGTTGCTCCCGAGCGCCTCGCCGATCTATCGATAAGCATGAAAGAACTGGGCCAGACATTTTCGTGACGGCGGAGTCATTTTGACTGGGTCTTCACGACAGGCGTGGGTATGGTCCGTGCAGGGTCCTAACGAAGGTGGAAGAAGCGATCCATGGCGAAGATTACGTATATCGAGCATAACGGCAAGGAACACCAAATCGAGGTTGAGAGCGGCATGACCGTCATGGAAGGGGCCGTGAAGAATTCGGTTCCCGGGATCGATGCCGATTGCGGCGGCGCCTGCGCCTGCGCGACCTGCCACGTTTATGTGGATGCGGCCTGGAAGGACAAGGTGGGCGAGCGGGCCGACATGGAAGAAAGCATGTTGGATTTCGCCGAAGACGTGCGCGACAACAGCCGTCTGTCCTGCCAGATCACGGTCTCCGATGAGCTGGACGGCCTTGTGGTGCGGATGCCCGAAACCCAGCACTAGTCTCTCGACGTCTGCTCGCGCCTTTGTGCGCTGACGCGTGGCGCCTTTCGCTTTACGAAACGGTGAGCGGTTACGCTTGCGCGCGGCCTTGTAGCCGTATGCCGGAGCCTGACCCGTGCCTGACGCCAAGATGGAAGGACATGCCATGAGCCGTTTGATGCCCGCCCAGCCCGTGCCGGCCCTTGAGGTGCCCATCATCGGCGGCGCGCCCTGGTCCTTGAGCGCTCAGACCCCGGAAAATTTCACCATGATCGTGGCCTATCGGGGTCTCCATTGCCCGATCTGCCGGGGCTATCTGAATGAGCTGAAGAAGAAGCTCCCCGATTTCGAGGAGCGCGGGGTGACGGCGCTTGTAGTGTCCACGGATGATCAGGAGCGCGCCCAGAAAAGCTATGACGACTGGGGTCTGGCGCCCCTGACCGTGGGCTATGGGCTGCCCATCGAGACCGCGCGGGCCTGGGGGCTTTATCTGTCCAAGGGCATCCGCGAGGGCGAGCCCGCCCAGTTCAACGAGCCGGGCCTGTTCCTGGTCCGCCCCGACGGGTCTCTCTACTGGATGTCGATCAGCACCATGCCTTTCGGCCGTCCCGACTTCGGCCAGGTGATCCAGGCGCTCGATTTTGTCGTGCCCAACAACTATCCGGCCCGGGGCGAGTTGGCTTGATCGTGGTTCAGTTTCCAGGCGGAATATTCATTCCGACGGGACGTTCAGACCGAATGGATGGCCGACATGAAAATGCGCGACACGCGTTCCCTCACTTCGAGCCGCCATCGATCTTGAGCACGGCACCCGTGGTATAGCCCGCGTGATCGCTGGCGAGATAGAGCGCCGCGGCCGTGCATTCGTCGGGTGCGCCGCCGCGCTGCATGGCGATGGTCCGCCGGGCGCCTTCGTTGAAGGCGTCCATGTCCCAGGCCTTGGAGATGTCGGTTAGGAAAGGCCCCGGCATGATGCCGTTGACGCGGACCTTGGGGCCGAAGGCATCGGCGAAGGCCTCCGTCATGGCATTGAGGCCGGCCTTGGCCGCGGCGTAAGGAATGATGTCCTTCCGGGGGCGGATCGCCGCGATGCTCGAGACATTGATGATCACGCCGCCATCGCCGGCCATCATCCGTTCCCCGATCAGGGCGCAGAGCCGGAAGGGGCCTTTGAGATTGACCCCGATCACCTTGTCGAACAGGTCTTCGGAGACGTCCATGGGCCGTTCATAAAGCGGTGACATGCCCGCATTGTTGATCAGCACATCGACCCGGCCGAAATGGCCATAGACCGCATCCACCAGTTCGCCCATCTGGGTCCAGTCCGCCACATGGGCGGCGTGGGCGAAGGCGCGCCGGCCCAGCGCTTCCACTTCCCTGGCGGCGGCGACGCAGGCGTCGTGCTTGCGGCTGGCGATGGCGATGTCCGCCCCGGCGGCGGCGAAGCCCAGAGCCATTTCCCGCCCGAGGCCCCGGCTGCCCCCCGTGACCAGGACCACCTTGCCCGTCATATCGATGATGTGTTTGGCGGTGGTCATGGCGGGCCTCATCCTTTTTTGTTGGAAAAGACCAGTTTACGACCGCGCCGGGCGCTGGCAACTCAGCTCTGTGGCCTCAGACTAGCTCCGTCCGGTTGAACAGGAAACCCAGGACTAGGCCCACGCCCGCGCCCCACAGGATGGTCGCCCCGGCATGGGCCACCAGCGTGACATCGCCGCCATAAAGGGCCGGGAACCAGGCCAGCGCAACGCCGTCGAGCAGGGTTGCCGCGGCGGTCATGAGGGCGACGGCAAGGGCGAAGTGATCCCGGCCGACTCCGGCTACTCTGACCGCGATCAGGATGAACGGCACGGTGCCCGGTATGATCAGCCCATAGAGGATGATCCGCGCCGAACCGTCATAGATGCCCATGGGGCCTAAGACCTGCAACAGGAGGGCGGCGATGAACCAGAGCAGCGCGCCCAGAAAGATGAGCATCAGCGTCTGGCCTGGGCCAAAGGGGAGGCCGGCTCTCGTCATGGGTTGTTCGTTCGTCGTGTCCGTCATGATCACCCTCCGTAGCGACTGCTACATTTATGCCGAATTGTAATGACTGCTACAAGAGCGAAAGTGTCCAAACGAGAGGATCAACGCGGGCGCGCCATCGATAAACTCGCCGCGCATGTCCTTGAGACGGGTCTCGCCCAGACCAGCCTGCGCCAGCTCGCACAAGCCGCCGGGGTGAGCGACCGCATGCTGCTCTACTACTTCAAGGACAAAACGGAGGTCCTGGCCTGTGTCCTGGTGCATATCGCGACACAGATGGCGCATCATCTCGATACGGCGCTTCCCGGCGATGCGGTCCTCACGCCCCATGAATTGTTCACCAAAACCGCGGACCTGACCCTGGGCAAGAAATTCCGCCCCTATATGCGGCTCTGGGTAGAGGCGATCGCGGCGGCCGGCCGGGGGGAGCCCCTTTATACTCAGTTGGCCAATGAAATCGCCAAGGGCTTCCTCGCATGGATCGAGGCGCGTCTGGCAACCAGGGACAAGGCAAAGCGCAAGGCGGAGGCGGCGATGATCCTGGCCATGGTGGATGGGCTCGCCATTCTGGCCTTGTGTGCCAAGAGGTCCGTCGTCCAGGGCGCGGTGAAGGAGATGGCCGCTACATTGTCTGGGGGCGAATAGTCCTGACGAAGGCGGGCTCGGTCCGTCGCCTACGGATGAGGTCAAGCGAAACTTGGCGGACGCTCGAAACCGCCGGCCACATCGCCGATCAGCCTTGCGGCCGCAATGGTCGTCCGGTCACCGAGATAAGGTCCGATGATCTGTATGCCCACGGGCAGGCCCTGTTTGGTGCGGCCCACGGGCGCCACCGTCGCGGGCAGATAGGCAAGGCCCGCGAGCGTGCACCAGTCGCCCAAGGTCATGGCCGGGTGGTTGCGGCCATTGATCCGGATGGAGCGCCGCTCGACCCGTACACCGTCCGCGCGGGGCGGGGCGGCGATCGGGGCCACGGGCATCAGGAGCACGTCGAAATCCTGGAAGAAGTCGGCGCAGGCCTTGCGCATGAGCTGACGCTCGCCATCGGCGGCGACCCATTCCCGGTGGGACAGGGTCACGTCCTTCGCCGCCCGGCGCAAGGTCCGGTCCACGGGCGCCATGGCCCCGAGCCGCCCGGCGAAGGCGCGGGCCTGACCATAGGTGCGGGCGGGCATATGGGCACCGATCACGGACTGGATCAGGGTACGGCCGATCCGACGCACGTCCTTGAGGGAGAGCTCCGGCTTGCGCCAGCGCAACGCGCCGGGGCCCCCATGGGCGATGCGCTCCACGGCCTGCTCGAGGACGTTGAGGACCTCGGTATCGACCGCCAGATCATGGTCGTCGAGCCAATAGGCAATGCGCAGATCCTGAAGGCGCCGCGCCCGGGGTGGCGGCAGGGTGAGGTTCCAACCTGTCTCGGCACCCGCCGGCGGTCCCGCCATGGCCAAAAGGGCACGTTCCAGATCCCGGGCATCCCGGGCCAGGGGCCCCAGAACGGCAACATCCGTATGGGACTGATGTCCCGGCCCCGGCGGCACATGGCCTGCGAACGGAACGACCCCAAAGGAGGGCTTGTGACCGTAAATGCCGCAGAAATGGGCCGGTATGCGGATCGAGCCCGCCAGATCGCTACCGATATCGAGGGGGCTGAGGCCCGCCGCCACGGCCGCCGCCGAGCCGCCCGAGGAGCCGCCGGGGGTGTGGGCCGGGTTCCAGGGATTGCTGGCCGCGCCGAACACCTTGTTGTGGGTCTGATAATCGCCCGCCCATTCCGGCAGATTGGTCTTGCCGAGCAGGATGGCCTGGGCCGTCGTCAGCCGCTCGATGGCCGGGGCATGATGGGCGGGCCTGTATCCCATGAGGGACAGGGCACCCGCGGTCGTGGGCAATCCGGCCGCTTCGATGCTGTCCTTGACGGTGAAGGGGAGGCCGTCGAGCGTGCCGAGTGCGGCGCCTCGGCGCACCCGCTGATCGGTTTCTTCGGCCCTGAGGCGGCCGCGCCCGAAGGAGCGCGCGACGACGGCATTGATGCCGGCATTGTGGCGTTCGATCCGGGCGATGAACGTCTCCAGCACGTCGACCGCCTGAAGCCGCCCCGCGGCGATTCCCGTCAGCAGGTCGCTCGCGGCCTCAAACCCCGACAGCGTCATCCTTCGTCCACTCCCCTGGACCCGAGATGCCAAGCCCCGGGTCATACCGCATACGCCTGCCGCTCCCCCTTGTTCTCTAACGCCTTGAAAACGGAGGCCAGATCGGGGTCCTTGTCCGGCCCCTCAACGCTCAAGCCCGTCGCGTTCAAGTCCCTCGTCGGCGCCTTTCTTCCGACTTCGGGGCGTCGATCACGGGAGCCTTATTCGGCGGCCTGTTCGGCAATCTGAGGATTGGCCGGGAGATGGCAGATCACTCGGGTACCTTTATCCGGTTCCGACTCCAGTGTCACCCAACCGCCGTGCAATTCGACAAAGCTCTTGACGAGGGCGAGGCCAAGGCCCGCGCCCCGGCGCGCCGAGTCGTGGCTGGAGAAGGTCTCGAAGACGGAGGCCTGATATTCCGGCGGGATGCCGGATCCGGTATCGGCCACCCAGAGGGTCACCATGCCCTTCTGTTTCTTGGCACCGATGGTGACGGTATCGCCCTTCTCGGTGAAGCGCAGGGCGTTCGAGGTCAGGTTGAACAGGATCTGCCGCAGGCGCCGTTCATCGGCGATCATGCTGCCGATATTCTTGGCACATTCTACATTGACCGTGATCGCACTATCGGCCGCTCGGCTCACCGCCACGTCCCGGGCATTGCGCACCAGCGTCAGGATGCTCACCTTGGCGAGGTCAAGGGACAAGGTGCCGGCCTCGATCATGGCGAGATCCAGGATGTCATCGATCAGGTCGCGCAGCTGGCCCGAGGCCTGGAGGATGTGGTTGGTGTATTCCTTCTGACGTTTCGTCAGCTGGCCCACCATGCCGGTACTGATCATCTCCGTGAAGCCGACGATGGAGTTGAGGGGCGTGCGGAGCTGATAGGAAACATTCGAGACGAATTCCGATTTCAGCCGATCCGCCGTCTCGAGGGCATCGTTGCGCTCGCGCAGGGCGTGTTCGATGCGCGCCGAGTCGGTCACATCCATGAAGGTCAGGAGCAGACGTCCGTCGGGCAGGGCCTCGCCGTCAAAATCGAGGATCCGGCCATCGGTGCGGATCAGGCGGCCAGCTTCGAGATCGCCTTCCGTTTCCATGGACGTCACGGCGGCCGCGATGCGGGTCCATTCTCCGCCTTCGGCCAGATGGGGTTCCTCGAGCTGGGGCGCGCAGTGTTCGGTCAGGACGGAGAAATGGGGCTCGCCCCGGAGTAGGATCTGCTCCAGATCCCACAGCCGGGCAAAGGCGGCATTGGACAGTTTGAGCCGCCCATCCCGGCCGAACACAGCCACGGCCTCATGCAGATGGTCGAGGGTGACGCGCTGGACACTGGTCAGCGTCTTGTAGGAGCTTTCCAGGGTGACCTGGTCCGTCACGTCCTCATACAGATAGATCAGGCCGCCAAAGGGGTGGGCCCGGCAGACAATGCGCAGGGTCCGACCATCGGGCAGGTGCCACAGCTCGTCACCGTCCACGACCTGTTGGTACAGAGCGAGGCGCTGTTGCTTCCAGGCCTGGAAGTCCGCCTGCTCGGGCAGTTGGCGCTGTTCGCGCAAATATTCGAGGATCTCGCCGTCTTCGGGGTTCTGCTCGAGCCAGCGCCGGTCAAGGCCCCACAGGCTGATGAACGCGTCATTGAAAAACACGAGCCGCTTGTCGGTACCGAAAATGGCGACGGCCGTGCGCAGCTGGTCCAGGGTTTCGCGGTGGGCGTTGACGTGGCGTTCGAGCTGCTGTTCCGCTTCATCGACGGCGGACATGTCGAGGGCGACGCCGCCCGTACCGTCCGATGTCGGAATGGCGATCAGGTCCATCGCCTTGCGCTCACCATTCACCACTACATAGCGCCGCTTGATCTGCACATCGCCGCTGCGCGTGGCGAGGGCGGACAGGGAGCGCTCGCTCGAATCGAGTTCCTTGCGCTTTGCCACGGCTTCTTCTTCGCTTTCGGCATCGACCGCGTCCGCATAGGCTGCATTGGCCCATACAAGGGTGTGGCCGCGCCGGCGCCACATGGGAAAGGGCGCACGATCAAGCAGCTCGGTGAAGTCGGTGCGATCGCTCTCCGCGTCCTTGAGCATGTCGGCCAGGCGTTCGATCTCGGCGCGGTCGGGGGAGATGTCCCGCAGCTTGACGGCGGATTGGGTCGCGGCCGGACGGCCATGGGCCTCGATCACGCCCCCATCCCGCCGGTCCAGGATGATGTTGAAGGGCCGACCCTCACTGCGCAGATGGTCGACGGCCGCGGCGAATCGATGCCGCGAATTGTCCACCAGGGAGGAAACAAAGGTCTCGAAACGGGTGGTCAGCGGCGCGTTCATGGCCAGCGGGACGAAGCCGTCATTCTCGGCCAGCGGGTATTGATCATCTTCGGCGTTCGGATCACCGGCATCGAAGCCATCGAGCGCGGTGCCCCGCCCGAGGATCTGATCCGGCGCCTGAAGGCGGGGCCGTCCGTTGCGGCCCGCGCCGGCGACGGGCACACCCTCGCCATCATCCCAGATCAGGGTCAGGTCAGGATCCGACCGGAACAGAATATCCGCCCGGCCGATGGCGGTTTCCATGGCGCGCCGCGCCTGGATCCAATGTCTTGCGATGGACCGTCGCCTCAGACCCTCATGTACCGCCCACAGAGAAGCGGCGAGGGCGAAAAGGACGGATCCGGCGGTGATAATCATCTGTATGGTGGCGTCTGCCATGGATGGGCGCCTCGCGGGGAAAAACTCGAATCAACCGAAGTATAAGCCTTGGCTAAGTGATGCACCGGCCGATTTGTTAACGCTTCGTTTCTTTTTGCGATTGCGCCGCGATTCGGCAAGAGGGTTAAAGGAAGATTAACGCTTGGCGGCGCGTTCAGGACGTGATCCGATCAGGGACGCAGACCCGCGCAGACGGGAAAACAACAGTCAACGGAAGACACTATGCCCGACCGTCCCGCCATGACATCCGAGACCCTCGGCATTCTGATCAGTGCGGCCGAACAGATTCTGGGTCAGTCAAGCCCCGTGACCCAGGCCTTGTTCCTGGCGGCCGCCGATCCGGACTATCTGGACGATGCCTGGGCCGCGATCGAGGCCTTGCCGGATCGCGAGCGCCAGTCTCTCGCGGCGAGCCTTGCGGACATGCATCCACCCTTCATCATCAGTCGGTCGGGCGATTGAGCCATAGGGCTGAGTCGGGTCCGTGAGCCAGGGCTTCAATGCGAATCGCGGAAGAAGGCGTAGATCTTCTCGGCCATGGCCTTGCTGATGCCCTCGACCGCTTCCAAATCGGCGATGGCCGCCCGGGAAACCGCCTTGGCGGAACCGAAATGATGGAGCAGGGCCTTCTTTCGGCGGGCACCAATGCCCGGAATATCATCAAGCGGATTTTTGGCCATGGCCTTGGTCCGTCGGGCCCGGTGGGAGCCGATGGCAAAGCGGTGGGCTTCATCGCGTAAACGCTGCAGATAGTAGAGAACAGGGGAGCGGGGTTCGAGGCTGAAGGGCGGGCGGTCCGCCATGAAGAAGCGTTCCCGTCCCGCATTGCGTTCTAGCCCCTTGGCGATGGCCACCAGGGGCACTTCGTCGTCAAGCCCCAGATCCGCCATGACCTCCCGGGCCGCACTCAATTGGCCCGCGCCGCCGTCAATGATCACGAGATCGGGCCAGGGCACGGCTTCTCCGTCATCGGATGGTTTGTCCGCCTCGTTTTCCGGTTCTGCGGCGCGGGGGGCCTCGCGCAACAGGCGTTCAAAGCGGCGCCTGAGTACCTGCCGCATCATGCCGTAGTCGTCGCCCGGCGTCAGGCTGTCGGCCTTGATGTTGAATTTGCGGTATTGGGACTTCATCAGACCGTCCGTCCCCGCCACGATCATGCCGCCGACGGCATTCGCGCCTTGGATATGGCTGTTGTCATAGACTTCGATCCGGGCGGGCGGACCGTCGAGACCGAAGGCCTCCGCGACGCCGTTCAAGAGTCGGGCCTGGGAGGCGCTTTCGGCCAGGCGTCGGGCCAGTGCCTCCTTTGCGTTGGTGCGGGCATGATCGACCAGGGCACGTTTCTCGCCCCGCTGTGGCGTCAGAACCCGGACCTTATGGCCGGCCTTGATGGTCAAGGCCTCTTCCAGAAGGGCCGCCCCCGGCACGGTGTCGGAGACAAGCACCAGGCGTGGCGGCGGCTTGTCGTCATAGAACTGGGAGAGAAAGGCCTCGAGCACCTCTTCCGTCGACGGATCCTTGTCATGGCGCGGGAAATAGGCCCGGTTGCCCCAGTTCTGACCATTGCGGATGAAAAAGACCTGGATCGAGACCTGCCCGCCCTGGCTGCCGCCCTCGCGGAAGGCGGCGACGATATCCGCGTCCTCGACCGTCTCCGGATTGATGCCCTGATGGGTCCGGATGGCGGACAAAGCCCGGATACGATCGCGCAACGCGGCCGCCCGCTCAAAGGCCAGATCCTGGGAAGCCGCCTCCATCTGGCGGGCAAGGGTTTCCTGGACCTGACTCGAACGCCCCTTGAGGAAGCGCAGGGCGTCTTCCACGAGGGTCTCATAGTCGGCTTCGGAGATCTCCCCCGTGCAGGGCGCGCTGCAGCGTTTGATCTGGTAAAGGAGGCAGGGCCGGGTGCGGCTCTCGTAGACACTGTCCGTACAGGAACGCAGCAGAAAGGCGCGTTGCAGCGTGTTGAGCGTGTGGTTGACCGCGCCGGCGGACGCAAAGGGGCCGAAATAGTCGCCTTTGCGCGTGCGGGCGCCCCGGTGCTTGGTCAGCCGCGCCGCCGAATGCTCCCGTTCGATCAAAATATAGGGAAAAGACTTGTCATCGCGCAGCACCACATTGAACCGGGGCTTCAGGCGCTTGATGAGGTTGGCCTCGAGGAGGAGGGCCTCGGTCTCCGTGTGCGTGGTGATGATCTCCATGGCCGCCGTGGACACGATCATCCGGGCAATGCGATTGGTATGGCCCGTCAGTGTGGTGTAAGAGGTAACCCGCTTTTTCAGGTCGCGCGCCTTGCCCACATAGAGCACCGTTCCCTCGCCATCGAGCATGCGATAGACGCCGGGCCGGTTGGGCAGCGTGCGCACCACCTCGCGGATGACCTCAATCCCCTTCACGGTTTGAGGGGCGGACTCCAGCGGCTCGGTGCCCTCAAGAGAGGCGTTCTGCGTTTCGGTGGGCAGGGGCGGATCAGCACTCATCTGCGCGCCTGTGCGACCGCATCCCAAAGGACGCGGATCCTACACGCTCTGATTGGCTCGTTAACCTCTCCTACACCAATGTTAAGATTTCGCAACATTATCCCCGGCTTTTGTGGATAACCCTGTGTATGTCCCTGTGTGTGACGGAGACTCGCCTTGTAAATCTGCCAATTTGACCATATTGCCTAAATTTTGAGCACGAGATAACATATTGTTTTTTATTATACTTTTTGTTCTGGCATCCGATTTGTGCCTCAAGCATGAAGATCTTGTGACACATCATGTCCGCCTATGTCATAAATGCCACAATCAACGAAATTTGTTCTCATCTCTGGCATAAGTATCGCGCCTCTGTCTCCCTTTGACACAAAATGTTGGGGGGCGAGCAAGAAGGCATCTGGAAGAAATTTCTGGACGTTGACGACCACTCGATGCAGTCGCCCAACAAATGGGCAGGTGTGTCAGGACCGATGACGCTCAATCGCGATGCCCACGCTCTCGGCTTCGGCAAAGGCCTCCAGTTTTTCCAGAACCACGCGCACGGCCAGGACCC
>CAZFWG010000050.1:15784-31331 GCA_964522525.1 uncultured Alphaproteobacteria bacterium | reverse complement strand
TTGAAGCACCTGCAAACGGTCTTGGATGATCTCGGCCTGAAAATGCCGTGATCATCATCCGGCCGTGGCGCGCCGAGGACTGATCCGGATTGTCTCGGAGGGCAATGTGGTGCCCAGGGGCGGAATCGAACCACCGACACACGGATTTTCAGTCCGTTGCTCTACCAACTGAGCTACCTGGGCGCCGGGACCGCGTGGAATGCTGGTCCGGGGTGGAGAAGCAGCGTTATAGGGGCTCAAGCGGCGCCTTGTCCAGCCCCGGTTCAAGCCCTTCGCGGTGGCCGACCCGACAAGGGCCTCAGGGCTTTGCCCCAAGCCCACCCTCGCGATAGCCTTGCCCCCAGCACCACGTCCTCAGAATGACAAGGGGAAAGACATGATCTGGCATCAAAGGCTCATGGCGCAGGGTTGGTCCTGGAGCCGCGCCGCGCTTGTGGCTCTTGGGCTCATGGGAGGGTTCACCATGGACAAACTCGAAATGGGCGCCTTGGCCGAAGATCGGGGCCTGGGCGGCGGCGACCGGCTGGTGGGCGAGAAATTCGCCACGCGGGCACCGGTCCTGGGGCAACACGGCATGGCGGCCACGGCCCAGCCCCTCGCCAGCCAGATCGCCATCGACATCCTGAAAGCGGGGGGCAGCGCCGTCGACGCGGCCATCGCCGCCAATGCCGCGCTCGGCCTCATGGAGCCCACGGGCAACGGCATCGGCGGGGACCTGTTCGCCATTGTCTGGGACCCGAAAACGGAAAAACTCTACGGCCTCAACGCTTCCGGGCGCTCGCCCAAGGGGCGCAGCCTCGCCGATCTCAAGGCCAAGCTCGGGGAGCGGACGAGCCTGCCGCCGGTGGGCACCCTGTCGATCACCGTGCCCGGCGCGGTCGATGGCTGGTTCGAGTTGCACGGGAAATTCGGGCGCCTGTCCATGGACAAGATCCTGGCGCCCGCCGTGACCTATGCCCGGGACGGCTTTCCGGTGAGTGAGGTCATTGCCTATTACTGGGGCGCCAATTTCCGGCGCTTCGAGGAGGTCCGGGAGACTTACGGGCCCCTGTTCGAGGAATTCGACAACGCCAAGGCCACCTATCTGGTTGACGGCAAGGCCCCGGCCCACGGCCAGATCTTCCGCAATCCGGATCTGGCGCGCACCTATGAGACACTGGGCAAGGACGGCCGGGATGCGTTCTACAAAGGCGCCCTCGCCCAGACCATGGCGGACTATTTCGCCCGCATCGGTGGCGATTTGACCCTGGAAGACTTCACCGCCCATGAAAGCGAGTGGGTCGATCCCCTGGGCGTCAATTATCGCGGTTATGACGTCTACCAATTGCCGCCCAACACCCAAGGGGTGGCCGCCCTGCAAATGCTCCAGATCTTGAAGGCCTATGACCTGAAAGCCATGGGGCCGGGGAATGCCGAAGCGTTGCATCTGATGGTCGAGGCCAAGCGGCTCGCCTTTGAGGACCGCGCGCGCTATTACGCCGATCCGGCTTTTGCCGAGATGCCCCTGGCTGGACTCATCTCGGATCCCTATGCCGATCAACGCCGGGCGCTGATCGATCCCGACAAGGCGCTGACGGATCTGGGCCCCGGCGCCCCCAAACTCGAAGACGGGGATACGACCTATCTGACCGTGGCGGACAAGGACGGCATGATGGTCTCCCTGATCCAGTCCAACTACCGGGGCATGGGCTCGGGCCTCGTGGCGGATGGGCTCGGCTTCATGTTCCAGGACCGGGGCGAGCTGTTCTCTCTTGATGCGGATCATCCCAATGCCTACGCGCCGGGCAAGCGGTCCTTCCACACCATCATCCCGGCCTTCGTAATGAAGGATGGCAAGCCCTGGATGAGCTTCGGCCTGATGGGCGGGGGCATGCAGCCCCAGGGCCATGTCCAGGTGCTGATCAACATGATCGATTACGGCATGAATGTTCAGGAAGCAGGCGATGCGGCCCGCTGGCGCCATGACGGCTCGCCCGAGCCGACCGGTGATCCAGCGCGCGGTGTCGGAAAGCTCCGTGTGGAGACGGGCATCGGCGCGCAAGCCCGTGCTGCCCTGGAAGCCAAGGGCCATGTCGTGGAACAGGGCAATGGCGGCTTTGGCGGCTATCAGGCGATCATGCGCGATCCCGAAACAGGCGTGTACTGGGGCGCCTCCGAAATGCGCAAGGACGGCATGGCCATCGGCTACTGATCTGTTCGACGGCTAATCGCTTCGCCGACTGATCACCATGACGTCCCCATGCCCCGGACATCGCGCGTTCGGGGCATGGGCCGCATATCAGCGGATCGCGTAGACATCCATCAGGGCCTGGAATTCCAGATCCTTGATTTTGCTGGCAATCTCGTCGCCCGTCACGCCCAGGGCCTTCAGGGTCCGTTCGATCCCGGCCATCATCTCGGTCTTACATGCCGGCCGGTCCGCGACAAATCCAAGGGCGAAGTCTTCGGCTTCGGTAGGCTCAAGCCCCTTGAGTTCCGCCGCCCACAGACCGAGCAGCTTGTTGCGCCGAACCTCCACATGCAACATGGCCAGATCCTCAAAAGTCTCGCCGTGTTCGGCATAACCGCTGAACGACTCGGACAAGCCCGACATCCTTTGCTCTCCTCCCTTTCGCGGAACCCGGCGACGGCGTGGCCCCCAGCCCCCGACAAACCGGCCCATCCTCGAAGGATCCCCCTGGGTCCGACTTGCCGGGAGCGCTTCCCGTCGCGCGGCCTTTTCCGCTCTTCCCCCACAGCCTTTTCGATAAAGCTAGGGACGAGCATAGGGCGCTCCGCTGAAGGGCGCGTGTGCGTATGGGGAAGAATTGGACCGGACGCGGCAATCAATCCTTGAGGTTAACGGTCGGTATCTTGATCATCGGCATCGTCCCGCGCGCTGTCCGCCTCCTCATCGGGAATGGGAATGGCGTAGCTCTCGGAGAACCACCGGCCCAGATCCACATCCGCGCAGCGTTTGGAACAAAAGGGCTTGTAGTCGGGATGGCGCGGCTTGTTGCAGATGGGGCATGATTGTTCCGCAGTCGTCATGATGGACGTCCCTCCTCTTCCAGAGACCAGTCGAGCGGCCCCATGTCGGGGGCTTGCGCAAAGTCGGGGGGCATTCTGCCGAGCGCCTCGAAGGCCTGTTTCAGATCGTCTTGGTGGTGCGTGAGCCATGTCGCCAAGGTCGATCCGACCCGGATCCGTGTCCGTGCGCCGGGCCTAGTGGTGGGGAGAGCGCGCAGCAGGGCCAGGGCCCGCGCCTGCGCCGTGGCGACCCGCCCTGTGCCCTGACAGGTTGGACAGACCGTCTGCCACCGATCGGCAAGGCCCGCACCGCTGCGGGCCCGGGTCAGATCCAAGGTGCCGGACGCGGAGAAAGACCCGATCCGGAAGGGTGCCGGGTCCTTTGCGAGTTCATCGCGCAAGCGCGCGGTGACTTTTGACCGGGCCTTGTCATCGCCGGGATCGGCGAAATCGATAATAATCAGCCCCCCAATATCTCTCAGGCGAAGCTGGCGGCCGATCATGCGGGCCGCGTCCAGATTGGTCTCAAGGGCGCCCCGCCCCGCGCCGTTGACATCCACGGCCGTCAAGGCCTCGGTCATGTCGATGATCACGGATCCGCCGCCGACGAGCGCCACCCGTCGCGCGCTCAAAGCCTCGATCTCGCTTTCGAGATCGAAGGCCGTCAGGACGCTCTGCCCCGGTGGCACGACATCGACAAGGGCGGACGGATCGGGCAGACCGAAAGCCTCCACGATGCGCATGGTTTCCCGGGCAAGGCCCGGCTCATCGACCACAATGGGGGTTCCTTCCGTACCCAGCCATTCGCGCAGCACCCGTTTCAGGACCGGCCCGTCGCGCCAGATCAGACTGGGCGGCGCTTTCTGTCGGGCCTGGTCGAGGACCTCTTGCCAGTCCGCGCGCAGCCCCTGCGCCTCATCCGCAATCCGGGTCGGATCGGCGCCTGTGGCCTTGGTGCGCAAGATGAAACCATCGTCCCCGCCCCGCATGGCCTCCAGGCGCCCCCGCACATCAATGGTCTCGGCCTCGCCAAGATGGCGGGAAAGCTTCACCCGGGGCCCCTCGGGCACAAGGGGGCGGTAGACACAAAACCGTCCGGGGAGCTGCATATCGGCCTTCAAGCGCGGCCCCTTGCCACCCTCCCCGTCAATCCCCAGGCGCACCACCTGAACAAGCACGGCAAGGCCTTCCTGGGGCGCCCTTTCAATCTGCCAGCCATCGCCATGGGGCCGCCGGGCGAGAACAGGCTTCCCCAAGGGCAAAAAGCCGGTGCCATGGTCCCCGAGATCGACAAGGGCACCGCCCGCGCCGGGCAGCGCGCGGACCGTGCGGGCCAAGAGGATATCCCCGGTCCGCAAGGCCTCGGCGCCCGTTGTCCCAAGGGAGACATCGATCTCCAGGGCATCGAGCTGGCTCTCAACCATTCGTGCCATGATGGTCTGTCCGGGTGTTCGGGACAGAAGGATCCGTTCACGGCCCTTTTTGGGATCGAGGGTCATGGGGTCGCCGGAGGCCGGACGGGAAAGCCCATGCCGATCAGCATGCGCGCGACCTCGAACAGGGGCAGGCCGACAACGGCGGAATAGGAACCGCTCATGTGACGGACAAAACTCGCGGCAAAGCCCTGGATGGCGTAGCCGCCGGCCTTGCCGTGCCATTCCCGGCCGGCGAGATAGTCATCGACCTCGTCACGGGTCAGACGCTTGAAGGCAACGATCGTTTCGACGACCCGGGCCGACACCTGGCCTCCGGGGCCCTGCACCGCCACGGCACAGAATACGACATGGCGCCGCCCGGACAAAAGCCGCAGGCAGGCCCGCGCCGCCGCCTCGTCCTCGGTCTTGGGCAGGATGCGACGCCCCACGGCCACGACCGTGTCCCCGGCCAACACGAAGTCTTGACCGGTCGGATCAAGCTTTTCGGCAACATGAGCGGCCTTGTAGCAGGCAAGGCGCAGGGCATGACGGCGCGGCAGCTCCAGGGGCAGCGGAGTCTCGTCAATGTCTGCGGGGCAGATCTGATCCGGAACGACGCCAATCTGGGCCAGGAGCGCCTGGCGCCTGGGAGAGGCACTGGCCAGAATCAAGCGCCGTTCGGGTGCGACGGGATTGACGGGATCTGAGGCAAGATGCGTTGGCGACACGGGCGCGCCCTCTGACAGGGACCGGGCGGCGACAACAAAGACCGCCTCGCGGGCCCCAAGTCACTTGAACCGGTAGGTGATCCGGCCCTTGGTCAAATCATAGGGTGTCATTTCGACCAGGACCTTGTCCCCGGCCAGGACGCGGATGCGGTTCTTGCGCATCTTGCCGGCCGTATGGGCAATGATCTCGTGCTCGTTCTCCAGTTTCACCCGAAATGTGGCATTGGGCAGCAATTCCGTCACCACACCCGGAAATTCTAGAAGTTCCTCTTTCGCCATACCTTACCTTTGACCAGAGCGTTTTCGAGCCGAAAGTGTGAGCCGTTTGGCGGTTCGAAAACGCGGAAAAACCATCATCGGGGCGCTGTCATCCCCAGAACGGACCAAGGTCCCAAGGGTTCATCGCCGTTCGCCGATAGCGCCAGCAATCCCGCAAGAGCGCGCCGCCTCGGATCCCGGGCCCATAAAGGCGCGAGTCTGCTCTCTTCGTCCACGATTAGGGACACGCCAAAAAAACCCCACTGGCCTCAGCCCGCAGCGCGGACGCAGAGAATGCGCCTGATTTTGGGAAAATCAAGGCCTGTCGCACCGACTGAGGCGTCATTTCGCGCCTCAAGACGGTCGGCGGTGCCGAGCATGAAAGCCCGGAGCGGGTCAGGAACTACCCTAAATCTTGATGTGGAGCACGCAGATCAGCGTGAAAAGGCGCCGGGCGGTGTCATTGTCGAGCTCGATCTTGCCCTCAAGCCGCTCCATGAGCAGGTCGGAGCCCTCATTGTGAAGGCCCCGGCGCCCCATATCGATGGCTTCGATCTGGGCGGGCGCCGCCGTCTTGATGGCGTCATAATAGCTTTCGCAGACCAGGAAATAGTCCTTGATGATCCGCCGGAACGGCGACAGGGACAGAACCACAAGCCCATGCTCAGGCTCGTCCGTCGTGCCAATATTGATGTACAGACGGTTTTCCTCGACGGTGAGGGCAAGTATGTAAGGCCCCCCCGGCGAATTCTTGGGACGGAAGAAACTGTCTTCGAGGAGATCGAAGATCGCGACCTGGCGCTCGTGCTCCACCTCCGGACCCCGACGGGCGATCGTGCGCTCATCGAGCGTGATCTCGCTGATCCGGAAGGCCTCTGTCGCGTCAGTCATGCTCGGGTCCGCGTCATGCGCCGTGCGCCCTGTCATTCACTCATTCCCTGAAACCTCGCCCGTTTGCCGCCCACTTGCAAGATCGTGGCCGCATGCCCGTCTGCCGATCAACGCTCAAGACGCACCGAAATGGAGCGTGCATGGGCGCCCAGCCCCTCCTCTTGCGCGAGGGTCACCGCCGCCGGCCCGATGGCCGCAAGTCCGCCGGGGGAACAGCGGACGAGCGATGTGCGCTTCATGAAATCGAGGACGGAAAGGCCCGAAGCGAAGCGGGCCGCCCCGCCGGTGGGCAGGACATGGTTGGTCCCGGCGACATAGTCCCCGACCGCTTCCGGCGTATGGCGGCCCAGGAAAATCGCCCCGGCATGGCGGATCCGGTCGGCCAGGGCATCCGGATCCGCGGTCGCGATTTCCAGATGCTCGGGCGCCAAACGGTTGACCACCGGAACCGCCTGCTCGAGGTCCTCGACGAGGATGACCGCGCCCTGGTCCCGCCAGCTTGCGCCCGCGATGTCCTTGCGCTCCAGGCTTTCCAAATGGGTGTCGACCGCCGCGACGACCTGGTCGGCAAAGGCGGGGTCGTCGGTGATCAGGACCGACCGGGCCACCTCATCATGTTCCGCCTGGGATAACAGATCGATCGCGACCCAGGCGGGATCGTTCTCCCGATCCGCCACCACGACGATTTCGGAGGGCCCCGCCAGGAGGTCGATCCCCACATGACCGTAAACGAGGCGCTTGGCGGTGCTGACATAGGCATTGCCGGGCCCGACGATCTGGTCGACGGGCGCGATGCTTGCCGTGCCATAGGCCAGCGCGGCAACGGCCTGCGCGCCGCCCACGGTGTGGATCTCGGTGACCCCCGCCAATTCGGCGGCCGCCAGGATGATCGGATTGAGGACCCCATCGGGCGTGGGCACCGTCATCACGATCCGCTCGACGCCCGCCACCTTCGCTGGAACGGCGTTCATGAGCAGGGAACTCGGATAGGCCGCCTTGCCGCCGGGCACATAGATGCCGACCGCATCAACGGCGCGCCAGCGATGGCCGAGTTCGACGCCGACGCTGTCGGTGAACCGAAAGTCATCCGGTAACTGACGTTCATGATAGGCCTGGATGCGCTGGGCCGCGAGTTCCAGGGCCGCACGGGTCTCCGGCGCACAGGCCGCGAGGGCCCGGGCCCCGGCATCGGCGGGAATGCGAAAACCGTTCGCCCCCGGATCGAACCGGTCGAACCGCTTGGTGTAGTCGCGCAAGGCCGCGTCGCCCCGCGCACGGACTTCGGCAACGATGTCCTGGACCGTGGCCAGGACATCGACGTCATGGTCGCGCTTGGCCGCGATGAAGGCCGTCAAATCCTGGTCGAATGTGGGGTCGCTCGCCTTCAAGACAGGCGGGCGGGCGGTGCCTTGAGCCATGATCTTACCTTTCGCTCGATCCCGGAGCGGGAACGCGGATGGGAAGCCAAGATAGAGTGGCGGAGAAAGCGATCAATTCGGATGACGGGGTCGGTTGCCGGCACGCCAGGGCAGGCCCAGATCACGGGCTTCCGCCTCAAGGCACTCCACCTGCAGGCGGATCGCCGCCCCTCCGGAAAAGCTCATCAGCACGTGACCGCCAAGGGCAACCGAGGGCGCGTCCTCTTCCCCGTCCGTCCCGTCATGGGCGCCCCGCGCCGAGGCTTCCTGGTCCAGGGGCTCGAAGCGGATGGCCAGGAGGGACAGGACGGTGTCCACATCGCGCCGGTCGGGCATCGCCTGGGCGTCGACCTTGAGCACATGATTGAAATGGAGCGCCGCGCGGCAGCGCAGGCCCGGCGCGCCAAATGTCCGCCCCCAAAAGCCGGGACGGCGTTCATGCATGTAGCGATTGGCCATCAGGGCGAAGCGCCCATGGGCCTGATCAAAGGCGAGATCGGCGCCGCGCACGGCCGCGTCCTGAAACCGGGCCGAGATCACGGTCAGATCGTCCGCATCCGTGACAAGAAGAACGGGGCCGGGGGCGGGCGTCGTCTCCGAAGTGTCAGCCATGTCCGTCCTTCCCCATAAAGGCAGTCTCGCGGTTCAGTCCTTCAGGCGGCGCACTTCCGCGCCACAGGCCTGGAGTTTTTCCTCGATGCGCTCAAAGCCCCGGTCCAAGTGGTAGACCCGATTAACGACCGTTTCCCCTTCCGCCGCAAGGCCGGCCAGGAGGAGACTGACCGAAGCACGCAGATCCGTCGCCATCACCGGCGCGCCCTTCAGGGCCTCGACACCGGTCACGGTCGCGGTCTGGCCCGATACGCTGATCCGCGCACCCATGCGCACGAGTTCAGGCACATGCATGAAGCGGTTCTCGAAAATGGTCTCACGGATGTTTGAGGTGCCGTCGGCCACGGTCAGCAGCGCCATCATCTGCGCCTGGAGATCGGTGGGAAAACCGGGAAACGGTTCCGTGGTGACATCCGTCCCCTGAAGACGATTGGTGCGCCTTTGCACCAGGAGACCGTCCTCAACGGGCTCCACGGCGACGCCCGCGGCCTCCACGACCGGCAAGACGGCGGCGATGTGATCGGCGTTCGCGCCTTGAAGCCGCAAGCGCCCGCCGGTGAGCCCCGCCGCCATGACGAATGTGCCGGTCTCGATCCGATCGGCGATGACCTTGTGCCGGGCGCCGCCAAGACGCGGCTGACCTTCGATTTCGATGCGCGCCGTGCCCAGCCCCGCGATGCGCGCGCCCATGGCGCTCAGACATTCACCGAGATCGACGATTTCCGGCTCGCGGGCGGCGTTCTCCAACACGGTCGTCCCTTGGGCGAGACTGGCCGCCATCATGAGATCTTCCGTCGCACCGACCGAGACGAACGGAAAGGTGATCTGCGCCCCGCGCAGGCCGCCGGCGGGCGCGCGCGCGTCCACATAACCGTCCACCAGATCGATCTCGGCTCCCATGGCCTCCAGGCCCTGGAGATGGAGGTCCACGGGCCGGGTCCCGATCGAGCAGCCGCCGGGCAAGGACACCTTGGCCCGGCCGCAGCGGGCGAGCAGCGGGCCGATGACCAGAAAGCTCGCCCGCATCTTGCGCACGAGTTCATAAGGCGCCGTCGTGCTGGTGATTTCGGCCGCCTGGAGTGCCATCACGCGCCCATCGCTGGCCCCGTCGAGCCCGTGGCCCGTCAGGCCGACCTCCACGCCATGCTGGGCCAGGATCTTGGCCATATGGGCGATGTCGGCCAGATGGGGCAGGTTTTGAAGAACGACCGGTTCTTCCGTCAGTAGGCTTGCGACCATGAGCGGCAGGGCCGCGTTCTTGGCGCCGCTGATGGGGATCGTGCCCTCCAGGCGATTGCCGCCGCGAATGAGAATGCGGTCCATGGGACCTCAGTCCTTTCTGTGTGGCGCCTCATTGTCTGAGGCCTCTGGGTCGGTGGGGCTCTGCGAAGCCAAGACATCCGCCGGGGCTTTTCGGGATGTCGTTTCGCCATTGCTTTGCGGCGAGGATGGGGCCGGATCAGAGGGGCGGTCGGCACATATGTCGCTTGGTCCGGTTTCCGCTCCCGGCGCGGCGGGCGCTGCCGGGTCGTCCCCCGTCGTCTGGCGCGCGCGCGTCTGGGCCTTGCGGCGGCGCAGATTGGCCCGCAACGCTTCTTCCAGACGCTTCGTGTCCCGCGCATTCTGTTTCGTCATGGCCAGTCTCTCCGCACAGGGCCGCCATGAGGTCCGGCGCTTTCGGTTTCGGTCGGGCTTGGTCGCGGCGGGTCATATCGAGGGGCTCGTGTCCCGAGGCATAGCCCGAGCTGGGCCAATCCGGTCGGGTCGTGACCTGCCGCGCGCCGCACCGGCCACATACCATGATTTTGCTCAAGCTGGGCACGGCACGATCCCCGACCCGTGCCCGCAAACCCTCGGCACAAAGGGAGGCATGGTGGCCGCAGATCTCGCACCAGACCCAGAGCGGGATCTGACGTTCTATGAGCCAGGAGAGATGAATCATCACGGGCCTTCCCTTGCCTTTCGCCACGCGCATCCTGGCGGCAAGAGGCATGAACATTTAGCGAACATCTTATGATGAAGGCGCCCGGCGATCCACCCTTTCTTTTGGGCCTGCCATGGGCTATAGGACGGACCTTACGGCGCGGATGGTTGATTTGACGCCGCGCGTGGACGCCCATGTAGCTCAGGGGTAGAGCACTCCCTTGGTAAGGGAGAGGCCTGGAGTTCAAATCTCCACATGGGCACCATTTTTTCGCTGACGCCCGTTTTTTCGCTTATGCCGCGTTTTTGCTTATGCCGTGGGTGCTGTGCTTGCCGGCACCATGTGTGCGGCCCGCCCCGCCGCTGGCCGGGAGCGTTGACGGCGGGGGCCAGCCCCGCGTCCCAGCACCATTTTCATCGCTTTTTCGCCCGCCCCTAGACCCGGACACCCGGCGCGAAGAGATCGAGGCTCATCGCCACGATGGCAACGACGATCCAGATCGACAAGCTTGCGATCAGAGCGAGAAAAAACACGCTCGGCAGATCCGAGCCGAATTTTGAGAGTTTGCGTTGACGCACCATTAGACTTCCCCCGTATGCAGTGACCAAATCCCGAATGCCACGCCAGTCAAGCATGCCTTACCGGAACGTAAAGTGACACAGATCACACGGCGTATGTTTTCCGGTTCACCCACCAGGGGGATATGGGGATGAACCGAAAAAACGTGGAAGTCTCAAAGACTTCCACGCGTGCGGGAGGGAAAACGGCTCGCGCGTCGGTCAGGGGGCCGTGGCGCCTTTGAGATAGGCGATCAGATCCGCCCGTTCGGTGGGATCCTTGACGCCCGCCGGGAACAGGGTCGCCATCCGATTGCCGGGAATGAAGCCCTTCACATCAGCCAGATGCATCCCGATGGTCTCTTCGTTCCAGACCAGATTGCTCTCTTTCATGGCCTTGGAATAGTTGAACCCGGGGGCCGTCCCCGCCTTGCGGCCGAAAACGCCGTTCAGGGAAGGGCCGATCCGGTTCTGACCCGCCTCAAGACTGTGGCAGGCCGCGCACCGGCCGAAGATCTTCTTGCCGGCATCCGCATTGCCCATCGCCGCCCCATTGGCCGCTTCCGCCGCTGACGCGCCCGGCATGGTGGCCGCAATGGATGCCGGGATCATTTTGCGGGCATCGGCGCCGAAGGACGGATAGCCGAACACATGCAGCCAATCGAGATCCTGGACCGGCACATGGCAGCCCAGACAATCGGCCTTGTAGTCGGTCGCGACCTGTTTGGACGGATCATCGGCGTTGAACAGCGCCCAACCCCAGCCGTCTCCCCACAGAGGATTGCCTTCGAAACGGCCCGCCGCATCCTTGACCATGACGAACCACACGGCGGGATCCGTGGCCCAATGGGCCTGGCCCGTGGTCAAGCGCGCGGACGTGGTCTGACGAACTGACTTCACGAACACCGCCTTGTCCGGAACCTTTCCGGTCTTGCGATAAGCCTCGGGCACGTCCGGCGTGGTGTAGACGATATGCACACCGTTGCCTTCTCCGTTCTCGTTGACGACGGTGAAGGTGCCGATATCGACCCAGCCTTTCGGGAAAGCCGTGTCGTCACCGAAAGCTTCCGGAAGCTGAATATTGCCTTTGCGGTCGACGATCTTGTCATACATGTTCCCGGCCTGGGCCGCACCGATGGTGACGACAGGCACCAGAAACGCGAAGGCCGCGAGCGCGCATCGCGCCGCGGCCTGGAGGGCAAGCCCCGAGATCCCCATGGGAAGGACCCGCCTTACTTCTTCTGTACGGCGCGAATGACGGGGTAGAACTGGGTGAAGACCAGATCCGTGTCCGCACTGGCTTCATGGCAGGCGGCGCATGCCTCGGTCGGGAAGGCCTTGGCCGTCGTGTTGTAGGGCTCGGGCTGGTGACCGAAGCTGAAATAGGCCCACCCGCCCGGCTCGTTCGGGAAGCGCTTGGTGTCCTTCACCGTCAGCTCGAGGCCCGCGAACTCCCCCATGAAATAGCCGACGCCGGAAACCTCCGCAGCCGAACCGTTTTCGTTGTTGCCATTGGGGCTCTGACGCACAAGGACGAGTTCCTTGACGATCTGGGTCCCCTCGGCCCATTTGCCGGTCTTCTCGAAATGCGCGAAGGCCTTGGGTTCCACATAGACATTGTGAAACTCAGGGAACGGTGCTTCCCCGCCATTGAGCGCATTGGGTGTCAGGGGCGTACCCACATAGACCCATTTGCGCCAGCCTTCTGGCATTTTCACTTCACCTTCCTTGGTGAATTCCGCCCGCAGAACCTTGGCTTCCGCCGGTTGCGCGCTCACTACCAAGCCGGTGACGATCGTGGCGGCAATCGCTATTGAACAAAGAGCCTTGATCATCGAATTCCCTCTCCCATGCCTCGCCAGACGGAACGCCGGCAAGTTCTTTTGGATGCGAAATTGCCCCCCAAAGATCGGGAATTCAAAGACCAACGACCAATACTCTCTCCTCATTACGGAGATAACCGCTGGTTCGTCTGGCGATGGCGCGCGGCACCGCCTAAGGCGTTGCTTATCCAGGACATTTTTCCACCCTGGACGATTGGTTTATTCGGTCAAGATGATCGATCCTTATGCCAAGGATCTAAGGACGGGGTACAAGCACGTGTAGGGGCCTGTCTGCCCGCGCCAAAGGCTTACGCCTGGGTGTCCTGGCCATGCGTCCCCGCCGGCGTATCGTCCATGCGCCGATGGGCCCGCGACAGACGCCGCCACCGCAAGACCACGAGACCGCCCAGAACCAGCAGGGACAACCCATATGCCGGCCAGACATAGGCGCCGTGGGTGCCCATGGAAAAAAGCCCATCCATGTCGGTTTTCTCCCTTATCAAAACCGCCGCCAAAGCAAATCGGGACCACCGAAGTCGATCCGCATAGCAATCAAATCACCGTGATGATCGACCATCGGCAACGCAACCTACCACGACCGGGTGGGTCATCGCCAAGCCCGTCATTGCCGTCCGCCGGTCCCACTCAGGCTCGCCGAAAAATCCTTCACAAACAATCCAATTTCCCGCAACTGTTGATGGCTGGGATGACGCCGCCGAACCGATGGGTGCCTCTTTCGGCAACAACCAGAACCCGATCTTGGAGATTCCGCATCCATGGAAATGCATCAAATCCGCTACTTTCTGAACACCTGTGAGACCTCCAATTTCACACGTGCGGCGGAGCTCAGCCATGTGAGTCAACCGGCCCTCACAAAGGCCATCCGGATGCTGGAGGAGGAATTGGGGGCGCCGCTTTTCGATCGTCAGGTGCGCCCTCTTCAGCTTACGGAACTTGGGCGCACGCTCTATGACCGCTTCTCAAAGATCTGGGATCTGACACTCGAAATAAAACAGACCTCCAAGCACTATACGGGCCTGCTGCGGGCCATGTTTGCGCTCGGTGTCGTGAACACCATTGGCGAGCATCGACTGATGGCCCTCGTTGATCGGCTGGAAAAAAACCTGCCCGGGGTCGCGATCGCGGTGCGTTACGTGGCCCAGGACAAGCTGCTGAAGGACTTGCGCGATGGCGTGCTTGAGATGGCGCTCCTTGCCGACTGTCCGCAAATTGATTCCCGCTATGACTCTACGGCACTGCTTGAGGACCGTTATGTGGTGATTTCGAACCATGATCACCCGTTTGCCAAACGGGAAAATGTGGGCCTGGAGGATCTTCAAGGTCAGGACTATGTCGTCCGGGAACATTGCGAGAAGAACGACGAAATCGAGGCGATGCTCCGAAAACGGGGCATCGAGCCGAAGCACCGGCTGTTCTCCGACCAGGACGACTATGTTCAGCGCATGATTGAGCGCGGTTATGGGATCACCGTCCTGCCCGAACCGCTGGTCCTGGGGCACATGACCAAACGTCCCCTGGTGGATCCCACGATCTCGCGTACGATCGTGCTTTCGTCGCCGTCAAACAGGCGACTGTCCGCCGTCGCGGAAGGGGTCCGGGAACAGATCCTGGAGATGAGCTGGGATGCGACATAAGGTTTGAAAATTGAGTGGACCCTTTGCCGTATGCGTCCTTTAATCGGGCCCAGGCTTGCCCATTTCTAAGGGGGCACAAAAAGACCCGGAGAATTCGCCATGAAGCCGGTGCAGAGAAATCGACGTCTTGTCCTGTTGGCCGTGTGCGGTGTGACGCTCGCCGGGGCCGCCGGGCTCACCCTGTCCGCCCTGCAAGACAACATCTCCTATTTCTTCACGCCGTCGGAGATCGGCAACCCGGTCGAGTTCGCCGGGCGCAATATCCGGCTCGGCGGCCTGGTGATGGAAGGCAGCGTCCGCTTTGAAGAGGACGTCCATGTGCACTTCGATGTCACGGACGGGGCCGCCACCTTGCCGGTGACCTATCGCGGCATCCTGCCGGATCTGTTCCGCGAAGGTCAGGGCGTCATCGCCCAAGGGCAATTCGACACGTTGGGGCAGTTCATCGCCGCCAGCATTCTCGCCAAGCATGACGAGAAATATGTGCCGAAGGAATTGAAGGAAGGCCTCGAAAAGGCGGGCCATCCCAAAGACATCACCTCTTAAACGCCGGAATCACGTGCCTTTCGCCGGCGCAGCCGCCGGGAGATGCGCCCCTGTCGAGGCTGCGGCCCCAAGGCCTGAGCCAAGGGTCCTCCTTTTGCCGGTTTGGTCTTAAACTGTTGGGGTGATTCCCTGGAGCGCCTCTGGATCATGCACCGTCATGAAGGCGCCCCGCCTTGTTGTTTTCTCGCGTTTTCGGACCGCAGCGCCGGAAAGCCGAACGTTTGCGCCTCTGGCTCGAAAACGCTCCAGACGAGATGAACTAGAAATCCATGGCCCAACATTCCCGTCAATCCAAAGGGCGCCTGACCCAGGTGTTGTTTATCCTCGCGCTCTGGGGCGTGGGCGCCGTCATTGCGTGGTGGCAGCTGAGCGGACGGCAAACTGAGCCGGAGACACCGTCCATTGCCTCCTCCCAGGAGCGCTCATCGGCGCCGGCCGCGCCCCGGCCGACGGCGCCGCGTCCCCGGTCCACTGCAGACCGCGAGCCGCGTCCCAATGCCTGGGGCGCCACGCCGTCCTTGAGAGATACCGTCCCGTCGGATGATGGTGGCGAAGCTGGCGCCCAGGCGACCGACATTTCCCTCTCTGACGATCCTGAACCGTCCGGGGCCTCCGATCTGTCGAGCTTCATCGACGAGGCGATGACGCAGGCCGGAAGCCGCACACCCATTCAGAAGCCGGACTATGTGGCACTGGCCGCCGATCGCGACA
>CAZFWG010000050.1:0-15684 GCA_964522525.1 uncultured Alphaproteobacteria bacterium | reverse complement strand
CCCTACGCCGTTCGAGCAACTGGCACCGACGCCGCTCGAGCCCCTGGCCGAGGACGGCCTTGTCGCGGAGGCCACGGCTCCTTCGGTTCCCATGCTGGCGGCGGGCCAGTTTCTGGCGGTGCGTCCGTTGACGATCCGGGCCTGTGCCGCGGTCGATTGCGCGGGGCTTGCAAAGATAAGTGAAGGCGAACCCCTCTTGGTAACGCGCGACTTCCCAGAAGGCGGCTGGGCCCAGGTCCGCCTCGCCGGTTCCGACACGCCCGGTTTTGTCTTCGGCGGCTTCCTGAAGGATGCCAATGGTCCGGCGCAAGACGGTTTTGTCGATGCCCGCCAGACGGTCAGCGACTGCCCGGTCTGTCCTGAAATGACGCCGATCAGACGCACGGACAGCCAAGGGGCGGCGCCGACCTCAAATCTCTCGGCGGCCAAGGTCCAGGCCCCCTTCCTGATCAGCAGCCGGGCGATCACGCGTGGGCAATGGTGGGCCTGCGCCACCGACGGGGTTTGCGCCATCAAGGGCCCGCGTCCGCGTACGCCCCAGGAACAATACACGGTCCTGGACGATCTTAGCGGGGATGATATCAAGGCCTTCATGGTCTGGCTCTCGGCCAAGTCGGGACAAGTCTATCGCGTGCCCTCCGAAACGGAACTGGCCGATGCCAGGGCGCAAGGCCGCCCCGTTTCGCGAGGCGTTCACGTGGCGCGGGATCTATGAGGCGGTACGGCCCACGCAAGGCGACGCGATGAGTGTCGTTCTCGAGACAGAGGCCCTTGATCTCGAGGGATTGCGGACCCGTATTGCTCAGCTCACGGCCGATGGTTTCACGGCCTGGCTCAACCCGCCGATGGACGGGGCCGGGCTGATCGAGACCTTCCGGTCCCCACGCCCTGTCTGTGTCCTGATTTTGCCGCCAGGCACACAGGCGCTAGAGACCCTGAAGAAGCTGCGCGATGTGGACCGGGACGTGCTCGGTGACGCGGTCGAGGTCATCGTGCTGGCGGCGCGCGACCCCGCCCAGGCGCCGGCCCATGGCTTCAAGGCCTTGACGCTCATCGATTTCGACGCGCCCGACGTGGCGCTGGCCCTTTTGGGCGGCGGACAGAGCCAAGGTATTGCCTGGGACGAAGACTTTCAGGATCTCGAGAGCCAAAGCCAAAGGCAGCGCAGAAAATCCCCGTCGGAACCCCGAGCGGCTTCCGATCTTTTTGTCCATGGCGACGGCACATGGCGCTCAACCCACGCCCGGAAACCGGTCCGGCACCGGCGCGCGGGGCGCTGGATCGCGGCGGGCATGGGGTTGGCCGTCGCGGTGGGGGCCCTGATCGTTTTCTGGCCGAGCCCGCGTGGTCTTTTGGTGGAACCGGATCGCGCGCCGGTCGACGCCGAGACGCGGCCCGGCGAGGCGGTGGCCGGTACCGCCGAAGCCGCACAACCGGTAACCCCGCCGGCGCCGATTGAGGCCCCGGCCGTGCTCTATGCCCGCGAAGCGTTGCGCCTTCATGCGGGTCCGGACACGCAAACCCAAGTCATGGCCTATGTGCCGGTTCACGGGCCGATCCGAGCGCTCGCGCCGGGCGATCCGGCCGGTTGGACTCGGGTTGAGACGGAAAGCGGCCAGGTCGCGTTTGCCTTCTCCCCGCTGCTCAGCGACCGGCAATTCCTGGCGGACGGCCCCGACAGCGTGCTTCGTGTCCAAGACTGTCCCCGCTGCCCCGGCCTCGTTCTGATGCGCGCGGCACGGGGTCATATCGGCACCCGCGATGACACGGAAGATCTGCCCCAAGACGAGAAACCTCGGATCCTGGTCGAGCTTGCCCACCCGCGCCTCGCGGGTGAAACGGAAGTGACCCGGGGCCAATGGGCAGCCTGCGTGGAGGCAAACGCCTGCCAGCCGCGAGGGGCGTCCGGCAACGCAACGGGCGGGGAAGACGAACCGATGGTGGGCGTTTCCTGGCATGATGCCAATGACTATGTCCAATGGCTGAGTGCCTTGACCGGACGGCGATATCGCCTGCCATCCGAAGCGGAATGGGAGATCGCGGCCCGCGCCGGGACGGAAACCAATTTCTATTTCGGAGATCGTCTGTCCTCGGCGCAAGCCAATTTCGACGCCAAGGCTGTATCCCAGTTCAGCCATCCCGGGCGCCGCGCCGGTCGACCCTTGCGCGTCGGCACGCGACCGGCCAACAGCCTGGGGCTAAAGGGCATGCATGGCAACGTGGCCGAATGGGTCGCTGATTGTTGGCAGGCGTCCCATCAGGGACGGCCCACGGACGGCACGCCGGTCACCACCGAGGGCTGCCCCCGACGCAGCATCCGGGGCGGTTCCTGGGCGAGCAATGCCAGGGACGCCCGTTCTGCGTCACGACACCGGGAAATGCCGAATCACCAGGATGTGACCCTGGGATTTCGCGTATTCCGCGACCTGTGACCGTCGAAACACTTTTAGCGTGGTGCGAAAGTCATTTCAAAATCGAAATAAGACGAGATTTGTTGGTCCCAGGCCACATTTTGCCGTCTCTAGGCCCTAGAGCAGACTATGGATATTGATTATGGTCTTCCCGTCGTGGGTCTTGTGTTATAAGCCACGCCGCGAAATGGGTGGACCGTGTCCGCTGTCCTCATCTTTTGGGGGGGCTGACGTCAGCGGGCTCACCTAACTGTACGACCATCTTGAAGCAGAGGGTTAGCTCTATGAATAAGACATTGCGTACGTCCGCGACCGCTCTGGGCCTGGCTTTGGCACTGGGCCTTCTCGGCGCGTGCAAGTCGCTGAGCGAGGAAGATCGTAACTTCCTGCAGCAAGCTCGTTCCGACGCCCGCGCCGCCGCTGACAATGCGGCCCGCAGTGCGTCCACGGCCGAAGACGCGGCTCGCCGCGCCGAAGCCGCTGCTGCGCGCTCCGAAGAAGCGGCCTCCCGTGCGGAAGCCATCTTCAACCGCTCGCTGCGGAAGTAATTCGGACCGGCAAGGTCCCTATAAAGACCAAGCCGACCCGCCTTCAGGCGGGTCGGCTTTTTCATGTCTGGATGTCAGAGAACTGAAGACAACCTGGGGTGCCCGCCGTGCCGGCCTTAGCGCGTGATCCGCACCGGCAGGCCTCGCCGCTCATCGGCGGCCGTGTAGACCGCGTGCCAGTTGACGCGTCCAACCTGTTTGCCCGCCGCCTGGAAGGTCAGATCCGCCAGATTGTCATAGGTGTGCTCACCCATCGCCAAGCCGTCTTCCAACCGGTCGATTTCCGCTTCATTGGGATGGACCTGAATGAAGAGATCGTTGCCGATCCAGCCGAACTTCACCGGTTGATTGGTGATCGTCACTTTCATGCCGACCTTGGACAGGCCGAACAGCTCCTCGATATCCGACGGATACATGCGGATGCAGCCCCGGCTGACCCGGCGCCCGATGCCTTCGGGCTTGTTCGTGCCGTGAATGGCGTAGCCGTTCCACCCCACCCGCACGCGGTACTTGCCCAAGGGGTTGTCCGGGCCGGGTCGCACCGCCGCCGGTACCGTCGGGTCTTCCGCGCGGTGGGCCTTTGTGGGGATCCAGGTCGGATTCTTGGTCTTCTCGGTCACTTTCTGGAGACCGAGCGGGGTCTCATAGGCTTCGCGGCCCGTCGAGATCGGCCAGCTGAGCACCGGCCCGCCTTTTGCCGGAAAATAGTAAAGGCGCAAATCGCCCAGATTGACGAGGATCCCCGGCTCCGCCGTTTGGGGCAGGAGCTGTTGGGTCGGCAGGATCACCGCCGTGCCTTCCTTGATCAACCATGGGTCGATGTTGGGATTGGCCGCCCGCAATTCGACAAAGCCCAGGCCATAGGCCATGGCGATATCAAGCAGCGCCTCACCATTGCGCACATAATGGAGGCCCAGATCTCCCGTGGCCTCGAAACGTTTCGGCGGTTCGCTGCGGTTCAGGACCGTCGCCTGAGCCACTCCGCCAAGCGCCACGACGATGCCAAACGCCGTCAAAAGGGCGGCGAGCGCCCGTTTCACCCCAATCTCTCTCATCACCAATGCCCTACACGGCCCCGATTCGTCTTGCTTTCACTCTTTGTGAGCCACAGTGTCCCCGAGCCCATCCCCGTGTTTTAGCCGGAAACGGGCAAGGGTGAAACAGGGCGGCCCACGCCCTTGCCCACACCAATTGGTGCTGCAACACTCGCGCCGATCCGATTCATCGAACCGATCCGCCCTATGGATGTTGTCGTGACCTATGAGGACGACAAGGCCGGGCTGGAACGGACAAGACGGGAAACCACTGCCATGCATCCATTGAGCGGCGCCGATTTGGCAACCCTGTGGCGGGTCTTCGGCCAGAGCGGCGGTATTCCACCTGGCAAATGGGGCGACGCCATGGGCATCTGGCTCGCGGCCCTGGGACGCTTTCCGCTGACGGCCGCCGAATATGTAAGCCTTTCGGGCCGGCTGCCGCGCCTCGATGACATGCCGCCGCCGATTTTCATCATCGGCCATTGGCGCAGCGGCACGACCCATCTTTACAATGTGATGAGCCGGGATGCCTTCGGCTTCGTGCCGCCGCTCGCCACGGGCCTGCCCTGGGACCTGATGGGCATTGCCCGCGTGATGCGTCCGCTCCTGGAAAAGGCGCTGCCCAGTCACCGCTATATCGACAATATCCCCGTGCTCCCGGATTCGCCCCAAGAGGACGAGATCGCGCTCGCCAACATGACGCCCCTCTCGTTCTATCACGCCATCTACTTCCCCAAGCGCTTCGAGGCCTATTTGAATGAGGGCTTGTTTTTCGACCATTTGAGCGATGCGCAGATCCGGGCCTGGCAGGAAACCTTCGCCTATTTCATGCGCAAGCTTTATCTGCATCAGGATCGCAAGCGGCTCTTGATCAAGAACCCGGTCTACACGGCGCGGGTCGGCATGTTGAACGCCATGATGCCCGAGGCACGCTATATCCACATCCTGCGCAATCCGTATGAGGTTTTTATCTCCATGCGGAATTTCTACACCAAACTGCTCAAGCAGTTCGCGCTTCAACCTTATGAGCATGTGGATATCGATACCGCGATCCTGACCGTCTATGCGCGGATGATGCGCAAGATGGAGGAGGACCTGGCGCGCCTGCCCCGCCATCTTTATACGGAGTTGCGCTACGAGGAGCTGGACCAGGATCCCTTGGGGTCCATCGGCAGGATCTACGAGGCCCTCGACATCCCGGGCTATGAGGCGATCCGGCCCGTGTTCGAGACCTATCTGAACTCGGTCAAGAGCTACAAGAAGAACCAGTTTGCCTATTCCGATGAAATGGCCGCCATGGTGGAGCACCATCTCGGAGAGTTTCTGGACAAATGGGGCTATAGCCGGCCCGGCAGTGCCTGAGGACGGCCATGGCTGGGACGGGATTCCGGATCGGCGCGCTTGCCCTCGCCGCGAACCTCTTCCTCGCGGCCTGCGGGGACGGCGGCAATGACATCGTGTCCGACCTCCAGTCTTGCCGGCGCCTTGAGCTGATCGACCGGTTCGGCCTTGAACCCTTGCGGGGCGCGGAAGATCTGGTGATCGACCGGCAGGCGGGGCGGATCTATGTCTCCGCCTTTGACCGGTTCGCCCTGGAAGACGCTCTCAAAACGACAAACACCGCCGCGCGGGAGACCCCGTCCTCGGACCCGCGTCTGCCGCGCGGTGGCATCTATGCCATCGATCTGGCGGACCTTCCGCAGGCCGGTGATCAAGAAACAGAGGAACCGGCGCGCCTGACGGTCCGGGAAGTGACAGGTGCCTTTCTGGGCGATCGGGATTTCCGGCCCCATGGTCTTGATCTCTATGATGACCCGCTCGGCAACCGTCTTCTGGCCGCAGTCGTGCATCGCTATGTCCGGGATGCGCGCGACCGGCGGTGGATCCGGGAAAGCGGGGTCGCGCTCTATGCGATTACGCCGACCGGTCTGAAACGCCTGTCCCAGAATTTTCATCCCCGCCTGTGCCAGGCGAATGATGTCGCGATTGTCGGCCCACGGACGCTTCTGGTCACCCGGGACCATGGCGCCTGCAATGGCTGGGCGGCGGTCGAGGATGTCTTGGCCTTGAAGCGCTCCAATGTCATGCGGCTGTCCCTTGACGAGGACGGCCTGCTGGATCATGCCCCGGTGCCGGTCACCGGCGGGATCGGTTTTGCGAACGGCATCGTCATCGATCGGGAGGACCGGCGCGTGATTGTGGCGGCGACACGGGAACAGGCTCTGCTGGTTTATGATCTCGATCATCTGGTATCGGGCAGTTCCGGCCGCCCCATCGGACGTCTCGCCCTTGAGGGCGGGCCGGACAATCTTGCCATGGACGGGGACGGCGAGGTTCTGGCGGCCGTCCATCCGTCCCTGCTGCGCATGGGTTTTTACCGGCGCCGGTGGCTGGGCGTCAGCCGCGCGCCCGCCAAGGTCGTGGCGGTGGACCTGAAAGAGGCGCGCCACCGTCCGCTCTACCATGACCGCGGCGGTCGGAATTTCCCGGCCGTGACCATCGCGGCCCGCAACAATGACCACATTGTCATGGGCAGTGTCGGCGCCGCGGGCCTACAGATCTGCATGGCACGCAAGCCAGGGGAAGAAGGGGGCAGCCATGGAGAATGACGGCAAGGGTCTGACGCTCGTCACGGGCGGTGCCGGCTTTCTGGGCCACCATCTGGTGGAGGCCCTGGTGGCGGAAGGCACGCCCGTGCGCAGTCTGGACGTGGCCCAGCACAAGAACGTGCCCGAGGGCGTGGACACCATCGAGGCTTCCATCCTGGATGACGACGCCCTGTCCCGCGCCATGGAGGGCGTGACAACGGTCTTCCATACGGCGGCCAATGCCCATCTGTGGGCGCCGCGCAAAAGCGACTTCGACACCATCAATCACCAGGGGACCCGCAAGGCCGTCGTGGCGGCGCAAACGGCCGGCGCCTCCCGTTTCATCCATGTCTCAAGCCTCACGGTGCTGATCGGCAAATATATGGGGCGGGCGCCGGTCAAGGTGACGGAAGAAGAGCGGCTGGGCCCCGATGACATGCTGGGTCCTTATCCCTTATCGAAATTCCTGGGGGAGCGCGCGGCGCTCGAGGCCAACAGCGAGGCGTTTTCTGTGGTCTCGGTCCTGCCCACCCTGCCGATCGGCGCGGGGGACCGGGGCCTGACCGGTCCCACACGGATGATCATCGATCTCGTGAATGGCCGCATCCCCGCCTATCTCGACTGCGTCCACAACTTCATTCACGTCCGCGATGTCGCGGGCGGCCTGATCGCGGCGCGGGATCGCGGCACGCCCGGGACCCGCTACCTTCTCGGCCACGAGAACGTGACCATGCGGGAGCTTCTGGAACGGCTTCACGAGATGACCGGGGTGCGCATGCCCTCCGCGCGGGCGCCCTATCCCGTGGCCCTGATGGCCGGTTACATGGCCGAGTGGATTGCCAATGTCATGACCCGCCGGGCACCCCAGGCCCCTCTGACGGGCGTGCGCCTCGCCGGACGCCGGGTCTATTTCGACAATACGCGGGCGCGCGAGGAACTGGGCCTCAGCCCCCGTCCCCTCGAAGAGGCCTTGCGGGAGTGCCTGCTCTGGGCACGGAAGGAAGGTCACATCTTCCGTTCCATGCCGTCCCTGCAGGAATAACCGCGCTCAAAGCTTGGAATAGGTGCGCCCTTTCCAGGCGCCGCCCCGGCCACGCCAATGGGCCCAGGCGGAGCCCACGGTCATCGCCGTATAGAGCAGGGCGGCAAAAGGCAGGGCGAAAGCGGCCCAAAGGGAGCGACCGTAAAGCCTCAAGGTGGGGCGATAGGCAATCACCATCAGGCCCCAGGTCACGACGCCCAGATTGGCGGCCTCGACCGTGCCATGGAGCGGCCACGTCAGGAGAGCGAGCGGCCCGGCAAGGTAGAGGATGGCCATGCCCACCACCGTTCCCAACAACAGAAACGGCGAATTGGACAATTGCGCATAAGCCGTCCGGCTCACCATGGTCCAGATGGAAGAGAGCGCTCGATTGTCCCGTTGGCTGATGACTTCCTCGGTCAAGCCCAGCCAGATCGACCGTTTGGGCGGCCTGCCCTTAACGAGCCGCGCCAGGGCGCAGTCATCGATCAGGGATCCGCGAATGGCCTCGAAGCCGCCTTCCTCTTCCAGCGCCGCGCGATCGACCAACATGCAGCCGCCCGCCGCCCCGGCCATGGAGTCCTTGGGATCATTGACCCGGGGGAATGGATAGAGCTTCTGGAAAAAGAACACGAAGGCCGGGATAAGGAGGCCGCCCCAGAAACCCCGGGCGTCCAGCCGCGCCATCAGGGAAACCATCGAACGGCCCTCGGTTTCGGCCTTGGACACAAGTTTCGACAGCACCCGGGAGCCGTGAACGATATCCGCGTCGGTAAGCAGCACGTAGCGGGCCTGGGGGGCGATCTCATGGCTGGCCGCGAACCCGGCCGCTTGGGCGGCCAGCTTGCCGGTCCAGCCCTCGGCCAGGGGCGGCGCCGTGACGATGTGAAGCCGCCTTTCCTCCGACGGGGCCTCGCGCCGGGCCACCTCGAAGGCCGCCCGCGCCGTCTCCGCCGTGCCGTCCCGGCTGCCGTCGTCCACCAGAATGACCTGGAAGCGACCGGGATAGGCGCTGGCGGCGTGACTCGCCACGCTGGCCCCAATCACACTGGCCTCATCGCGGGCCGGAAGGATCGCCACCACTTCCGGCCATGCGGACGGTTGATCCGCCGGTTCGTCGAGCCGGCAATCGGCCTGCCAAAACCGTCCCCGGAACAGCAGAAGAAAAACCCAGAGTCCGAAGGACAGCGCCGTAAGGATGATAATTGTAACCATGGTGACGTTTTCGCTTGACGACAAGGCCGGCCAACCGGCCCCGGGATCGCGACCGATCCCTTACCCTAAACCATTTGCGAAGCTTGTCTCGTTACGGTCTGACCGCTAGGGTCTGGGCGGTTTTTGGCGGGATCTTCAACCATATGCAGCAGACCAATTCATCGAGCACGGTGCCGGCGCGCGGCGCATCGACGAACGGCCCCCAGGACGGGTCGAATGACCCGGAGGCGGGCGACCGGCCGCAAGGTGATCTTGATACGGATCAAATCTCCAATCCGGAGGCGCCCCCCAGTAAAGGCGCAGACGACGAGAATTTCCCGGTCGGCTCGTTCCTGCTGCCCGCGCATCTCCGGCCCCATGTCGCGCGCTTTTATGCCTTTGCCCGCGCCGCCGACGACATCGCCGACAGTCCGGATCTGGCCCCGGAAGACAAGATCGACCGGCTGGATGCCTTCGAGGCCGCCCTGACCGGTGCCGCCGGGTACGATGTGGGCTTCGACAAGGCCCACAGTCTGCGCGCGACCCTGCAGGAGACCGGCGTGTCCGATCGCCACGCCCGGGACCTGCTCGCCGCGTTTCGTCAGGATGCGATCAAACTGCGCTATGCCAATTGGGACGAACTGATCGGCTATTGCACGCTCTCGGCCAATCCCGTGGGGCGGTTCCTGCTCGATCTCCATAGGGAGCCCACATCGGCCCATGCCCATTCCGATGCGCTTTGTACGGCGCTTCAGATCAACAACCACCTCCAGGACTGCGGCGATGACTACCGCACGCTTCACCGGGTCTATATCCCGGAGGACTGGATGGCCCAGGAAGGGGTCAGCATCGCGGATCTCGACGCGCCGGCACTCGAGCCCGGCATGCGCCGGGTGCTGGACCGCATGCTCGACGGGGTCGACGACCTTCTGAACAGCGCAGACAAACTGGCCGGCAGCCTGAACGGTCGGCGCATGGCCATGGAATCGGCGGTGATCGTGAAATTGGCCCATCGGCTGGCGGGACGCCTGCGCAAGGCCGATCCCCTCGCCGGGCGGGTGGCGCTGACAAAGCTCGATTTCATGACCTGTGGGATCGCCGGCGCCGTGTCCGGCTTTTTCGCCCCGCGACGCTCCCGTGGGACGCCGTCATGAACCAATCGATGAGTGTCGAAGACGCCAAGGCCCATGCCGAGGCCGTCGTCACCGCGTCCGGCACGTCCTTCGGACTCGGCATGCGGATTTTGCCCCGCGCCCGCCGGGAAGCCATGTTCGCGATCTACGCTTTCTGCCGGGAGATTGACGACATTGCCGACGAGGAAGGCACGCCCGAGGAAAAACACGCGGCCCTTGATGCCTGGCGTGCGGAAATCGACGCGCTCTATGCGGGCCGGCCGTCCTATCCGACGGCGATCGCCCTGCAGACACCGATTGCGGATTATGGACTCGAGCGGGAAGAATTCATCCTGCTGATCGAGGGCATGGAAATGGATGTGGACGGACCGATCCGCGCACCGTCCATGGAAACGCTCCTCGCCTATTGCCGCCGCGTGGCGGGCGCCGTGGGGCGTTTGTCCATGCCGGTCTTTGGCGTCCCCGCGGGGGACGCCTCCGACCGCTTTGCCCTCTCCCTGGCCGATGCCCTTCAGCTCACCAATATTCTGCGCGATGTCATGACGGACGCCCGGATCGGCCGGCTCTATCTGCCGGGCGATCTGCTCGGCGCCTATGGCATCGACACGGACGATCCCATGGCCGTCGCCACCCACGCGGCAACGCCGGCCGTCTGCACGGAACTCGGCGCCACGGCGCGGGAGCGGTTTGCGCAAACCCGGGCGGCCTTGAAGGAACTCGACTGGCGGGTCTTGAGGCCCGCGCTCTTGATGATGGGCATGTATGAGGAAACCCTGTCGCGGCTTGAGGCGCAACAATTCCAGATCGGCGAGACCCCGGTCGGTTTGACCAAATGGGAAAAGCTCGCCATCGCTGCCCGCTACGCTCTGGCGCCGCCCCTTGAACGGCCGCCGGGAAAGAACCGAGACTGAAGAGAGCCCGACGCCCATGACTTTGGTTCACGTGATCGGCGCCGGCCTGGCAGGCCTTTCAAGCGCCCTACGCCTCCTCGACGCCGGTTTCGAGGTGCGCCTCTACGATGCCGCCGGCCATGCGGGCGGGCGCTGCCGATCCTTCGAGGACAAGGCCCTCGGCACGCTGATCGACAATGGCAATCACCTGATCATGAGCGGCAACCGCTCCGCTGTGTCGTTCCTGGAGCGCATCGGCGCCCGGGACACCATGATCGAGCCGCCCCGGGCGGTCTTCCCGTTCGTCGATCTCAAGACCGGAGAGCACTGGAGCCTGCGCCCCAATGGGGGGCCTGTGCCCTATTGGCTGTTTGATCCCGCACGCCGGGTGCCCAAGACCCGGCTCAGTGATTATGGCAGTGGGCTGAACATCCTGATGGCCGGCGCGGACAAGACCGTCGCCGATGTCCTCGACACGGAAGGCCCGCTTTACGAACGCTTCTGGGAGCCTTTGGTTCTGGCCGCCCTGAACACCACCGCCGACAATGGCGCCGCGCGCCTGTTGCGCATTGTCCTGATCGAGACCTTCGCGAAGGGGGAAGCGGCCTGCCGGCCCCTGATCGCCCGGGACGGGTTGGGGCCGAGTTTCATCGAGCCCGCCCTCGCCCTGTTGGCAAGCAAGGGCGTGGTGCCACAATTTGCGCGGCGGCTTGCCGGTGTCGAACGGGAGCACGGCCGCCTGAGCCAGCTTCATTTCCACAACGGCACGGAAGAGGTGGCCCCCGGCGACTGGGTCGTCATGGCATTGCCCTCGACCCGCGCCGGCCAGGTCATGCCGGAGCTTGATCCGCCCGGTGATGGCGGTGTCATTGTCAACGCCCATTACAGGCTGGATGAACCCCTCGCCGATTGCGAGACCATGCCCTTTCTGGGGCTGATCAATTCTCCGGTCCATTGGGTGTTCCGACGCGGCGATATCGTCAGCCTGACGATCAGTGCCGCGGGCGATCTCGCCGACGAGGCAGCCGAAGCCCTGATCCCCAAGCTCTGGGAGGACACGGCGCGGGCCTTGGACCTGGGAGACACACCCTATCGCGCCGCGCGGATCATCAAGGAGAAAAAGGCGACCTTCGATGAATCCCCCGCCGGCATTGCCAAGCGTAAAGGACCGGGAACGGACTACACCAATCTGGTCCTGGCCGGAGACTGGACCGATACCGGCCTGCCGGCCACCATCGAGAGCGCGATCCGCTCCGGCGAGAAGGCGTGCGCCCATATCCGGGCCCGGAACACACCGTAGCAAGAACATGACGGGAGAGGAAACGGATGGCCGACGGATTTATCGGTTTCGTCTGTGGACTAAAGAGCGAGGCGCTGGCCCTGGCGGACCAGGACGCCGATCCGGCCATCCAGATACGGATTTCCGGCGCCAATGCCGCCCGCGCGCGGGAAAGGGCCCGGGCTCTTGTCGAGGAGGGCGCCAAGGCCCTCATCAGTTTCGGGGTCTCCGGTGGTCTTGTTTCCCAGTTGAAGCCGGGCGATCTGATCCTGGGCCGGGACGTGATCGCGGGGGGACACCGGTTCGAGGCCTATCCGTCCCTGCTGCGGGATCTCGAGACACGGGCGGCGCGGGAGGACATTCCGGTTACGGTCGGTACGCTGGTCGGCAGCGATGTTCTGGTGGAGGGCCCCGCCGCCAAGGCGGATCTCGCCCGCCATTACAGGGCCCTTGCCGTTGATATGGAAAGCCATGCGGTGGCGGAAATGGCGGCCGAAGCGGATCTTCCGTTCCTTGCCATTCGGGCCATCGCCGATCCCCATGATCGCAGTCTGCCCAAATCGGCGGCCGGCGCCGTGGCCCCGGACGGGTCTATCCGGACCCTGAACGTATTAGGGGCGGCTGTGCGCCGCCCCACGGATTTCTTCAAGCTGATCAAGGTGGGCCAGGACAGCGCCAAGGCCCATGAAGCCTTACGCCGCGGCGCCCGCCACTTCGTCCCGGCCCTTCTTGGGATCATGCATGTCGGTTAGCTGCTGTTCCACGATCGTCTCGTGGACGAATTCCGCCGGGCGCTGATTCTCGAGGGAGATTTCCGGCGCCATGGGGCCGTCGAGCTTGGGCCCGCGCAGACCGACCCAGAACGACTTGAGCGGATTGTTCAGCGTGTCGGCAACGGCCGTGGGCTCATAGCCGCAATGGGCCATGCAGTCGGCGCATTTTTCATATTTGCCGGTGCCGTAATTGTCCCAATCCGTCGTTTCCATCAGCTCCTTGAAGGTCTTGGCATAGCCTTCACCGAGCAGATAGCAGGGACGCTGCCAGCCGAAAATGTTCCGGGTGGGCATGCCCCAGGGCGTGCATTTGTAGGTCTGGTTGCCGGTCAGGAAGTCGAGATAAAGCTCGGAATGGCTCAAGGACCATTTCTTGCCCTTGGCCTTGCCGATCTTGAAGATGTCGCGGAACAGGGTCTTGGTCTTCTGACGCGACAGGAAATGCTCCGTATCCGGCGCACGTTCATAGGCATAGCCGGGCGAGATCGAGATGCCCACGCCCATATCGGTGCAATAGTCCAGATAGGCCGCGACACGCTCGGGCTCGGCGCCATCGAAAATGGTGGCGTTCACATTGACCTTGAAGCCCTTGGCCTGGGCGGCCTTGATGGCCTTCACGGCGCGCTCGAACACACCGTCCTGGCAGACCGCCTTGTCGTGCTCTTCCTTCAGACCATCCAGATGGACGGAGAAGAACAGGTAGTCGGACGGTTCAAACAGGTGCAATTTCTTCTCAAGGAGAAGGGCATTCGTGCACAGGGAGACGAATTTCTTCCGCTTGACGAGGCCCTTGACGATCTCGCCGATTTCCTTGTGCAGGAGCGGTTCGCCGCCGGGGATGGAAACGATCGGCGCGCCACATTCGTCCGCCGCCTGGAGGCAATCCTCGACAGACAGGCGTTTGTTCAGAATGGGATCGGGATAGTCGATCTTGCCGCAGCCCGCGCAGGCCAGATTGCACCGGAAAAGCGGCTCCAGCATGAGCACCAGAGGATAGCGCTTACGGCCCATCAGTTTCTGTTTCAACAGGTAGGTACCGACCGCAATCGCCTGTTTCATCGGGACGGCCATGCGCGCCTCCTTTCTGTTCTCAAAATGGGTCTTATTAACCGCGGTGATGTGAAAAGGCGGCGCCGTTTCATCGAACGCAGCCCGATTTAAGGTGTTACGTCTATTCGCTGCCCCAGGATGCCGCGCTGCCATCGGTCTGGGGCACACCGGCGAGTTCGGGGGGAAGCTTGAAGTGCACGTTCTCTTCAACGCCCTTCAAGGTCTCCACACTGACGGAACGCAGTTCACGCAGACGGTCGATCACGCCCTGGACCAGGGTCTCGGGCGCCGAAGCACCAGCTGTGATGCCGACGGCGGAAACACCATTCAACCATTCGGGATCTAGCTTGGTTCGATCGGCGATCAAATAGCTGGGCACGCCCATATTCTCGCCGATCTCCCGGAGCCGGTTGGAATTGGAGCTGTTCTGGGCGCCGACGACCAGCAAGAGATCCACCTGGCCGGCCAGTTCCAGAACCGCCGTCTGACGGTTTTGCGTGGCGTAGCAGATGTCCCGCGTGTCCGGGCCGACAATGTTGGGAAAACGCTGCTTCAGGGCCTCGATCACGTCCTTGGTGTCGTTGACGCTCAAGGTGGTCTGCGTGACATAGGCCACGCGATCGGGATCGGCGACTTCAAGCGCCTCGACTTCTTCGACTTCGGAAAGAACGTGCACGGTGCCTTCGATCTGGCCCAGGGTGCCTTCCACTTCCGGATGGCCCAGATGGCCGATCAGAACCACTTCAAATCCCTTGCCCACATAGCGCTGACCTTCCTTGTGGACCTTGGTCACCAGGGGACAGGTCGCGTCGATGACCTGGAGGCCGCGGGTGTCCGCGCCATCCTCGACCCGCTTGGCGACCCCATGGGCGCTGAACACGGTCACGGCGCCGAGAGGAATCTCGTCAACTTCCTCGACAAAGATCGCGCCACGCTCCTTGAGCGTCTCGACCACGTGTTTGTTATGCACGATTTCGTGACGGACATAGACGGGGGCGCCGTATTTTTCGAGGGCGCGCTCGACAATGTCGATGGCCCGTTCAACACCGGCGCAAAACCCACGAGGCTTGGCCAGGACGACCCGCAGCGATTCGGTTGCGTGTTCCATCGATCGTCAACTCCCCTCCCAAGCAAACCACTGCCCAAACAAATACTGAGTATCCGGAAACCCTGTGCGGGTCCGGACGCCGGCGCCGCCACGTTGCAGAATGCCGCTTCGCCCGCGCCTCGCCTGACACGGTCATGGCCTCATTCCGACAATCCGAAGACCGTCTGTCGGATCCGATGTTCCATAATGCGTCTGCAATGCTCCCTTATATCGTCCGAATTCGGCATTGCAACAAGAGCGTTTAAAATAAAAATCCCGTTGCTCAACGGGAAAAACATGGAAATTCAAGCATTCAATCCCGGCGGGCATTCCCGCTCGGAACGGGGCGGACACCACCCGTCATGCAGATAAAGAATTGTTTTTAAATACATTTTCCACGCAAGGCCCTGATTTTTGAGCCTCAAAACGACTTTGAGACGAACCAGACTTGGCCATGCCCATTACTTGTAACCGCGGGTACAATTCTTTGGGTCAAAGCCTGAAAACATTGTAACCGTGCCTACTAACGCCTGCTCCATTGTTGACGCCGTCCGGATGCGCTAGATCAACTCCCATCGGTATCAAGGCAAATGCGTCAGCGCGCCCAATCAGGGGAACAGTCATGGCAGTTCGGGCCTATCGGGAGATTTTGCGTCGTCGGTGTCGTCAGATC
>CAZFWG010000049.1:9937-31556 GCA_964522525.1 uncultured Alphaproteobacteria bacterium | reverse complement strand
ACGCCATGCACATCAATCTGCACAAGACCTTTTCGACGCCCCATGGCGGCGGCGGCCCCGGCGCGGGCCCCGTCGTCTTGTCCGAGGCCTTGGCACCCTTCGCGCCCTTGCCCTATGTGGTCCGGGAGGGTGACAGTTTCCGCCTGGTGGAACACGACAGCGACAGCGACCGGCAGCCCTTCGGCCGCATGACCGCGTTCCACGGCCAGATGGGCATGTTCGTCCGGGCCCTATCTTATATGCTGAGTCACGGGTCGGACGGCTTGCGTCAGGCAGCGGAAGATGCGGTGCTGAACGCCAATTATGTCATGGCGTCCTTGCGGGATGTCATGACCGCGTCCTTCGACGGCCCCTGCATGCATGAGGCCCTGTTCGATGATCGCTTCCTGAAGAATACGGGCGTTGCCACGCTCGATTTCGCCAAGGCGATGATCGACGAAGGGTACCATCCCATGACCATGTATTTCCCGCTGGTCGTGAGCGGCGCCATGTTGATCGAGCCCACGGAAACCGAATCGAAGGCGAGCCTGGACAAATTCATCGCAAGCCTCCGAGCCCTGGCGATCGATGCCAGGGACGGCCGGCTGGAGCGGTTCAAGAACGCGCCCCACTACGCGCCTCTTGCCCGCCTTGATGAGACCCAGGCCGCGCGCAAGCCCATCCTGGTCTATCCCCGTCCGTCCGCGGAAGGGCAGATCCAAGCGGCGGAATGATCACACAAGCCCCGTGATGACCGCCACCAAAAGGGTGGTCATCACGGCATTGAGGCCCATGCCGAGGGTCGCGAAAACACCGCATTCGGACGACAGGCGAAAGGCCGCCGCCGTCCCGATGCCGTGGGAGACGAGGCCCAGGGCAAAACCCACTGCCCGGTGGTCCGTGATGCCCAAAAAGCGCAGCCACCAGGGACCGAAGGCAGCCCCGAGCGTTCCCGTCAGGATGACGAGAGCCGCCGCCAGGCCCGGCAGCCCGCCAAGCAGGGCCGCCAGATCCATGGCCACAGGCGCGGTGGCGGATTTGGGCAGGATCGTGAGAATGGTGACGGGATCACCGCCGCCGAGCGCTGCGAACCCGCCTGCTAAGCCCATGGCGACCATGCTGCCCACGATCAGTGTCAGGACGAGCGCGAAACCGAGCCCGCCCAGCCGGTCCCAGTAGCGGTGAAGGGGGATGGCGAGGGCCACCGTGGCCGGCCCCAGCATGAGATGCAGGAACTGCACATCGGCGAAATAATCCTCATACCGCCAGTCTCCGGCCAGCAGGGCAAGGATGATGACGGTGACGGACAAGAGCACCGGATGGGTCAAGGGATGATGGCGGGTTCGCCCATGCAGCCAGTGGGCGGCCGCGAAACAGGCGACGGTCCCGGCGAGGGCCGGCAGGGCCTCCGGCATGGTGCCGGTCATGGCGGCGGCCCTTCCGAGGGCGGGGCCAGCCTGGCGAAGAGCCATCCCGTGGCACCAAGGGCCAGGAAGGTGCCCGGAATCATCGCCAGCACAATGCCGAACCCGTCTTCCATGATCCGGTCAAAATAGAGCATCAGGCCGACACCGGCGGGAACGAAGAACAAGGGCAGCAGACGGATGAGCCCATCGGCCACGCCGTCGATCCCGTCCGGGGCCTTGTTCTGAAAACGGAGAAAAACGAGCAGTCCCACCATGCCGAGCACGGGGCCTGGAAGGGGCAGATCGAGGGCATCGGCCAGCAGGCTGCCGCCGAGCTGCAGGATCAAGATCAGGGCAAGGGAAAAAATCATGGAGGATCTGAGTGTCATAAAGGCGCGACGGCGCCGTGGTCCCGGCATCGTCGACAAATAAAAACTAGAACCGGATCACACCCTGGAGATAGCGTGCGGCGGTACCGATCAGGCTGACCCGGCCGGCCGTGTCGATCCGTACCGAGAGGGCGCCGGGGCGCGGCCCGATCTGCCGGGCGGTCATTTCCGGCTGACCCAGGACCTTGGTCCAATAGGGACCGAGGGTACAATAGGCGGAGCCGGTCACCGGATCCTCCGGAATGCCCGAGGTGGGGGCGAAGAAGCGGCAGACAAAATCCGCGCTCGTCCCCTTTGCCGTGGCGATGATGTTCACGCCCGCCTTGGCCAGCACGCCGAAATCGGGCTGCAAGCCGGCCACGGTCGCCTCATCGGTGAAGACCAGCATCTGATAGCGCGCGCCGTGGATGGGGTTGATCTCGAAGACGGCCTCGGGCGCCGGCCCGCCCAGGGCTTCCGCCACGCCATGGGTTGCGGTGCCGGGCTGGAAGGCCACTTCCGGAAAATCCATCACATAACGCACGGCCCCCTCCCGGGTGACCGTCAGGCGGCCCGAGCGCGTGTCGAAGCGCGCCACATGGCCGGTGACGCGGCCGGTCTCGAACAGATGAACCGCGCTGGCGAGTGTCGCGTGGCCGCACAGCGCCACTTCCGTTTCCGGCGTGAACCAGCGCAGGGACCAGACATCCGCCTCCGCGCCGTCGGCAACCAGATAGGCGGTCTCGGACAGGTTGTTGGAATGGGCGATGCCCTGGAGATCCGCGTCAGGGAGGGGCTGGGTCAGAAGGGCGACACCGGCCGGGTTGCCGCTGTGGGGGCGATCCTCATCCGGGAAGGCATGAAGCTCGGCATAAGGAATATCGACCATGATTTCTCCCCCTCGCGAAAACCCCGTTGAAGGGATCATCCCGCCTTGGGCCTTGTCAATGTCTTCCCGCGTCGCGTGGTTCAGGGCCGAGGCGGGTTGGCCTTCAAGGTGGCGGCCGCGCGCAGGCGGGCAGCTTCGGCCTCGGGCGCAAGGCCCAGCCGGGCATAGATCTTGGCCAGCGCGTGGTTCACCGGCACCCCGTCCGGATCGAACCCGCGCCGGAGTTCCAGGAGCTGCTGGACCTGGATCAGCCGGCCCGAGCGGATCACCGCTTCCAGATAGATCTGATCGAACAGGTCCCGCTGGGCGTGGCTGCCGCCGATCTCCATCATGCGCGGCACGGCGAGCCCAAGGTCCCGGACGGCGCGATTGGCATCGCCGTTGAGCATGGCAAGGATGCCCGTCGCGGCGGGGAGCGCCACTTCGGCCCAGGCCACGCGACTGTGATCCGGGGCGGTGTCCGCGCGGTTCCGGATGGCGGCCATCAGATCCTCCGCCTGGGGATGGCGCGCCCGGACGAGGGCATAGAGATATTGCAGGGTGAGGAAGGGTTGGACCGTGTCCGCGCCCCGCGCGGCGATATGGTCGGCCGGTTCGGCCCAGCGGTTCCCCACATCGACGCCGGCGAATTCGAGCCGGGCCAGGAGCGACACGGCACCCACTTGGTCCTGGGAATAGTCCTTGGCCACGCCCCAGACATGGCTGTCATAGACATCAAGGGCATCGGCCATCCGCCCCCGGCTGATATAGAAGAGCGCCAGATGCCACCAATTGTGGGTGTGCATGAAGGAGTTCAGGTTTTGCCAGGTGTCGCTGACCTCCTCCAGGAAGGTAAGGCCCTCCGCGATCCGCCCGGTGGTGAGGAAGACATGGGCGAGCGCGTGGTGGGCCCAGGGCTCGGCCCGTTTGAGACTCATGGCGCGGCGCGCGGCCTGTTCCGCCTCCTCAATCAGATGGCATTGTTCATAGGCGAAGGCGATCATGCCATGCATATACGGATTATCCGTATTGCGCTCAAAGGCCATTTGCGCCACCCGCAACATGCCCGGCGGATCCCCCCGATTGAACAGGTGATAGGACTGGAGCTTCACCACCACCAGATCCCGGGGATAGCGGGCGATGACGGCCTTGCCCAAGGAGAGCGCCCGGTCCATGTCATCGCGCACCCAGGCATCGGCGATTTCCGCGCAGAGGCGCTCCCGGTCGGTGGCGGTCTCGCGGGCGGCAAGTGCCTTGTCCGCATAAGGGCGGGCATTGGCGGCCGCGTCCTCGCTTTCGGCGAACATATGGACCCAGGCGGCGTAGGCATTGGCGAGACAATTGGCCGGGTCCGCGTCCGCGGCTGGCAGGATGGCCACCATCTGGTTCTCATAGGCGAGGAACCCGGTGCCGAAATCATCGATGCCCTTGAGCGTGGCGTCGGAGGTTACCGTGACGGCATTGCCCAGAAAGTCGTGTTTCATTGCGGTTCCTACGGTTTGGTGATCCCGCCTTATCCGGCCAGGGCCTTTGCTCAGAGCCTAAAGCCCCATACCCCAGCGATCCAAATCCGATTTGCGTGATGATGGTTTCCGATCAGAGCCAAACGGGCCTCAAAAATTACAATCGAGTTCACATCCCTTCGTGAACTATCAGCCAGTGACTTTATCTTTGACATTGATACCTGAATTCGCGGCGTTTTGCGGAAGGAGCGCCGACCCCTTCCGCGTTCTTCCTGTCTATTACCGACAGTCCTCCTGCGGATTTGTCGCTTGAGCGCACTAAGGCCGGACGGGTCTGTCAGGCCCGCCCGGCACAACGGTCAGATAATGATTTCGAACGCGGTCATCTCGTCGATCTGGGCGGAATGGATCGTGACCGAATGGCCGTCCCCGTCGCTTATGACGGCGCGTCCTCGTTCCTGGACGATGTCCAAATCCTCGAAGGCCGTGATCCCCTCATGGAGACGGAAGTCGAGATAATCCTGATCAGGATCAAAACCAAAGATGGTGTCCTGGCCGAATCCGGCCTCGAACAGGAACGTGTCGTCCCCGCCTTGTCCGAACAGGAGATCATCGCCCGTCCCGCCGGCAAGGCTGTCATCGCCCCGCCCGCCGAACAGCCGATCATCGCCGTTTGACCCGATCAGCGCGTCGGCCCCGCCGCCACCGAAGAGAAGATCGTCATCCTGCCCGCCGTCGAGCCAGTCCGCGCCCCGGCCTCCGAACAGGTGGTCCGCGCCGCCGTCGCCCATGAGCTTGTCGTCGCCCCGGCCGCCAAACAGATGATCATCGCCGTCGCCGCCAAGCAGGCTGTCGCGACCGCCGCGGCCCACGAGCCGATCGTCGCCCTCGCGCCCAGAAATGACATCCGTGCCGAAGGTGCCGGTCAACCGATCATCGCTTTGTGTGCCGATCGTCCGCGTGGCTTCCGGAACGGCGGCGTCTTCGGCCAATTGGTCCAGGATCCGGTTGGCCAGGATCTCATGGACCGCCGTGGTGGGATGAAACTCCTGGTCAAAAAAGAGAGTGGCGTCCGCGACCGCCGGGTCCTGACCGTCAATCGCCGGATTGAAGATCGGCGCGGAGGAGCCGGAACTCGTCAGGAGGATCTCCTCGGTGACATTCTCGATGCCGAAGGCGGCCGGGTCCGCGACGATCTCCTCGAACAGGGAAAAACTGTCGAAGAATGTCACCTGCAAACCGGTTTCCCCCTGAAAGTCACGCAGCGCGCTTTCGAGCAGACCGTTGAGGCTGCGGGTTATTTCCGTGAGCCCCGCAAGATCGATCCCAAATTCCCGCATCAAGGCCTCCGGATCGCGGTTGAGTTCGGGCACGAGGGCGAGGTCGGGAAGGCCCAGAACCAGAAAGCGCTCTGCGCCGCTCCCGGAAAGACGATCAAGCCCGTTGATGATGTTCGCGGCGATGTCGGAAAGCCCTTCCTCCAAGGTCATGGCCCCTTGGCCTACCTGGCGCAGGATGGGGGCAATGTCGTTGGGTCCGAAAAATACCGCCGCCAGATCGTTGGTGGCGAAGCGGCCGAAGTTCTCTTCGAACAGGCCGATCTGGCCCTGAAAATTGCCGAGGGTCTGTAACGGGTTCGTGGGATCGTCCACGAGGCCGGATGTGGCCCCGGCAATGGCGAAATTGCGGTCGGTCTCGCGGGATCCGCCGATGCTCTCAACGCCCAGTCCCTCGGCCAGATATTCGGTCCAGAGGGGGCCGTTCGAATAGCGGCCATCGTCATAGGGCGGAGAGACGGGAAAGGGTGCCGCCCCGAAGAGGGGCGCGAGGGGGAAGGTTCCGAAGGTGCCGCCGTCATCGGCGAGGCTGTCGCCGAAGACAAAGAGATTTTCGACAGGGTGGAGGGTGCGCATGACTGGTGTCCCCATGTTGTGATTGCCGCTCAAACGGCCTGTTCAGGGACTGCCACGGGAAAGGGTTGAGATCGTCCTCGCCCATTTGGTCGGGCAGCCGGTCCCACGGGATCGGACGTCCTGTCCGTCGTCCCAAAGGCCAGATTGATCCCCGCTATCTTTGCCAGGGATTGCGGATCAGGACGCCGAGCCCTTCGAAATCCGACACGTTCCGCGTGACCACGGTCAGCCCGTGGACAAGCGCCGTGGCCGCGATCAGGGCATCGGCCAGATGGACCGTGCGGCCTTCGGAGGCCGCGTGGACCCGCATGGCGGCGGCAGCCCGGGCCTCGGGCGGTTCGATGGGCAGAACGCGGCTCTCAAAGGTGGCGAGCAGGGCTTCGCTCACCTTGGTCAGGGCCAGGCGACGTTTCGTCCCCGGCTCCAGACGCTCAAGCCCGTAGGTCAGTTCATGAATGCTCAGTACCGAGAGATAGGCGGCATCAAGCCCCGCCAGAAAGGCCATCACGCCCGGGTCCCGCCGCGCCTTGGCCGTTTCCGACAACACATTGGTATCCAAAAGGAAGCCGCTCACGGTGTTTCTTCGAAGGGATCGGGGCGCGCCGGATCCCGCCGGTCGGGCAGCTCGATCTCGCCCAACCCGGCCATGTGCTCGGTCAGCCAATCGCCGAGTTTGGGCTCCGGATGCGTGATCCGCTGCCATTCTTCCTCGGAGATGACCACACAGGGATTGCGCGTGCCGATGCGTTGCGGGCCTTCGGAGCGCGCGCGCCGCAACACTTCCGACAGCTGGGCTTTGGCATCGACGACGGACCAGATGTCCATGGGTCTTCTCCTCTCAAGCAGGGATTATATGTACTAGTATAGACTAGTTTATTCAAGGAGGGGTTGGCGCCCGACCTCGAAAGAGCCTGGAAACATCCCTCCGATAAGGTGCAGGCCGCCGCAAAACCGGGCCCGCAAAGCGTTCTATCTCGGGCCTTTTCGCCCTATGCTGCGATGCGGGGGCAACGGGTGAGAGGGTTCCATGACGGCGTTCGATGGCACAAGCGGCGCGCAGGGGTTGGATGCCTATTGGATGCCGTTTACGGCCAATCGCGCTTTCAAACAAAGCCCCCGACTGATCACAGCGGCCCAAGGGCATTGGTACACGACCGAGGACGGCCGCACCGTCTATGACAGTTTTTCCGGGCTCTGGACCACGGGGCTTGGCCATTGCCATCCCCGCATCGTGGCGGCCGTTCAGGAGCAGGTGGCCAGGCTCGACTATGCCCATGCCTTTCAGGTGGGCCATGAGCCGGCCTTCACATTGGCCAAACGCCTCACGGACATGGCGCCCGAGGGCTTCACCCAGTGCTTTTTCACCAATTCAGGCTCGGAAGCCGTGGACACGGCCCTGAAGATCGCCGTCGCCTATCACCAGCTGAGGGGTGAAGCCACGCGCACCCGCCTTGTGGGCCGGGAGCGGGGCTACCATGGCAGCAATCTGGGCGGGGCATCCGTGGGCGGCATCCCGGTGAACCGGCATCTGTTCCGCGCGGCTCTCCTGCCCAATGTGTCCCATCTGCCGACCACCCATGATCTGGCCCGCAACGCCTTTTCACGGGGCCTGCCGCCCCATGGGCGCGAACTGGCGCAAAGCCTCGACCTGATCGCCCAATTCCACGGGACCCAGTCCATCGCCGCCGTGATCGTCGAGCCCGTGGCGGGCTCCACCGGCGTCCTGCCGCCGCCGCAAGGCTATCTCGAAGATCTCCGGGCCCTGTGCGACCAGATCGGGGCCCTGTTGATTTTCGACGAGATCATCACCGCTTTCGGCCGTGTGGGCGCCCCGTTCGCCGCCACCCGTTTCGGTGTGACGCCGGATCTCATTTGCGTGGCCAAGGGCATCACCAATGGGGTCATTCCCATGGGCGCGACCCTGGTGAAACGGGAAATCCACGAGGCCTTCATGACCGGTCCCCCGCAAGCGATCGAGCTGTTCCACGGCTATACCTATTCGGGCCATCCGGTCGCCACGGCCGCGGCGCTCGCCAGCCTCGATATCTATGAAAGCGAGGGCAGTTTCGCCCGGGCGCGGGCCGTGGAAGGGGCCTTCGAGGACGCGCTCCATGGGCTTCGGGATGCCCGCCACGTGATCGATGTGCGCAATTTCGGGCTGATGGGCGCCGTGGAACTCGCGCCCCGGGACGGCGCCCCCGGTGCCCGGGGCTTTGACGTTCACGTCAAAGCCTTCGAGCAGGGGCTGATGGTGCGCTTCGGCGGTGATATCCTGCAATTCGCGCCGTTTCTGGATTCAACGCCCGAGCAGCTCGCCCGGACCTGCGACCAGGTGCGTAGCGTTCTGGCAGAGGTCGAATAGCGCGGCGGCGAAAGGGCGGGTAGAATGGCGGCGTGGGGGACAGAGGGTCAAAGGGGCATATCATGAACCGTTGCATTCAGTTCGGCGGGCTCTTCATCGCGGCGGCCTTGTTCGCCACCGAGCTTCAGGCCCAGGACGCGGATGAGGCTCCCGACGCCGGCCCGACCGAAACACCGGAGGCAGCCGCGCCCGATGAGGGGCAGGCGGATGAACGCCTGTCCGATGCGGTGGCGGAAATCGGTGAAGACCTGCCGCCCATGCTCGAGGAAATGACCGTCACAGCCCGGCGCCGGGAGGAATCCGAACAGGACGTGGGCATCGCGCTCACCACCTTCAACGGCCGGGAGCTTCTCGATCTCGGCATCCGTACCATCAACGGCATTGAGAATTTCACGCCCAATGTGGAGATCGAGAGTCAGTTCGGCTCAGGCCAACCGAGTTTTAGCATTCGCGGGATCGGCTTTCGCGATTACGCCACGAACAATGCGCCCACGGTTGGTTTCTATGTGGATGAAGTCGCCTTTCCCGTGCCGGTGATGTCCCAGGCGCTGCTCTTTGACGTGGCGCGCGTCGAGGTTCTGCGCGGCCCCCAGGGCACGCTTTACGGGCGCAACACCACGGGCGGCGCCATCAAGGTCGTCAGTGCCCAGCCCCAGGACGAACTGGCGGCGGGCTTCACCCTGGAAGCCGGCCGTTTCGGTCAGGTCGAAACCGAAGGCTATATCACGGGCGCTCTCACCGACTGGGCCCGCGCCCGCGTTTCCGGGCGGGTTTCCCGGGGCGGCGGCTGGCAGATCAACCGGGAGACGGGCGAGGAACTGGGAGATGCGGACTTCTTTGCCCTGCGCGGCCTGTTCGAGTTCGATCTCCACAAGAACCTGACCGCCCTTTTGAACGTCCACGGATTTGTCGATCAGTCCGATGGGCTTGGCCTTCAGCTGTTCACGGATTCGGCCTTCGGTCCCCTTCTCCATGACGACCGCCGGGAAACCAGCTGGGGCTCCTCCCAGGAATTCGCCGATCTGGTCGGTTTCCGGACAGATCAGGCGCCCTTTCGCGACAGTGACGCCTATGGCATCAACCTGACCCTGACGGGCCGGTTCCGGGGCGTCGAGCTGATCTATATCGGCGCCTTCGAGACCATGGATCGCGCCGAGTTCAATGATTTCGATGCCCTGACCCTGGGCGGCGCCTCCACCTTCTTCAATTCCGATATCGAGGTGCAAACCCATGAGGTGCGCGCCAGTGGTTTGTGGGGGGAGCGTTTCCGCTGGCTTGTCGGGGCATACTATGCGGCCGAGAATCTCGACGAGATCTATCAGTCGGATTTTGTCGACAGTTTCGGTCCCGGCTTCGCCGTCACCACGCCCTACAGCCAGGAAGTCCGTACCGCGAGTGTTTTTGTCAATCTCGAATATGATCTGACCGATCGTCTGCGCCTGCTGGGCGGCGTGCGCTACGAGGACGAGGATCGGGATCTGATCGGGCTCGGCACTTTTGCCACCGGTTTCGGCCCCCTCAATTTCGCCAATGGCACGACCGACGGCACGCTGGAGGACCGGAGTCTCGATATCAATCCGGTTACGGGCCGGTTCGCGGTTGAATATCTGCCCCAGGATGATCTGCTGTTTTATGCGTCCTATTCACGGGGCATCAAGTCCGGCGGCTTCACGGCCTACAATACGCTCAATCCGGCCGGCATCGACCCGTTCGTGCAGGAACAACTTGATGCCTTCGAGGTCGGCGCGAAATCCGAGTGGTTCAACAACACGCTCCGGATCAACGCCGCGGCCTTCTACTACGACTACAAGGACCAGCAGGTTCAATCCGCCATTTTTGATCCGGCCACGTCCGCCATCGTGGGGCGCATTGTCAATGCCCCCGAGAGCGAGATCTTCGGTGCGGAGCTTGAACTGGTCTGGTCGCCCATCGCCGGTCTCGAAATTGCCCAGGCCGTCGGCTACAAGGAAGGTGAATTCGAGGAGTTCATCGACCTTGATACCGGCGCGACGGGCGCCACCGGCATGGAGGTGACCATCGACCGGGCGGGACAGGATCTCGGCTTTCCCAATCTCACCTATAACGGCAGCGTTACCTATCAGCGGGAGATTTCGGAGGCCTTTTTCTGGCGCTTCCGGTTCGATTATTCGTATCGGGATGAACTGGCCCTCCCGCTTCTCGGTCCGCTCTATGAGGTTGACAGTTATTTCCTCGGCAATGCCTTCCTCGCCTTCGGATCCAATGATGGGGTGTGGGAGATTGCCCTGTGGGGGCGGAACATCTTCAACACCGAATTTGACGAAACCCGGAACTTCTTCATCGCGCCGAACGGCGTGGCGGACGTGGCGGCCAAGGGCCCGCCGCCCACGGCGGGTGTCCGTGTCACCATCAACACATTTTGAAGATGCTGGACATCGACCAAACCCTGCGCCGCCCCTCCCTGCGCCAAGGGGAACCTTGAAATCTGCCGCGAATACCGGCCATAGTGCGCCCATTCTTTCGGCGATGCCGTGCGTCTGACCCCTCTCCAGTGACTGATTGGCCATGACCCCACGATACCGTCCGTTCCCGACAGATCTGCCTGGACGGGCGTGGCCTTCCACAGAGGATGCGGGCGCGGCCAAACTCCTTTTCAGGCTTGTCAGTTTGATTGTCACCGTCTTGGCGGTGCTGGCCGGGACCCAAGCGGGATGGGCCGAGGACGGACCTACGGGTCAACGGCTCAGGGTTGGCATTCAGCTCGAACCTCCCAATCTTGATCCCACGGCCGGGGCTGCGGCGGCCATCGATGAAGTGGTCTATGCGAATGTGTTCGAGGGATTGACCCGAATAGGACCCGATGGCGCGGTCCGTCCCGGCCTTGCCCATCGCTGGGAGATATCCGCTAACGGACAAACTTACACTTTTCATCTGCGGGACGATGTCCGCTTCCATGATGGCAGCCGGTTTGACGCCGAGGACGTGATCTTCACCTTTGACCGGGCGCGCGCCGCAGATTCCGTCAATGCCCAGAAGGTCCTGTTCCAGCCGATTTCCGGAATGGAAGCCCCGGATCCACTGACTGTGGTCATTCATCTGGCCCGGCCGGTCGGTGCGTTCCTCACTCATTTGGGCTGGGGCGATGCCGTCATCGTGGCGCCGGAAAGTGCCGAAACGAACGTGTTCCGTCCGATTGGCACGGGCCCCTTTCGTTTTGAGGTCTGGCGCAAGGGCACATCCATTACCCTTGTGCGCAATACGGACTATTCGGGCGCTGCCCCCGCCTTGGACGCTATTCGCTTCACCTTCATTCCGGACCCGGCCGCCGCCTTCGCGGCTCTTCTTGCCGGGGATGTGGACGGCTTTCCTGCCTATCCCGCGCCGGAAAATCTGCCCAGGCTCGATGCCGATCCGCGTTTTCGGGTGGATGTCGGCACGAGCGAAGGGGAGATCATCCTGGCGATCAATAATCAACGTCCCCCTTTTGATGATGTCCGTGTGCGCCGTGCCTTGGCCCATGCCATTGATCGTAGGGCGGTGATCGAGGGGGCCCTTTTCGGCTATGGTGTACCCATCGGCTCCCATTTTCCGCCCCATCATCCGTCCTATGTGGATCTGACGGGTGTCTATCCCCATGACCCCGTGCGGGCACGGACCCTTCTGACGGAAGCGGGGCTTGAAGAAGGGTTCTCGACCACGCTGAAACTGCCGCCCCCCAGCTATGCGCGCCGCGCGGGCGAAGTCGTCGCCGCGGCACTGCGGGCCGTCGGCATCACGGTGCGGATCGAGAACGTGGAATGGGCCCAGTGGCTCGAACAGGTCTTTGCCAACAAGGATTATGCGCTGACCATCGTGGCCCATACCGAGCCCCTGGATATCGATATCTATGCCCGTCCGGACTACTATTTTCAGTATCAGGATGAGGATTTCAACAGGCTGATCGGACAGTTGCGGGACGCCTCGGATCCTGGTCTGCGCGACCGGCTTCTGAAACAGGCACAAAGAAAGCTCGCCGAGGATGCCGTCAATGTCTTCCTGGCCCAGGGCCCCAAGACCGGTGTCTGGGCGCAAGGGGTCGAGGGCGTGTGGCGTGATGCCCCCCTTCAGGCCAATGATTTCACGGCCGCGACCGTTCCCGTGCGCGCGGGTGTGTCAAGGAGCGCCACCGGCCCCCCCATTGTTGGAGGGCTGATCTCTTTCATCGGCTTGGCCGCCATCGGCGTGGCTCTTTTCTATCTGGTGCGCGCCGGGCCCAGGGCCATCCTCGTCCGGCTCGCGTCCCTCGCGGGCACCATGGCCGCGGCCAGCGTGATTGTCTTTGTCCTGGTGGAGATCGTCCCTGGCGATCCGGCGCGCTTCATGATGGGGCTTCAGGCAGAACCGGAAGCCGTTGCGGCCCTGCGCGCGGAGCTTGGTCTCGATCGTCCCGCGCCGGAGCGTTTCGGCGCTTGGATTGCTGGCCTTGTTCAGGGCGATTTCGGCACGAGCTATACCTATCGTGTACCCGTTGGGGACCTGATCATGGAGCGGCTCGCTGTTTCCGCTCCGTTGGCGGTCATGGCCCTGGCCCTGTCGACCCTGCTGGCGCTGCCGGCGGGGGTGATCGCGGCCGCGCGACGGGGCCACCTGACCGACACCACGATCATGGGCGCGTCCCAGATGGGTCTTGCCATCCCCAATTTCTGGTTTGCCTTGCTTCTCGTTCTGATCTTCTCCATCTCGCTCCAATGGTTTTCCGCAGGCGGATTTCCAGGGTGGGAAGACGGTGTGCTGAACGGCGTGAAGGCGCTCATCCTGCCTGCGATCGCCTTGGCGGTTCCTCAGGCGGCCATTCTGGCACGGGTCACACGTTCGGCACTCCTGGAAACGCTGGGTGAGGACTATATGCGCACGGCCCGGGCCAAGGGCCTGAGCGCGGGGCAAGCCCTGCGCCGTCACGCCTTGCGCAACGCCATGGTCCCGGTATTGACAATCCTGGGCCTGCAATTCGCGTTCCTCTTAGCGGGCACCGTGATCATCGAGAATGTGTTCTACCTGCCGGGATTGGGCCGTCTCGTCTTCCAGGCCATCACCCAGCGTGATCTGATCGTGGTCAAGAGCGTAGTCATCGTTCTTGTCTTTGCTGTCGTCCTGATCATGATGCTTGTGGATCTGGCCTATGCGGTTGTGGACCCGCGCATCCGCAAAGGGGCCCGAGGATGACGGATCCTCTCGCGCCGAAAAGACTTGGACCGTCCGCGCGGCGATCCTTGTCCCTTGTCCTCGGCGCCGCGATCACGGGCGCCATCCTTACGGTGGTAATCCTCTCGCTGATCTGGGTGCCCTATGACGTGACGGTGCTGACGGTTTCCGAGCGCCTTTTGCCGCCAACTGTCGACCATTGGTTGGGGACGGATCATCTGGGCCGCGATGTCCTGTCCATGGTCATGGTGGGCGCGCGCAATTCCATTGCCGTTGCCCTGATCGCCGTGGGCGTGGGCATTGCCGTCGGCGTGCCCACGGGCCTTGCCGCCGCCGCCCTGGGTGGCCCCGTTGATGATCTGTTGATGCGTGGCAGCGATTTGGTCTTTGCCTTTCCCGCCTTGATCCTGGCCATCCTGATCACGGCGGTGTTCGGCCCCGGCGCGGTCAACGCGATCCTGGCGATCGGCATCTTCAACATTCCCGTTTTCGCGCGCCTGTCCCGGGGCGCGGCCCTTTCGCTCTGGTCCCGGGAGTTCATCCTCGCGGCGCGCGTTTCAGGCAAAGGCCGCCTGCGGATTTCCTTCGAGCATGTTCTGCCCAATATCCTCAATCTGCTGATCGTTCAGGGGACGATCCAGTTTTCCCTCGGCATTCTCGCGGAAGCGGGCCTGTCCTATGTGGGTTTGGGGACCCAGCCGCCGAACCCCAGTTGGGGGCGCATGTTGGCCGAAACCCAGACCCTGGTGGACATTGCGCCATGGCTGATCGTGGCCCCGGGGCTTGCGGTTTTCTTGTCGGTGCTGGGTCTTAACCTTTTGGGCGACGGCTTGCGGGATGCGCTTGATCCCCGGTTGGGCCGGGGGCGGCTGGTATGAGCGTCCTCAGACTTGATGATCTTTCGGTGACGATCCGGGAGACGCCTATTCTTGAACATGTTTGCCTGGAGATCGGGGCGGGCGAGATCTACGGCCTGGTGGGAGAGTCCGGATCCGGAAAATCCATGACGGCGCTCGCCATCATGGGTCTCCTGCCCGGAGGCTCTCAAGCAAGCGGGACCGTCTCTCTGGGTGGAGACGTGCTGACGGGTTTGACGGAAGATGACCTGCGCGCGCGGCGGGGCCGTGACATGGCGATGGTCTTCCAGGAACCGATGACCGCGCTTAATCCGCTCCACACGATCGGGGATCAGGTCGCGGAGACGATCCGTATTCACCGGAATGTTTCACGCCAAGACGCCCATGCCCTTGCGGTCGAGGCGCTGGCGCGGGTCGATCTGGCGCCGGACCAGTATCCACCAAGCCGTTATCCCCATGAGCTTTCCGGTGGCCAGCGCCAGCGTGTCTGCATTGCCATGGCCATCGTGCTCAAGCCGGCGCTGCTTATTGCCGATGAGCCGACCACGGCGCTTGACGTGGTGACCCAGGCGCGGATCCTGGATCTGTTGCAAAGGCTCGCCCGTGAAGACGGGTTGAGCCTGATGCTGATCACCCATGATCTGGCCGTGGTTGCCGCCCGGGCGGATCGGGTGGGGATCATGCAGGCCGGACGCATCGTGGAACAAGGGCCGACAGGCGCGGTTTTCGCCCGTCAAACCCATCCCTACACCCGCGCCCTTTTTGCGGCTTCCACGCACAGGCCGAAACGGAGCGTCCGTGCCGGGACACCCGACGTCCTTCTCGAGGCCCGGAACATCACCCGCGTTTACCGGGGGCGCAAGGCGGGTCCACTTGGTCACCGTCCCCTATTTCGAGCGGTGGATCAGGTCAGTCTCACCCTCCACCAAGGAGAAAATCTGGGCCTCGTCGGAGAATCGGGGTGCGGAAAATCGACCCTCGCCCGGGCGCTGTTGGGCCTCGAAGCGGTGCAGGGTGGGGAGGTCCGTCTCGGAGGTGTCTGCGTTTCCACGGCGAGGGGAGCAGCGCTGACCTCCCTGCGCCGCCAGATCCAGGTGGTGTTCCAGGACCCGTTCGGAAGCTTCAATCCGCGCCATCGGGTCGGCCGCATTGTGGCGGAGCCTTTCCATCTGGTTACGCCGCGCCCGGATCGCTCAGGAATCCGGCGCCAGGTCGAGGTCATGCTGGAACAGGTCGGGCTCAAGACCCAGGATGCGGACAAATTCCCCCACGAATTTTCAGGCGGCCAGCGGCAGCGCATCGCGATCGCCCGCGCCCTTGTGACCAAACCCCGGATTGTCATTCTGGATGAGGCGGTATCGGCCCTGGATGTATCTGTCCGGGCCCAGATTCTCGATCTCCTGGCTGGCCTGTCCGACCATCTGGGTGTCTCTTATCTGTTCATTTCCCATGACCTGTCCGTCGTCCGCACCATCACCGATCGGGTGATGGTGATGCGGGCGGGCCGCATCGTCGAGGAAGGGGAAACGGAGGCGATTTTCACGGCGCCGTCCCATCCCTATACGAAGGACCTTCTGGCGGCCAGTCCTGCAGTGGAGCTTGTCCGGGGGGCGGAGGCGCCGCGACCGGTTCCGGGCTCCGGTGACTGAGACCGTTCACATGCCCTGGAAATCAGGTGCCCCATTCCATATTCATAGCTGCCGCAGGCGCGCCGTCGGCAAAGGAGTAAGGGCTTGTGTCTGTCGACCAGGGGGGCGCGAGGAGGAAACGAAGGGGCGTGAGGTGATGTAACCCCGTCGCGCCCAGGAGCAAGAGGACACCCAGGATCACCAATGCAGGATTCCCAAGCCGTTCCTCCCCATCAACGACATGCCGGACCCCGCCTGCCCGCACGCTGTCAAGGGTTTGGGAGGAGTTGCCAATCCCCGATGCTCTATGGGACGCTAGAGACAATTTCAATGCAAGTTGTCACGCTGGCCTCGCCGCCCCGTGGCCTTTAGCTGAGGAGAGTTAGGATGCTCCGGATCTCACGTACTGTCTTGGCCGTCCTATGCCTGACTGTGACATTTGTAGGCAGAGCAATGGCTCAAGATGCGGTTGAGGAGCCCGCGTCGCCGCTCACACCCGAACTGAAACGCGCCGCCGACGGTTTGATCGACCGGGCCCTTGAGAGTGACCTTGGCTATCGTATCGTTGAAGACTTGACCACAGAAGTCGGTCCGCGGCTCGCGGGCACGCCTGAGGAGGCCCGCGCCCGGAGCTGGGCGGTTGCCATGCTGAAAGATCTGGGTTTCGATCGGGTCCGGGAGGAGCCCTTCAAGGTCAAGCTGTGGACCCGGAACGCGGAGCGCGCAGAAATCACCGAACCCTTCCCTCAGCCCGTGCGTGTCACGGCGTTGGGCAACAGCGTTGCCACGCCCGAGGGCGGGGTCGAGGCCGAGGTGGTGCGCTTTCAGACCCTCGAGGATCTTAAGGACGCGGCCCCCGATTCCCTCACCGGCAAGATTGTCTTTGTGGATGAATTCATGACCCGCACTCAGGATGGCACGGGTTATGGGGTCGCCGTGCGCAAGCGGTCCGGAGCCGCGATCGAGGGGGCGAAACGGGGCGCCGTGGCGGCGCTGATTCGCTCCGTGGGCACCTCTTCCCATCGCTTCCCCCATACGGGCGGCATGCGCTATGGGGAGGGTATTTCACCCATTCCCATCGGGGCGCTTTCCGCGCCCGATGCCGATCAGCTGGCTCGCGCCATGGCGCGAGATACCGTCCGGATGCGCCTCGTCCTCGATGTCAAGGGCGGCGGCCGTGCCGGTCCGGCCTGGGAGGGGCCCGAATCGGAACTGGCGCCGTCGGCGAATGTTGTCGCGGATATTGTGGGCGAGACGGACGAAATCGTCCTTGTGGGGGCCCATCTCGATTCCTGGGACCTGGGAACCGGTGCCGTCGATGACGGGGCGGGAGTGGGCATCGTGACGGCCGCCGCCAAGCTCGTGGGCGATCTGCCGGGCAAGCCCAAGCGGACCATCCGTGTCGTGCTGTTCGGGTCGGAGGAAGTGGGCCTTGTCGGCGCGCGGGCTTATGCGGAGGCCCACAAGGGTGACTTGGCCAACCATGTGGTGGCCGCAGAATCCGATTTCGGGGCCCGGAAGATCTGGCGCATGCAGACCCGGTGGAGCGAGGACAAGCGGTTCAAGGCCAAGGCCTTTTTCCGGGTTCTCGATCGGCTTGGCATCGCGCCGGGGAACAATCAGGCCTTTGGCGGTCCGGACATGACCTTCCTGCGCCAGGCCGGCGTGCCCGTGGTGAGCCTGAACCAGAATGGCTGGGACTATTTCGATCTGCATCACACGCCGGATGACACGCTGGACAAGATCGACCCGGCCGAGATGGCCCAGAATGTCGCCGCCTATGCCGCCTTCATCTATCTGGCGAGCGAACTGGATGGCGGGTTCCGGGCCGCTCCGTGACCGCATGGCGGGCCATGGGAGGGCTACTGATCACGTCGATGTGACCCGTTTTTGATGCGAAATCGCTCTTTGATGGGGTCTTCTCCAGGGGCAAGCAAGCGGGGTCAGCGTGGAAGCAGGCACAACCCATACCCACGGCGCGAGTTGGTGGCTCCGGCATTGCCTCGTCACCGTGACGCTTTATTACGCCGTGGTCGGTTGTGCCGTGTGGGCCCTGGTGACCTATGCCCCGGATTTCTCCGACACGCTGCCCGTGGGTGGTGTCGACGACATGCTGTCCGCGGAGGAGGAGACGGCCCGCAGCCTTGAGGAGATCGTCGCCACGGCCATCGGCGGTGACGACTATGCCGAGGCGCGGGACCTGATTTTCGCCATTGTCGGATCGATCATCCTGATGGTGCCCATTGCCTGGGTGTATGAGGGCACCCGCGCCAGGTCCGCCGTCGACCGGGCTCTGCTGGAGACGATCCTGGTCCTGCCGATCATCGTGTCGGGCATTGTGCTGATCGTTCAGCACTCCCTGGCGCTGGCCTTTTCGCTGGCCGGGATCGTGGCCGGCGTGCAGTTCCGGCGATCGCTCCAGATGACCGGGGACTCGCTCTACATTTTCGTGGCGATCGCCATCGGGCTGGCGGCGGGCGTCAAGGCCCTGGAGATCGCCGGGATCATTTCCTTGGGCTTCAGCTATGCCTCGCTCGCCACGTTCCATGCGGGTTATGGATACCACACGGATGAGTTGGCCGAGGATGGTCTGACGGGCGGGCGCAAGAAGAAAAAGCGGCGCAAGAAACCTGACCATGAACCGTCGCCGGAAGGCCCGACGTCGGGCCGAATGGCCGTCATGCCGCAGCCCGGGTCATCGCCCCGGGACGGCGCCGGGCGTTCGGCCGCACGGCCTGCGCCGGAGTATTTTTGGGAGGACTACTGATGCACAAGGGAGCGCACACCCGGTTTATGGGCATGGTGGCCATGGCTGTTTCGATCGCCATGTTCCAATCCGCCCCCAGTCTTGCCCAGGACGAATGGGACGCACCCGAACGGATCGTGGCCGTCGGCGATGTCCATGGGGATTTCGATCAGTTTGTCACAATCCTGCGTCAGGCGGACCTGATCGACGAGCGCGATCGATGGTCGGGGGGAAACGCGCATCTTGTTCAAATGGGTGACATTCTGGACCGGGGCCCGGACAGTCGGAAGGCGGTGGACCTCGTTCGTGCCTTGCAGAAACAAGCGAAACGCGACGGCGGCCTTGTTCATGTGCTCATCGGCAATCACGAAGCCCTGAACATGGCGGGTGACCTGCGCTATGTGCATCCCGGAGAATATGCCGCCTTTGAGAGCCGGCGGTCGCGCCGCCTCCAGGATGCCTATTACGAACGATTTGTCGCCGCGATCAAGCAACAAAAGCCCGAAAGGGACTGGCCGACCTTCGACAAGGCCCATCGACAGGACTGGAACAAAAAGTTTCCCCTCGGATGGGTGGAACATCGTCAGGCCTGGGCCCCCGACGGGGAGTATGGTGAATGGGCGCGGGGCAACAATGCGGTGATCCGTATCGGTCGAACCTTGTTCGTGCACGCCGGATTGGGCCCGCGCTTTGCCGAACGCTCGATCCGCGATTTGAACGAGACGGTGCGGGCGGAACTGGCGTTGGGTCAGGCCGCCCCCCAGGATGCGCTCATCTTCGATGATGAAGGCCCCTTATGGTATCGCGGCTTCGCCCTCAATACGGAAGGCGAGGCGGGCGAAGCGGAAGAGGCCCATATCGAGGCCCTGCTGGCCCGTTACGGCGTGGATCGCATCATCATCGCCCACACACCGCTTGCCGGTGCTGTCCTGCCCCTGTTCAATGCCCGTGTGCTGATCGTGGATGTGGGTCTTGCGGCCTATTATGGGGGGCGTCAGGCCTATCTGGAGATCAAGGGCGAGACGCTGACCGCCGTTCATCGGGGCACCCCTCTTCCCATCCCCGACAATGACGCCGGGGTCGAGGCCTATCTGGAACAGGCCGCAGCCCTTGATCCGGAACCCTCGCCCGTGGCGGGCTATTTGGCCAAGAGGAGGAAGGCACGGGAGGCCGCGCCGGATCCGGAGACGCCGTGAGATGGGCACGCGGCTCCTCGTCCTTGTCGGACTGATCAGTATGGGATGGATCACTGGCGGGCACGCCCAAGACAGGGGCGGTCCTCCGCCGTTTCCGTATCAGCTTGAGGCGCCCAAGCGGGTTTTCGACTTGCCCGCATCTCTTGAGGAAGCGTCGGGTCTGGCCGTCCATGGGCCGCATTCGGTACTGGTCCATGATGACGAACGTGCCGTGGTCCATGTCATTGATACGCAAACCGGCGAAGTCACAGGCGCATTTGCGATCGGGCGGCCCCCGCTCAAAGGAGATTTCGAGGGCATCGCCGTGGCTCCGGATCGGGTATTCCTGATCCTGAGCGATGGGCGTGTTCTCGCGGCTTCTTTTCCCAAAGGCATCGACCGGGGTTCGCGCCAGGAAGACTACCGGATCCATGAAACGGGGCTCGGGAGCCACTGTGAAACGGAAGGCATTGCCGCTTTCGGGGATGGATTTCTGATCGCCTGCAAGGAAATTGGACGGGCCCGCATGGGTACGGATGATGATCCTGGCATTTTTGAAATCCATCGCTGGCGCCCCGGAAAGCGGGCGACGTTGTATCGCCGTTTTGAGGCGGCGGTTCTGGACAGGAAGCGGGTCAATCTTTCAGGCCTCGCCGTCCTCGATCCAAGCGGCGCCTTGATCCTGCTCGCGGCACGCCAACGCCTGATGATCCGTGTGGACTCAGATCCGCACGTCCCACCGCGCGCGGTCAAGCTGAAGAAAAAAGCCCATCCCCAGCCGGAAGGTGTGGCGGTGCTCGCCAATGGTGATCTGGTCATCGTGGATGAGCGAAAGGACAAAGAGACCCCGGCGCGTCTCAGCGTCTATGGCCGCGAGGGAACACGCCGCTGATCGTTCATCATTTCCTGCCCCGGCACTTTCCGACAAGGCGTCGTTCCACCGATTCGGGATCACCGATGATGTCGAAGAACTCGGTAAGGTAGCGTTTGAGCTGGCTCCGGGTGCGTTGCTTCAAGCCTTCGACGGTCTCGATCAGGGCGAAGACTTCCGCACGTTTCGTCTCAACATGAGCGATGGCTTCCGGCAGGTGGTCATTGTGGCGACAAAACCCCCAATAAAGCCGTGTCGTGACGGATTTGGTATTGGCGCCGTCACCCACGACCGCATAAGGCGCGTCCACAAGGCCTGAATAGTCGAAATCGTAAGGCAGCGGGACCACGGCGCCGTTGGGGATGTTCCCGGCCGGCGTCCCTTCGGCATGTTCTGGTGTCACGCTCAACTTCACATTATGACAGCATTCGTCATCCCCCTGAACGGCGGTCGCAGACCAGTCCAGATTGGCGATCATGAACTGATAGAGGCTCATCAGGGCGGTGACCTCGGGGTCGAGAAGCCGTGTCCGGAGCTTATTGGTGGTGAGTTCGACACGTCCGTTCCGGGCGGCCACGTCATCGGTGTCTTCAATGAAGAAGCCGTAGCGGGTCACCAGGGTGCGCTCGCCATTGACATAGGTGATCCGCGCCAACCGCACCCGATAGCTGTGGGGTGTCAGGATGTTGTAGAGCCGATAGGCGACATATTCGATCAGGGTGTGCTGTTCGGCGGCGCGGCGCACCTGGCAGTGGGTGACAAGCTTGAGCTTCTTGTGCCCCTTGAAAAGGGGGAGTGCCCTTGCCTTGTCCTTGAAATAGAG
>CAZFWG010000049.1:0-9837 GCA_964522525.1 uncultured Alphaproteobacteria bacterium | reverse complement strand
CGGCCCAAAAGAGAGCAGCGGCGCGACACAGGGCCGTGCGCCGAAACGACGAAGGGGTTGGCTTTGTCTCCATGGCCGCGAGTGTGACGTGATCGGCAGAGCAGGTCAAAGACGGGCGGCGGCACCGGAAGCCCACTGTGCCTCTCCATGGTTCACAAAAAAGTGTTGATCGGTGACAGGATGGTTCGTGTCACAGGACTGTCGTGGTGCATTTCTACATTGGCCTACGAATGATCGCCGCAAGATGCTTTGTATGCGAAGCACTTTGTTCTCCCGTCCATCCGTAAAATGTCTATAGTCGGGGGAGTGAGCCGCCGCATGCTGACCGTTGATGACTCATCTGTAACGCTTGGAGGGGAAGCCCATCATGATCCTGGAACAAATCCTGCCCATTTCCGGTGACTCCGAGATGTTTGGCACAAGTTTCACCTTGAATTCCAACATGTTCACGACATCGACGGTGTCGCTCGCGCCGTCGACGGATCTGGTGCTGGTGTCGGCTGTCGGAGAAGATGACGATATCATCGAGGGCACGGATGGCGATGATGTTCTGGACGGTGGTCTGGGTGATGACATTTTGTCGGGTGGTGCCGGGAACGATCTGATCTCCGGCGGCGCGGGTGAGGATCAGCTCCAGGGCGATGAGGGGGACGATACGCTTGAGGGCGGCGCGGGCGACGATCAGCTGGCCGGTGGGGCCGGTGATGATGTCTTGGCCGGCGGCGGCGGCAACGACCAGCTCAACGGCGGCACCGGCATCGACACCCTGAGCCTGGCGGATATCGGCGCGGGCGTCACGGCCTCTCTCGCGACCGGCATTGCGTCCTATGTGCCGGCGTCCGGGGCCCTGATCATCGACACATTCATTAACATCGAAAACATTCTGGGTTCGGCCTTTGACGACGCCCTGACCGGCGATGACGGCGACAACGTGCTGACCGGCGCGGGCGGCAGCGATGCGCTCGCTGGCGGCGCCGGTGACGACACGCTGGTCTCCGATGCGGTTGACGACATCGATGGCGGCGAGGGCACCGACACGGCGGACTTCACGGATGCGACGAGCGCCATCGTGGCGAGCCTCGCCGATGGCGTCGTGGATACCGTGAGCGTGCTGGAGGACGGTTCAACCGACCTGCCGGAATTCGGCGAGACGGCTGCCTTCTTTCCCCTGGAAACCGGCATCAGCCGGATCTCCAACACGGTGGTGAACGCGGCCGGCGTGCCGGACCTGCCGGCCTCCGACGTGGATGTCTTCACCTTCGAGGTCCCGGAAGGCGCAACCCTGACCTCCCTGATCCTGTCGGAAGCCACGTCGACGGATGATGTGGGCTTTATCGCCCTTCAGGCAGGGGATGCCTTCACCGTCGATCTTCTGGCGGAGGATGTGGATCCGAGTGACCTGTTAGGTCTGGCCCTATTCGGTGAAGGGGCGCTCGCCGGCGCGGCGGTGGGCAACAATATCCTGCCGGGTCTCGGGGCCGGCGGTGGCCTGTTGCCGCCGGAAGCCTTTGTCGGCTTTGACGGAGAGGCGGGCCTCGGGGCCGGTGTGTTCACCCTGCTGGTCCAGCAGCTCGGCGGCGCGGCCATCGATTTCAGCCTTGATTTCGTGGTCACGGGTCCGGATGGCGACGGGGTCGGTACGCTGATCGATGTGGAGAATCTGACGGGCTCCGAGTTCGATGACACCCTGATCGGGGACATGGGCGCCAATGTCCTGACTGGCAATGGCGGTGCCGATCTTCTGTTCGGCGGTGCCGGTGATGATGTCTTTGTTTCCGATGCCCTTGATGCCATCGACGGTGCGGATGGCATCGATACGGTGGATCTGTCGGGCCTGAGTGTCGGTGTCACGGTGGACCTTGATGTCAACGACCAGGGCAATGTGGCGCCGGGGGATGCGACCCAGGAAGGGGCGATCACCCTCGATGGTGCCTCCGTCAGTGTGAGCGATGTGGAGAATGTCATTGGGACGTCCGGTGACGATCTTCTGTTCGGCAATGATGAGATGAATGTCATCGAGGCGGGGGCCGGAGACGATGCGGTCCATGGCTTTGGCGGCGCGGACACCCTTGATGGTGGTGACGGCGTCGATACGCTTCTGTTCGCCGGCGCTTTCGGCGGCGTGAGCGTGGATCTCGCGGCCGGGACGGCGGGGCCCAACGTGATCACCGGTTTTGAGAATGTCTCGGGCGGCGCCTTTGACGATGCTCTGACGGGGGACGAAGGCGACAACGTCCTGATCGGGGGCGCCGGCATGGGGGCCGATACGCTTGATGGCGGGGCCGGTGACGACGCACTGATTGGCGGCGGCGGCGGAGACTTACTGATTGGCGGGCTGGGTGACGATGTCCTGCGGCCCGGCGGCGGCAATGACGTGATCTTCGGCGGCATGCTCGATTTCGACGTCGTGACGTCGAGCGGGGATTTCAACGGCGGCCTGAATGCCCTGCTGGTCTTCGACGGTCAGACCGGGGAATTCACGGGTACTCTCGAGAACCTTGAGACCTTCCCCGCGATCGAGGGCTTTGACGGGCTGCTGGTGAACAATGATCCCCGGGACGTGGTTCTTGATGGCCCCTTCGGCGCCTTGTCGACCTCGCTCCTGGTCAATACTGGATTTGTGCCCCCGGCGCCGGGCAATGACCTGACCTTGCGGATTTCCCAGTCCGGTGACTTTGTCGAGGTCTTTGCCGATCTGGGAGACAGCGGGTTCTTTGTTGATCCGGGTGGCGCTGTTTTCGGTCCGGGTGACGACTTTTTCGTGGGCTCCCGGACGGAAGGCACCGTGTTCCAGTTCGATGCCGAGACCGGCGCTTTCGTGCCCAACGAACCGGTGCCGGGTGATGCCTCGCTCACCGGCTTTTTCGATCCTTCGGCGGTGGATTTCCCGCGCGGTTTCGTCTTTGATCCGGCCACGGGCGATCTGTTCCTCGGCTCCGGCTCGAATCCGGTAACCGGCGAAGGCGCCGACACGATCATCCGGGTTGATTTCGAGACCCGTGAGATCGAGACCTTTGTGGGTCCGGACCAGGACGCTGCCTTCAGCCCCCTTGATGTGATCCTGAACCCGGACGCCAGCCAGATCGTCATCTCAAGCGAGTTCCCCTTCATGGGCGGCTCCCTCGCGGCGGCCAATCCGGGTACGGTGCGTTTCTACGATATCGAAACCGGCGAACTGCTCAGTGTCTTCGATCCCGTGGACGAAAACGGCGATCCGGTCCTGTCGGCACCCCGCGGGCTTGGTTTCGGTCCCGACGGCCGGCTCTTCATCTCCAGTTCCGCCAATGGCCGGATCGTGGCCCTCGACACGGAGACGGGCGCGTTTGAGATTTTCGCCGAACTTTTCGAGACCGACGAAACGGGCGCTGTTACCGCCAATATCAATGGGCAGGCCCTAAACTTCATCCTGCCCGTGGATTTCGATCCCCTGGCCGGCGGTGTCGACACGGTTTCTTTCGAGGACATTTCCTTCGCCGTGACGGCGGACCTGACCACGGGTCTTGCCGACTACGTCAACGGCGCCGGTGTCGGCGTTCAGGATGTCCTGATCGGCATCGAGAACCTGACCGGCACGGCGGCGGATGACAGCCTGACCGGCAATGACCTTGCCAACACGCTGATCGGCGCGGCCGGCGCGGATACCCTGTCCGGCGGCGACGGCGATGATGTGCTGGTCGGTGGCGCCGGCGGTGACGTTCTGATCGGGGGCGGCGGTGATGACGTTCTCGCCAGCGGCGGCGGCTTTGACGTGGTCGATGGAGGCGAGGGCTTTGACGTTGTCTCCTTCGCGGATCTGCCCTTCGCGGTAACGGCAAGTTTCGGCCTCACGGACGGCACGGCAGAATATCTCAACGGGGCCGGTGTCCTGGTTGTCGACAGCCTCGCCAATATCGAGGGCTTTGTCGGATCGGCGTTCGGCGATCTCGTCACCGGCAGCATCGCCGCCAATGTCCTCAGCGGCGGTGAAGGGGATGACACCCTCAACGGCAATGCGGGCGACGATACCCTCGGCGGCGAGAGCGGTGACGATGTCCTCGACGGTGGTCTGGGGGCGGACGGCCTTGCTGGCGGTGCAGGCAATGATGCCCTGTTCGGCGATCTGGGGGATGACACCCTCGACGGCGGCACCGGCGACGACATCCTCGACGGTGGCCTCGGCGATGACACGCTCCTCACCGATGGCGGCACCGATACCCATACGGGTGGTCTGGGAGCCGATATTTTCGTCTTCGGGGGCGGCGATGCCACGGTGACGGACTTTGCCGAAGGCGATTTCCTGTTCATCGACACCGTGGCCCTGGAGCTCGACGACATGGTCCAAAGCGTGGACCAGCTCGAGCCCTTGGCCACCCAGGATGGTGCCGACCTCATCCTCGATTTCGGCAGCGCCACGCTCACCCTGCTCGACACCATGCTCGATGATCTGAGCGGGGAGAATGTTGACTTCCTGACCGTATCGATCGACGACGTGATCTAAGCGGGAACGGTCCCGCTCCTGATCGATGGATCGTTGACCAAAGAAATGGGGAGGTCGTCCACGGCCTCCCTTTTCTTGGCGCGTTCCTGACGCAGACCGCGTTAGTGTGAGGCAAACAGGACAATCGCCTAGCGTGTGTTTTGACCCCGCCGAGCCCAGGAATCGCACTTTGCCGCAGTTCGCCTAGTGTGAAACCACGCGAATTTGAGGTAGATCTTCCTCTGTCTGCCACCGGGATACGGTGGGCGCCGGCGCCGGCGATGACCGCAATCCCGTCATCAGATGGCGCCGCAATCGCCACAGAACGGGCCATCGGTCGTGTTCAAGTTATGGTTGGTTTTCAAGAGCGAAACAGGAGAAATGTCATGGATTTTCGCAACATGATTAAAGGGATGCTGATGGCCGTCCTGACCGTTGGTGTCATCGGTTCGGCCGCCGCGCAAGACGGCGACGTGGAAGCCGGCAAGCGGGTCTATCGCCAGTGCCAAGCCTGCCATGCCATTGAGGAAGGCCAGAATCGCGTTGGACCCAGCCTCTACAATGTCATCGGCCGCACCGCGGGCAGCATCGAGGGCTTTCGTTACTCTCCGGCCCACAAAAAGTCCGGCATCGTTTGGACGGCGGAAACCCTGGATCCCTATCTGGAGAACCCCCGGACCTACATCCCCGGCAACCGAATGGCTTTTGCGGGTCTTCGCAATCCCAAGCAACGCGCTGACGTGATCGCGTTCCTCTACTCCATTTCGCCCGATGCGCCGACCGGCGATGACGCGGGCGAGGCCCCGGCCGAAGAGGAAGAAGCCGGCGCCGGCGAGGACGACGGTGAAACCGAAGAAGCCAGTGAAGAAGGCTGATCTTCCAGTCTGTTGAAGAGGCATGGGCCGGGCAGGCGCGTGGGGCGCCCGTCCGGCCCATTCTGTTTCGGCGGTGTTTTCTGGGATCTTGTGGTTGGATGGCGGGCCATGACTGAACCGTCGACAAAACACCTGCTCGTCGTTGCCCATGCGCCTTCGGCGAACACCCAACGCCTGTGCGATGCTGTTGTGGAGGGCGCCCGGCATCCCGACATTTCCGGCGTCGAGGTGCGCGTCAAGCCGCCGCTCGAGGCCGGGCCGGAGGATGTTCTGCCCGCCGACGGGATCATTCTGGGGACGACGGAAAATCTTGGCTATATGAGCGGGGCCCTGAAGGACTTCTTCGATCGTACCTACTACGCCGTGATCGAGGAAAAACAGGCCCTGCCCTATGCGCTCTACATTCGCGCGGGCCATGATGGGACAGGCACGAGGCGCGGCATCGAATCCATTGTCACGGGCCTGCGCTGGAAGGCCATCCGGGAGCCCTTGATCTGCCGTGGTGATTGGCAGGAGAATTTTGTCGAGGAATGCCGTGACCTCGGCATGCTGATGGCGGCCGGGCTCGAAGCGAACATATTCTGACCACGGGCGGTGCGGCGCCCCACAAGGAGGGGACGGTCCATGGCGGCGTTTCTCAGTTCACCTCACATCGCCGACCTCATGATCGGGTTCCTGATCGTGGAGCTGCTCGTGCTCGCCGCATATCGCCGGCGCACAGGAAAGGGCCCGGCCATCGGGTCCTTCATATACACTTGGGCCTCCGGCCTTTGCCTCGCTCTTGCCCTGCGATTGGCGCTGGACGACGGCCCATGGGCCGCCGTTGCCTTCTTCCTGACCGGAGCCCTTCTGGTCCATATCGCGGATCTGCGCCGTCACTGGGGCTCCGAACGTTAAGGTTGCCCACACAGCCACGCTGATTTCCTCCCTTGAGACGCGCCAGCATCCTGATTTCGAAGCGACCGCATGGTCGCAGGGGTGATCCACCTCTTTTGATCTACCGTAAATGTCACCGGGAATAGGCGATGCTAACTGTCAAGTTTGATTGACACATTGCGTGACAGAGGTGGATGAACAACCATGATGCACGAAACCATAGCAACGGATGAGCCGTTTCGATTGGAGACCTATTTCGACGGCAAGACGAAGGCCTGGGGCGTTTTCCAGGATATGTTCGGCCGTCCACAGCGCCAGTTCGTGGTCGATATTGATGGCCGGTGGGACGGCGAGACCCTGACCCTGGTCGAGGATTTCCTGTTCTCCGATGGTGAGACCGAACAGCGCACATGGCATATCCGGCCCACCGGCGATGGCGGTTATGAGGGTCGGGCCGATGATGTGATCGGCGTCGCCAAGGGGCAGGTGAAGGCCACATCCTTGAACTGGTCCTATCTGTTCGGGTTGCGGTTGGGGTCGTTTGTCCTGCGGGTGCGCTTTTCCGATTGGTTTTTCCTGATGGGCGATGGGGTCCTGATCAACCGCGCGGACATCACCAAATTCGGCATCCGCCTGGGCCAGGCGACGATCGTCTTTCGCCCCGTGGCTTGAAGCGGGGCACCACCCAGCAGTGTCCGCTTTTTTCTTTCGATCGCTTGCGCCGGAAGTGATCCCCTTGCTGGTATCGAAACGTGCCTTGCATCCAGTTTGGGCGCCATGCACCACACGCCAAAGTGATGCGGGCCCCATGTCCCGTCCGGAAAGGCCCCCGAAACCCTCACACCCTTAAAGAGTGCTGTCCTCCTTTCCCCCCACCATGACCGTGTCGCATCCCGCCCAAACCCGACCATACTCTTCCTCTGTGTGCAGATGAAAGGCTTGACAAAAGGGATGGGCAAGGCCGTGGCCCTGGCCTAGAGTTCAAGAATAAACCCGTGAAGGTTGGGACAGGCTGGGTCAAAGGCGGCCGGGGGCGGCGCCGCAAACGGCCCCCAAAGCGATGCCCTGGGAGGGGACAAGAATGACGGATGGTTCGAGAACCCCGACGGCGCCCGGCTTGCCGGACGCGGTGAACATCAGACTTGTGACCGCCATCAGCTGTGTCGCAACCCTCGGCGGCTTTCTCTTCGGTTTTGATTCCGGGGTCATCAATGGGACGGTGGACGGGCTTCAGGCCGCCTTCCAGTCCTCGACCGCCGGCACCGGCTTCAACGTGGCGTCAATGCTGCTGGGCTGCGCGGTGGGGGCCTTTTTCGCCGGGCGTCTCGCCGACATGCTGGGCCGGCGCACCCTGATGATCCTGGCCGCCATGTTGTTCATCGTCAGTGCCTGGGGCTCGGGCATCGCTACCGGATCCCTGGAATTCGTCCTCTATCGTCTGATCGGAGGCTTTGCGGTCGGCGCCGCCAGTGTGATGTCGCCCGCCTATATCAGCGAGGTGGCGCCCGCGTCCATCCGGGGGCGTTTGATCACCATTCAGCAGATCGCGATCATCGTCGGGCTGACCACGGCCTTCCTCAGCAATTTTCTGCTGGCTGGCGCCGCCGGGGCCTCGACGAAACTCCTTCTGCTCGACTATGAGGCGTGGCGCTGGATGTTCTGGATGGAGATCATCCCGGCAACGACCTTCCTCGTGCTGCTGTTTGCCATTCCCGAAAGTCCCCGTTTCCTGATGATCAAGCAACGGCAGGACGAAGCCTTGCGCGTTCTCACCCGGCTTTTCGGCGCCGAGACCGCTGCGCGCAAGGTCGAGGACATTCAAGCCACGATCGCGGAAGACCACCGGCCCCGCCTTGCCGATCTCATCGATCCGGCAACAAGGCGTGTGCGCAGCATCGTCTGGGTCGGGATCGGCCTCGCCTCCTTCCAGCAGCTCGTGGGCATCAATGTGGTTTTCTACTATGGGGCCGTGTTGTGGCAGGCGGCAGGCTTTTCGGAAAGCGACGCCCTGTTGACCAATGTCATTATGGGGACGGTCTCGATCGCTTCGTGTCTTGTCTCCTTGATGCTGATCGACAAGATCGGCCGCAAGCCCCTCCTGATGATCGGCTCGGTCGGCATGGCGGTGACGCTCGCCATCGTGGCTTACGTCTTTTCCACGGGCACGTTCATCGCCGAGGGCACGGTCATTGAGGCCGGCACGGTACTCGCGAATGGCACACTGTTCGAGACCCGGACGATCATGGCGCAGTCCATCCTCGACCTCGATCCGACTTCAGGCGTGATCGCGCTTGTCACGGTCATCACCTATGCGGCGCTTTTCAATTTTTCCTGGGGGCCCGTGATGTGGGTCATGTTGGGGGAAATGTTTCCCAATCAGATCCGGGGATCGGGTCTTGCCGTGTCGGGTCTGTTTCAGTGGGGGGCGAATTTCGCCGTGACCATGACCTTCCCGGTCTTCCTGGCCCTGATCGGGCTTTCCGGATCCTATGGTCTCTACACGGTCTTTGCGGTGATTTCTGTCTTCTTCATTGCCCGGGCCGTCCATGAGACGCGGGGCCTCGAACTTGAAGACATGCCTGGATAGGGATCGTCGGAAGGTTCACGCCGCCTGGCGTCGTTCACGTCCAGCTGAGTTCAAAGACGCATGTTTTGGCGCCGCAGGCCCCGCAGGACAATTCGCGGACTTTCGTACGCTTATGGACGAGGGTCTGGAACAGACGGGTGAAGACCGCCCGGTGCCAGTGACAGGCCGGCTCCGGATGATGGAGCCCGATGGTCAGGGGATTGTGTTCGATCTCGACCCGGAAGGGGCGGGCGCCATGGACCTTGACACTGCCCGAGCCCGCGAAGGTCCAGGCATGTTTCGCGATCGCCTTGAGCAGGATGGGCGCGGCCAGCCGGGCCGGCAGGATTTTGAGAATGCGCTGCGCCGGCTTGGGGATCCGGTGGGTTAGAATGTAGTCTGCCGTGCGCGTACCCGCTTCCCAGGCAATCCGGTCAGAGTCATGGGGGAGCACGCGCTCAAGCGCCCGAAACAGGGCGATCACGGGGATCTCGTCGACCATTTCCGTGGGCGGCGTGCTTAGCCAGTGGTCACAGCGGGCGGCCGAAGCCACCCGCTGTGCCGCGATCTGCCCCCGGAGCGCCTGGATCGCCTGGAAAGTCTGGATGACCGCGTTCGGACCAATCTTGGCGGGCTGAGCCGCCACGGAGGCCGATGGGGCGGAGAGCTGCGCCGCGGTCATTGTTCCAGAACCATCTCCTCGGCCATCTGCTCGGTGCCACCACCGCAGACCATGGCCTTCATCCGTTCCTTGGACTGGCGGTATTTGGAGGCGCGGTCGGCCGCCGCTTCCCATTCCGCCGCCTGGGCCGGGGCAATGCTCCGTTCTTCGTTGAAGTGGAAATCCACCTGGCCCTTGGACTGGGGCCCCCAATAGTTGACCTTGCCCAGGTCATAGAATTTGCGCTGGAAGCCGGCCATGAGGAAGGCCTTCAGGCAGCCCAAAAGATAGCGGCGCCGGAAACCCGATCCCCGCCACGGATAGTGGAACAGGGCCTTTTTCATGTAGAAGCGGCGATAGTTCCGCATCACCCGGTCGAGCAGGGTGGCCCGGTCCATGGCCT
>CAZFWG010000048.1:22315-31723 GCA_964522525.1 uncultured Alphaproteobacteria bacterium | reverse complement strand
CGCCGCCGACGGTTTCGCCAATGGAGCGCAGATTGCCCCAATAGCTGCCGATGCCACCGCCCTTGGCCGCGAGCCAGACATTCTCGTTCCACAGATCGACAATGCTCCCCAGGCTGTCGTCGGCCTCATTGAGGAAGCAGGAAATGGGCAGGCCCCGCTTGGTGCCGCCGTTGGAAAGGACGGGCGTCGCCGGCATGAACCAGAGCTTCGACATGTAGTCATAGAGCCGCTGGGCGTGGGCATCGTCATCGGCATAGGCGCTGGCGACCCGGGCGAACAGATCCTGGAACGTCTCGCCCGGCATCAGATAGCGGTCGGCGAGGGTGGCCTTGCCGAAATCCGTCAGGAGGGCGTCCCGGGACGGATCCGGGGTCACGGCGCCGGCCGGCTGGGCCTGGTCTGCCGGTTTGGTGTCCTCAAGGACAGTGACGGGATCAGCGGCGTCCACGACGCGAAGCGGCTGCGAGGAAGCGTGACGGGGAAGCGTGATCGCGTTCATGACGGTCCTGCCCACGGTTGAGGACGCATCGTCCGGCCATGATCATGGCAGACGAGGGCTGACCGCCGGTTAACCGGCGGCGGTGGTCCTGAAGGTCTGAAAATGTTGCCCCCAGCCCTTGGGGGCTGCCGCGATAGCGACACAAAATATGGTACGTCGCTCCACCAGGGAGTCAATGATTCTTCGACATAAATTCAAACATGTTGTGGTTAATGAGGTCTAACTCTGTTGCGACCCACTACATCTTGTGTGGCAAACGCCGCTGCCCTAGATGTTGTGTCCGCAACGGTTTGTGACGCAGAATGTGTGCAAAGGGGAAAGTCGCATGTGCGGACGTTTCGTTCTGACAACACCGGTTGGGGCGCTGGCCGATCTGTTCGGCTTTGCAAACCCGCTCCCGAACCTGCCGCCGCGTTACAACATCGCGCCGACCCAGGTCGTGGCCATTGTGCGTCTCGACCATCAGGGCGCGCGGGAACTGGCCCTGGTGCGTTGGGGGCTGGTGCCGTCCTGGTCCAAAACGGTGCCGGATGCGGCCCTGATCAACGCGCGGGGAGAGACCGTGGCCGAGAAGGCCTCTTTTCGGGGCGCCTTTCGCCATCGCCGCTGTCTGGTTCCGGCGGACGGCTTTTACGAATGGCAGAAACAGGCAGTCGGCAAACCGAGACCGGTCTATATCCGCCGGCCCGACGCCGCGCCCTTTGCCTTCGCGGGCATCTGGGATTCCTGGCTGGGCGCGGATGGATCTGAAATCGATTCCGTGGCGCTTGTCACCACCACGGCCAATGAGACGCTGACGCCCGTTCATCCCCGCATGCCGGTGGTTCTGGCCATGGAGGACTGGACCACTTGGATGACCGGCGACCGGGCGCAGGCCCTGGCGCTCATCAAGCCCGCCCCCGATGCCGATTTTGCCTTCCATACGGTGTCGACGGCGGTGAACAAGGTGGCCCAGGATGATGCGTCCCTGGTCAAAGAGGCCGTGGAGGAGCCCGCGGAAGAGAACTTGCCTCGGGAAGGACAACTTTCACTGTTTTGAAGATCGAGTGGGGGGCTCACGCGGCACGTCTCGCGCCGCCGACCACACCCATTCTAATGCGGGGGCGCCCGGTTCACGCCAGGCCGTCCGCGATCTACCCATCGACAAGCAAAAGGAAATCCCATGATCAAGGAACTGGTCCGCTTCGGTTCGGGCGTCGTCCTGGCCGCCGGTCTCGCCACGGCTGCCCTTGCCGGCGCTGCGGAAGAAAAAGCCTATCTCGAGAAAAATGCCGCCATTGAGGGCGTCGAAGTGACCTCGACGGGCTTGCAGATCCGGACCCTGAAGGAAGGCGACGGCAAGCAGCCCTCCGCCGATCAAACCGTCAAGGTTCATTATGTCGGCACCCTGATCGATGGCACGACCTTCGACAGCTCCTACAAGCGCAACCAGCCGATCGAATTTCCTTTGAATGCGGTCATCCCCGGCTGGACCGAAGGCCTCCAGCTCATGAAGGAAGGCTCCAAAGCCCAGCTCGTGATCCCGGCGGAACTCGCCTATGGCGTCGAGGGTGCCTGCCGCCATCCGGAACTGTGCAACAAGACGCTCGTCTTTGATGTGGAACTCATCGAAGTGAAGTAAGGGGCGTGTGCCCCTTCCTCTTAGGTGCCCATGGCGCCCCGTCCGTGGCAACGAATTGCCACGGACCCCTCCCCAAACGGCTCTCTTGCAGTACAATAGGCGTTTAAGTGCCCGAGAGGCATGAGCGCGCGAAAGTTGTGTTGCTGGGGAGGATTTGAATGCTGGATGTGTCGCGGATCCGCACACTTGCCGATATTGTCAGGAATGGCGCGAATGACTGGGGGGCGAGCCCCGCTGTCATCATGGATGACGAGGTCACGACCTACGCCCAGCTTGATCGGCGGTCGAGCAAGGTGGCGAACGGTCTGATTGGTCTCGGTGTCAAAGCCGGTGACCGCGTCGGGTATCTGGGCAAGAACACGGATGCCTATTTCGAGATCCTGTTCGGCACGGTGAAGGCCCGGGCCGCCCTGGTCGGCCTCAACTGGCGCCTCGCCGGACCGGAAATCGCCTATATCCTCAATCATTCCCGGACCAAGGTGCTGTTCGTGGGCCCCGAATTCGAGGGCTTGATCGAATCCATCCGTGCTGAACTCCCCAATGTCGAGACCATCGTTGCCCTTGGGGGGCAGCATAATGCCTGGCCGGCCTATGAGAGCTGGCGCTTCGCCCAGAACGACGCCGATCCCCATCTGCCGGCCGTCCCTCACGACGACGCGATCCAGCTCTATACCAGCGGGACCACGGGCCTGCCCAAGGGTGTTCAGCTCACGAACGGCAACTACCGCGCCTTGCTCGCGTCCGGCTCCCAGGCCGGTTATGCGGATTGGGGACCCTCCGACGTCAATTTCGTCTGTATGCCGGTCTTCCACGTGGCCGGCGCCAATATCGGGATTCTGGGACTGGCGAGCGGTTGCCCCAATGTCGTCCTGAGGGATGTGGACCCCGGGGTGATCCTGCAGCTGATCGAACGCCACCGGATCAACAAGATGTTTCTGGTCCCGGCCGTGGTCAATTTCCTGCTCCTCCATCCGGACGTGAAGACCCGGGATCTGTCGAGCCTCAATCTCATCGTCTATGGCGGCTCGCCTATTGCCGAAGACACGATCCGTTCGGCCAAGGACCTGCTCGATTGCGACTTCGTGCAGCTCTACGGCATGACCGAAACCTGCGGCGCGGGCACCTTTCTTCCTCCGGAAGCGCATGATCCGGACAAGGGCAAGTTGCGGTCCTGCGGCATTCCGGCCCCGGGCGTCGCCATCAAGGTGGTCGACGATGCCGGCGAACCCGTGGCCACCGGCGATGTGGGAGAGATCCTCATCAAGGGCGACATGGTGATGAAGGGCTACTGGCAGAACGCGGACGCAACGGGCAAATCCGTCGTTGACGGATGGATGCGCACAGGCGACGCGGGCTATCGGGACAAGGACGGCTACCTCTTTATTTATGACCGGGTGAAGGACATGATCGTCTCCGGCGGCGAGAACATCTATCCGGCGGAAGTGGAGAACGCCTTGTTCGCCCATCCCAATGTGGCGGATGCGGCCGTCATCGGTGTGCCGGACGAAAAATGGGGCGAGGCCGTAAAGGCCATTGTCGTGCTCAAACCCGGCACATCCCTCGGCGAGCAGGAGCTTTGCGATTTTGCCCGTACACGGATCGCCGGCTATAAGGCGCCGAAGTCGGTCGATTTTGTCGAAACCCTGCCGCGCAATCCCTCCGGCAAGGTGCTGCGCCGGGAATTGCGGGAACCCTATTGGGAAGGCGTCGACCGCCAGGTGAATTGACGCTGCGCGGCGGTAGGGTGCATTGAGCGAACGCGAAATGCGCCATGCGGATGATCGCGGGGCGGGCCTTGGCCCGCCTCACCCGGGGCGGGCGCTCAACAATTTCCCCGGATTCATGAGCCCAAGCGGATCGAGGGCGGATTTGATCCGGCCCATCAGGTCCATCTCGACCGCGCTTTTGAAATGGGGCAGGGCGTCCCGCTTCATCACACCGATGCCGTGCTCCGCGCTGATGCTGCCGCCATGGCGGGCCACGATGGTGTGAACGAGGGCGCTGATCTCCTCCCAGCGGTCAAGAAAAGCGGCTTTGTCCGCCCCCACCGGTTGGCTCAGATTGTAGTGGATATTGCCGTCCCCCACATGGCCGAAGGGCACGGGCCGAATGCCCGGACAGGCTTGCACGACGGCCCCGTTCGCTTCCGCAATGAAGGTGGGAATGGCGGAAATGGGCACCGAGACATCATGTTTGATGCTGCCCCCTTCCGCCTTCTGAACTTCCGACAGCAGTTCGCGCAGGCGCCAGAATGCGGCCCCTTGGGCAAGGCTCCGGGCCAGCGCCGCGTCGCGGATCATTCCCTCATCCAGGCTCTTGGCCAGCAGTGTTTCGACGGTCTCGCCGAGGCTTGACTGTCCGCCGCCGCCCCATTCGGCAAGGACATACCAGGGATGGGAAGCCGCAAACGGATGCTGCGTGTCCACACCATGGCGCAAGGTGAAACCCATCCCCGTGTCCGACATGAGTTCAAAGCTTGTGAGCTGATCACCGCTGGCCTCCCGCGCGCGGGCCAGGAGCGCCACGGCCGCCTCGACTGTTTCCAGACCGACAAATGCCGTCACCACGTCTTGCGGACGGGGCCGGAGTTTCAGGGTGGCCGCCGTGATCACGCCCAAGGTGCCTTCGGCGCCGATGAAAAGCTGCTTGAGATCATAGCCGGTATTGTCCTTGCGCAGGCCCCGCAAGCCGTCCCAGACCCGTCCGTCCGCCAGGACGACCTCAAGTCCCAGAACCTGGTCCCGGGCATTGCCGTAGCGCAACACATTCACGCCGCCTGCATTGGACGACAGATTGCCGCCGATCTGGCAGCTGCCCTCCGCGGCGAGGCTCAAGGGAAACAGCCGGTCGGCCTGTTCTGCCGTCTGCTGAAGGTCCGCCAGGATACAGCCCGCTTCGGCCGTCATGGTGAAATTCGCCGCGTCCACAGCGCGGATCCGGTTCATCCGGCCCAGGGACAACAGGATTGAACCCCCGAACGGGATCTGTGCCCCGACAAGGCCCGTATTGCCGCCCTGGGGCGTGACGGGAACGCGATATTCCGTACACAGGGCGAGGCTCGCCGATACTTGTGCCGTTGTGGCGGGTCTGACCACGAGGGGCGTGTGACCCTGATACCGGTCGCGCCACTCCTTGAGGTAAGGGGCTTTGTCTTCCTCGCCGGTGAGCATCCCTTCCGGGCCGACGATCCGTTCAATCCCGGTAATATAATCCGAAGGCAGATCAAGGGTCATGGGGGTCTCCCCGGCCCAGGGCCGCCCGGCGCAGACGGTCATTGATCGCCTCGCCCAGACCCGTTTCCGGGATCGGGGCAACGGCGATCCGCTCCGTACCTTCCGCATCGAGGGCACGCAAATGGGCGAACAGATTGGTGGCCGCCTCACCCATGTCACCCGTCTCGCTCAGATTGAGCGCGGGTGCGTCGTTTTCCGGAACCGTTGGGCCGAAGGCCAGATAGGCCTCGCCCGGTGCGGGTCTGTCCGCCGCGAGGCGCAGGCGCGCGCGCGGCGCATAGTGGCGGGCGAGTTGCCCGGGGGAGCGGGGGGCGGCCCCTTCGGCGTCCGGCATGTTCAGGGGGCCGATCACCGGCTCGATGACGTTCCGGGCGAGCCCGCCGGCCCTAAGAAGTGTGGCATTCGATCCGTCTACGGCGATGACCGTCGATTCCAGACCCACGGCGCACGGACCGCCATCGAGGATCAGGTCCACGGCATCCTCCAGGGACTCCGCGACATGGGCCGCGCGGGTCGGGCTGACATGGCCGGAGATATTGGCGCTCGGGGCCGCGAGGGGCCGGCCCGCCGCCTCGATGACGTCCCGCATCACGGGATGGGCCGGAACCCGCAAGGCCAGGGTTTCGAGACCCGCCGTGACCAGATCGGCGATGGGGCTTTCAACGCGCCGGCGCAGGACCAGGGTCAGCGGCCCCGGCCAGAAGCTCTCGGCCAACGCGCGCGCGGTCTGCGAAAAGACCCCGTGGGTCGCGGCGGCTTGCGCGCTCGCCACATGCACGATGAGCGGATTGAAGCGGGGCCGGCCCTTGGCCGCGAAAATGCGCGCGACCGCTGCCGCGTCGGTCGCATCGGCGGCCAGGCCGTAGACGGTTTCCGTGGGCACGGCCACCAATCCGCCGGCGGCCAGCAGGGCGCCCGCTTGGGCAATGCTCGTGGCGTCGGCCGGAACAGGCGTCCTCGCGATGGATGGGTCATCGGGCATGAAATGCCCTCGGCTTTGCGAACATGGTCTTGTAGATGCCGTCCTGTGAACAACGCTTTCTTGTGAACGCCGGGATGCTCTGCGCCCCAGCAGGATTTCTCAAGCGTGATATAGGTAAACCAACATAAACCAAGGAGGTCTCGCCATGGTCTATCAGGCGCCCATCAAGGATATTCACTATGCCCTCGACCGGGTCGTGGGCTTGGGACCGCTCATGGACTCGGGCGGATTTCCGGACCTCTCCGAGGATCTGGTGGGCGCGATCCTGGAAGAGGCGGGTAAACTGGCCAATGGCGTGTTGGCGCCCATCAATGTCACGGGTGACCGTCAGGGGGCGACCCTCAATGACGATCATACGGTCACCCTGGCCGACGGTTTCGCCGAGGCCTACCGCACCTGGGTTGACGCGGGGTGGGGCGGGGTGCCGTTCGATCCAGGCTATGGCGGGCAGGGCCTGCCGCGCCTTTTGATGCTGGCCATTCAGGAGATGGTGCAGGGCGCGAACCCGGCCTGGGGTCTGGGTCCGCTTCTCACCCAAGGGGCGATCGAAGCCCTGCATGCCCATGGCACCCAGGAACAGAAATCCCTGTTCCTGCCCAAGCTGATCAGCGGCGAATGGTCAGGCACCATGAATCTGACGGAACCCCATGCGGGCTCCGATGTGGGGGCCCTCAAGGCCAAGGCGGTGCCCCGGGGCGACGGGACCTACGCCATCACGGGCACCAAGATCTGGATCACCTGGGGAGAGCATCCGGCGGCCGAGAACATCGTTCATCTGGTCCTGGCCCGTCTGCCCGATGGCCCTCCCGGCACGAGGGGGATTTCGCTCTTTCTGGTGCCGAAATTCCTTGTGAACGCCGACGGCTCCCTGGGCGCGCGCAACGATGTCAAATGCGTGGGCCTTGAGCACAAGCTCGGGATCCATGGCTCGCCCACTTGCGTGATGAGCTATGGCGATGAGGGCGGGGCCATCGGTACGCTGATCGGTCGCGAGAACAAGGGCATGGCGGCCATGTTCACCATGATGAACAATGCCCGTCTCAATGTCGGCATCCAGGGCGTGGCGGTGGCCGAGGCGGCGTTCCAGAAGGCGCTGGCCTATGCCCAGGAGCGCCTCCAGGGCAAACCCTTCGGCCTGCAGCACGAAATGGTCGACATGATCCCGATCATTCAGCATCCGGATGTCCGGCGCATGCTGTTCCTGATGAAATCCCAGACCGAAGCGGCCCGCGCGATCTGTTATGCCACGGCCCAGGCCGCCGATCTGGCCGTTGCCCATCCCAATGAGGCCGTGCGGGCGGAACAGAAGGCGCGGGAGGAACTGCTGACCCCCATCGCCAAGGCCTTCAGCACGGATCTCGGTGTCGAGATTGCCTCCCTCGGGGTTCAGGTCCATGGCGGAGCGGGCTTCGTGGAGGAAACGGGCGCCGCGCAGTTCCTGCGGGACAGCCGGATCTTTCCCATCTATGAAGGCACGAACGGCATTCAGGCCAATGATCTTGTCACCCGTAAACTGCCCCTTGAGGCGGGTCTTGTGGCCGAACGCCTGGTCGAGGAGATCGCCGCGACGGCCCGCGCCCTCGAACAGGCCGGCGGTTTCGACACGCTGGTCCACGGCCTCAAGGTCGGGATCGCGACCATGGATCAGGTGACGGATCATCATCTGGCGGCCTTGCGTGATCAGCCTGCGGATGCTCTGGCCGGAGCGGCCGCCTGCCTGCGTCTGTTCGGCACCGTCTTGGGCGGGCATTTTCTGGCGCGGGGTGCCCTCGCGGCCCAGGCGCGCATCGCCGCCGGCGATCCGGATGCGGCCTATCTCCAGTCCAAGGTCACGCTCGCCAAGTTCTACGCAGGCGCGGTCCTGCCCCTGGCGCCGGCCCTGGGCCAGACGGCGCTGGGCGGGTCGGACGTCCTCTATGAGGTCGATCCCAGTCTCCTGACCGCATGAGGCGAGGGCCAAGAACGCTTGACCTTGGGAGAGACGGCTGATTGCATGCGGCCCATTGGGGAAGGGAGGCGATCAGCCTCGCTGGACTTCCGCCGATTTCGGCCTTGCGCCGCACCATGATCCGGCGGGGTCCATGGAACACGACGTCGAGAAGTAAAAGGGAAGCACGATGAACATGCGCATTATGGGTCTGGCCGCGGCCATGGCCTTCGGACTGGGCGCGGTGGTCACGCCGGCTCACGCTGATCCCGCCCTCGAAGCGGTACTCGAAGCACGCAGTGACGAGGACAAGGTCCGGGACCAGTTCCGTCACCCGAAGGAAACCCTGGAGTTTTTCGGGGTGACGTCCTCCTCCCGCGTGGTCGAGGCCCTGCCCGGCGGGGGCTGGTACACCCGCATTCTGCTGCCTCTGGTGGCCGAGAACGGCGCCTATGCCGGTGCGAATTACCAGGCGGACATGTTCAAGATCCTCTTCGGGGACCGGCTCACCGAGGAGCGGTACAACGGTCTGAAGAACTGGCCCGAGACCTTTCCGGGTCGTGCGGCCGAGTGGGTCGAGGGCGAGCCCGAGGTCAAGGCCTGGAGCTTCGGCAGCGCGCCGCAAGATCTCTATGGCACCATGGATCACGTGCTCTTCATCCGTGCCCTTCATAATCTGAAGCGCAGCGGCGGCACCTATCTCGAGGAAGCCGTTCTGGAAGCCTATGAGTTGTTGAAGCCCGGCGGTGTCGTCGGTGTCGTGCAGCACCGGGCCCCCGCCGATGCGAGCGACGACTGGGCCAATGGCAGCGCGGGCTACATCAAGGAATCGGCGCTGATCGCCACCTTCGAGGAAGCCGGCTTCCAATTGGCGGAAAAGAGCGAGATCAACGCCAATCCCAAGGATAAGCCGACGGCGGACGATATCGTGTGGCGCTTGCCGCCGAGCCTGAGAGTCAAGGACGAAGAGCTCAAGAAGAAGAATCAGGAAATCGGCGAATCCGATCGCATGACGCTGAAATTCGTCAAGCCGGAAGCCATGTAATCCATCCGGTCCGTGAACGGGCCAGGGCGGCTGAGAGTAAGAGGGTGTGCCGATGGTAGCGGCACACCCTTTTTTTGAGCCGGGCCTTCCGCGAACAGGGC
>CAZFWG010000048.1:0-22215 GCA_964522525.1 uncultured Alphaproteobacteria bacterium | reverse complement strand
GCCGGGTCCTTGCCGCGGGCTCCAAAAGAGATACTTCTTCCTTTCCAAAACGACATTTTAAGAGCCGGCCATACATGCAAGTCTTGTCGATGATGATGGGCGGGCCACGCCGTGTCATCCGACTTGCCAGGGGAGATCAGGATGTGCGATCTCTATCCGATGGCTGGGTGTGGCCTTTGGGGGAGGCAGAACGTGCGGGTCTTCTGGATATTTTTTGTGGCGGCCCTTTTGGCGATCATTCCCTTGGCTCAAGGGGTGGCCCAAGAGGATTCGGAACTGCCTCTGATCAAGGAACTGAATTCGGAACGCGGTGCTCCTGCTGACACCCTGGCGCAAGGCGAGGGCAATGCGCCCGAATGGGCCCAGGCCGCTCCGGTGCCTCAGTCGAGTCCCGTCAGCGACAAAAATATCGTTGGGCTGATCAGTGGCTCCTTCAACACGGTGTTGGGGCTCTTTCTCGGCTTCATGATGGTTCTCTATTTCATCCAGTTTACGTATTGCTTCACGCTCTCATCACGGAATGTTTTGGCGCTGAGGCGCAATCTCAAACCGGATGCCCATCACCGAACGGTCATCGGCTCGATTTTCGGGACCCGTGACGGCGGTTTCGCCAACTGGTTCTTCATTCTGGCGGCCTTTTTCCTGCCCCTGCTGCTGGGCCTCATTCCCGATGCGGCGGAGTTCGCCAAGGACATCGTCTCTTTCTTGAGCTTTGCGGGCGGGGCCGATCCGCTCAACAATGATGTCCATGCCGCCCTGGTGCAACGTTACGGACCGGTCTCCATCGATCATGTCGAGGAATCGGTCAGCATACGCTGGTCCCAGCTCGTGATCTCGATCTGCACCGTTGCGCTTACGATCCTGATCACCATCGAGATCATCTACATCTCTAATTTCCGTCAGCATGAGGACAACAAGCATTGGTACAGCGCGCTTCTGGCTGCGTTGATCCTCGATGTCATGACCCTGATCATCATGGCGATCTTCTCCAATTCCCAGAGCCTGCGTTTTGTCGTCGAATCACCGCTCACGAATGGCATGATCCTGGGCACGACCCTGTTCGCAGTTTGTGCGAGCCTGATCGTGATCCTGTCCGTGCGCCAGATCACGCGCTACGAAATCGGCGAGATCGACGACATGGGCGAACCGCGTCTGCGGTAAAAGGGAGTTGTTTTCGGGGCCGGTCTGATACCATGACTGCGATCTGCAGTTTTGGCACAAGGATCCGTGACCATGAGCCCATCCGCCACCGCCGCGCGGGCGCGGCCCTCGCTTGAGTTTCCCATCGACAAGGCGCCCGATTTCGGTGAGCCCTTGGCCGTGGCGCCGGGGGTCTACTGGTTGCGCCTGCCGCTGCCCTTCGCGCTCAACCACATCAATGTGTGGCTGATCGAGGACGGGGAGGGCTTTGCCGTGGTCGATACGGGGATCGACACGAGCAAGGTGCGTGAGCTGTGGGAGGGCGTCTTCGATGGCCTGATGGCCGGACGGCCGGTCACCAAGGTGATCGTGACCCATCTGCATCCGGACCATGTGGGCCTCGCCGGCTGGATGACTGAGAGATTCGGCACGTCATTCTATATGTCGCGTACAGAATATGCCATGTGCCGCATGCTGGTGGCCGATACCGGCCGGGCCGCGCCCGAAGACGGCATCCGTTTCTATCGCGCCGCCGGTTTCAGCGAGGAGCAGATTGAAATCTACAGGGACCGTTTTGGCGGTTTCGGCAGCCGCGTTCATCCCCTGCCGGAAAGTTACCACCGCCTGCGCGATGGCGAGACCCTGTCGATCGACGGCAAGACCTGGTCCCTGATTGCGGGAGGTGGCCACTCCCCGGAGCATATCTCCCTCCATTGTGCCGAACTCGGTGTCTACATCTCCGGCGACCAGGTGCTGCCCTCCATCTCCTCCAATATCAGTGTCTGGCCCACGGAGCCCCTGGCCGATCCGCTGAGTGAATGGCTCGAGGCCTGTCACCGGATCCCGACGCTGCTGGCGAATTCGGTCCTCGTGTGCCCGGCCCATCAGAAAGTCTTCCGTGGTCTTCATGAACGCTGCGAGTCGTTGGTCGCGGAACATGAGGACGGTCTCGCCACGCTCCTGGCCATGTTGGACACGCCCCGGCGCGCCATCGATGTCTTTCCGGCCCTGTTCCGTCGGGAGATCACCGGCGAGCTTGTGGGCATGGCCACCGGGGAATCTCTGGCCCATCTCAATTGTCTGCTGAGCCGTGGTGTGATTTCGGTCCGCCGCGATTCCAAGGGCGTGGACTGGTATGTCCGGACATGACCGGGGAGGCGCCTTGGACGGCCACGCCGCTGCAAGCGACGGATGCGGATATCTTCGTGGCGCTGTCCGAGGCCTTCAACCTTGAAGATGGCCATCCTCTGTCCGCGCGCGCCAGTGCGGCGGCGCGGGTGCTCGCCCATGGCGATCCCATGGCCCGTGGCTGGCTTGTTCGTGAGCGGACCAAGGGGAGCATTGCGGGCTATGTCGTTCTTTCCCTGAGTTTCTCCGTCGAGCACGGGGGACGTGACGCGATCATTGATGAGATCTATGTCCTGCCCGACTGGCGGGGGCGGGGGCTCGGACGCTGGCTTCTGGCCTTCGCCGAAGAACAGGCCCGCATGCTGGGCGTCCAGACCCTCCATCTGGAAGTGGAGCGGGACAACAGCCGCGCACGGAAACTTTATCATTCCTTCGGCTTTGACAGCCTTGATCGCATCCTGATGAGTAAGGATCTGTGCTCGAATTGACCGCCACGCCGTGAAGCGGGATCGAGCACGCTTCTATCGCGATCCCGTTCTGGCTCTGTGTCCATGCTCGGATTTTTTTTGGAAGAACGGCATCCGTTCGGCTGCGCCTCCCGCCGGGCCTCGCTTTGCAGAAAGGACGCGATCGATGACCTGGGGTCTGCAGACTCTCCTGCTCACCGGCCTTGCCATGGTGGCCTTCGCGGCAAATTCCGTCCTGTGCCGCTTGGCCCTCGCCGATCCGCTGATCGATCCCGTCGGCTTTACGCTCATTCGATTGGTGGCGGGCGCCGTGATGCTTGGCGTGCTGGTCCGGATCCAGGCCGGCGTTGGACCCTTTCGCTTGTTGATGGGGGACACGGCAAGGGGCAGCTGGCTGTCGGCCTTCGCCCTCTTTGCCTATGCGGCGGGCTTTTCCTTCGCCTATCTCAGTCTCGATGCCGGGATGGGGGCGTTGATCCTGTTCGGCGTCGTGCAGGCGACGATGATCGGTGTCGGTTTCTGGCAAGGCGAACGCCTCGAGGGCTTGCGTCTATTGGGCGCGCTCGCGGCCATGGCCGGCCTCGTCTATCTGCTTTCGCCGGGTGCCGATGCGCCGTCGGCCGCAGGGGCCGGTCTCATGGCCCTCGCCGGTGTCGCCTGGGGTGTTTATTCCTTGCGCGGACGGCTCCGCCCGGACCGGCCTGCCGACCCCACTCTGGTGACGGCCGGTAACTTTCTGCGCGCCGTGCCCATGGGGCTTGTGCTCGCCGTGGTGTTTGCGCCCTCCCTCGCGATCAGCACGCCCGGCGTGATTTATGCCGTCGCGTCCGGCGCGCTGGCGTCCGGAGCCGGCTATGCGGTGTGGTACACCGCCCTGCGGGGTTTGGCGGCCAGTGAAGCGGCGATCGTGCAATTGACCGTGCCGGCGATCGCAGCCGCAGGCGGTGTGCTGTTCCTGGGCGAAAGTCTGGGTCCGCGTCTGATCCTCGCCAGCATGGCGATCCTTGGCGGTGTTGCCCTGGTCCTCGCGCTTAAACCGAAAAAAGAGGTAGCCTAGGCAGGACTGGGCCGGGATCGACAGGCTGGACTCGACCCGTGCAAATCATGCCAAAACTGCAAGCTGGGGAGAAAGACCATGGCGGATCTTGAAGGCAAGACTCTCTTCGTCACAGGCGCGTCTCGGGGGATCGGCCTCGCGATCGCCCTGCGCGCGGCAAAAGACGGCGCAAACATCGCGATTGCCGCCAAGACGGCGGAGCCCCATCCCAAACTTCCCGGCACCATCTACACGGCCGCGGAGGAGATCGAGGCGGCGGGAGGGCAGGCCCTTCCCCTGGTCGTTGATGTTCGGGACGAGGACGCGGTGCAGCGGGCCGTGGAGACCACGGCCCAGCGTTTCGGCGGCATCGACATCTGCATCAACAATGCAAGCGCCATTCAGCTGACCGGCACCCTGCAAACGGAAATGAAACGCTATGATCTGATGCATCAGATCAATACGCGGGGGACCTTCGTGACCTCCCGTGCCTGCATCCCGTTTCTGAAGCGCAGCACCAACCCCCATGTTCTGAATCTGTCGCCGCCCCTCGACATGGATGCCAAATGGTTTGCGCCCCATGTGGCCTACACCATGGCCAAGTTCGGCATGAGCCTGTGCGTCCTGGGCATGTCCGAGGAGTTCCGGGAAGACGGGATCGCCTTCAACGCATTGTGGCCCCGGACGGGGATCGCGACCGCCGCGATCCGCAATGCGCTCGCCGGTGACGAGGGCATGAAACACTGCCGCAGCGTGGAGATCATGGCCGATGCAGCCCATCTCATCCTGACGCGGAATTCACGGGAGTTCACCGGCAATTTCTGTATCGATGACACCCTGCTGGCGGCCCATGGCGTGACCGATTTTGACAAGTATCGGGTCGATCCGAGCAAGCCTCTGATGCCTGACTTTTTCGTGCCCGATGATATGCCGCCTCCGGAGGGAATTTCACTCGATGCCGTCCGGTGAGGTTGAGCGTCCGGCACAGCCCCATCCGGGGAAGGGATCGCGCAAGCCGCGGCCCTCTCCCCTTGTGGCGCGGTTTCATGCCTTGATGAAATCGCGCTACGCCTATCCCGCGCTCTTTGCGGGCGCTCTCCTCGAAAGCACTTTCTTTCCCTGGCCGATCGAATTCGTGCTTGCCGCCATGATGCTGGACGACCGGCGCCATGTGCTGCCGGTCACGACCATCGCAATCATCGGCAGTGTGATCGGCGGAGTGATCTTCTTTTTCATCGGCAGCGTTCTCTTCGAGAGTGTCGGCGCACCGATGGTCTCGGCCCTGGGCATGGAAGAGGCCTTTGAGCTCAAGCGGCAACGGTTCCAGGACTACAGCATCTGGATCATTTTCGTGGCCGCCCAGACACCGGTGCCCTTTCAGATCACGACCATGGCGGCCGGGGTCGCCGGCGTTGCCTTTTGGCCCTTTTTCACGGCTGCTCTGCTCGCCAGGACGGTGCGCTACGCCATGATGGGCGGGGTTTTGTACTTTTTCGGACCCCGTTTGCGGTGTTGGTGGCAGGGCCTGCCCCGTCTGGTGCGCCGGGCCGCGCCCTGGGTGCTGCTGATCGTGTTTTTCCTGGCTCTGGTTCTGCCCTTTGCCTGAGAATTGAGGGTTGCGCGGGCCGACCATCCCGCCCAGCATGGGAGCCATGCGCACTACGCTTTTCACCCATCCCGCCTGCCTCGCCCATGACCCCATGGAGGGGCATCCGGAGTGTCCGGACCGTTTGCGCGCCATCATGGCTGCGCTGGAGGCGGAGGATTTCCTCTATCTCGACCGCCAGGAGGCGCGCGCGGCCACGCGCGAGGAGATCCTGCGGGCCCATCACGAGACCTATGTGGACAGCATTCTCGCCATGGTGCCGGAAGCGGGCGGGGATCCCGTCTTTATCGACATGGACACGGCCCTGTCGCCGGGATCGGGGGAGGCGATGCTCCGCGCCGCCGGGGCGGTGGTGCAGGCGGTGGACGATGTCATGGCGGAGGCACGGCGCAATGCCTTTTGCGCGGTGCGTCCGCCGGGTCACCATGCGACGCCCAATACGGCCATGGGGTTTTGTTTTTTCAACAACGCGGCGATCGGGGCCCTCCATGCCCAGGCCGTCCATGGCATGGAGCGGGTCGCGGTCATCGATTTCGACGTCCACCATGGCAACGGCACCCAGGACATTTTCCACGACGATCCGACCCTCTTTTACGGCTCGACCCACCAGGGTCAGATCTTTCCGGGAACGGGCCTGCCGAGCGAGCGGGGCGTGTCGGAGAACATCGTCAACTGCATGTTGCCGCCGGGCTCCGGATCGGATGAATTCCGCCGCGCCTTTGGCGACCGGGTGATCCCGGCGCTTGACCGGTTTGCCCCGAATTTTCTCATCATCTCCGCGGGCTTTGACGGTCACCGGCGCGATCCGCTGGCCCATCTGGGCCTGACGGAAGACGACTTTGCCTGGGCGACCCGCGCGCTGATGGCCATTGCCGATACCCATGGGGAGGGGCGCGTTGTGTCGACGCTGGAAGGCGGATATGACCTTCGCGCATTGGGGTTTAGTGTCGCGGCCCATGTCCGGGCTCTGATGGGCGCCTGACGACAGGCCCGGCATCCGAATTTCAACTGTTGCAGAGCACATTGATCCGGTTCGCCGAGCTTGGGGGCGAAGCGGCCATGCGGGTTGACGAGGCTGAGGGACGGGGATGGCAACGGGTGTGAACGAAAAGGGGGCCGTGGAGGGGGTGGCGCTTCCCGCGACCGAAACGCCGGGTCCCATCCTGCTTGTGCGCCATGGACGGCCGGACTTGGCCCGCAAGGGCTGGCTTTCGCCGGACGGGTGGGATGCCTGGTGGAAGGCCTATGGCCAAGCGGGCCTTGCCGACGGGGAATGTCCGCCGCGCTCCCTCGTGACGGCCGCCGCACCGGCGGTTCACCGCTTGGCGAGCCCGGTAATCCGGGCCCGGCAGACGGCGGAGCGCCTTTTCGGGGATCTGCCCTTCGAGCAGGACCGCCTTTTTGTTGAAGCCCCCTTGCCGGCGCCGCCCTGGCCGAACTGGATCCGCCTGTCGCCGCCGCTGTGGGGCGCCGTTTCACGGACGCTGTGGCTCTGCGGTTTTGCGGGGCAGGGTGAGTCCTATGCGCAAGCCCGCCAAAGGGCACGGCAGGCCAGCGATCGGCTGGTCGCCGACGCCCGTGACGGCATGGTGGTCGTTTGTGCCCATGGCTGGTTCAACCGCATGATGCGGGGTGAGCTTGTGCGCCGGGGCTGGACATGCGATCGGGACGGGGGCGACCACTACTGGTCATGGCGCCGCATGATCTGCCCTTGACCCCCTTTCTCCTTCAACACGCCCTGATCTGTTGAGACTCTGGTAAGAACCCCGTGACCTTGTTCCAGTTGCGGCTTCGCCCAGCTTGGCTCGACGGGATGGGGTCCTTCAGATGAGGAGACGATATGGCACGCGCATCAGCCGAAAAGGCACCGGCCGAGGACACAGCCGTCGAGGATTTGAGCTTTGAAAAGGCCTTGAGCGAGCTCGAGAGCATTGTCGAGCGGCTCGAGGGCGGCAGCGTCGACCTGGAGCAGTCCATCGCCCTTTATGAGCGCGGCACGCGGCTCAAGGACCATTGCGACGCCAAGCTCAAGGCCGCCCAGACCCGCATCGAGAAAATCGTGGCGTCCCCCGATGGGACGCTTGAAACCACCCCCGCCGACCTGACCTGAGGCCGGGCTCGCTTTCCCGCCCCGCCCGGGCCTCCTTCCAACGGACAGAAGCACCATGGCCAATGCCGCCTTTCGGGCCCTCGAGCCGGAACTCTCCCGCGTTGCGCGCAGTGTTGAAGAGACCCTCTCTGACCTGCTGCCGACAGCCCAAGATGCCGAGGCAAGGCTTCACGAAGCCATGCGCTATGCCATGCTGGGCGGTGGTAACCGTTTGAGGGGCTTTCTGGCGGTTCAAAGCGGCCATCTCTTCGGTGTGGACGAGCGTTCCATGCTGCGCATCGGCGCAGCGATCGAATGCCTCCATACCCAGGCCCTGATCCATGATGATCTGCCCAGCGTCGGGGATGCCCCGCGCCGGCGGGGCAAGGCGGCCACCCATGTCGCGTTCGATCAGGCGACCGCCGTCCTGGCAGGGGATGCCCTGGCGAGCCTCGGCTTTTCGATCCTTTCCAGTCCGCGCACCTGTCCCGATCCCTTCATCAGGTGCACCTTGATCAATCATTTGTGTGAGGCCGTGGGCCATGGCGGCGTGCTGGGCGGCCAGATGATCGACCACATCAGCCAGGGACAGGATGTGGATATCGGCACCCTGACCCGGCTCCAGCGCATGAAAACCGGGGCCTTGATCGCGTTCAGTTGCGAAACCGGACCCCTGGTGGCGCGGGGCAGCGACGATCTGCACCACGCCCTGAACGGCTATGCCCATGACTTGGCCCTGGCCTTTCAGATCATGGACGATCTCTCGCGCCTCCAGCATTCGTCCACATCCTCGGACTTATCCGCCCACGACACGCCCGACGCAGAGACGCAGGAGCTCGGCGAGGGGCCCGGCCAGGCCAGCTTCGTCCATGTGTTGGGCGAGGAAAGAGCCAAGGATCAGGCCGTTCTCCTGGCCAGCCAAGCGATCGGTCATCTGGATGTTTTCGACGACAAGGCCGATCCACTACGTCAGGTTGCTGATTTCGTGGTAAACGGCTCGTCATGACGACGGGCTTGCCGTGCGGGCCTCTAAGGTCTTAGTCTCCCTTCCCATACAAAGTTGTCCAAAGCCCAATGATAACCAGGGATATCATAACCCTGGTGACCAATGGGCCGCACGCCAACGACTTTCGCGCCGGTGCGACGGCTTGCCTCGGAAATGAGGCGTGTGCGGACTCAAGTTCAGCTATTCGGACATCAGGAGGGGTCTCCCTTGGTCGATACCATCAACACGGCCCATCTGGGCAAGACGCCGCTTCTCGACACAGTCAGTGCGCCGGCGGACATTCGGGATTTTTCGATAAAGGAACTCCGTCAGCTCGCCAATGAACTCCGGGCCGAGACCATCGATGCGGTTTCGGTCACGGGCGGCCATCTGGGTGCGGGTCTCGGCGTGGTCGAGCTGACCGTCGCCATTCACCATGTCTTCAACACGCCCGATGATCGACTGATCTGGGATGTGGGCCACCAATGCTATCCCCATAAGATCCTCACGGGTCGGCGCGACCGGATCCGCACCCTGCGCCAGGGTGGGGGCTTGTCCGGTTTCACCAAACGGGCCGAAAGCGAATACGACCCCTTCGGTGCGGCTCACTCCTCGACCTCCATTTCGGCCGGGCTCGGCATGGCTGTGGCCCGCGACCTCTCCGGCGGTGACACCAATGTGGTGGCGGTGATCGGGGACGGGGCGATGAGTGCCGGCATGGCCTATGAGGCCATGAACAATGCCGGCCATCTGGGTTCCCGCCTGGTCGTGATCCTCAACGACAATGACATGTCGATCGCGCCGCCGGTCGGCGCGATGAGCGCCTATCTCGCCCGCCTTCTGTCGAGCGGCACCTATCAGAGTGTGCGTTCGATCGCGAAGCATCTGGCGGAGCGTCTGCCCCGGCGGCTTGAGGAAACGGCGAAGCGCGCCGAGGAATATGCGCGCGGGATCGTCACGGGCGGCACCTTGTTCGAGGAGTTGGGCTTCTACTATGTGGGGCCGATCGACGGACACAATCTCGATCATTTGATCCCAATCCTGAAAAATGCCCGCGACAGCGACGGTCCGATCCTGGTTCACGCCGTGACCCAGAAGGGCAAGGGCTATCAGCCGGCGGAAAGTTCCTCCGACAAATATCACGGCGTGTCCAAATTCGACGTGGCGACCGGACAGCAACACAAGTCCAAGCCCAATGCGCCGGGCTATCCCAAGGTCTTCGCCGAGACGCTCATCAAACATGCGGACCGGGACGATCGGATTGTCGCCGTGACCCCGGCCATGACCATGGGCAGCGGCCTTGACAAGTTCATGAAGGTCCATCCCGACCGGTGTTTCGATGTGGGCATTGCGGAACAACATGCCGTGACCTTCGCCGCCGGCTTGGCGTGCGAGGGCTACCGGCCTTTCGCGGCCATTTATTCGACCTTCCTGCAGCGGGGCTATGACCAGGTCGTCCATGATGTGGCGATCCAGCGTCTGCCCGTGCGCTTCGGCATCGACCGGGCGGGTCTTGTGGGCGCCGATGGTCCGACCCATGCGGGCTCCTTCGACATCACGTTCCTGGCGACGCTTCCCGGTTTCGTGGTGATGGCGTCGGCGGACGAAGTCGAATTCATGCATATGATCGCGACGGCCGTCGAAATCGACGATCGGCCCTGCGCGTTCCGCTATCCGCGGGGCGAGGGGATCGGTCTTGAAATGCCGGAACTGGGCACACCGCTTGAAATCGGCAAGGGCCGGATCATCCAGGAAGGCAATGCCGTTGCCATTCTGAGCTTTGGGACCCGGCTTGCCGAAGTGCGCAAGGCGGCGGAAGATCTGACCAACCAACATGGCATCACGCCGACGGTCGTGGATGCCCGCTTCGCCAAGCCGCTGGACGAGGACCTGATCCGCCGTCTTGCCCTGGAGCACGAAGTGCTGATCACCATCGAGGAAGGGGCCATCGGCGGTTTCGCGAGCCATGTGCTCCATTTCCTGGCCATGGATGGCCTGCTTGAGAAGGGCTTGAAGGTCCGTCCCATGATGTTGCCGGACATCTTCATCGATCAGGACAAGCCTGATCTCATGTATGACGTGGCCCGGCTCAACGCGCCTCACATTGTCGAGACGGCCTTGAGCGCCTTGGGTCGTGATGTCCGGGCGGCGGCCTCCCAAAGCGCCTGACCGGCCCGTGGGCGATCATCCGGCGGCAGAGGATGCCGCCGGGTCTCCCTCCCCAAAAGCCATGCGCGCGGATCAATGGCTCGTGGCCCATGGCCTCCTGCCGAGCCGCGCCCGTGCCCAGGCCGAGATCAAGGCGGGAACCGTGACGCTTGCCGGGATCCCGGTCTCCCGGGCCGGCCAGACCGTGCCCCCGGACGCCCGATTGGAATGGCATGGAGCCGCCAATCCCTTCGTCTCGCGGGGCGGGCTGAAACTCGCCCATGCCCTTGATGCTTTCCCCCTCGATCCGACCGATCGGGTGGCCCTCGATCTCGGTGCGTCCACCGGCGGTTTCACGGATGTGCTGTTGCGGTCCGGCGCCCGGCGCGTCCATGCGGTTGATGTGGGGCACGGCCAGCTGCATCGGACTTTACGCGATGACGCGCGGGTGATCGTCCATGAGCGGACCAATGCCCGGGACCTGTCCGGCGATCTTCTGGGGGAGCGTCCCGAGGCGGTCGTCTGTGACGTGAGTTTCATTTCCCTGAAACTTGCCCTGCCACCGGCCTTGGATCTGGCCGCGCCCGGCGCCTGGCTCGTGGCGCTGATCAAGCCGCAATTCGAGGTGGGGCGGGCCCATGTGGGCAAGGGCGGGGTCGTTAAGGACGAAGCCCAACGGGCAGGCGTACGGGACGATCTCGTCACCTGGCTTGAGGAAAGGGCCGGGTGGTCCGTATCCGGTGTAACGCCAAGCCCCATCCTGGGCCCGAACGGAAATGTGGAGTATCTTGTGGCGGCGATCAAAGCGTAACCACGACAAAGCCCATGCCCCGTTCCCGTCCGCGGCCAAACCATCGGCGGCCCCGCCAAACTCCACAAGGCCGCGCCCCTGAAAGCCGAACCATCGAGGCCGTTATCGGGCATCTTGGCGCCCGGGGGGACGGGGTCTTCGCGCAAGCCGGAGAGACGATCTATGTCGCGGGCGCGCTCCCCGGAGAACGCGTGCGGGGGGTGGCCCATGGGGATCGGGTGACAGCCCCCGACATTCTGGAGCCATCGCTCCACCGGGTGGACCCGCCCTGTCCCCATTTCGGCGCCTGCGGCGGTTGCCGCTTGCAGCACCTGGCGCCCGATGCGCTCAGCGATTGGAAGCGGGATCAGGTGGTCCACGCCCTGGATCACCGGGCTCTGGGGGACTGTCCCGTCACGCCGACCCATAGGGTGCCAGCGGCGAGCCGTCGCCGGGTGACCCTGTCCTATCGGCGCGATCGCGGAAATGGGGCCCGGATCGGTTTTCAGGCCCATCGATCCCATGAATTTGTCGCCTGTGACTCCTGCGCGATCCTCACGCCGTCCCTGGCGCGGCACTGGACCGCCCTTGAGGCCTTCGCGGGCGCACTGGCCGCCTGGGTGCCCGAGGGGCAGATCCATGTCTTGGCCAGCCTCACGGGGCTCGATCTCGATCTGCGTGTCGGCGGGGCGGTTCCCGATGGGGCGGTGACCATTGCGCTCACGGAAGCGGCCCAGCACCTCGATGCGGCGCGCCTCTCGGTGGATGGGGAGCGGCTTTTGGAATGGCGGGCGCCCGAGATTGCCATGGGGTCGGTCCGGGTTACGCCGCCACCGGGCGGTTTCCTCCAGCCGAGCGCCGAAGGTCAGGCCGTGCTCGCCGCTCTCGTGACCGATGGCCTTAAAGGGCGGGGCCCCGTTGCCGATCTCTTCGCCGGATGCGGCACTTTTGCGCTTTCGCTCGCGCCGGACCATGTGGTCCATGCGGTCGAGCATGATGCGTCCGCCCTCGCAGCCCTGGAGAAGGGGTTCCGATTTGGTGACGGGCTGAAACCCGTGACCACGGAGCGGCGGGATCTGATGCGCCGGCCGCTCACGGCCAAGGAGTTGGTGCGATTTGACGCAGTGGTGATGGACCCGCCCCGGGCCGGGGCCCAGGCGCAGGCGCTGGAGATCGCCCAATCGGCGGTGTCCCGGGTGATGAGCGTCTCCTGCAATCCGGCAAGTTTTTCACGGGATGCGCGGATTCTTGTGGATGGCGGTTTTACCCTGGAGGTCGTCCATCCCGTGGACCAATTTATATGGTCCACTCATATCGAGTGTGTCGGGATTTTCTCCCGGTGAGTGCGGCAAAAGGAGGAGAGGGACCATGGCCAGTTTCATGGAGCGGGTCCAATATGGCGCGGCCCAGACGGCGCGCATGGCGTGGTATGCGGGCCATTACGTCATGGCCCAGCGCATGTCCGGTCCCTTCACGCCCCCCGGCGAGCCCAGTTTCCGGCCCAAAGGTCCGATCCCGAGCCGTGCGGAAATGTTCAAGGTCTTGCGCGAAGCCCTGGAGCGGGATTGGCGCAATATCGATCAGGGCATCTATGCCGCCCCCCATGATCTGATGCCCCGTCCCTTGGAGATGCTCGCAAACAGCGCGCGTTTCCTGAAGGATGTGCGTGCCGTCGACGAACGCCGCCTGAACCGGTCAAACGCGGAAGTGTTCACGGACGATACGAAGGGCCGCTATCCCCGCTACTATCTTCAGAACTTTCATTACCAGACCGATGGTTGGCTCTCGGAGGAAAGCGCGAAGCTCTACGACACCCAGGTCGAGGTCCTGTTCACGGGGCTTGCGGACGCCATGCGGCGCCAGGTTCTCGTGCCCGTGGCCGAGGCCCTGGCGGGCCGGGATCAGCGGCAGCTTTCCCTATTGGACGTGGCCTCAGGCACCGGCCGTTTCCTGACATTCGTCAAGGACAACTATCCGCGTCTGCCCGTCACGGCGCTTGATCTGTCCGGAGCCTACCTGGCCCAGGCCCGGCGCAATCTCGCGCCCTGGAGCGGGGTGGACTTTGTCGAAGCCAATGCCGAAACCATGCCCTTCGATGACGGCGCCCATGACATCGTGACGTCGATTTATCTGTTCCATGAATTGCCGCCGAAGATCCGCCGGGTCGTGGCCCATGAAATGGCGCGGGTGGTGAAGCCGGGCGGCACCCTGATCATCGCGGATTCTCTTCAGTATGGCGATGAAGAGACGTGGGATGGCCTCCTTGAGGCCTTTCCCGTCGGTTTCCATGAGCCCTACTATATGAGCTATCTGAGCGAGGACATGATCGGCTTGTTCGAGGAAGCGGGCCTCACCCATCAGTGGGGAGATCACAGTTTCCTGACCAAGATGCTGGTGTTCAAAAAAACCAGTTCCGAGACCGCCTGAGGGATCGGCGCACGGCATCCGCCAGGAAGAGCGGATCGACATTGAGGGGCTCAAGCCGGATCCGCAGGACATTGAGCTCCTCCAGGCGCCACACCATCACCTGGAAGGTCCGCATGAGGGACAGGTCCATCTGGGGATCGACGGTGAACTCAATGGCGTGACGGGTTTCCAGGATCAGCTCGACCGCCGGATCGAGGGCGGCGTCGGCGCCCGGCCGATACCCGTCCGCATCCTGAGGGGCCTGCGGGTCCCAAAGGGCGGCGTTCTGGATTTCCGTCCAGGGAATGACGCCGAGGCCATCAATGAACACGCCCTGATCGGTGAGGACCAGCTGGGCCCGATCATTCTGGGCCATGGGCAGGTGATAGGCCGAAACGGCCATGGGCATGAGGCTGCTCAGCATCAAAAGCGGATCACCCGACACGAAACCCAGAATGATCAGGGCACCGGCCACGGTTCCCGAAGACCAGATCGTGCCGCGGGCCAAGCCGTCGGCGAAAAAAATATGGAGCGGTTCATCCGCCCCGTCGCCTTCGTCCCTTGCGCCCGCCACGACAACCCTCACGCCCAAACCCAATGCGGGCGATCAGGAGGCCGCGCCCCGCGCGCGCGGCCCTATCGTCCCGGCTTTGCCTTAGAGTTTGGCATGTCTTGGGCGGAAGCGGAATGCGCCGGACTTTCCGGCACGGGGCCGAGGCGGCCCGTTTGCCCCCGGTGCCGGAGGGCATGATCGACGAGAACACACGCCATCATCGCTTCCGCCACGGGGACCGCGCGGATGCCGACACACGGGTCATGGCGACCTTTGGTCACGACATCCGTCGTCTCCCCGTTTCGGGTAACGGTGCGGCGCGGTGTCAGGATGGAGGAGGTCGGCTTGACCGCGAAACGCGCCACGATGTCCTGGCCGGTGGAAATGCCGCCCAGGATCCCGCCGGCATGGTTCGACAGGAAACGCATGGTGCCGTCATTGCCCATGGCCATCTCGTCCGCGTTTTCCGGCCCCTCAAGCTCGGCCGCCCCGAAGCCCGCGCCGATCTCAACGCCTTTCACCGCGTTGATGGACATGAGCGCGGCGGCCAGGTCGCCGTCGAGTTTGCCATAGACGGGTGCACCGAGCCCGGCGGGCACCCCGCTCGCCACCACTTCGACAACGGCGCCACAGGACGAGCCGTTCTTGCGCAGCGCGTCGAGATAGGTCTCCCACGGGGCGACACTCGCCGGATCGGGGCAGAAAAAGGGGTTGTCGCCGACCTGGGTCCAGTCCCAGCGGGTCCGGTCGATGGTCTGGCTGCCGAGCTGAACAAGGGCCGCGCGGATCGTGAGGCCGTCAAAGAGGCGGTTCAGGACGGCTCGGGCGACGGCGCCGGCCGCGACACGGGCCGCCGTTTCCCGGGCCGAGGATCGTCCGCCCCCGCGATAATCGCGCACGCCGTATTTGGCGTCATAGGTCAGATCCGCGTGGCCCGGCCGATAGGTATCCCGGATCGCCGTGTAGTCCTTCGAGCGCTGATCAACATTTTCGATCAGAAGGCTGATGGGTGTGCCGGTCGTGACCGGACCGCCCGTGCGCTCGTCCTCGAAGACGCCGGACAGGATCTGCACCTGATCGGGCTCCCGGCGCTGGGTGACATGGCGGGACTGGCCGGGGCGTCGGCGATCGAGATCCTGCTGGATCTGGGCAGCGGTCAGGGGCACGCCGGGCGGCGTGCCATCGATGACGCATCCCAGGGCGGGGCCGTGGGATTCGCCCCAGGTCGTGACGCGGAACAGCTGACCGAACGTGTTGGAGGACATCAGACAATCGAAATGTCAGGCGCATCCGACGCTTTCATGCCGATGATATTATATCCGCAGTCGACATGATGGATTTCGCCGGTGACCGCCGAGCCCAGATCGCTCAGGAGATAGACGGCCGAATTGCCGACCTCGTCGATACCCACATTGCGGCGCAGGGGAGAGTTGTATTCATTCCATTTCAGAATGTAGCGGAAGTCACCGATACCGGCGGCCGCAAGGGTCCTGATCGGCCCTGCGGAAATGGCGTTGACCCTAATATTCTTCTTGCCCAGATCCTCCGCCATGTAGAGCACGGAGGTTTCGAGCGCGGCCTTCGCCACCCCCATAACATTGTAGTGGGGCATGACCCGTTCCGCCCCGTAATAGGTCAGCGTCAAAAGGCTACCGCCTTCCGGCATCAGCTCTTCGGCGCGCTGGGCCACGGCCGTGAAGGAGTAGCAGGAGATGCCCATTGTCATCTGGAAATTCTCGAACGTCGTGTCGACATAGCGGCCCTTGAGCTGGTCCTTGTCGGAAAACGCAATGGCGTGGACTACGAAATCAAGCCCGCCCCAGGCGGACCTGAGCTGATCGAAGGCCGCATCCAGACTTTCCGACTCGGTCACATCGCACGGCACGACGATGTTCGACCCAAGGGATTGGGCCAAGGGTTCGCAGCGCTTCTTGAGGGCCTCGCCCTGATAGGTGAAAGCCAATTCCGCGCCGTGATCCGCGCATGCCTTGGCAATGCCCCAGGCGATGGACCGATCATTGGCGACCCCCATGATGAGGCCGCGCTTGCCTGCCATCAGGCTCATGAGAACTCCATTCTTCTTGAGGTTACGGGCGTTTCCTGAGATCTCAGGAAGTCGGCGCCGCCGAGCGGGGCCGAGTTATGAAACCATGTCAAGGCTCTATAGCATGGGCCGCAACGGGGGTGAAACGCCCCCCTCCAACGTGCTTCGGCTTATTCCAGGCCGAAGGCGTTGCGCACGGAGCCCGGCCATTTGTCGGCCCATTTCTTGACCGTTTTGACGAAATCCTTGGGCGGGTCATCGGGCAGGACAATCTGGAGGGTCACGAGCTGATCCCCGGCAACCGCTACCTTGTCCGGCTGGATCCCGCGTCCCTTGAGGCGCAGGGTCTTGCCCGTGTTGGAGCCTGGCGGCACCGTGACCTGGACCGGCCCGTTTATCGTTGGAACACGTACTTTCGCCCCGAGCACGGCCTCGACCAGGGTCACGGGCAGCGTCAGGAGAACGTCATCGTTCTGACGGCTGAAAAAGGCATGGGGGGCGACCTCGACAGTGACGAGGGCATCGCCGGTCCTGCCGTTCGCCGTCTTGCCCATGCCTTTAAGCCGGATCTGTTGGCCGTCCCGAACCCCGGCGGGGATGCGCACATCGACCTTCCGGTCCGAGGTGAGGCGCAGGCGCCGCTTGATGCCAAGCGCCGCTTCCTCGAATGTCACGGCAATACGATAGGACTGGTCAAGAAGATCCGACGTGCCGCTCTTGTTCTTTGTGCCCCCGAAAAAGTCAGCAAAGATCTCATGGTACCGGGAGCGGACGGCATCTTCCTCCGCATCGAAGGCATCCTCGGCAAAGCCGTTGCTGTTTCGCTCCCGTGCACTTGACCGGGCTTCGGGGCCGGCGGACCGCTGCCCCGTCTGGCGACGGGCCCTGAAATTGCCCTCCGCGCGGGAAGCCGAGGCATGGCTTCTCGCAGTGCGTCGCCGTCTGGCGCCCGTGGCGTCGATCTCTCCCCGGTCGAACCGGTCCCGGCGCACGGGATCTTTCAGGAACTCGTAGGCGGCGGTGACTTCCTTGAAGCGTTCTTCCCGATCTTCGTCGTCGGACGCTATGTCCGGATGCAGACGCTTGGCCAGAAGCCGGTAAGCGCTCTTGATTTCCGCATCGCTGGCCGTGTTCTGGACGCCCAAAATCTCATAGGGATCACGCATGTCTTCGCCGAACTCCAAGGCGCATCGACGGGACCTGCGTCCCGGCGCCTATCTTCCATCTGGACAACCTTCCATTCGCTGAAGATTGCTGAGCAGTCTTGACCGACGGAAAGCGGAACCGCAACCGGGGAATGGGGCCGCCATAGGGCTTTCGACTACTCGCCGTCTTGGTCTGGCTCGGGACCATTCTCCGCCGCGTCGGCGTCTATTTCATCATTTTCGGGCAGTCCCGTCCCCCTCAACAAGCTCATCACGTCTTTTCGCGGCGCGTTGGAGGCCGTGTCGGCCGTCTCAAGTCCCGGAAAGTCGAGTTTTGCGGAGAAAGCCGGGAGGATCGTTCCTTCGCTTCGCAACCGGTCCACTGCGGCGATTGCGTCTTCGTGCCCGAGACTGGCTGCAGCCTGGTAATAGGCGAAAGCGGCATCGATGTCCTGGCCGACGCCGTTGCCGGTTTCCAGGAGGCGGGCCAGGTGGAATTGCCCGTGGTGACTGCCAAGCCTTGCGGCCCGATAGAAGTAGCGGGCGGCTGATTTCGGATCGGCCTTGCCGCCTTCACCCTCCAGGATCATCTGGCCCAGATTGACCATCGCCGCCGGATATCCCAGTTCGGCGGCCCGCCGGTAATAGCGCCGTGCCTTGCGCAGGTCCTGGGTCACGCCGATGCCGTTGCGCAGCATATAGGCGACATTGCGCATGGCCGCCAAATCGGTCTGGTCGGCGAGCCGTCGCCAAATCGTGAAGGCCGTCTCGTGTTCGCCCGCGTCATAGGCGGCGACGGCCTTGTCGAACAGGGCATTGCCTTTCCGCTCAACCGTCTTGCGTTCGGGGCCGTTCCGCTTGGGCCTGTTGGGTTCGGACGCGGTCTCCGCCGGCTCCTCCTGGGAGTGCCCCAAATCTGCGGACCCGCGCAGGGGAACATCGCTTTGTTCGTCCTGGCCCGGATCCTCAAGATCCGCTGATCCGGCACGAAGACGGGGCGAGGCGTCATTGTCCAGAAACCCGCGCAGGGTTGCATTGTCTCGTGTTTCGGCCAGGGGGGAAACCGATGGTGTCATCCGGAGGTCCGCCACGGGGTCCGGCGACGGATCGGCCGCCCACAGGGGCGCGGCGCCGGATGACACGGTGAGAAAGGCCAAACCCAGGCCCAGCAAAATATGACAACCCATTCGTGCAGCCCGCCTTTTACGCATCGAGCCCGAAGCCATCCACCCCCTGGATACCCCATGCCCTGATAATAGATTTGCCCGGTTCTGTCGCCTATTTCATTGGCATGGACCCCGGAGCGGAGAAAGACGGATCTAATTTTTTGGTGTATATCGCAAAAAGTGTCCCGTTATGGGATACTTTCCTTACGTGCGAGGAAAGGAAGGCAGATGACGGCGCATCAAGGGGAGGCCGGTCTTGAGGCCGTGGCCAGCGAGGGTCTGATCGAGGGAAATGATCCTTTCGGGCTGTTTGAGGCATGGCTTGCGGCGGCCGAAGGCAGCGAGCCCAACAATGCCAACGCCATGACCCTGGCGACGGTGGATGCGCAGGGTGTGCCCGATGCGCGCGTCGTGTTGCTGAAAGCGGTCGAGGACGGACAATTTGTGTTCTACACGAACACGTTGAGCGCCAAGGGTGCCCAGATGAAGACCGCGCCCCATGCCGCCCTCTGTTTTTATTGGAAAACCAATGGCCGGCAGGTTCGGATCCGGGGGCCGGTGGCCCAGGTGTCCGACGCGGTTGCCGATGCCTATTTCGCGACCCGCCCGCGGGGCAGCCAGATCGGCGCCTGGGCGTCGCAGCAATCGACACCCCTTGAAACCCGCCAACAGCTGATCGACGCGGTCGCGACCGTCGAAGCGGAACACGAGGGGGCGGCCATTCCGCGTCCGCCCCATTGGTCGGGCTATGCCGTGACGCCGATGAGCATTGAGTTCTGGCAGGATCAACCGTTTCGGCTCCACGACCGGCTGGTTTTCAGCCGGCATGGCGCCACGAGTTCTTGGCAGCAACATCGAGTGTATCCGTGATCCGTCTTGCGGGCATTGACGCGTGTCTGGGGCGCCGACGGATGGTCGGGGCCCGACACTTTATCCATCTTGCTGCGGACGGGTTTCGGGCTGCGCGGGCCGCGATTGAAGATCGGGAGGCACTTGTTTTTGTCGGCTACTGAGTAATCGGAGTTGAATGAGGGGGTCGGGCGTTGGAAAAAAGTGAAGGAGAGATCCATGACCGGGTGCGTTCCGCCCTCGGCACGGGCGCTCCATTTGGGGTGTCGTCTGACGATGTTGACGTAATCGAGACGCATATCGCGGTCGTTTTCCTGGTCGGTGACCGGGCCTACAAGATGAAAAAGCCGGTGTCGTTCGGCTATCTCGATTTTACCGGGCTCGAGACCCGCCGCGAGATCCTGGACAAGGAAAGGCGCCTCAACAGCCGCACGGCGCCGGAACTCTATTTGCGCGTTCTTCCGGTGACGGAGGAGCCTTCGGGGGCCTATGCGCTGGAGGGGGCCGGGCCGATCGTCGAATGGCTTCTGGAAATGGTTCGCTTCGACCAGGCCGATCTGCTGGTCAATCGGGTGGGCGGTCGGGATCCGGCGGGATTTTCCCATATGGTCGATGACTGGTTCGTCAGCCGGGAGCGAGGCTTCGAACTCGCCGAGGAGCTGACCGGTCCCCTGGGCCAGGCGGTTGCCGCCATGCATCGGGATGCCCATCCCTGCCGCCAAACGGGCTGGGTCGGGGCCCTTGAGCGGGTGGTCGCGGAGATGACGGGCCATTTGCGCGCGGGGATCGGCTGGGCGTTGGACGCCGATCGCGTCGCGCGCTTTGCGGAACGAGCCTTGCACGCCCTGATTGATCTTCGGGGACCGTTGGAAGAACGCGCCCGGACGGGGTTCGTGCGCCTGTGTCACGGTGATTTGCACCTGTCCAATATCGTTGTGCTGGAGGGTCGGCCGGTGCCCTTCGATTGCATCGAGTTCAACGACGAGATCGCGTGTCAGGACACGCTCTATGACCTCTCGTTCCTTCTCATGGATCTGGCCTTGCGGGGGCGGCGGGATTTCGCCAGCCGTGTTTTCAATGCCTATCTGGCCGCGCTCGATGCCCAGGAATTCGAGGCGGCGTTGGAGGGGCTCGTGGCCTTGCCGTTTTACGCGGCCCTGCGCGCGGCGATCCGGGCCCATGTCAGTCTGGCGCGGGTTGCGGGGCAGGGGGACAGTCCTCCGCCCCCTGTCGATGAGCCGGGCCGCCAGGCCGCCATTCATGAGGCCCGCGCCTATCTGCGCCTTGCGCTGACCTTGCTTGAGCCGCCGAAACCGGCCCTGTTGGCCGTGGGCGGTCTGTCGGGATCGGGGAAGTCAACGCTTGCCCGGGATGTGGCCTCCGTGTTCGTGGGGCCCGCCGGCGCGGTCATTCTGCGCAGCGATGAAATTCGCAAACGGACCTTCGGCGTGGCGGTGACCGATCAGCTGCCCGACCAGGCCTATGCCCCTGTCGTCAATGGGCGGGTCTACAACACCCTTGAGGAGGAGGCCCGTGCCGCGCTCTCGGCCGGGTGTCCGGTGGTTCTCGATGCCGTGTTCGCCCGTCCCGAACAACGCCTTGCGGTGGAACGCCTCGCGGCAAGCTTGGGTGTGCCGTTTACCGGTTTCTGGCTCGAGGCCGATCCGACGGTCATGGCGGCGCGGATCCGCGGCCGGCGGGACGATGCATCGGACGCCACGGAAGCGGTGTTGCGCCGTCAGCTCGACTTTGATCTGGGCGAGATTACCTGGACCCGGATCGATAGCGGCGCGGACCGGGACACGGTGCGTCAACGGGCAACGTCACGCCTGATGACCTTGTGGATTTGAGGGGCCCGGGGTTTCCAGATCTTCGGCGATTTGAGGCGCTTGGCCAGGGCAGCTCGGCAGGCTAGACTTGCCGCATGTTCAGCTGATGCCGCGTCACCGAAAGACATGAGGAAGCGTCATTTCGGAGCCGGCACATGTTCCGTAACGAGCCGGAGAACCGTCCATGTACGGATTGATGCAAGATTGGCCTCTTCTCATCCACACGATTATCGACCATGCGGCCCGCAACCACGGCGATCAGGAAATCGTCACCCGCACGGTTGAGGGTCCGATCCATCGCTATACCTATCGCGACCTGCATGTGCGCGCCCGCCAGGTGGCTAATGGCCTGAAGGATCTCGGCGTCAAGCTCGGCGATCGTGTCGCGACGCTGGCCTGGAATACCCATCGCCACGCTGAAGTATGGTACGGCGCCATGGGGCTCGGGGCCGTCTGCCACACGGTCAATCCCCGTCTGTTTCCGGCTCAGGTCTCCTACATCGTCAATCACGCCGAAGACGATGTGATGTTCGTGGACACGACCTTCCTCAAGCTTCTGGAGGCCGTGAAGGACGACATTTCCCGCATCAAGGCCTTCATCGTCCTGACCGACCGGGACCATATGCCGGAAACGACGCTGCCCAATGCTCTGTGTTATGAGGACTGGGTCGCGGGCTATGATGCGAATTTCACCTGGCCCCAGTTCGATGAGAACACGGCGGCCGGCATCTGCTACACCTCCGGCACCACGGGCAATCCCAAGGGTGTCGTCTATTCCCACCGCTCCAATGTCCTGCACACCCTGGCGGTGAACAATGCCGACGGCATCGGCAT
>CAZFWG010000047.1:0-31912 GCA_964522525.1 uncultured Alphaproteobacteria bacterium | reverse complement strand
AATTTCAACACCATCGCCGCGGCCGTGCGGGCCGGACGCGTGGTCTACGACAATCTGAAAAAGGCGATCACCTTCCTGCTCCCCGTCAATGGGGGGGAGTCTTTGAGCCTCGTCCTGGCCATCCTGTTTGGCCTGACCCTGCCCATCACGCCGGTGCAGGTTCTGTGGGTGAACATGGTGAGTTCCGTGCTGCTCGCGATGACGCTGGCCTTCGAGCCGCCGGAGCCCGACGTGATGCGGCGTCCGCCACGCCCCGCGGATGAGCCGATCCTCTCCCGTTTCGTTCTATGGCGGGTCGGTTTCGTGTCCTTCCTGTTCTGTATCGGGATTTTCGGCAAATTCGCGCTCGCCCAGGTCCAAGGGGCCAGCGTCGCCGAGGCGCGCACCGTCGCGGTCAACACGCTGGTGGTGATGGAAATCTTCTATCTCTTCTCGGTCCGGTATCTGAACAATCCGTCCCTGACGCTGCGGGGGGCGCTCGGCACGCGGCCTGTCCTGATCGCGATTACCGCCGTGACGGTCCTTCAATTCCTGTTCACCTATGCGCCGTTCATGGAAGCCTTTTTTGATACGCGCCCCATCTCTTTGCTCGATGGAGTGCAGATTGTGGCCGTCGGTGTGGGGCTTCTGCTCATTCTCGAGGCGGAGAAAAGACTGCGGCGGCGCTTCCTGCCCGGATTTTCCGCTCCAGGCATGAAGGAGGGGGCCGCGACCGGATGAGCGAGGCAATCACCAGTTACATCTTCTATGAAGTCGCCGCCCTTCTGGTCCTGGCCGCAATGGTGGGCTTTGTCGGCCTGCTTCTGCGTCAACCGCTGATCGTCAGTTTCATCGTCGTCGGGATCATTGCGGGCCCCTCCGGCCTCGATATCGCGAAATCGGATGAGGCGATCGATCTGTTGGCCGAGCTTGGGATCGCGCTGCTGCTCTTTCTTGTTGGGTTGAAGCTTGATCTGACGCTGGTGCGCACGCTGGGCAAGGTGGCGTTGATGACGGGGCTGGGGCAGGTGGCCTTCACGACCCTTTTCGGGTTCCTGATCGGCCTTGCCCTCGGTTTTGATCCGGTCGCGAGCATCTATATCGCAGTGGCCCTGACCTTTTCCTCGACCATCATCATCGTCAAGCTTCTGTCCGACAAGCGGGAGATCGACTCACTGCACGGACGGATCGCGCTTGGTTTCCTCATTGTGCAGGATCTGGTGGTCGTCCTGGCCATGATCGTCCTGTCGGCGGTCGGCATTGGCGGCGAAGGAGAGGCGCCGTTACGGGATATTCTGGCCATCATCGGTTATGGCGTCGCCAGTCTTGTGGCCGTCGGGCTCTTCATCCGTTTCGTGGCGGATCCGCTGGTGGACCGGCTGGCCCGGTCGCCGGAATTGCTCGTTTCCTTTGCTATTGGCTGGGCGGCCTTGCTGGCGGCCCTTGGCTACTATCTGGGCTTCGGCAAGGAACTCGGGGGGCTGTTGGCAGGCGTCTCCTTGGCGTCGACACCCTTTCGCGAAGCCATCGCGGCCCGTCTCGCCTCCTTGAGGGACTTCCTGCTTCTCTTCTTCTTCATTGCCCTGGGTGCCTCCCTCGATATGTCCGTGCTCGGCGCCAGTATCATGCCGGCCCTGATCTTCTCGCTGTTCGTCCTGATCGGGAATCCGCTGATCGTGCTGGCGATCATGGGCAGCCTCGGCTATCGCCGACGCACCGGATTTCTGGCCGGTCTGACGGTTGCTCAGATCAGTGAATTTTCGCTGATCTTCATGGCCATGGGAGTCTCGATCGGTCATGTCTCCGAATCCTCCCTGGGCCTCGTGACCCTGGTCGGACTGATCACGATCGCCGCCTCCACCTATATGATCACCTTCTCGCACACGCTCTATGCGTGGCTTGAGCCCGCTCTCGGGATTTTTGAGCGCGGGACGACCAAGCCGGCCGAGAATGGCGGGAGCAGCGGCTCATCCGCCCACGATGTGGTTCTTTTCGGTCTTGGCCGTTATGGGCTTGCCATTGCCGGCGCGCTCCAGAAACAGGGCCACACCGTTTTGGGGGTCGATTTCGATCCGGTCGCCGTGCGTCATGCCCGGGGGCGGGAGATCGATTGCGTTTACGGCGATGCAACGGATCCGGAATTTCTGAGCCATCTGCCCCTGTCATCGGCAGGTTGGGCCGTGTCGGCGGTGCCCGACCATGCCACGGGGGTGACCCATCATGATCCCCGCCTGGGCCTGATCAATGGGCTGAAGGCCTGCGGTTTCAACGGAAAGATCGCCGTGGCGGCCCATAATGATGATGCCGCGCTCGCTCTCAGCGATGCGGGTGCGGATCTTGTCCTCTTGCCGTTCCGGGACGCGGCCAATGAGGCCGCCCGTCTCATCTCGGTCGATCGTTTGCCGGAGGTCTCCCGCGCCCCGGCCATCGATCCCCTGGGCCAGAAGGAGTTTGCGCCATGACCACGCCGGGCGGAGAGAGGTCACCGGACCATCACGCGCCATTTCGGCGTGTCCTCGCCGTGTGTTCCGTTGACGATGGCGATCGCGAGACGCTCCATGCCGCCCTCAATCTTGCGGATGCCTGGGGCGCGGAAGTCAGGGTGCTGACCATTGCAGAGATGCCCGGCGAAATGGATCGCCTCGGCACGATGCTGGGCGTCAGCCGGGAGGAGGGGGAAGCACGGGTATCGGCGGCCTATCGACGCCATCTCGACACCCTGATTGCCGACGAGGTGCCCCACCGGAACTTGGTCGCGGATGTGCGTGTCGGCAAACGTTTTCTCGAAATCGTCCGCCATGTCCTCGCCCATGACATCGATATCGTGGTCAAGCGGGCGGAGGATTTGGGCGGGATCGGGCGGCATCTGTTCGCGAGCACGGACCAGCATCTGCTGCGAAAATGTCCGTGTCCGGTGTGGTTACGTCGAACCGCTCCACCGCAACGCATCCATGATGATGTCCGGGTATCCCGCGCCATTCTGGCGGCCGTTGATGTGGATGAGGCCGTGGCCAGCGAGCCCCAGACCCTGCACGCGCTCAATGAACGGATTATTGAGACGGCAAGCGCCATGGGGGCCGCGGACGGCGCCACGGTGCATGTTCTCCATGTCTGGGATGCGCCAAGCGAGGGATTGATTCGTCTGTGGTCCTGGGAGGGAGAGGACCATGGAGCGGCACGGCGCTATGTTCGGGAGGTGGAGTCGGCGCACCGGCTGGCCCTGGACCGGCTGGTGGAACAGGCCCGCAACCGGTTCGGGACGGCACGGGGAATCAAGTTCGTCCCCGATCTATGCCGGGGCGTGGCCCGGGAAATGATCCCCGAAGAAGTCATCAGCCGGCGCATCGATCTTCTCGTCATGGGGACGATTGCCCGCACCGGTGTCCCGGGCTTCATCATCGGCAATACGGCGGAAGACATCTTGAACTGCGTTGATTGCTCCGTGGTCACGGTCAAGCCGCCGGGCTATATCAGCCCTGTTGCCAGCCATCCGAACCTGTGATGCCCTGTGCGCAACACCAGGAAGGTCGCGATGGCCCGGTGATGGATGTGGAGAACGCACGGTGACACAGCTTCTGGCCTTTGCCCGGTCCTGGCTCCTCATGGCCGTGGTCTGGTTGTGCCTGGCGCCGTTCCGTCTCGATTTTCTGCTTGTCGGTCTCGCGGCGACCGGGCTTGCCGCCGCGCTTCTCCGGGCCTTGAACCTGGGCTCTGGTCCCCTGGTCAGGCCCGTTGCGGTCCTGGCCTATGCGCCCGGCGCCCTGTGGCGCTCGGCCCTTGGCGGGCTCGATGTGAGCCGCCGGGTCCTGGGCCCGCGCCTCAGGATCGCCCCCGGATTTTTTCGCGAGGAAGCCCCGCAACGGGCTGGGCCTTGGGGTGCGGTTTTCGGCGGCATCGTCAGCCTGATGCCCGGTTCCATGGCCGTGGGCCAGGATACCAAACGCCGGCTCTGGATCCATCTTTTGGCGGATGATGCCAAAGCCCGTGAGGCGGTTGAAGCGGAACGGCGCAAGGTGGACCGGGTGTTGAACGGGCCCGCCAAACCCGTTGGACACGGAGCAGGGGGCGGAGCGGCATGACCGTGCTTTACCTTTCCGCCAGTATTTTCCTCCTTCTGACCATCCTTGGAGGGCTCGTACGGGTGGCATGGGGACCGGCACCGGCCGACCGGCTCGTGGCCGCGCAGCTGATCGGAACCACGGGACTGGCCCTGGCGCTCCTGGTCGGCGCGGCCATGGACGAGCCCGCCGCATGGGACGTGGCGCTCCTTTTCGCGCTTCTCGCGGCCTTGACCATCACAACATTTGTCCGCCTGGTCTGGACCAGGCCCTCCGCGCACAATGGAATGGAGAGGCCTGCGGAGGATCAACATTTATGACGGGCATCCTGGACGTTTTCACCGTTGGTTTGATCGTGGCGGGGTGCTTCTTCTTCACCGCCGGGACGATTGGACTTTTGCGCCTTCCCGACCTGTTTTCGCGGCTCCATGCGGTGACCAAAGCGGATACTTTGGGCTTGGGCCTCGTCGTGGCGGGCCTTGCCCTTCAGGCGTCGAGCGTTCAGGTCGTGGCCAAACTGATTTTGGTCTGGCTCCTGGCCATGTTGTCGGCGACAACGGCCGGGCAACTCATCGCCGGACGGGCGCGGAGCGATCTTGCCCTCGACCATTTAGAAGGTGGCGCAGCACCCGCCAGGGAGGAACCGTGACCACAGATCTTGGCCTTGTCCTTGACCTTCTCCTGGCGGGAAGCGGGATCGCGGTTGCCGGAAGTGCGCTGTTTCATCCGCGCATTCTTGGGGGGGTGGTCCTGTTCATTGTCTTTGGCGTTCTTTTGGCCCTGATGTGGCTGCGGCTGGGGGCGCCGGATGTGGCCTTGACGGAGGCCGCCGTCGGTGCCGGTATGACCGGTGTGCTCCTGGTGGCGACGCTGGCCCGCATGGGACGCCAGTCGTCCGTACCCGCAAGAGGCGAACGGCAAGCCCAGGAGCCGGTCCGCGCAGGAGAGAACCGTGATTGAGGCACCGGAAACACGGGAGCGTTTTGGCAGCGTTGAGCTGGGGCTCTTCGCCGTGGCGCTCGCCGGTGCCGTCATGCTCGCGGCGGCTGTCTTGTCCTTGCCCGATGCACCGGCCGATATGGTTTCGGCGCTGTCCCTCCACCTGGAAGAGACCGGCCTGACAAATCCGGTCAATGCTGTCCTGATCAATTTCCGGGGTGTTGAAACCATGATGGAGAAGGCCGTGGTGCTGTTGGCCCTGCTTGGGGGCATGGCCCTGGTGCCGACCCGGTCCTGGCGGTTGCCATTGGGCAATCTGCCCCGTCAGGGCGCGGCTCAGCCGGAACTCTCCCTCCTGATGACGGTGGTCCTCCCGTTGGCCGTGCTGGTCGCCTTCTATCTTTTTTGGACCGGTGCGGATGAACCGGGTGGGGCGTTCCAGGGCGGGACCATTCTGGCCTCCGCCGCTCTTCTCGTCGTTGTCTCCGGGCAACGGCAAGCCACCGCCCATGGGGCACCGTGGCTGCGGGCCCTTGCCGTGCTCGGGGTCTTGGGCTTCCTCGGGGCAGGCATGGTGACGCTGGCGCTGGGCCGGGGGTTCCTTGATTTTCCGCCTGCCCATGCCAAGGCCTTTGCCATCGCCATCGAATTGGCGTTGATGCCCTCCGTCGCCGCCCTTTTGTTCCTGCTCGCCGGTGGTTCACCGAGCGAACCCCAAGAAGCGGGCTCCCCGTCATGACGCCTACGGATGTCTATGCCCTTGCCGGTGTCTGTCTGTTCGTCCTCGGAGCGACGGGCACCCTTGTCCGCCGCCATCTCGTGCGGCGGATCCTGGGTCTCAATATCATGGGCAGCGGGGTGTTTCTGGTCTTGGGCGCCCTCGCGGCCCGGGACATGGGCGAGGATGCCGTGCCCAGAGCCTTGGTCATTACGGGCATTGTTGTCTCCCTGGCCATGACCGCCCTTGCCCTCGCGATCGCCAGCCGCCTCTATGGCGAAACGGGCGCCATCGTGCTTGACCCCTAATCCGACAACGGACCTTGGGACCATGGAAAGCCTCGACATGCCCGTCGATCCCGGTCTGCTCATGCTGGGGGCGCTTCTTGGGCCCCTTGTCGGGGCGATCCTCGTCCTGACGGTCGGTGACCGGCTCCTGGGCGTCATCCGGATCACAACCATTGTCGCGGGTCTGTCCTGTGCCGTCGTCCTGGTCGCCATCGTGGGTTCGGGAACCATGGGGCTTGTGGCCGTAGGGGGCTGGACGCCGCCGCTCGGCATTGTTCTGCGTGCCGACGGCCCCGCCGTGGCTTTCATGGCCTTGAGCGCCGTTGTGGTCGCGGCGGTTTTCGTGTCGTGCCGGGATGATCCCTCCTTCAATGGGGAGGGGCGGATGGCCCGGCTTTTCTGGGCTCTGGTGTTCATCCTGTGGACCGGGCTCGTGGCGGCCTTCCTGACCCGCGACCTCTTCAACATGTATGTCGCCCTGGAGCTGACCAGCCTCTCCGGTATTGCGCTCGTGGCCCTGTCGGGACAGGGCCACGCCTTGCAGGCGCAGATGCGCTACATGATCCAGGCCACATTCGGATCGCTCCTGTTTCTTATGGGCGTCGCCCTGATTTACGGACAGGCCGGCGCCCTGGACATGGGCCTTGTGGCGGTCTCGATCGAACCGAGTGTTCAGATCGTGACGGCGGCCGTTCTGATTTCCCTCGGCCTGATGATGAAATCGGCCATATGGCCGCTCCATGCCTGGTTGCCGCCTGCCCATGGCGCCGCGCCGGCACCGGTCAGCGCCTTGCTCTCTGCGCTCGTGGTCAAGGCTTCTCTCTATTTGTTGTTTCGTCTGTGGTCAGACCTGTTTGGATCGCTCACCACGGAAACGGTGTTGACCGGATTCGGTATTTTCGGGGCAGGGGCGGTTCTGTGGGGATCGGTCATGGCCCTGGGCCAGGCGCGCCTGAAACCCATGATCGCCTATTCGACCGTGGCTCAGCTCGGCTACGGCATGCTGCTTTTCCCCCTCGGAGGGGGTCTTCCTGCGCTCGCGGCCGGCGTGGGATGGAGTGCGGCACTGCTGCATTTGATGTCCCATGGCGTGGCCAAGGCGGCGATGTTTCTGGCCGCCGGTGCCCTGATCGCCCGTCTTGGGACGGATGAGCGGCACGCGCTCGCCGGGGCCGGGCGGAAGGCACCAGTGGCGGTCTTCGCGTTGGCCCTTGCGGGTCTCGCCATCATGGGCCTGCCCCCCAGCGGCGGGTTCGTCGCCAAATGGCTGATGTTGCGCACGGCCCTTGGCAACGGGCAGTGGTGGCTGGCCGCGGTGCTGATCCTTGGCGGGCTGCTGGCCGCGGCCTATCTGCTGCGCTTCCTCCTGATGATCTTTGTGCCGCCCAAAGAGGACGACGCGGGCCAGCGGGTGCCGGTGGACAAGACCGATGGGCGGACCGGCTCGCAAGCCATGGCGGCCATGGGCCTTGCGTTGCTCTCCGTTGCGCTGGGTCTTGCCACGGCGCCTGTGCTGACCCTCATCGCGGGAGGGCAACCATGAGCGGGACCGCCGGAGCGCCCCTGGCCTTGATCGGCCTGTCCTTGGGCGCGTCCATTGTCATTTTCCTTCTGGGGCGGGACCAGGCGAGTTTGCGCAATATGGTCAATCTTGCGGTCGCCAGCTTGAAGCTCGTCGTGGTGGCCGTGTTGTTGCTCTGGGTCGAGACGATCGAGGAGCAGGCGCTCGCGCTCGATCTCGGTGCCGGTTTGAGCTTGCTTCTGCGCATTGACCGTTTGTCCTTGCTCTTCGTCACCCTGTCGGCTCTGTTGTGGTTCGTCACCACGGTCTATGCCATCGGCTATCTCAAAGGGGATGCCGAGCAGCGCCGCTTCTTCGGCTTTTTCAGCCTTTGTGTCTCGGCCACCGTGGGCATCGCGCTCGCCGGAAATCTCCTGACCTTCTTCATTTTTTATGAGCTACTGACTCTGTCGACCCTGCCGCTCGTGGCCCATCGGGGCAATGCGCCGTCCCTGGCCGCTGCGCGCCGCTATCTGGCCTATACGTTGAGCGGCAGCGCGGTGTTCCTTCTGGGCGTGCTCTGGCTTCAGGCGGAAACCGGCGTGGGCACCTTCAGTCACACGCCTCCGGAAGCGCTGACGGCCTTTGTCCGGACCCATCCTGACAAGGCGATGGCCATCTTTGTCTTGATGATTTCGGGCCTTGCCGTGAAGGCCGCGATGATGCCGGTCCATGGCTGGTTGCCGGCGGCCATGGTGGCTCCGGCCCCTGTTTCCGCGCTCCTCCATGCGGTGGCGGTGGTCAAGGCCGGAGCGTTCGGGATCGTCCGGGTGGTGGTGGACATTTTTGGGCTCGACTTGACGGCCGAACTCGGTCTTGGAATGCTGCTCACCATCGCGGCGTCCCTCACAATTCTTGGCGGATCGCTCCTGGCCCTGCGCCAGACGGAAATCAAGAAGCGGCTGGCCTTTTCCACGGTCAGCCAAGTGTCCTATATCATTCTGGGGACGTCGCTTCTCACGCCACTGGGCCTGACCGGGGCGCTCGTCCACCTGGTGCATCAGGGGTTGATGAAGATCACGCTGTTTTTCTGTGCCGGAATCCTCGAAAAGGTCATGGGTGCGACCCGGATCGCAGATCTCGACGGGGCCGCCCGGCGTCTGCCCTTGACCATGCTGGCTTTCAGCATCGGGGCCTTGGGCATGATCGGCCTGCCGCCGATCGCCGGTTTCGTCTCGAAATGGTATCTGGCCCAAGGCGCGCTGGAGGCGAAGCGGGATTGGGTCCTGCTTGTCCTTGTGGGGAGCACGTTGCTCAACGCCCTCTATTTCTTCCCGCTGATTCACCGGGCCTGGTTCAAGGACCCGCCGGCGGATCGGGAGTCCAGCCTTGGGCATCACGGACCTGAGGCCCCGCTCGCCCTGCTGCTCCCGGCCTTGTTCACGGCTTTTGCCGCCGTCGGCGTCGGCGTCTTTGCCGCGGCGGCCCTCAGTCCCCTGAGTTGGGCGGAGCTCATTGTTGCCAGGGACTATGTAGCGCCATGATGGTCCTTGTCCTGATCCCTTTTCTGCCACTCGTCCTTGCGTTGGCGCTGCTCTGGCCGCCCTTGCAGGGATCGGCTCGGAGATTGATCCCCGCCGCGCCGCTCCCGGCGCTTTTCCTCACCTTGTGGGGGGACAGCAGCGTCGTGGCCGATATCGACGGCGTCTTGCTGGGGCTGGTCCTCGGAGTGGATGACGTCCGCAGGCCCTTTCTTCTGCTCACGGCATGTCTGTGGATTGCCGCCGCGGTCTATCGTCTGGGCTATCTGCGGGCGGAAAAGGGTCGGGAAGGGCGCCTCTTGGCCTTCGACCTTTTCTTTCTGGCGGCCATGGCCGGCAATCTCGGCCTGATCGTCGCTTTTGACGTCTCGGGCTTCTATTTTTTCTTTGCCCTGATGACCTTGTCTTCCTTCGTTCTGGTGATCCATGACGGCGATGCACGCGCGTCTCGAGCCGGGCGTGTTTACATCATCCTGTCCATCCTTGGGGAAACCATGGTCCTGCTTGGCCTGTTCCGGGGGGCGGATGCGGCCGAGAGCCTGGTGATTGCCGATGTCGCATCGGCCATTGCCGATGACCCTCTCACCATCGTGCTCCTCTTTACCGGGTTCGCGGTGAAGGCGGGACAGGTGCCCCTCCATGTCTGGCTGCCGCTGGCCCATTCGGCCGCCCCGACGCCCGCCTCCGCCGTGTTGTCGGGCGCGATGATCAAGGCCGGGATCTTGGGCATGGTTTTGTTCCTGCCCTTTGGTCAGGACCCGGCCCCCGATCTGGCAGGACCGATCGTATCGATCGGCCTGTTCACGGCCCTATACGGAGCATTGACCGGTCTTTTTCAAGATCACCCCAAGACGGTGCTGGCCTATTCAAGCCTGAGCCAGATGGGCTTGATGGTGGCAGCCCTGGGCATGGCTTTTGCCATGCCCGATCACGCCCCGGTCCTGATCGGCGCGGCGACGGTTTATGCGGTTCACCACGGCTTTGCCAAGGCAGCCCTGTTCTTCTCCGTGGGCGTCGTTGAACGCACACCCGTGGGCGGGCGGCTCATAGCACTCGCGGCAGCGGCGCTCTGCGGCCTGTCGATCGCCGGGGCGTTTCCCTTCGGAGGTGGCGTGACCAAAGCCGTCTTGAAAGACAGTCTCGGGACAGATCTGCCCCTGTCAGCCGCGTTTGTCGGCCTGCTGCCCCTCTCGGCCTTGGCAACAAGCCTGCTGATGATCCGGTTCATCATCCTGTTACGGAAAAAACCGGGCGCTGACGGGGCAGGGGGCGTCCTCTGGGCACCCTATCTGGCGATGGTCGCCTGTGCCCAGTTTCTGCCCTGGTTCCTTACCGTTCCGGCCCTCAATGGTGGCCAGGGGGATCTCGCGGTGAAGGCGGCGGTTTCGGGCACGGGGCCCGTGCTCTTCGCCGTGGGCCTTGCGGGTGTGGCGATGGTCGTCGGGCGCAGAGCGGGCCTCGGCCTTCCCCGCCTCCCGGCCGGAGACATTCTTGTTCCCGTTGCGGGCCTGCTCACGATCATCCGCAAGGGTTTTGCGCGCGTGGTTGAGGCCGCCTCCCATGTCCGGGTCCCAATGGGACCCGATGCTGATGATACGTTGCGGGACGGCTGGGGCTCCGGTCTTGTCGCTGGCGCGCAGCGCATTGAAAGCACCATCCGTACAGGGCCGGGGGTTGCCGTCATGCTTCTGGTCGCGATCCTTGTGCTTGCTCTGGCGCTGTCATGACGGGCTTGAAACGGGGCAACCCACGCATCCCCTGCCATGGCGGAAGCTTCCTCCCGCTCGGATACCTCTTCTAACGGCCGGTAAAATGCGGCTGACGCTTCTCGAAGACGGATGCCACACCCTCCTGAAGATCCGCGGAAGGCGTAATGTGCTGAAGAAAGAATGGGCGCAGATGTTCAGCGGCCGCGAGGGGGGCGTCAGACAAGGACAGCCGGGCGTTCTCCAGGGTTCCGAGGACGCCCAAGGGCGCGGCCGTAGCGATTCGGTCCGCGATCTCCATGGCGCGGGGAAGCGCCTTGTCTTTCGGTACGATTTCCTGGACAAGACCCATACGAAGGGCTTCATCCGCATCAAAAGCATCCCCTGTCAACAACCAGCGCATGGCATTGCCCCATCCGAAACGAGTCGTAAAGCGTTCCACGGCACCCCCCAAGGGCATGAGACCCCACCGGACTTCCCCCTGGGCGAAGGTCACATCCGCTTCCGCAATGACAATATCCGTCGACAAGGCCAATTCGATCCCCGCCGTGAAACACTTGCCATTGATCGCCGTTATCACCGGTTTGGTTCTCCGCCGCCCCTGGCGCCCCGCCGCCGATGCCCAATCGAAAGGATCTACCTGGTCCTCCCGTGCCATGACCCGGGCCGCTTCATCGGCCTGATCCGCCAGGATCGGTGCCATGTCGAGAAGGTCGAGCCCGGCCGAGAATAAATCGGCATAGGAATAAAGAACTCCACATCGCAGCGCCGGATCATCGCATAAGTGTGTGTAGGCCGCCGACAGCGCCCGGAACATTTCCATATTGAGCGCATTTCCCTTTGCCGGTCGGTCGAGACCGATCATCAGTATTGGACCTTGCCGCTCGATTTTGATCAAATCCGACATCATGGGCTCCCCGGTAAAGATTGACCCATGGTGACGTGGGTACGGCCGCATTTGTAGCTGGCGAACAAGACAATATCATGCTGAAATCCGCCACATGGAAAAAGTGATCTCCGTCGCGCGCTATGAAGGCGCTTTGCATTCGGCCGTCCACGGCACCTGCGAATTGGTCGCCATGGCCAATCTGGTCCGGGGCGTCATGGGAGAAGGGGACGCGCTCGTTGCCCGCGTGATCGACATCCCTTCCGCAAAAAAAGTCGGTGCCGATGACATCGGTGACGCGCTGGTTTTGCCGCCTCTTCTGCGAAGTCCTGGGGAGGAGGAGCTCGCCGTCGATCCCCGGATCATTGATTGGCTGCAAACCGTTCCGCCGGCTGACACGGTCATCTGCGGATGTTGCACCGCCGTCGAACTGATGGCCGAAGCCGGGCTCCTGAAAGGCAGGAAGGCGACGACGACGTGGTGGTATCTCCGCAATCTCTCAGCGAGATTTCCGAACATTGATTTTCAGGACAATGAGATGGTCGTCGCGGATGGCGCCATGATCACGAGTTCGGGTCCATATTCCTACATCGCCCAGGTTCTAAACCTCGTCGAAAGGTTTTCCGGGCCGGGCCTTGCAAGAATGCTGGCCAAAATTGCCGTGGTGGAGCCGGGGCGGCCCGTCGCCGGGATTTTCGCCGTTCCGACCCTGTTTTCCACCTTTGACCCGCTGCTTGCCCGTGCCCAGGAGATCATCGCGCGCGACGTGGCCAAGGGCGTTTCCGTGCGCTCCCTCGCCGGCGAAGTGGGCCTGAGCGAACGGACGTTCCACCGCAGGATCGTTGAGCGCGCGGGCATGACCCCGCAGCAGTTCATCGCAAGCATCCGCATAGAGATCGCCAAATCCATGTTAGAGACGACATTGGACCCCATTGCCGTGGTCGCGTCCGCCGTCGGTTTCAAGGATGTTTCCAGTTTCCGGTCGGCCTTTTCAAAGGCGGTGGGAACAACGCCCACGGCCTATCGCGCGCGGATGAATCCCTGGGAACGGTAACCGCGCCGCGCTCAGGCGGGAATGGCTGTCCTCTGGTTGTTCCTGCGGGACGGAGCCCATGGTTGTCCTTGCGACGCGCAGGGAGGACAGACGCGCGACTACGCCGTTGATTTGATTGATGAGGAAGGTGCCTGCGTCGCGCCAATCACGAAGACAGTCTATTTTGCCAAGCAAGCCTGGGGCCGGTGGCGGAAGTTCGATTGGGAGCCCACCCCCTCTGTCGTCATGCCGGATCTGGCTTCACCCGGCTCCTTCCATGCTTCAATCCAAGATGCGCGGTCCTGCCACCCCGAGACGCAAAAATCCGTAGAGAGAGAGGCAAGGTTTTGTTTACGCCTCGAAGGGGCTTTCGATCCCGCGCGACACGAAGGGGATCGTCCCTGTTTTAAGGAGATGTTCTCTAAAACCGGCTAGGGTCGGATCTGGTTGCGGGGTTTTACGAAGCGGGGAAATCCAGAGTGTATGGCCTCATTCATCAAGCGGCGCGCAACATGGTCCTCGACACCAGAGGGGAAGCCGCCTGGAACGACATCCTGCAGAAATCCGGCCTTAATGACGAGCACTTCATCGGTGCAGATCTGTATAAAGATGAAGTCACATTCGCATTGATTGGAGCGATTTCCGACCAGACCAATATCGACATGGAGTCATTGCTGGAGGCCTTCGGTCGATACTGGGTCGGATTCGCGGTGGGCACACCCTATGGATCGATGTTCAAGCTGGCCGGCGAAACGCTGGATAGCCTCCTGAACAGTCTCGATGAAATGCACGACAGCATCTCAAGCACAATGCCAGGATCCGTAATGCCGTCCTTCGAGGTCGTTCATACCGACGAGCGGCAAATCATCATGTGCTACCGCTCGCCTCGGAAAGGGCTGGTACCGTTCGTTGTCGGTTTGTTCAACGGCTTGCTGGACTATTTCGATGAACGGGGGACGGTCGTGGTTTTGGACCAAACAGACGGCGTCCGCATCCTGATTGAACGGGAGAGCAAGACCGTGGTTGCCGGAGACGTGGGACGCACCGATGGCGACGCTTTCTCTCGATGCTGATTGGCTGTGTCTGCTCTTTCCAGCCCATCTTTTGCTTGACGAGCAGGGAACGATCCTTCGCATAGGGCCGTCCTTGCGCCGTCACTTGCCGGGTGATCCCGTCGATCAGAATTTTTTCTCACTGTTCAGAGTCAAGCATCCTTACGGGATTGAGACGGTTGCCGACTTCGCAGACCGTCAAAAAATACTTGTGAACAGCCACGGAGAGCTTCCGCCTCTTCAGATGCGGGGGATGGTCGCCCGCACGGAGCGTGCAATCTTTCTCCTGTTGGGTCATGCGCCGCCGGCTGCGGCATCCGACAGTCGAATTGACCTGAAGATAGAGGATTTTGGACCATCGGACGCCGCGCGCGATATGATGTATGCGGCTGAAATGCGCCAGGCCATTCTCGCCGATCGTGACGCTCTCACGGTCCATCTCAAGCAGAAGATTCAGGAAGCCGAGCAGGCCAGCATCGCCAAGTCTCGTTTTTTGGCCACCATGAGTCATGAGATCCGCACACCGCTCAACGGGGTCATCGGCTTGCTGACGCTGATGCAAAAGGCGCAACTGCAAGAGGATCAGCAGGAGCAGGTCTCAACGGCGCTGCGGTCGGCGGAAAGCCTGCTTGTCCTGCTCAACGATGTACTGGACATTTCCAAGATTGACTCCGGCAATATCGAACTCGATAGCGTGGCGTTCTCTCCTCTACACATTGTCAACGACGTGGTCGGACTCTTCGAGCCTTCGACCCGGCAGAAGGGCATCGCCATTCAAGCCCTCCTGCCTCCGCCCGAAGAGGAGGCATGGGTCTCGGGAGATATGGTACGGGTACGACAGATTCTCCTGAACCTTGTCGGTAATGCGGTGAAGTTCACCCTTGAAGGCGGCGTCAAGGTGCGTCTCATGGGTGTGGGCGCCGTTCCGCGCGGAAATATTGGTTTTGAGGTGGAGGATACCGGCATCGGCATCCCGGAAGCGATGCAATCGAGGATTTTTGAGAGCTTCCATCAGGCGGATGCGTCAACGACCCGTCGTTTCGGGGGCACCGGCCTCGGTCTCGCCATCTCAAAAAAGCTGGTTGAACTCATGGGCGGAAGGATAGGGGTTCAAAGTACTGAAGGTCAGGGCAGCCGGTTTTGGATCACGATCCCGGTTTCGCAAGCCTCGGCACCGGACTCTTGTATTGAGGCGGTTTCCGAAGGCGAGGGGGAAACCCAAAACTCACGACCAATGAAGATACTGGTGGCGGAAGACAACGAGGTCAATCAGATCGTCATCAGAGAATATATCTGTGCGTTCGGTCATGAGTTCACTTTGGTCGAGAACGGCGAGCAGGCCATCGAAGCGGTGCGTAGAGAGCCATTTGATCTTATACTGATGGATGTCCAGATGCCGGTCATGGACGGCCTGGAAGCGACGAAAGCCATCCGTCAACTGTCCGAGCCCGCGCGCAGCATTCCGATCATCGCTTTGACGGCCAATGCGATGAGTGGCGATCGGGAGCACTATATGGCGAATGGAATGACGGACTATGTGCCGAAACCCATCGACTCTCAAATGTTGAAGAGAGCCATCGTCAAGGCCACCGCCCAAGGAACGGAACAGCGGGAAGACGGCGACAGACCACTACGCCTTTCTGGCTAAGAAGTATGGTTCTTGCTTCGGATGCTTTGTTGGGGTGTTGAGCTTTTTGAAGTGTTGGGCCTAGGTTACAAACTCATAAGCGGGTCGCTTGGTTGATGCGAACAGTGATTCAAGCTCCTTGAAAGGAGCTTGCCATGTCCCAGCGTCGCTACGAACTCACAGATTTCGAATGGTCGGTCATTGAACCGTTGCTTCCCAACAAGTTGCGCGGTGTGCCCCGTGCCGATGGTCGGTGCGTGCTCAACGGCATCTACTGGCGGCTCCGCACAGACTCTCCTTGGGCGGATATCCCGGAGCGCTATGGCCCATATACGACCTGCTACAACCGTTTTGTCCGCTGGGCGAAGCTCGGCGTCTGGGACCGCATTTTTGACGCTATCGCAAAGGGTTGTGATGGAGACCTGCAAGCGATCGATAGGTCGTCCATCAAGGTTCATCAGCATGCAGTCAACGCAAAAAGGGGGTTCAAAAATCCGCCCAGACCACCGGCATGGACGAGCTTCGAGCCGGGTGCATGGGGCGTTCACGCAGTGGACTGACCACCAAGATCCATGCCCTGATCGATGCCAACGGCCTGCCCATCAAACTCAAACGCTTCCGAGCCGTCGCCACGCGATACGAAAAACACGACACCAACTATCTCGCCGTCGTCAAACTTGCCTCAGCCCGCATCTGGATGCGATTCATGAGCCGGTGACCTAGCTCGGCGGGAAATCCCGCAATAACCGACGAAGGGCACTGTCGGCATTGCTGCCATCGGGGGAGTCGTTCGTGAAGTCTTTGGTGGCGCTCACGCTCCAGACCGGGTTGCCCGACCCGAGATCATAGACCCTGATCACGAGCTGACCTTCATCCATCATGTGTGCAAGCGGACCAAGATCAACTCGTTCGTATTGGGATCTTTCGACGACAACTGCATCCGGAAGGGGGCCGGGACCATTGACGCGACGTGCTGATCGGTCACTTGCTGCATAAACCGTCCGATCCATGGAGTCGATCACAACGGTCTGACTGAAACGCACGACAGCGCTCACGCCGAAATCGGCTTCGTCCGGATTCTGAACCTCGACATAGCCTTTCTCAACCATTTCTTCCCGAATGGCTCGTTCCGCCGCGAAGCGTGCAGTATCGGCGAGGCGCAGATCGCCCTCCACCTTCAAAGGCTCTTCGCCCATCCACACAAATGTCTTGTAGCCGCTGAAGTCATGGTCCGCATCGTAATCCACTGCGATGTCAGGCCGCGCGGCGCAACCGGTCGCCAACATCAGGACATATAGAAAAGCGAAAATCCGCATCATGACCTCCCCAATATGCGTAAAAATCCAAAATCATGGTTGGATGTGGGCTTGCCGGAAACGTGGACACCGGTTTCCGGTTCAAAAACGCGACAAAACAACGACCTGAGACGCATCTTCATGACCCGGAATAAACTGAATGTACTTTGGCGTCATCGCCGGGCTGAGCCGCCCCCTCGGAAACGCTCCGGGGAATGATTGTCGGAACCCATTCTGAGTGGACCGCCGACTGAGCCGTGGCGATTGAGCGCTATTTGCCGATGACTGCGTCCCACCGGCAAGACGCATCAAGGCCCTTGTCGTAGATCTGCTGAGCCGCAGCCCGGCCATCTTCGTCCAATTTGTCCCAGATCTTTTGCGCACGCTCTGCCGCGTCTTCTTCTTCGCGATCGGCGGCGAGTCGAAGCCAGGCCCAGGCGACCGGAAGATTCGTGCTCGTCCCCGCAATTCCCTGGGCGACCCTACGCGTTAACCGCACACCGTCGACGACATCACCGGAATAGATTTTGCCAAGTTGCAGCATGGCAGGCGCATAGTCCTGCTTGGCAGAGCGACAAAGCCATTCAACAGACGTCTTGGTGTTGTACAGACCGCTGCCTTCATGCACGGAGCAGCAATAGGCATTGCCGACCTTATACTGAGCTTCGGCGTCACCCGCTTTCGCTTCCTCGATATTCTTTGAAATGATGACTTCGGACTTGGTTGCTTGCGCACCCTCCACGGCAACGGCGACGCAGCCTGCCGTGATCAGAGATGCGGCTCCCGCCAGAAGCAGAGCCTTGAGACGAGTGTTGACCATTGGAACTTTCCCTCTTTGTCGGAGCGCTGTTGACCACAAAATGCGATCACATAAATCCAGTGCGAAGAGATGCGATCTCACTTCGGTGCCGACGCTTTCATGCATTCCGTTGGCGAATGACCGGGCAGCCCATAAGGCATTCGCGACCGCTTTCGTCGTGTCGATTGGGCATTGGGCTGACATTCGTCCTTGAATGTCAAAATCAGAACATCGCAGATCTTCCCAGCTTCAATCGCCCGTCTCATTTAAAACAGGTGCCATCAAAGCGCTGGCCCGGACTTCAACCCCGACGTTTCGCCAAATCCCTCGACGTCTGGTGAAGCACGATCACGCCTGCCAGTTCCACGGCAATCATCTCGACGGGCAACGCGGCACTATGAAACAGCCACGCGATGGAACGTCCGGCGATCGCAAAAGTCAGAAGCATGATCGAAGGATAGAGCCAGATGCGATTGCCGGTCGCGAGCCCGATCAGAATGCACCCCCCCAAAGTGAAGAAGAACGAACCCAGATCACCGATCTGGGTGCTGAGGCCGACTTCGTTCAGCAAAGGCATACCGAGCTTTGCACTGACGAAATCCGGTGCAATCCACCAAGCGAAGCCAACGAACGAAAAGATCAGGGCCGGCACGCCAGCGGCAAACTTCCAAGCGATACCCATGGGGTTCTGCTCCGCAAGGGTGAGGGGGCCTGCTCGGTGAGCGATCAGAATGATATCTGCACGCCGAGGAGAGGCCCCGAAATTTCCGTCGTGATGTCCGCCCCGCCGAACTCCCGTTTGATCGAAAGGTATCGGTATCCTGTTCTGGTGGACCACCGCTCATTGAATCGGTAACCGAAGCCAATGGATCCTTGCCAAGTCAGATCCGACGAGTCTCCAATACCAAAGCCACCCACATCGGCCAAAGCAACGGTAAACAAGTTGTCGGTGATGAAGTACTTTACCCGCGCTGCTATGAGAAAGTCAGCCCAACTCCCGTCAAAGGAGAAGGATGCGTTTGGTGTCTCTTCTTGACCGACAAGCAATGTGTCGACGTCTATATTGGCATAACGAATGCCGCTCCCGACATCGAAACGAAGATTGCTTTGATCGATCAAAGCGTAAGTGGCGACGCCACCGAGAAGGACCGCTTGCGTCTCTACCTCACCGCTTCCAAACAACGTATCGAATGGCACGTCGATGTCCGAGGTCAAATCTGCATACGCCACGTCGGCGATGAGTGCCCAACGTCCCTTGCGCGCTTCGAATGCGCCGAAGGCCGCCAAATCGAGCGATTCCAAGATCTCGCTGAATTCGACCTCGGTTTCAAATTCGCCAATTGGCGTCTCCACCGTACTGGACAGGTCCGTGAGCCACCCGTAAAGCGTAGCGGTATAGTCCCATTTTTTTTCAGCAGCGGCTGGCGGTGCCGCAAGGAATACCAGCGCCGCTATAAGACAGGTTCGTTTGAGTGACATGCTTGCGACCCCTTCCGCTAAGTAAAATGGACCTGAACGCTGTGGTGGAGAAATCCTCCGCGCGCCTTACCCGCAAGGTATTCAAATGCGTTGCCTCGTCAGTCTTGCGGGCAACAGAACTTGCCGACACCCTGGCCCCCTCCTTGCCCTTCGGCGCCGCATCAAGGCGTCGGTGCCTTACACAAGTTCATATTCTGTAGGCAGAATTTCATTCATCTTTATGAGCAACGCTCGCTAAGCGCAAAAGCTCCTCCGCGGCCAAAGAGTATTCAGTTGCGGCCATGGGTTCCGTATGCGTTGCACGGGTTACGGAACGCCCTTGCTAAGACACCGGCTCATTGCTGGAAGCTGTGTACGAAGTTTACCGTTGAGTTCGCTGAACTCGATATGAAATCAACCGCATCCTGCATTTCGGTACAGGGCTACTCGGGGGGAGCCCGGTCCCTGATGATCCGAAACCCCACATGCGCGGCGCTGAAGTCCATCTCGAGACTGTCCCGGGCCGCAGCGCGATATCGCTGGCAATAGTTCCCGCTGCACAGATACGAGCCGCCTTTGATTGTGAACCGGGACCCGCCGCCCAAAAAAGGCGTGTCCGTCCACTCCCAGACATTGCCGATCATGTCATGGGCGCCCGTTCGACCTGGAGCGAAACAGCCGACCGGCGCGATCCCGGCAAAACCGTCCCGCCCGGAATCGAAAACAGGAAACAGACCCGTCCAGACATTGGCGCGGGGTTCTCCGGCCGGTCCTCTCATCCCGGATTCCGGATCATGAGGATCAGGAAGGCCAAAGCTTGCCGCATATTCCCATTCGACTTCTGTGGGAAGGCGACCACCCGCCCATTGCGCATAGGCTCGGGCATCGTTCAGGGTGACATGCACCACCGGATGGAGCGCCCGGCCGTCAAGATTTGATCCCGCGCCGTTTGGGGCCTTCCACGTCGCCTGGATATCGATCTTCCACCAGGACAAAAGGACCTCCGGTGTCTGGCTTTCGCGGAACCGGGCCGAGCCGCCATTTCTTTCCGCTTCGGTGACATAGCCCGTGGCGGCCACGAAGTCCGCAAACTGACTGTTTGTCACTTCATGTGTTTGCAGATGAAACGGCGAGACGAAGACCTTTTCTGGCGGACCTTCCTCGGGATAACGCGCATCGGCGCCTTTCACGAACCCGCCGCCGGGTATGGCGACGAACGTGCCGAGATCATTGCGATCGAGGGCGCAGCCCGGATGAGTCACGGAATCGGAGCTCAACCGTCCGAATACTGTCCATGCAGCCCCAACCGCAAGGATTGCAGCTATCGGAGTGCCAAGGACAAGAGGTAATTTCGGCATTATCGCCGTTTCACTCGGCGGCGAGCCGTTCCAGAATGCGATGCGAGGTCTCATAACCGCTGTTCTGGTTCTGACCGGTGATGAGGTTCCCGTCCACGACCGTGTGAGTGGCGAAAAAGTCGCGCCACGCATGCCGCGCCTCGAAGTTTGCCCCCGCCGCTTTCAGTTCGGTTTCAGGATGTTTGGGCGTAACAGCAATGCCGAAGGCGTTAATCTGACCATTGGTCACACCGGTGACGCGGCGCCCCCGTACCAGGAGTTCGCCATCTACGCCCTTTGCACTGACCAATCCCAAAGCACCGTGACATACCGATCCGAGGATCTTGCCGGCCGCATTGGCCTTCGTGACCAACTCGGCCAAGACCTCGCTTTGGGCCAGGTCATAGGCCGCGCCCCAGCCGCCCGCCATGAAGATCACATCGTAATCATTGGGGTCGATTTCGGCGATCGGCTTTGAATTTTTGAGTTTCTTCATGGCGTCTGCGTCCGCTATGAAGCGGTGATCCTCATGGGTGACCAGGGGCCAGGTCCAGGACCAGGGCTGAATCGGAATTTCGCCCCCTTTGATTGAGGCCATATCGACCTCAAGGCCCGCATTGATGAAGGCGTAGTAGGGCACCGTGAATTCAGAGCCGAAAGCGCCCGTGTCCTTGCCGGTGTCACCCAACTTGTCGTGGCTTGTCGCGATGATCAGGGCACGTTTTCCCGCGAGATTGAACTCGGGAATTTCATAATGTTGATGCAGGCCCATCGCCCTGAGCACTGCCGGCAAGCCGAAATAGACGCCGCCAGCCAAAACGGCGAGTACGAGGATTGTGTAGATCAACCACGCCATTGACACGCTCCATCCTATTGTTTGCCATGGATCCGCTTCGAACGGGCCCCCATTCATTCCGCAAGGTGAGCAACGCATTTTGCGTCAAGCGGCGGGTCTGACCATGCGAACCACAACATATCCTGCGCCCACCAGCACAAGCACAATGGCCAACGCAAGGACCAGCAAAAGGGGCCAGTATTTGTGAAGGACCTTGGAGATCAACTTGTTGGTCAGCACCTTCAGCGCGTAATCTTCCGCACCCAACTCGTATACGCCGACCTTTTGCGAGTAGGACCGGTATTCGGCCACCATATCTTTGAAAAGCTCGGGGTTGTCGCCGGAGAGATCGGTGGTCTCTCCCGGATCGACCGACAGATCGTAGAGCCGCCATTGGCTGTCGCCCCTCGGTCGCGAATTCCGGGTGATTTTCCACTTGCCTCGATAGAGCGCTGCGTTGCCGCTGACCTCGAACCCGAAGCTTTCATCATCAGCGTAGGTCGTGTCTGACTTACCCGAGAGCAGCGGCATGGCGCTGCGTCCATAGAAAGCGTTCGCGTCATAAGGCACGCCCGCCGCGTCGAGCATGGTCGGCACGAGGTCGGCGATATGCACGGGCGCATCCTGAATGCCTGACGACGCAATGCCGGGGCCCGCGACCACAAATGGCACGCGGAGGCCGCCTTCGCTGCCATAGAACTTGTAAAGATCAAGGGGGGCCGAGGACACCGACGCCCATTCCGGACCGATAGCCGTCAAGCTCTTGGGCTGACCGAGATTTTCAAACGACGTATCGAAGCCCTCGATCCATTTGATCCCATCCAGAACGACGTTTTGCAATCCTTCCAGACTCGTCATGGCCGATTCCGCGCCATTGTCCGAAGTCACGATGACAATGGTGTTTTCCAGCTGCCCTGTTGCCTCCAGGTAGCTCAGGAGCCGTCCGATATGGTGGTCGGCCGCCTCCATCATGCCCGCATTCACCTGCATTTCGCGTGCAGAGACGATCTGCTCTTCCGACGTCAGATCATCCCAAGCCCGATGGTTTTCAGGCGGCGGCGCAAGCCGCGTGGCCGGTGGCACGAGACCGAGATCGATCGCGCGCTGCAGCTTCGCCTCGCGCATGACATCCCACCCCTCGTCGAACACACCATTGTAGCGGTCGATATAGGAGACGGGCGCTTGGATAGGCATGTGAACGGCCTGAAGCGACAGGAAAGCGAAAAACGGGCGCTCGGAATCCCCGGCGCCGATATAGTCGATCATTTTGTCGACCAGAGACCGTGACGAGTAATAGTCATCCGGCAGAGTGATGGGTTCGCCGTCCTCGAACCAGTCCACGGCGTGGGAACCGGGAAGATAGGGTTTAGCGTCGTAATTGCTGCCGCCGGTGGCGTCCATGACATAGGACCGGTCGAAGCCGAACCGGTTGGGCAAGTTCGCGCCGGTTTCGCCGATGCCCCATTTGCCGGTGACATAGGTCTGGTACCCCGCGTCGGACAACAGCGTTCCGATGGTCTGTTGCTCGGCTTTCCACCTCATGGAATAGCCGGGAAAGGCGCGCATTTCGTCCGTCAGCGTTTCAACCAGTGTGCCCATGCCCACCTGGTGATTGTCCATGCCTGTCATGAGCATGGCGCGGCTGGGTCCGCAAAATGGCGAGGCGTAATAGCGGGAGAGCATCACGCCATCGCGCGCGAGGCCGTCAATGTTCGGCGTGCGCGTATCGCTGCCAAAGGCGCCGAAATCCATGAAGCCCGCATCGTCGAACAGAACCAACAGGATGTTCGGCCGCGCCTCCTGCGCGACGGCGGGCATGACGGACAGGATCGAGATCACCAGGGTGCGGAAAACGGTCTGGGCGATTTTTTGCATCATGGCGTGTCTCTGTCTCTATGGCGGCCGATTTCCACGGCGGTTAATCGACGGCGACGTGTCACTCGTGACACCCAGATGTGGCATCAGTGTAATTCGGGTGGGCCTAATTCACCCCGGAGGCCGATGAAACCGGAATTTCCGTGTCAGGATTAAGGTCCTCGTTCGGATCCGTCAGAGCACCCGCCGGAAAGAAAACGCTCAACGGTTGCGCGTCCGTGCCGAGACAAAGATCGTGATTGTTGTCGTTGTCATTGAGGTCCCCGACGGCCATGGGCGTCATCTTTTCGACACTGCCGTCGGCCCGCCGGACGGTGACGCGGTAGAGCTGCATTTCCTGGCCGTCGATTTCAGCGCCCCCCGGTTTGGTGACGCCGCCCACCCAGGTCGCGCGCACAACACCCTTGACCCCAGTGCGCGGGCAATTGCCGCGTCCCCCAAGGCTCCAGGCCTTTGGGGAAAGCGTTTCAGCCAGGATCATGGTCGGTCCGGCTTCCAACGGGATCACGCCCGATTGCGCGCCCCTGAAATTCACACGGCCATCCAGGGACATCAAATCACCGACAATTTCCACTTTCGCGGGTTGGTCATCCGCGGATCCGTAGGCCCCGATCAAGAGAACCGTCCGCTTCTCGCCCGCTTCGTCCGCCGGCCGGAGCGTGACGCAATCCACGCGGCCGATATCGCCCGAGGCGGTCGTGACCCGAAAGTCGTCAGTATCGAGTGTTTTGTCGTCGATCTCCGAGGAAAAAATGACAGGCATACCGTCTTTGCCGGGCGCCTCTATACACAGACGCATTGCTTTGATGGGGAGACCATTGTCGATGCCGAAAAACGCAGACAGGATGCCGCCCCGATCCGTTTCAGGCGTTTCAGCCAAGGCGACTGACGTCATGAGTGCCGTGAGAGCAAGCCAAGCATTGAAATACTTCATTGATCAGGTCCGCCGCCAATCCGCAAAAACCGCCAAAATTCATGTGAAATCTGCACGAAGCCACATTTCAGGAAAGCTCTCTCTCGGCCAAGAAGTATTCAGTTGTGGCCATTGGTACCGCTTGTTTTGCGCGCGTCACGAAACGCCTTGGGCGTGACGCCTGTCCACCGCTTGAAGCTGCGCGCGAAGTTCGAGGGCGTGTCATAACCGAGCTCATAAGCGATGGCTTGGATCGGCCGGGCCGTGTTGGCCAGCATCTCCCGGGCGCGGCTCTCGCGCACCTGGTCCATCAGCTTCCGATAGGAGGTGCCCGCCCGATCCAATTGACGGCGCAGACTGCGCTCGGAATAGCCGAGTGCCTCGGCGGCCCTCGAGAGCGAAGCGCCGAGATTTTGCTCCGCCTCCAAAAAGGTCAGGACCTCGATGGCCGGGGAGGCCTCGTATCCGCCATCCACCGCGAATTTTTCGCACAGCGTCAGGAGCCGTTGGTGGCTGATCGGGTCGGCGCCTGGCAAAGCACGGTTCAAGAGCTCTGCGGGGAACATCAGTCGGGTTTCGCGGGCCTCGAAACGGACGGGAACGCGACCGATTTCCCCGGACACCTTGGCCCAGCCCTCCGGCTCGCTGATCGTAACTTCTGCACGCGACGCGAATCTCTCGACGCGCAGCAGCCCCTTGAGCAAATTGTTGCAGACGATCAATGCACTGCCGGAAACGAAGTAGTCGAGATCCTCAAGCGGATGCAACGGGCGCAAACGAATGGCCACTTCGCCGGTCTCCAGGCTGGCATTGTTCTCGGAAAAGCTGAATTCGATCCATGAAAATGTCAGACAGAAGAAGCGGTTTAAGACTTCCAGTGCGTCTTTGAAGCGTGTGGCGTTCATGGCAGCGTAAGCCGGAAGCCCGATATAGTTCGGCTCGAAGCGCCAGGCGAGCCGTGGCCCGAGATGCGGATCGCCGGTGTGCTCCATGGCATTCAAAAGGAAGCGTCGGAGCGCGGAGAATTCAATTCGGAAACATGGATCTGCAAATTGCTCCGCCGTCAGGCCGGTTCCGGCCAACAGTGCTTCTGTCTTGTAGCCATCCTCGCACAGAGTGCGGAACACGAAGCCGGGGTAATTCATTGGACAGGTCGGTATGTCCAGCATGGTAAGTTTTTTGTCTGTTGGGGAACGCTGCATTTTTTTCTGTTCGCGCATGATGACACTGGAATAAGAGCAGGGTTCTGATCCTGATGCCGGGTATCCGCTCCGGCGCGCCGGGCCAGACCGCGCACTCCCTGGTTTCCTTATCACCGATTTGTGCTCTGTCCAGCGAGCTTTCCGAAACCGGTGCACCAATGCTCAACGCGCGATGGACCTGATCCGCGGATCATCTCTGTCCGGTCGGACAGACGCTCCCTCGGATTCGGCCCCACCCATATCAATCAGACGATGTCCATCCTTGTCCTGAATGAACAGGATTTTCACTTTAGTTCTGTAAACATCCGGTCAGGCGCCCAGCCATTCCACGAGATCTGGACCTCCGGGTCGGCGGCGGCGCAGCCCCGCAACACCGGATGAGAAGAGGCCACCGAGACGGCTGCGGTGGCCCCGTCCACAATCAGTTGCGCCGACGGCGCTCCCGCGATCGGGATCCACGCTCGGATGATCTCGAGCGGTCGCTTTGCCACGACTCAAAGTTCCTCGACCGTCTTGAGGCGCTGTCGCGCGCCTGCCAGTCCCGCTCCAGGCTCTCAACCGTTCTCGTGGATCGCTGGGACCAATCCCGTTGCGTATTCGCCTGTCTTTCCTGGGCTCTCTCGCCAGATCCCTCCGGACGATCCACGGACTGCCATTCGCCGTCGTTGTAACTCGACCATCCGTCGTCGCTGCGTTTGTAGACGTTGCCGTCCTTGCCCGCATAGAGATTGTTGTCGGCGTCCCGGCCGGCATAGGCGGTTCCTTGGTCCGTCTGCACAGTCCCGGCCTTGGCGCCCTGGGATGTTTCAATCCCGGCAACCGAGCCTCGTGAGTCCGAATAGTTTGCGGTGCGCACCCATTCATCGCCGCGCGTGACCACGCTCTCTCCCCAGCTTGCGTAAGCGTTCGACCGCTGATAGGTCGCCCCATAAGTGTCGGTGCGGGGATTGTAGGCTTGCCCCGCATAGCCGGCCTCATAAGGCCCCCAAGCGGAGACGCCGCGCGCATAGGTGCCCGTCGTTGGATTGTAGGCTGCACCCCAACCGGCCCCGCCATAGGGCCCGTAAACGGCGGCACCGCGCGCGTAACCTCCCGTGTAAGGACTATAATAAGCGGCAACGCCGTAACTGTACGGATAGGCCCGATAGACGACATAGCCGCTGGGGGGATAGTAGACATAGGGCGGATAATAATAGCCCGTTCCATAGACCACGACGCCGCCGGAGACATAGACGCCGGTATAGCCGCGCGTATAACCGACCACGACAACGTCCGGCGTCGAATCATACACATAGACATAGGTCACGTGGTATTTGGGGCTCGAAGGCGGAATTTTATAGATTGCCCCCGGAACACTGTCGCTGACGACCCACACACCCTGGGGTGATTTTGCCGCGAACCACACGCCGTTGAAGCAGACATAGTACCGGGACCCCACACGGAAGACATCAAACGCCGTGTTCGCCGCGTAATAGACCTTGGTGCCCTCGATCTTGCGGAACTCCGGCTCTCCGTCATAGGTGACGACAACCGTCGTGTCGTTGCGGCGCACTTCGGCCTTTTGCGGGATGCTGGCCAGCATGACGGCCTCGTCCGCTTCCGATGTTCCCTTCACTGAAACGCGCACGCTTGCGGCGGGATGGTTCCCGGGAATGGCCGCGAAGCCTTGGGGCAGATCCTGACCCGCGGGCGTCCATGGCCCTTGCAGGCTTGACGCCCTGAACCAGCGACCCGACACGAGATAGTAATAGTCCCGGCTCGTTGCGCTGCGGAACAGGTCGCTTTCCGTGTTCTTGATCCAGAGCAGATCCGTGCCCGGGATCTTTTCCTCGATCGGGCGGCCGTTGATCAGGATGAGTTCCGCGGGCTCAGCGCTGACAAAGACCTGGGGGGCCTCGTCCTGCGATATCTTGCGACCGGGCACATGCTCGAGCACCGTCTCAAAGCTCTCATTCTCCGGTATCAGCTTGGCGACCTTCCGGGGCAGCTTGCCGGCCGGCGTCCACGGACCGGTCGGCGAGGGGGCTTCCAGCCACGAGTCTTCATACAGGAGGTAATAAGTGGACGTCTCAACATGGTGAAACACGTCCCAATTCGTGTTGACGGCGAATTCAAGGCCCGTTGATCCGGTCTCGACAAACAATGGATCGCCATCGAACAGGACCAGAATGGTCGGTGTGTAGCTCACCAGGATTTCGGGGGGCGTTCCCGCCAATTCGGTCGGGCGCTCGAGATTCGGCACTGGACCATAGGGCGTTTCCGGACGTTCCCTTTCGACGCCTTCTTCGAAATGGGCGAGGACGGTATCCAGCGCCAAGGTCTGGGACATACCGGAGACATAGGCCGTGATGACATTGCGCAGACGTTGTGCAATCGCTTTGTCCGGACTGCTGACATCGACATCGACAACCTTGAGGTCATACGCCACCACCGTGCGTTCCCCGAGATCGGTCGTGGTCGCCGCCGCCATGCGCAGTGCCGCAGGGATGGGGTGATCCTGGCCGGGCAGTTCCAATACCGCTGCGAGCCGAAACTCCAGAGACACGAAGCTGTCCCAACGATCGACCTGCGGCTGGTAGAGGGTGATGCTCGCCCCCTCGGCGCCCTTGATCTCACGGGGCCATGCCAGCGGTTCCGCGGATGTGCTCGAGGCTGCCACCAACCAAAAAAAGGTCGCGGCCAGCCCAGTCGTAACAATGTTCCTCATGCTGCCCCTCATACTCTGCAAATGTGCACTCACTTCTTAACGGCTCTCTTTTTCCGCCACAATCCCTAATTAATGAGATTGCATTAATTGCCGTGAAATGGCAGCGTCCGGAACATCGCGTCTTACGGAGAGTTTGATCGCGCATTTTGACAAGTTGGAGGGGCTAGAAAATGATACGGCAAACAATCTTGGCACTCACGTGCTTGGGTTTTACGACTGTTGGCGGCCTCGCGCAGGGGCTGCCGGACGTTTCCGACATTGCGGTGAAGGTTTCGAAAAGTCGCGAAGAGAACCGCAAGAAGATGCAAGACTACACCTGGAAGCGGCGTACGGAGGTTTCCAAGGATGGTGAAGTCCAACTGACCAAGCTGGAGCTGGTGCGCTTCGACGTGGACAGTCGTATGCAAACGACCTTGATCAGCGAACAGAAGCCGGAGCAGCGCCAAATGCGCGGTATCCGTGGACGGATCCAGGAGCGTGTGGTCGAAGCACAGAAGGAGTGGCAGGTCGATCTTCAACGTCTCCTCCAGCAATATTCGCTCCCCACGACAGGCAAGGTGGCGGGCTATCTGGAGAAAGCCACCTTCGGCCGAGGCGATCTTCCGGGAACGATCCGTATCCTGGGCACCGATGTCGTGCAGCCTGGCGATGAACTGGTGATGCTGGTCGACGCCAGCACCAAGGAACTCAAGATGACGAAGGTCCGTACCCAACTTGACGAGGACGCTGTCCTGATGGACATCAATCACGATCGCCTGACCTCGGGCCTCAACTATCAGGCGCGCTCTATCATTCGAGTTCCCTCAAAGAAAGTGCGCATGACCGTCGAGAATTTCGATTTCGACAAGCAGTAGGAGAATTGCAGAGACGGTGAGGGTACCCTCGGCTTTTTCCGTGTGCCGAGGGTACCCTGTTTTTGCTTTGGCGCGTTTGCGAACCGCGGCGGCCAGACGCCGGACGCCCGCGGCCTTGCCCAAGCCCCGCGTCCAGGCACACGCACCAAGATCAGGAGCCGCACTCGGATGAGACGCAAATAGTCCCCTATTGTCTCTTAGGCGGGTTGGGGAGGGGCGATCCTGAACAAACGTCATACCGAAAGCATGGTGGCCTTGGTGCAAGGGCGGGGCCTTACTTCTTGTTCTGCATCTTGAAGGATGCAGCCTGATGGATGGAAAATCCAAAATAAGCTTGGCGCTCCCAAGGACTACAGGGGCGTTTGCCGGATTTTTCGATGGGCGATTGCGGCTTATGCTTGGTGGCGTCGTCGTGATCTTGACCACGCCCATATGAAGTCCGGCTTGGCGCGGGGTATCAAGAGTATTGTTGCCGGGAGCGTGCGGATTTCGCCCATTGCCGAGATGCCATCCAGAATGGCCGTCAGGCACAGGCACTGATGTCTGGCCTCGTTTCGTTCCGTTTGCTGTAAGCGACGCGTTTCATGGTGACACGCGTCTCCACTCAGGTTGAATCAACGCTCACCGTCATCCGCTGCCATGGCTGCATCTCCTGACGCGGAGTGTCCGTAAGCGCCTGAATCATGGTGATTAGAGATACCAATCAGGGGGGGGCAGTCGGGAGCCTTGACGCGTTATCACGAGGTCGTGTTTATGTTTCGCGGGGTTTGATTCACCTGCCGGCGTGAAGCATTCGCAGGCGGTTGCATGGCAAAGTCGCTGTACTGTGATGGTTTCAGATGTGATGCCGGTCTGGTGGATTGGTCGCGAAAAATGGATCTGACTCAATGGGGTCGGAATACAGGGTCGGCAAGGCCAGCGTCCGATCATGCTGCGTGGGGCGGCACGGGCGTTGGTCATGCGCCTTTTTGGTCTGTAGGGGGAAGATCTGATGACAGGAACTTTTTTCTTCCATAAATTTAAGCTCTTGTCCTGGGTGGCGCTTTCCTCCGTGTTCATCATCTCGCCGCTGACGACGGCCCGGGCCAGCAGTTCCGGCCTGTGCAGTGGCGCGAATGTGGATTTCGTCCTCAACGAGTCCCAGCGACAGACCGTGGTCGACATCGGGACGTTCTATCAGCTGGCCAAGCAGCGGTTCTCGCAATATCAGAGCGGCGGAAACCACTATGCGGGCACGGACGCCATCCTGAACTACTGGAACACGCACCGCGAACTGAAGGACATCCGCTGGCTCGGCTACATCTTGGCGACCGCCTATCACGAGACCGCTTACCGCATGTATCCGGTCCGGGAAACCCTGGCGTCGACGGACGAGTCGGCCATCAGCCGGTTGGAAAACTATTATCAAAAGCGGCAGTCCGGTCCGGTCTATTGGCGTCCCGTTGACGAAACCGGCAAGGGATATTTCGGACGGGGCTATGTCCAGCTGACCTGGGACTACAACTATAAGCGCGCCGATCTGCGCTTCGGGATCGACAACACCCAGAACAATCCGGACAGTTATTATTGGAACCCATCCCTGGCGCTCGACCCGGACGATTCCATCCGGATCACCTATGACGGCATGGTCTATGGCTGGTATACCGGCCATTGCTTGCTGCGCCATTTCCAACCCAATGTGCGCGGCGACTATCGCGAAGCGCGGCGCATCATCAACGGCCTTGATCGCGCCGACGATATCGGGGAGCACGCGATAGAATTCGTCAAGATCCTGGAGGCCTCTGAGGTTCCGATTTCCTCCGCTCCTTGACGAAAAAATCCGCTTCAGGAGCGAATGAGAAGGGCCTGGTCGTGAAGAGAGCGTCTTCGCGGGCGGCCCGGGGAGAATAGTTGACACGGCCGGTTTGGACCGGCAGCCGTGATCACGAAGACGACCGTCCGGGGCCGTCAAGCGACCCCGGATCACTTCTGGTCAGATGCCATCTGGCTGCATCACTTTTGGATCGATACGCGACAGAGGGGTAAACTCCATGACTGCTTTTTTCAACCGTTGTCGGTCTTGTACCGCGGCGGGACTTGCCATCATCGCTCTGACGGCCATGCAGACGCCGGCCTTCGCCCGGGATGTGGGCGCGGCACGCGTTACCATCGATATGGCCACGGGAGAGTTCAAAGCCGTGGCCACGCGCGAAATCGGTCAAAAGCCTGCGCCGATCACCTCCGCCGTCGCTCTTCGGGACGGTGGTTTTTTCATTCTCGATTTACGTCTCGTCCTGAACAAAGAGACGAAGGACGAAGTGACGAAAATGGTGGATCAGGGCTTTACGGCCGAACCATCCGGGTGCATGCCGGGTGCTTATGGTCCCCTCGATATGGATGACGGTTTGCGCTACATGGTCGAACTCAATGTCGAGAACGAAAAGGTTGGTGAGAGGAAGGTTCGTGCCACGATCTATCCTGGCAACCGTTCCACCCACTGGACCAATGACGTGTTCTGCGAATATCCCGAGGGGGCGAATGGCGAGACGGCAATTCTGCGGATCACCGGCTTCTTTTATGTCCTCCATCGGAAGATCGACGGGGGGGTCGATGTCCAGCTCCGCGCCATCACCCTGACGGATCAGGAGATCGACAGTTTCTCCAATCTCCTCGACCAGGAATGATCTGTGTGCCGTCGACCTCGCTCACGTCCGTGCCGGATGCCGATTGAGCGAGGTCGACGGCCGATCGAACCCGCCGAGCCAAATTCGAATGCCGCCTCCTGGTCAGGAGCGACGCACGGCCTGGCACTCGCCGGGGCGATCCGGCGGTTTCAGATTTGGCACCGTTTTGGATCTGATGGCGTCCCCTTGCTGAGGGGGCGTTTGCAGACGGAGGAAATCTCATGAAGAAATCCGTCATCGGAGGGCTGCTGACCCTGCTGGGCGGTGCCGTCAGTTTCGTGCTGGGTGCCTATGCGGGACGTGAACTGCTCGGTCTGCAGGAGCCCATGTTCCTTGTCGCAGGCCTCGTCGCGTTCCTCGTTGGCGGCGTCCTGCTCCACCTTCTGCGCAATGCGATCGTCAAGGTTCTTGTCACAATTGTTGTGGCCGGCGGGGCGACCGGTGCGGATCTGCGGGTCCTCGACATGGTTCAGGATTTGCCGTCGGCCGTCATGTCGCTCGTCCAAAACGGCTTCGAGGTCGATAAGGACAAGCTCGAAAAGAAGAAAGAGGAATTGGAGAAGGAGAAGAAGGAGCTGGAGAAAAAGAGGGAAGAGGAGCGGCGGCGCTGACAGCCTCGTAAGCCAGGTGGCTCGTGGGCATCGCCA
>CAZFWG010000046.1:13641-32237 GCA_964522525.1 uncultured Alphaproteobacteria bacterium | reverse complement strand
GACCAGTTCAACCTGTCCCTCGATCCGGAAACGGCGGAAGCCTTCCACGACCAGACCCTGCCGGCCGATGGCGCCAAGGTCGCCCATTTCTGTTCCATGTGCGGTCCGAAATTCTGTTCCATGCGGATCAGCCAGGAAGTGGCCGATGCCGCCCGGGGCCAGAACGCGGTTACCGAAATCGAGGAAGGCATGCGGGCCAAATCCCGGGAGTTCCGGGAGCTGGGAAGCCAGATCTACCAACCCGTTACGCCGGGTCGCGGTGAGGATGGCGGCGGCGTCTGAGGGCCTGGACGGCGCATGACATCTTGTTCATAGTGCGCCCAGCTTGATGACCAGTCCATGATTCCCGATGGGATCATGGGCCGGTTCCAGCCCACGGAAAGAAACCGGGAGTGCATGAATGAAACGCGTGTTGGCCCTCTGTCTGATCGGATTCCTCGCAGCCTGCGGCGGCGACCAGTCCCGGGTCATCAATAATCAGTCGACGATGGGTCAGGAACTGATCGACCTGAAAAAGGCATATGACGAGGGGCTGATCACGGAAAAGGAATACAACAAGGCCCGCAAGCAGATTCTCCGCGGACAGCGGTGATTGACGCGCGCTCAGAGGATGCTGCCCGGGCGGCGTCTCGTGTCTGACCGCCGGCTATCGGTCGATCAGGGCGAGACACACATCGACCCCATGGTCGATCACCTGCTGAGCCATGTGGTGGGGATCGCTCGCCCGCACCACTTCACTTCCCGACAGCACAATTCCCGTATGGCTGCCCGTATGCCAATGGGCCGGCGCGGGCAGTTTCGGCAGATCGACACCCCAGCCCGGCTGGGGATAGGGCGTGATGTAGAAATAGGGTTCCGCAAACAGATCATCCCCCGGTGACAGGCCCAGCCCGACCGTGGGAACGGTTTCGGGATCGCCGTCCGCCAGGACGATCAGCATGCCCAGATCGAAATGATGGGGCCAGACGCGCGGCCGGGTCGGGCCGGGCTGGATGCGCGAACGGGTCTGGACAAGCCGCTCCAAGAGAAGCGTCCCGTTCACGAACCAGCGTCCGAGTTCACGGATCGCTTCCGAATGCAGCCCGAAACCATAAACCCCGCCTTCGGCAAGCGGATGATCGGGAAGCTCATAGGGCAGCGGGTCGAGGAGCCGGGCCGGATCCACGCCGAGCCGGGTCGCGCGGGCGCCGAGGGAATCCCGCACCTCATCATCCGTGACCGCATCAAGGGGCAACATGGCGATCGCCTCGTCCCCCGCCATCAGAACAAGACCGCCCGCCGTGAAGGAAAGCCCCAGCCTGATGGGGCCTTCCCTGGTCGGGATCGGGTGGGTCGCGAGGCCGTTGATCGCCGGTTCCCAACCCAGATTGGTGTGGCTTTCATCGGCCCGGGCCGGCAGGGCCGCCCGCGCCACGCGACCCAGCCACTGGACGGCGTAATGGGTCTGGACGCGTGCCTCTTCCAGGTCGAAAGGGGGCACCGCGCCCAGGGAATACCAGCTCTGGGCCTCGGCCATGGTGATCCCTACAGGTCCTTTTGTTTCGCTTCGTCCCGCTCGGCGATCTTGACCGGATCATAACGATCGAACCAGGCCAGGACATGGGCGACCTTGGCCATGAGCTGGCTCGGCCGCCGCGCGATCAGGTGGCTCGCGCCGGGAATGCGCACCATGGCGGTGTCGATCTTGCGCAGCTTGAGCGCCTGGTAATATTGCTCCGTCTCCGACATGGGCGTGCGATAGTCCGCCTCGCCGGTCAGCAACATGGTCGGGGTCGTGACATTCCCGACGAGCGAAAGGGGAGAGCGCTTCCAATAGGCGTCCGGTTCTTCCCAGGGCATGGCGCCGAACCAGTATTTGGCGAAGAAATTGTAGAAATCCGCCGTCAGGGAAAAGCTCTGCCAGTTGATCACGGGTTTGGCCACAACGGCCGCCTTGAACCGGTCCGTCTTGCCGACGATCCAGGCGGACAGGGTGCCGCCACCGCTGCCGCCCGTCACGAACAGGCGTTCCGGATCGACAAAACCTTTCTCGATCATCGCGTCGATGCCCGACATGAGGTCGTCATAGTCTTCTGACGGATAGTTATGGTGGATCAGATTGGCGAACTCGTTGCCATAGCTCGTGCTGCCCCGGGGGTTGACGAACAACACGACATGACCTGCGCCCGCATAGAGCTGACCCTCGGCCGAAAAGCGCGGCCCATAATTGGCGAAGGGGCCGCCATGGATCTCCAGGGTCAAGGGATATTTCTTGGACGGATCGAAGCCTGGCGGTGTCAGATACCAGGCCTGGATTTCCCGATCGTCGTGGGAGGAGGAATAAGTGATCTCCGTCGCTTCCGACAGGTTGAGCCGGGGCAGAACATCCGTGTTCAACCGGGTCAGCCGCTTGGGCGCGCCGCGGCGGGCCCGGCCCGCGATCAGGTCGGCAGGCTCATTGCCGTCGGTCACCACGCTCGCGTATAGGCCGCCCTTGGCAACCGTGAAGCTCGCCCCCGGATAGGGCCGGCCGATCGACGTGCCGCCAAGGCCGCGCGTCAGATCCGTCCACCGATTGTCGCCATTGGTGAGCGCGAGTTTGGTTACGCCCCGATCGTCATAGAGGAAATAGACCCCCGCATTGTCCGGCGACCATTTGGGCGAGCGGGCGGACCGGTCCAGATTGGCCGCCAACACGCGGGTTTCCCCGGTGCGCCGGTCGAGCACGGACAGTTTTGCCGTATGGAACCCCTTGAGTTCGTCATCGTAACCCACATAGGCGATATAGCGTCCGTCCGGCGACACGCTGGGTGAACCGTCCGGGCCGTTGCGATCGGTCAGTACCTTGAGGTCACCATCGGCCAGACGCAGCTCATAAAGCTCCGAATTGACCGGCTCATATTCCCAGTCTTCCGACCGGTTCGAGGAAAAGATGAGGGCGGAGGAATTGGGCAGCCAGGCCGGCGCGCCACTGACATTGAAGTCGCCCTCGGTCACCTGGCGCGGCGTGCCGCCCTCGGCCGGCACGACGAACAGGTGATTGTAGGTTTCCGGCACAAAGCCCGCGCCGTCGAAGCGATAGGTCAGCCGGTCGATGACGATGGGCTTGTCCGCCCATTGGGCGCCCTTGGGCGGTGACGGCATTTTGGCGAGGGGCTTGGGCGTGGCGGGCACCCGTGCCGTGAAGGCGAGTTTGGTGCCGTCCGGCGCCCAGACGAGATTGCCGGCTGGTGTCGTCAGATCGGCGATCTTCGCCGTCTGGCCCGTGTCCATCCAGCGCACATAGATCTGGGGCGAGCCCTCATGGGAGGAGACATACGCGATGCGTCCGCCATCGGGGGACCAGCGGGGGGAGGAATAGCTGTTGCTATCGGCCAGGACCGGACGGTGCTCGCTGCCGTCGGGCTGGATGGACCACAGACTGCCCCGGCGTTGGTCCTTCATGATGTCCATGGCCATGCGGACATAAAGGATGGTCTCGCCGTCCGGGGAGATCTGCGGGTCCGAAGCCCATTCCAGGTCGAAGACGTGTTTAAGCTCGAAATGCTCGGGCTTTTCCGCCTCTTCTTCCGCTTCTTCCGCGCCTGCGCCCGTGACGAGCGCCATGGCAAGGCCAAGGCCCAAGACCGCGCCAGTCACTCGGCGTCCAACCCACCAACCCGTTTCCATCGGCCGTTCTCCCTTGTTCCGTCACGGCGTGCCGCCGTCTGCCGGGCCGGAGTCTACGCCCAAGCGGACCGCGCGCCAAATGACGGCGGGGATCATGAGCCTAAGTGGTTGATGGCGGGTGAGTAATCGCTCAAGTTGCGTGAGACGGGTAAAACAAGAGCGGTTGGGAGCGGTCTGTAAGGCGTGCTGCGTCTTGCGAGACCTTCTTGACCAGAGACAGAAGATGACGGCTGCAAATTACGGGGTGCGGGGATGACCACAGACGTGGATCAGGACCGGTCCTCTTGGCATCGAAAACGATGATGACCTCTGGACACCGTATACGGAAGAAAACTGCGCCCCGCGGCGCCGTTTCCAGATGAACTGATCGGTCGGAAACGATGTCGCGGTTAACTGACCGGCGGTCGCTTCGCGCCAAGACAGTCGGGGGAAGGATGATGTAAGGAAAGGCGGGCTTGCCCGCTTAGCGTGTCCGCTCTTCGGCCGCGATATAGACCGCGCAGCACACCACGCCGAGCACGAAGAACTCGACCGCCTGCTGCCATTCGGTAAGGTAAACATAGAAGCCCGCGGCCATCACGGAAATCAGGGCGGAGAAGCCAAGAAGAAACAGCCCGAGATGGCGATTGAACACCATGGACATCAGGGAAAACAGAATAGCCAGGACATAAGCGCCAGGCCCGATTTCCATCCGTTTCTTCCGTGCATTTCGTCGGCCGGTAACCACACCGGGCCAATCTACATCCGACCTTTGTAAAGTGTTTCTCCTCCGTAACACAAGACCGTGTATAATATGAAAATTGAGAGGGGCTGCCCATACAGAATTTATCGTTGTGGGGGCGTTTCCGATGCACTTTCCTCCAGATCCTTCTCGAACTGACGCTCAAGCTCCAGGGCCGCGCGCCGGGCACTTTCCGCGACCGTTTGGGCATCCTTGTAATGGGGATAGTCGTCATGGAAGCGCTTCTGATCCGACTCCTGAAAGAGGCCCACGGCCGCGCGCGCCCGCGACCGGGACTCGCCCAGACCCACCAGCACTTCTTCCGTGATCGCGAGCGCCGCGCGATAGGTCTCCCGCTCCACCACCGTGACGCCCAGGTCGAGAAGTTCATAGGCATGCAGACGGTCCCGCGCCCGGGCATAGATGGGCAGTTTCGGATAGAAACGGCGCACCGTTTCCACCACGGCCCGCGCATGGTCCGGATCCTCGATGGCCAGGATCATCGCCCGCGCCTTTTCCGCTTCCGCCGCGACCAGGAGATGGGGGCGGGCCGGATCGCCGTAATAGACCTGGGCGCCGAACCGGCGCAGGAAGTCCACTTGCTCCGATGATATGTCGAGGGCCGTGAACGGGATCTTCTTGGCGGAAAGGATCCGTGCGGGGATCTGTCCGAAAGGGCCGAAGCCCGCGACGATGACATGCCCGTCCCCATGACTCGGCATCTCGTCCTCGGGCCGCGTGTCCGTGATCATGGTGGCCATCATCCGTTCCGTGATCCAGAAGAAGAGCGGCGTCAGTGCCATGGACACGGTGACCGCGACGGCCAGTTCCCCGGCGCGGGCCGCGTCCAAAAGGCTTGCCTGGACGCCGATGGCAAAGACCACGAAGGCGAATTCCCCCCCTTGCGCAAGACCCACGGCCAGATAGACCGCATTCGTTCTTTTGAGGCCGCGCCACAATCCGACCAGGAACAGAACGCCGGCCTTCACGGCCATGAAGCCGAGGGCGAGACCCAGGATCCCCATGGGTTCCTCGATCAGCAGACCCACATTGAGCGCCATGCCCACCGCCGTGAAGAAGACGCCAAGCAGGATCCGCTCAAACGGCGCGATATTGGCCTTGATCTCGTGCCGGTATTCGGACTCACCGATCAGCATGCCGGCAAGAAAGGCGCCCAGCGCCGGCGAAAGCCCGGCCACTTCCATCAAAAGCGCCACCGAAACGACGGTGAGCAGAGCCGCCGCCGTCATGCCCTCGGGCACACCGGTCGCCGCCACGAAGCGATAGACATAACGCAGCACATAGCGCCCGATCACCAGCACCAGGGCCACGACGGCGATGCCGATCGTGATGTCGATGATGGGCAGACTGGTGCTTTGCGCGTTCGGCTGAAGCAGGGGCAGGGCGACGATCAGCGGAATGACGGCCAGGTCCTGGAACAGGAGAACGGAAAAGGCGAGCCTGCCATGGCGCTGGGTCAGATGCCCCTTCTCGCCCAGGAATTGCAGCACAAAGGCGGTGGAGGAGAAGGCCAGCGCGGCGCCCAGGATGATGGCTTCGATGGGCTCCACGCCCAACGCCGTGCCAAGCGCCGCGATCACCAGGGTCGTCAGGCCGACCTGCAAACTACCCGCGCCCAGAATGTCCGTCCGCATGGAGATGAGGCGGGAGGGGCGCAGCTCAAGCCCGATCAGAAACAGCAGGAGGACGACGCCGAATTCCGCGATATGGAGGATTTCATCGACCTGGTCTTCGGAATAGACCAGGGCAAGACCGGAAGGGCCGATCATCAGACCCGCGATGAGATAGCCGACAATGCTGGAGAGGCCAAGACGCTTGGCAACGGGCGCGAAAAAGGCGGCGGCGACCAGAAATACCGCCGCAAGGGTCAAGGCCGGCATGGCTTCCTTTCATCATGGACAGGCTTAAACTCAAGTCTAAGCCTACCCTTTCTGCCGACCTCTCGCCAGTGTTTTACAACTCCGAGCCGCGTGTCAGGACGTAAATGCCCACATTGAGATCCGACGAGAACAGAATGTCGCCAGACGACGTGACGGCGACACCCGTGGGCAGATTCATCGGCGGCGCGTTTTCCGCACCGGGCAGGCCGATGGGCAGATCCTCCGCCAGGATCATGATCTCGCCGCTGACCGGGTCGACGGATGAAATCCGGCGCGCGCCCGCTTCGGCGACCACGAGCCGGCCCTCCGGGGTCAGGGCCATGCCTTCCGGTCCCTGAAGACCTTCCGCGACCACGGTCCGCTCGCCCGTCTCCAGATCGATCCGGCTGATCAAGCCAGCATATTCGCTGATATAGACGCTGCCCTCGGGTCCGTGGATCACAGAGGCGGGTCCGACCAGCCCCTCCGCGATCACTTCCACGGTTGCGAGATCCTCTCCACCGGCGCGTTTCAAGGCCCCGGCCACGATGTCCAGGAACAGGATGGCGTCCCCATGGGGAACGGCATCCGTGACGGCGACAAAGCCGTGATGCACCGTGCCCAGAGTCTGCGCGCCCGTGTCGAGGGTCTGAAGGGAAGAAGAGGCAAAGCTCGCCAGGGCGATTTGGCCGCTTGCGTCGGATCCGATGGAAATCGGATAATCGACAAGGGCCTCAGGATCGAAGACGCGGCCGACTTCGCGAATCTCACCCGTGGCGACATCGACGGCCCGCAGGGCGAAAATATCGGCGACGTAGAGCGTCTCGACCCCGTTCCGGGTGATGAGCGTGACATCCCCCGCCGTCGCCAAGGGGCTTGAGATGACCTTGCGCGCGCTGCCATCTTCCACATTTACTTCGTAGACGGCATTTTCCGCCATCACGGTCAGGAACAAGCGGTCCTGGGCATCGAAGGCCAGATTGTCGATGGCCTTGGCGACCGTGGCCACGGTCTCGGTTTCGCCGGTGTCGGTATCGACACGGACGACGGTGCCCCGCGCGGTGTCGACGGCAAAAAGCTCGCCTTTGGAATTGAAATTGACCGCGGCCGGAATGGCGAAGCCCGTCGCCACCGTCTCCAGACTGCCCGAATCCACGTCCACCCGGACGATCTGTTCCTTGAACCACAAGGGGCCATAGAGCTTGCCGTCGGGCCCGAAGTCAAAGCCGTTCAGGCCGCCCATGCCTTCCATGATCTTGCGGGGCGGATTGGCGCCCGTGGGATCGGCCTCATAGAGGGCGTCGCCCAGAAAGACCTGGGTGAAGAACAGCCGGCCGTCGGGCGCGAAGGCCAGGGAGTTGGCACCGGGCAGCCCTTCCGCAATGGTGATGATCTCGCCGCCGGGGGCCTGGGCATAGACTTTGCCGTCACTGAACCCGGTCCAGACCAGCGTGCCGTCCGGACCCTGCTCGATATCGTCCGCCATGCCCTGGGGCGGGCCGACCAGGGTGGTGCTGTCGCCCGTCTCCGTGTCGACCTCATAGATGGATTGGCCAACAACGCTGCCCACGAGCAGCCGGCCGTCCCGGTCGAAGGTCAGACCGTGGATGCCGTGAAAGGGCCCGCCCGGCACGAGCGTCCGCAGCGTATAGGCTTTCTTGTCGGGAGCTTCGTGGATCGGCCGCGCCGCTCCGGCGTCGGTGGTTGTTTCGGTGGGGACGGCATCAGGCGCGCCATGGGCGGTCGGTTCCTCCGCCGCGGTACCCTCCGTGGGCGTTGTTTCCTGTCCGCAGGCCGCCGTCAGCACGAGCAAGGCGAGCCCGCCGCGGGCGAGATGTTTCAGTGTGCCGTGATGATGGGTCCCCATGCGGCCATCCTCCCTTATGGGTTTTTGTGTTTCGTCCTCAGGATACCGGATCGGGCGCAACGCGCACCATACGTTTTCCCCGGTTCTCCCCATGCAGGAGACCGATAAGCGCCTGGGGCGCATTTTCCAGACCGTCGATCACGTCCTCGACCACTTGGAGCGCCCCGCTGTTCGCCCAACCGGCGAGTTCCGCTTCGGCCTGGGCTTCCTGTTCGGGATAGTCAAGCGCGATGAACCCTTCCATGCGCAACCGCTTCACGACAATCAGACCGGGAACATTGCGCGGTCCCTTGGGGGCATCAGTATCGTATTGGGAGACGGCGCCGCAGGCCACGATGCGCCCGTGGAGATTCATCTGGAACAGGACGGTCTCCAGGGTGTCCCCACCCACATTGTCGAAGTAAACGTCGATGCCGTCGGGACAGGCAGCTTTCAGATCCCGGAACAGATTGCCGGCCTTGTAGTCGACGGCCGCGTCGAAGCCGAGCGCATTGGTGAGCCAGGCGCATTTCTCCGCCCCGCCGGCGATGCCCACGACCTTAGCACCCATGATGCGGGCGATTTGACCGACAAAGATGCCCACGGATCCGGCGGCCGCGGAGACGACCACGGTCTCGCCCGGCTTGGGCTGACCGATCATCTTGAGACCGAAATAGGCGGTCTTGCCGGCGATTCCGAGGACGGAAAGCCGGTTGCTCAGGGGCCGGGTCGGCGGCTGGCGGACCGCGCCCCTGGCCGGTACGGTAACGTAATCCGCCCACCGACCTTCGGTCGAGACAATGTCGCCAGCGGAGAACTCTGGCACCGTGGAGGTGACGACTTCACCGATAATGCCCGCATGCATGACATCGCCGCCCTTGACCGCTTCGCGATAGGTCGCGCCCTGCATCCACGCCCGGTTTGCCGCATCGAGGGAAATCAGGATCGTCCGGACGAGCAATTCTCCGGCCTCGGGATCGGGGATCGGCACCTCGCGCAGGGCGAAATGATCCGGACGCAAAGGACCGGAGGGACGCTCGGTCAGAACGATCTGGCGGGTTGTGGCCATGGCTGCCTCCAAGGGATTGATTTGCTGACCCCAAGCCTAGCCTGCCTGACTGCGCCGCTCTAGCCTCGCACGTTGCTGTGGGGATTGAGCGGAAAGGGCCAGCGAAAGCGGGGCCGTGGCTTGTCCGGATTGATCCGCCCGGTTTCGTATTGGTTGACGAGACGGAAGGACAGCCAGATGGCCAGCAAACCGAAGATCACGCCGCCCAGGCCCTGCCCGATCATGACGCCGGGGGCGCCGCCCAGCGAAGCACCCACCATGACGAAAGGGGCCACGCCGAGGGTGTTGCGGCCCCAATTGATCGCCGTGGAATAGAAGGGGCGATTGAGATTGTTGAAGGTTGCGTTCGAGGCAAAGAGGATGCCCTGAAAGCCGAACAGCAGCGATAGGGGGCCGCAGAACAGATAGATCAGGGTCGCGGATTCATCGCTCGCCGAGAACATGTCGGCGACAAGGCCGCGCAGCAGGAAAAGCAGAATGGACACGGCGACCACATAGAGCACCACGAAACGCACGCCTTCGATCATGGCGCCCCGGACCCGCGTCCAGTTCCGTGCCCCAAAATTCTGCCCAATGATCGGGCCGATGGCGCCGGACAGGGCAAAGACCACCGCAAAGGCAACGGGCGCCAGCCGCCCGACAATCGCGAACCCGGCGATGGCCCCGTCGCCGAAGGGGGCCATGGCGCGGGTGACGACGGCATTTCCCAAGGGGGTCGCCACATTGGTCAGCACCGAGGGAATGGCGAGGCCCGCAATGGCCGAACCATCCGCCACCAGGCCCTGGAGGTGGGGGCGATTGAGCCCGCCATAGTGACGGAACACGGGCAGGAAAGCGGTGATCAGGACCGCAAAGCGCGCGCAAACGGACGCGGCGGCGGCACCGTTGAGGCCGAAATCAAGGGCGAAAATGAAAATGGGATCGAGGACGCCGTTTACGATCCCGCCGGAGACCATGGCGATCATGGCCCGGCGTGCATCCCCGTGGGCCCGCAGGATGGCGGAGCCCCCCATGCCCACCATCAGGACCGGCATCGACGGCACGATGATCCTCAAATAGTCGACGGCCAGGGCGTGGGTTCGGCCCGTGGCGCCCAGCAGGGCAAGGAGTTGGGGTACGAAAAGCCATATGAAAGCGGCCAGCACACATCCCACGACGCAGCCATAGGTGAGAACATGGGTGGCATAGGCCCGCGCGCGTTCCGGGTCTCGCGCCCCAAGGGACCGCGCCACCAGGGCGCCGAGAGCAATGGAGAAACCGATGCCGATGGATGTGGTTGTGAACAGGATGGCGCTGGCGTAGCCGACGGCCGCGGCCAGTTCCGCCTCCCCGAGCTGGCCGATCCAATAGAGATCAATCAGATCGACGATGAAGATCGCCGTGAGTCCGATGCTGCCGGTAAAGGACATGACGGCCACGTGGCGCATCAGATTACCGGTCAGGAATTTTGGCTCACTCATTCAGCGGTCCCCAGGGGCGGGATATCGGCCCTCGGGCGACAGTACTGCATCTTGCGGGCATTGCGCCCCACCATTTCGGATCCGACGAAAGACGGCGCAGATGTTACGGCGCGGAGGCCGGCCGCGTTCGCTATAGGCCGCGATTGATGATGATGGCGTTGACCACCGCGGCGTAGTGGGTGCACGCCGCCGCAAGAACGAACATGTGCCACACCGCATTGTGGTAGGGCATGTTCTCCGCCATGTGGAAATACACGCCGATCGTGTATATCAGCCCGCCGGAGGTCAGCAGGATCAGCGTCGTGGTACTGACGGATTGGATCAGCGGATTGATCGCGACCACGATGCACCAGCCCATCAGCAGGCACAGCACGATGATCGCCTTGTCCGCCCGGCGCGGAAAACCTACGGCCACAATGATGCCGGTGATCGCACAGGCCCAGACGAAGATGAAGATGCCAATGCCCCAGGGCCCGCCGATCTTGGCGAGCGCAAAGGGACTGTAGCTGCCGGCGATCATGATGAAGATGCCGGTGTGGTCCAGGCGCCGGAAGATTTCCTTCGCGCGCGGCTGATCCACGATGTTGTAGAGCGCGGAAAAGCAGATCATGGCGACGAGGCCAACCGCGTAAAGGGGAAGCCCGATGCTCACCAGCCAGTCCGCCTCGTTCAAGCCCAGAATCAGAATCGTCGGCACCCCGATCGCCACGAAAACGATGCCGCTGATATGGACACCGAGATCGACGCGTTTTTCGTGGGGCGTATAGACGGGAAAGGGACAGGCCTGGGCAATGGCCTGAGGTTCGGGAGCGGATGAAGTCACGAGCGCGGAAACTCCCTCAAATCTGGTTTCTGCCTATGATTTTGACTCAGTGGCTTGTCACTTGAGCTTACACGGATCATCCAGGGACAAAAGTCTTGACGTCTCATTAAAAACACAGATTCCCGCGAAAGGCGCATTTATTCACGGCTTTATTCGTGAGTGGATAATCGATCCTACCCGATAGGCTATGGCACAAGCATGGTGAGGGAAGGACGGGGCTGACCTTTCATACAGTCCCGGCTCATACAGTCCCGGCGCGCCCCGGATCAAACGGTTAGGGCCGCGATCGGTCAAGAACGGTGGGATCGCCCGTCCCAGCCCCTCTCTCGCCGCCCTGCCTCCCCCCTAAAGCTCGAAACCTGACCCGTTCGGCCCCAACCCGGCAGCCATGCCCCATGGCCGATATCTTGAAAACCGAAGAAAGTTCGGATAATAACCGAAGAAAATTCGGTTTTGGGAGAATGGCATGAAGTCCTATGAAAATGATCCGGTGATCGCCAACATCACCGCGGCCTTGCCCGCGTATCTGCGCGGCGATGACCGGACGCCTACGGAAGAATGGCGCCGCATCGGGGACCATGATGTCCATGTCGATCGCTGGGAGCCGCCCCACGCGAAAGCGACCCTGGTGCTGCTCCATGGCGGTGGCGGCCATGGACGCCTGCTCAGCCCTTTTGCGCGCATGGCCATGGACGCCGGCGCCACCGTGTTGGCGCCGGACCTGCCCGGCTATGGGCTGACCCGCTCGCCCCGGAAAATGGCTATTCGCTATGACGACTGGCGGACGGTCGCGGCGTTTCTGGTCGACCGGGCCCGCGATGGGGGACGCCCCGTCATCGTGTTCGGTCTGTCCATGGGCGGCCTGCTCGCCTATGACGCGGTGGTCCGCGCGAAGGGTGCCGCGGCCCTTGTGGCGACCTGCTTCCTGGATGTCCGTGATCGGAGGGTCCAGGGAGCGATCGGCCGGTGGTCATGGATGGCGGGGCTGAGCAGGGGGGCGCTCAATGCCGTGCCCTGGCTGACCGATCGTATGCCCTTTCCCATCGCGTGGGCCGCGAAAATGGCGGACATCGCCAATGATCCCGCCATCGTCAAGGCGCTGCTTGCCGATCCTCGGGCGGCGGGAAGCCATGTCTCGCTGGGTTTTTTGCGCTCCTATCTTGTCTCGGTGCCGTTGATGGCGCCCGAGGATTTTGATCTCTGTCCTGTGATCCTGGCCCAACCCATGGCCGATCGCTGGACGCCGCTTGAGCTGTCCGCGCCGTTCTTCGATGCCATCGCTGGCCCAAAGCGGCTCCTGGAACTCGAAAACTGCGGCCACTTTCCTATCGAACGTCCGGGTGTCGATCAATTGCGAACCATGATCGAGGATCTCGTCGAGCAGGTCGCGACGTGAGCGGCAAGGCCAGTAAGCGACCCCGTCAACAGCGCGCCATGGACACACGGGAGCGCCTTCTGGATGCGGCCGAGATCCTGTTCGACGAGGTCGGCTATTCCAAAGCGGGCATGGGCGCGATCGCCAAACAGGCCGGCGTGTCCGTCGGCGGTCTTTACGAGTGGTTCGGCAACAAGGACGAGATCCTGACCGCCGTCGCCCTGCGCCATGTGGAGCGGGTGGGCGGCGCGGTGATCGAGGCCCTCGATGGGGCGCCGACGGAGGACCTGGAGAGTCTGTGCCGGTCGGTGCTCCGGACGGCCCTGGCGGCCCATTCGGCCCACCCCCGGCTGCACCGCTTCCTGTATGCTGAGGCGCCCCGGCCCCCCGCCCTCCAGGCGAAACTCAAACAGTTCGATGACGGATTGGAGGCGCTGATCGCGGAGCGGCTGGCAAGCACACCGGCCTCTGATCCCGAAACGGTGAGGCTCGACGCCGCCCTGATCGCCCGAGCGGGTCAGGCCCTGCTCCATGATTTCGTCCTTGATGACGCTTTGCCGAAGACGATGGATGAGCGCCTCGACCTGCTGGTCCGCTTTCTCATGGGGGGCCGTGAAAACCGGTGAGGCCCGCCCTGGCAAACGCCACAATCCGGCCCGACCCTGGGGTGAAAACATCCGCATGGCTGTGTGGGTTCCCATGGGGGCGTGAGATGACGACCACGACGATCCTGGAGGTGCCGACGGACGATCCCCGGCTCCTGGCCCTCGTGACCGTGCACAGGGACTATGCGGTTGCCAACAGTCCGCCGGGCAGTGGTTACGCCGTTGATCCGGATCAGGAAGACCTTTCCGGCTTGCGCTATTGGTTGGCCATGCGGGAAGACCTGCCCATCGGCTGCGTGGCCCTGAAAGCGCGCGATGCCCGCAGCGCGGAAATCAAGACCATGCATGTTCTCGCGGCGCATCGCGGTCAGGGAACGGCCGATCTTCTTCTGGATGTCCTGGAGGCGGCGGCGCGGCAAGCGGCCTTCCGTGAACTGGTCCTGGAAACAGGCAAATCCGAGGCCTTCGCGCCGGCCCGTCAGTTCTATACGCGGCGGGGCTTTCGTCCCTGTGCGGCCTTCGAGCCCTACACCACGGACCCGTTCAGCTACTGCATGAAGAAAGTGCTCTGATCCCTTTGAGCCTCGCGTGGGTCATAGGAAATCACTCGGAGGTCTGAGTTCGCGAGGCTCCCGTTCTTCTTGCCCTCGCCGCTTCCGGTTTTCCCGCTCTTGGTTCCTTCGGCTGTTGCTCGATGACGCTAGTTTGATACCAAGGGGCGAAGGAAAGGACATCACCCATGGCCGATGAGAAGCTGTCGAAAAACATTGCCTCCGTGCTGGGCCCGGTCTTGATCGTCGTGACCCTGTCCGAACTGCTCAATTACGGGATCTGGAGCACGTCCATACCCATGGTCGTTTATTTCAACGGCATGGTCCTGTTCTCGGTCGGCCTTGCCATTGCGCGCTTTCACAATCGTTGGCGGCTGGACTGGACGCTGACCATCTCGATCATGGGCTGGCTGATGATGATCGGCGGGTTCTTCAGGCTGTTCTTTCCGAACGCGGAGCAGGCGCCGGCCAATTGGGTGACCTACGCATTTGTCGGCGTCTTGTGCCTGTTCGGCGTCATCATGTCCGTGCGGGCCTATCGTTAGGCCGTGGCCCCGGGTCCGCCGCGTATTCCCTGCAGAACAAGTCGACACAGGCTTCAAGATATGAGTCGAGATCGGGGATCGGCGTCCCACGCGACTGGGTTTCATTGACCACAACGTGGTTCACCATGCCCAGGAACTGCCTCACGGCGGTCGGTACATGACAGTGCTTGAACAGTCCCTGTGCGATCAAGGCGCCGAAGACGAGTTCGCCGAAGGCCTGGGTCTGATCCTGGCCGTCGGGCGTGCGGTAGAGATCGGCAAGCTCGGGGAAATGTCGGCCTTCCGCCATGGCAAGCCAGGTGAGCCCCAGGATGCGCGGGTCGGACATCACCTGCTTCAGCCGCGTGGCGATGAAGAGGCCCGCCTCCCGGGCGGTGGTGAAAACCGGAACCCCCTGCTCGAACGGTTCCCGCGCGCGGTGGAGTTCGCGCTCCACCATGGCTCTGAACAACGCTTCCTTTGAATCGAATGCCTTGTAGAGGGTCGCCGGGGACACGCCCGCCGCCTTGGCGAGCTGCGCCATGGATGTCTGGGCATAACCTTGCGCCACGAAAAGATCGGCAGCCGCTTCCAAAAGCGCCTCAACGGACTGGCGGCGCCGCGCTTCCTGATGCGCTTTCAGGCCTTGGGGGAGGGACTTTGACACGCTGACCTCTTTTATATACTAAACAGTTCATTACATCATATGGGGAGGCGTGACTGATGTGTATCCGTTCTGTCGCGATGGGCGCTTTGACCGCGCTGGGTCTGTCCGCCTGTGTCTCCCCCGGTCCGCCGAGCCTTCGTCCGAGCCCTGAAATGGAGGCTCTTGGTATTCCGGTCTGTGCCCCGCCGCAAACCAGTGTGCCGGAGAGGCGGCCCAAACCCAAAGGGACCGCCTTCTACGCGCCGAAGGCCCCGCGCTATCCCTATCCCGCCGACCCGGCCGAACGCGCCGACCTTCAGGCCCATGTGGACTGCCTGTCGAATGCGCTGAGCGCCTATATTCGGGCCTGGCATGCGGGCCAGGCGCCGGCCGAGCTGCCCGAAGCGCTCATTCCCTGGGGCACCGACCGCAAGGACTTCAAGACCTTCACCTTGCGTGATCCCGCCACCATGCCTGTCGAGGATCAGTGGGTCGTCCGGCCCGCCCATGACATCGATGAGAATGCCTTATACGGAGCGTTCCAGGATCCCAATGCCACCTATCTGGTGGTGCCCGCCATGTTGGCGCCGTTCGGTTCGACCCTGGTCATCGAGGGCGCGTTTCCCCACGCCCGCTATTTCAGCGCCCAGGCGACGCCGCCCTTCGATCTCGACATCTACCGCTATGATCTTGGCATCGGCGTCGGTGAAGTGCCCATTGTCGATGCGGACATCATCCCCCTGCCAGGGCATACCAATCCGTTCCAGGTGGGCGCGGACCGGAAAGCCACCCGGCGTGGCTACCGGCTCGAGTTCGAGATGGCCATGGGTGATCCCGTGGCCCTCAATCCGGCGTTCCGCCCGCCCCATTTCAGGGAACCGGGCAACCGGCGCAAGGCGGCCGGTCTTGTCTATGAGGGGCCCTGGGGCCATCCGCGCGGGGACGGTCACAAACGGGGCCTGTTCGCACCAGGCCAGCTTTGGCTGCGCTACTACGCGCCCGACTGGGCCAACGGACCTTTGGCGGGCGTCCCGCTGCCGCGTCTTTCCTTCACGCTCGACACCGGCGAGCGCTTCTTCATCGAGGCCGATGTTACGGGCATCAAGGCACGATCGGAACGGCGCATGGCCATCGGCCGCGACGACCGTGCCGCGCCCGAGGAGGTCAAGTTCATGACCGATGCATATGGTTGGAACAAACAGGCCGGCATCTTTGAAGCCATTGTGGGCGGGATCGTGCTGGGGACGAAGGGCGGCGACCGGGCCTATGTGAATGACATGGTGCGCGGTGTCGCGGGTCGCGGCGACGATCAGCCGGCGCCCGGCAATTACGAACAGTCCGCCACTTCTGCGACCCATATCGACTATCTGGTGCGGGGCATGAATCTTGAGCGCGACCGTGTGGTCGTGCTCACGGGCAAGCTGCCCACATTTCCGGACACGCGGATCGGCGCGGACCGCATGGCGGCGGCCCAAATGCGCTACTGGTCCATCACCGGCTATCACGTGCCCCGCGGCTTTGACTTCCTCAAAGCTCTGTTCAGTGATGATCCCCAAGGCCTCGCCAGCCAGAGCATCATGGATGACGAAGTGGTGCTCGACCAGAACCGTCACTACGCCATCGTTTTTTCCCGCGATAATGAACGTCCGCGGAACGCGACCGAGGCCAACGGCGTCAACTGGGTCGATTGGGGGGCGTCGGCTGAAATCAGCTGGACCCTGCGTTGGCTGAGCGTCGGCCCCGAATGGAAAGCGGACTTCGCGCCGACGCCGCAGCATATCGGCAGCCGTGCCGATTATTGGTCGCCGGATTTCGATCGGGAGGCGTTGTTTCAAAACACCCATACCGGGGCGCTTGGCCCCTACCTCCCCAAGATGCGTTACCTGAGCCGGGAGGAATTCGAGGCCATGGGCGCCGATGTGGGGCGGCGGTTGCGCGCCGACATTCCTGTGGAGACGGCCGGACCCTAGATTCGCGGCACTCTGGGTTCTTTCTGGTTGACAGTGCCTACCTTCTGCCGTTTCAGTTGACGATGTCAACCAGAGCGACAGGGGTGTGGCCATGACGAATGACGAGTTCGCCCGGAAATACGGGCCTTGGGCGCTGGTGACCGGCGCATCGGACGGCATCGGCCGGGCGTTGGCGCGCCTCCTGGCCGAACGGGGCGTGAACCTGGTGCTCAATGCGCGCGGGAGCGACCGGCTCGAAGCCCTCGAAACGGAACTCATGGCGCGGGGCATCGAGATCCGGTGTATCGCGGCCGATCTCGCCGGGGCCGAAGGCGTCGATGTCGTTCTTGAGGCTGTCCGGGATCTGGACGTCGGGCTCCTGGTGGCGAGCGCGGGGTTCGGCACATCGGGGCCGTTCCTCGACAACCCCGTCGAGGACGAGCTCGGCATGATCGATGTCAATTGCCGCGCCGTGGCGGCGCTTGTTCATCCGTTGGCGGCGGCCATGCGGGCGCGGGGACGCGGCGGCATCGTGGTCATGAGTTCCATCGTGGCTTTTCAGGGCGTCGCCCGCTCGGCCAACTATGCCGCCACGAAAGCCTGGGTGCAGAGCTTCGGAGAAGGCCTGCGCACCGAGTTGGCGCCGGAGGGCATTGACGTGGTGATATCGGCGCCGGGGCCGGTCGCGTCGGGTTTTGGCGCCCGGGCGGGCATGGTCATGGTGGGGGCGGATCGACCGGAGGCGGTGGCCCGGGGCACCCTGGCGGCCCTGCCGCGCGGCGGAACGATACGCCCAAGCTTCCAATCCCGGTTCCTGGGGCTTAGTCTCGGCATCCTGCCGCGCACGCTCAGAAGCCGGATCATGAAGGGCATCATGGCCGGCATGACCAAACATCGAGATGGCCGATAGGGACAGCCGCAATCTGAAGGACGCCTGCGTCGACGAAGCCCTCGGCATCATTGCCGAGCGGGGCCTCGATGGCTTGAGCCTGCGCGAGGTGGCGCGACGCCTCGGTGTCTCGCACCAGGCCCCCTACAAGCATTTTCCGAATCGGGATCATATCCTAGCCGCCGTGGTCGCCCGCTGCTTCGCCGAGTTCTCGACAGCCCTCGAGGCCCGTCCGCCAGCGGAGGACCCCTTCGAGGATCTGGCCAATATGGGGCTGGCCTATCTCGCGTTCGCGCGCCAGCACCCGCTCAAATACCGGCTGATGTTCAATACGGCCCTTCCCGAGCCGGCCAGACATCCGGAGATGCTGGCCGAGGCGCGGGCAGCTTTTGAGTTGCTGGTGCGGCGCCTTGAGACCGTCCCCTTGCGTGACGCCGGCCACCCGATCGCCGATCCGGTGCGCCATGATGCGGTATTCATCTGGTCGGCTCTGCACGGCATCGCGAGCCTGATGCCCTCCGATGCCATGGCGACGCTGGGGCTCAGCGACGCCGAAAAGGAGACCGCCGTGACCCGGCTGATGCGCCGCTTGGCCCTGGCGCTTGAACCG
>CAZFWG010000046.1:0-13541 GCA_964522525.1 uncultured Alphaproteobacteria bacterium | reverse complement strand
GCCAGGGTCTCGTTGACGCCGTTCCAGCAGTGAACGGCCGCGACGGTCTCCGGCGCCGGATCATCGTCCGCCAGGACCTCCAGAACGAGATCAACCGTACGGAGACGAAACGCCTCGATCTGGGCGGCCACTTCAGGCACACCGCCGGACCCTTTGATCAGTGTGGCGCCGGCCGGATGCTCGCGCATGAAGGTGAAGAACACGCGCATATTGTCTTCAAGGGCGTTGAACGACCGATCCTCGGCCTGACGGCGGGCTGTCTTTTCAAGCGTCGCAATGGCGTGATCGACGACGGCGATGAAAAACGTCTGCTTGCCCCGAAAATAGTGCTGCAACAGCGGACGGCTGACGCCCGCTGCCCGGCAGATCTCATCGATCGACACCGCCTCATAGGCTTTCGCGCCGAAGAGTTTCAATCCGATCTCGAGGAGGGCAAGGCGGCGATCATCCGGGGCCATGCGTCGTTTCGCCAGCCGGTCCCCGCTGTCAGTCCTTCTGCCGGGCGGCTTCAAAAATGCTCTCCTTTTCCGGGCTTTCATTATTATGTATCTACATAATAATGATATCCTGACGTCATGATGATTTTTCCGTTGCAGCGCTCAAGCCCATTTTCCATGGCGTCTCTCCTTGCGGGCCTTTGCCTCCATGCCGCCTGTGTCTCCACGGGGGCCCTGGCCCAGTCCGCGCTGGATCGCCAGGGTGAGGCGCCGCCCAATCCGTTTGCGGCGGGCGATGTCTGGGGCCAGTTCCATCGCAATGGCTACGCCCAGGCCGCGACGACGGCGCGGGGCCCCGAAGGTGGTGAAGAGATCGCGGTCCAATATATCGCGTTGCCCGAAGGTCGCGGCGGCGCGCCGACCCAGATGCATGTCTCCGAAGCCTATCCGGACGGCTCCCGCACCCTGTGGAGCACCACGCTCACCCACATCGTCAAAGCCCGCGCCCTTGGCCCCCGGTTCGAGATCGCCGACAGTTTTGAGATCACGGCCCGCGCCCTGGACTTCAATGTCCATTGGAACATGCAGTTGGCGCGGGGCAACAAGGCCTATGTGCCCTCTCCCAAGAAGCGCGCCATACTGAGGTTCGGAGAGACCGACTCCCGCGATCCTTTGAGCAAGATCGTGCTGGAAGACCGCTTTGCGCTGCCGGACGAGATCGAGGGCGCCGCCACGGTCATCAACCTCACCTATGACGGCTGGATCGTTTTCGTCACCGATGCCGCCTGGATCGGCGCGGTGAAAGGGGATTTTTCCGAAACCCGTTGGCTCGACCTGCCATCGATCACCAATGACGTGACGACCCACAATTCCTTTCCCATCGACGAGAACGGTAACATCTACCTCGTTTCCTACGGGGCCATGACCAAGGTGCGTTGGACCGGTGACGGGTTCGAGCTTGTCTGGCGGACCCCGTACAATTTCCGTGGCGCGGATTGTCCGCCCCCCTCCAAACGGCGCAGCCGGGAGGTCTGGAAGACCATCACCGGCAAGGCCTGTACGGGCTCGGGCACGACTCCGACGCTCATGGGGCGGGGCACCATGGACCGGTTGGTGCTGGTCGTGGACAGTCACGAGACGAACAATCTCGTCGCTTTCTGGCGCGACGAAATCCCCGCCGATTGGGCCGGCCTTCCGGGTCAAGATCGCCGGGTCGCCACCGTTCTGCCCTTGCCCCACTCCACGTGGAAAAGAAAGGGGTACACGGCCGAAAACTCGCCCCCGGTCTCGGGCTATGACGCGGCGGTGGCCCAGTGGGCGGGTTTTGTCCCCAATTGCGGTCTGCGCGCAGGTCCGCGCGGCGTCCAGATGGCGCGCTGGGATCCGGATGCGAATGCCCTGCGGCTCCTATGGGCGAACCCAGATGTTTCCCTCAACAATGTCATGACCCTGAGTTCGGGCTCGGGTCTCCTCTATGGCAGCGGTCGCGATCGCAATTGCGTGTTTCGCTACCGTGCGCTCGACCGGCACACAGGTCAGGTCGCCTTCGAGATCGATCTCGGTCGGGCCAAGAAATATGCCGATGGCGGCAACTCGAACGTCATCCTGCCCGACCGCAGCATCGTCTTCGGCGTTCAACGGGGCATGGTCCGCCTGCGCCCGGTTGGACGTTGAGCTTTAAAGACGCTCCTTTATCCCCCAATCCTGTTCTCTCCAGCGATATCAAGCTCTTTGTAAACCGAATTGACATTTCCAGCCGGACATGGTTCTTCGTGAACCAGGTTTACAAAAAGACTGTCGTGGATGGGCTTCGTCAGGCGCTTCTGCCCGGCCCGGGTGCGCCTATCCGTATGTCGATGGTGAGAGATGGCGGTCCAGCCAGATCCCTTTTCCATTGCCGATCAATGGGCTTGAGATCTGAGATTAGTCTGACTGCGGGAGATCCTGGATGCGTGGACTCTGGTTCGGAGTGGTCATTGCACTCATGTCGGTCTCGGCGCGTGCCGATGTAAGGATCGAATATATCGCTCATGCCTCTTTCAAGGTGCATACCGCGGCAGGTCAATCATTGCTGATCGATCCTTTTGCTGACAGAATTTGGATTGGCCTGACCTTTCCAAAGGATGAGGAAACCCTGGATGTGGATCTGGTGCTGATCACCCATCCGCATTTCGATCACGATATGGGCCGGTTCTTCGGTATTCCCCTGCCTTGGAACGATGAGATGCCAATCCTGGACAAGCCGGGCACGACACGTTTTGGCGACATCACCATCCGTGGGGTCAAGGGCATGCATGCAGGCCCCTATGGCGTGGAGTTCAACCAAGTGAATACGATGTTCAAAATCGAGGCCGATGGTCTGTCTATCATCCATTTGGGGGACAACAGGCCCCTGACCGATGATGAGATCAGCAATCTCGGGACGACGGATATTCTCATGATCCCGGTCGACGACCAGGAGCATCTAACCACCTTCGAGGTGGTTCAACATGCAATCTCCGCACTCGACCCTAAGATCGTGATGCCCATGCACTACCGGCACGCCGAACTTGAACCCAATCCTCTCGAGCCTGAAGATCTGGGCGGCATTTCCGGCTGGCTGTCCAGGCAGAGCGGGGTTGTGCGGTTCGACACCAACGAGGTGAACCTGTCGGAAGATACGCTGCCCGAGGGACGCGAGATCTGGGTCTTGAGCCCATCGCCGAAGATCCCCAGAGTGCGTTAGAGCCGGTCCAGGAGTGAGGCGTCGCCGAACGGTCGCCGGTCTTCCGCCCGGAACGCGCTCCGACCACAGACCCCAGATCATTCTCATGATCCGGAGTTTCTTGAAAATGCTCTCACGGTCTCGCCGCATCCTCGGTGTGCGACGGGGCATGGTCCGCCTGCAGCTGGTCGGACGCTGAGCCAAAAAAGCGGCCTCGTATCTTAAATGCCCGTTTCCATCATTCTTGCGCCATGATCTCGGGCTACCGCAACGCCCCTGATCCGTTCACGTGGCGGTTCCAGCGATGATCAAAAATCCGACAGAAACCAAGGACTATGTGCCACGCAGAAAACAAAGACAATCAACTGTAGGCGGAAAGACGATCCCTTCAATCCTGGTTCTCGAACACGACGATCGGCCGATGGCTCGGATAGGCGAGGCGGCTAGGGACATCGTCGAGGCTGATCCAATCGCTTTCGATCACGCGCGGATTGATGGCGCCGGCCGCCAGCGCCTGGATCACATCGGGCATGTAGAGCCGGGTGGGGCAATAGCTCGAATGAAAGTGCACGCCCCAGAAATGCATCTCCGCGAGAGGCAACGGCGTATCCTCGAAGAAGATCACCACATTCTCGCACACCGCGTCCGGCGCGGCGGCCCGCAGAGCAAAGCGCAGCACATCCGCGCCGGGCCGGGCATTGACAATGAGATCATACTGTCCGTGTACCCGGCAATCGGCACTCCATTCGAGCGGCTCCGCGCCGAGGGAGGCGGCGAGCGACAGTCGGTCATGGTCGTGATCCACATAGGTCACCATACGGGCGCCGGTGGCCAGCGACCATAAAGTGGCATACAGACCATAGCCGCCGAAGCTTGTGATCAGAACGCGTGCGCCCGGTCGCTCCGCAAGATGCGGCACCGTCGTGCTGTAGCTGTCCGACAGATTGTCTCCGGCCGAGACCGCCGCCAACGGATCGACCGTGTCCGGCATTTTGACCAGGGAATGGGAGGCGAAGGGCACGCGGAACTTCTCGGAAAACATGCCGCCCCATTCCCCGGCATGGGGAAATCCATAGGAGGGAATGGCCGGCGTGTCCTTGTTTTCACAATGGAGCGGTGTTCGCCGCAGGCAAGACGGACAGAAACCACAGGACCGGTGATAGGGCACCGACACGACATCGCCGACGGCAAAGCCCTCCACGGCATCGCCCATGTCGACAACCCGCGCCACGGCCTCGTGTCCGATGGCGAAAGGCGGCTCGAACGGGCTGAACCCCATGATGACGGCCGCATCCACATCGCAGGTCGTCGCCGCGACCGTGGCAACCAGGACCTCATGATCGGCCTGGACACGGGGTTCGGGCACGTCATGCCAGGCCAGGTTGTTCGGTCCCTCAAAATAGAGCTGTCGCATGATCCGTGCCTCCCCAAAAGCCCGTTGGCGTGCTTGCCCTTATGCCGGGACTCACGCATCATAATCAGTCTTATCATAAAACTAATCACAAAAGTCTTATGATGCAACTGAAATTTCGGGAGGCGAGGTGTCATGCGCAGAAAGAGCTTTGACGGCATGGCCTGCGGCATTGCCCAGGCGCTGGAACGGATCGGGGACGGATGGACCTTGCTGATCCTCCGGGAGGCTATGTTTGGCACACGGACCTTCGAGGAGTTCTGCGAGAATCTCGGCATTGCACGGAACACATTGACCGCGCGCCTCAATGATCTTGTTGACCACGGCCTGCTCTCACGGCGCGTGGACGAAGGTGACAACCGCAAAAAGACCTATCGGATCGAGGAACCGGGGCGGGAGCTGTGGATCGCCCTTCTGGCGCTTCAGCAATGGGGAAACAAGTGGTGCTATGCCCGGGACAAGGCCCCCTCCTTTATGGCGGATCGGAAGACAGGCGCACCCGTCGCCCCCCTCAAGGTCTTTGACCGCAAGGGAGCGCCCCTGGATATCGAGGATGTCACAATGGTGCCGGGGCCCGGCGCCACCGAACGGCTCAAGGCCCGGTTTCGCGAGATGGACCGGCGACGCGCGGCGGCGGAAGGCGACGCGTCCTGACGGTGCGGTCTGCCCGACCGGACCGGTCGGCAATGATCCGTAGGCGCTTTAAGCGTCCAGGATCTGCTCGAAGCCGCCGAAGATTATGCGCGAGCCGTCAAAGGGCATTTCCATATTGGCCATGTCAGCGTCGTTCATGACTTTCTCCCAGGCCTCGTCGCGCACGGCCTTCGATGGCCAGGTGATCCATGAGAAGACGACCGTCTCATTCTCTTTGAGCATGACGGCCGTCTTCAAGGAATTGACCTTGCCTTCAGGCACATCGTCGCCCCAGTTTTCCGAGATCGAAAGGGCGCCGTGTTTCTTGAAAAGCGCCGCCGCCTTTTTCGCGAATGCGAGGTAGGTCTCTTTCTTGTCCGTTGGTACCGCACACACCGTGCCATCGACATAGGCCATTTGTCTTTCCTCCCTGTGCGAACAGACCCTCAAGGATCTAGGCTTCAATACTGTGTCTTATCGCATCAAAGAAGCAACCGGAGAGTCGGCGAAGCGGCTTGCAACTCTGTCCTGCCCAGTAGAGAAGTCCTGCGACGACAGTTGTGCCACCGCGCCGTTGCCGACCCTTGAGGCGGGCCGGCCAATGGGGGCGGCGTCGGTCATGCCGTCAAGCCGGCATGGTTCACCCGCCAGAAACAATTTTCACAATTGACAAATATTTTCAAAAAATGAGAAATATATCTCGACAAACAAATGGGAGGTTGTCGATATGAGCGATTACTATCGTCCCAAGGGACTGTCGAGCGGGGTGTACTATCGGGATCCCAAGGCCGCCTATCGTTGGCTCGAGGAGGCTTTCGGTTTCGAGCCGCTGATGGTCATTCTCGATACGGATGGTAATATCGCCCATTCGGAAATGACCTATGGCCAGTCCGTGGTCATGGTGGGGAGCGAGTGGGGCGGCGATCGCAAAAGCCCGAGATCGGTTGAAGGCATGAACACCCAGACCGTTCATGTGCAACTCGCCGAGGGCGAGAATATTGATGCCCATTGTGACGGCGCGCGAAAGGGCGGTGCCGAAATCCTCCAGGAGCCCGAAACGCAGTTCTATGGTGACCGCACCTATCGCGCCCGCGATCCGGAAGGTCATATCTGGACCTTTGGCGTGACGGTCAAGAAAATGGCACCTGAGGCATGGGACAAAGCGGGCGGTGGCCTGACAACGAAGACGCGGCTCGATTGACGACAGCCCTTGATCGCACCTTTGCCGCGCTGGCCGATCCGGTTCGCCGCCGCGCGGTAGAACTCCTGGGCGAACGGCCCCGGCGGGCGGGCGAACTCGCCGAGGCCCTTGGCCTTGCCGCGCCAGCCATGAGCCGGCACCTGCGGGCCCTCAAGGACGGAGGTTTGGTTGAAGAATCCCATGCCGAGTTCGATGCGCGTGTGCGCATCTATGCGCTGAAGCACGGGGCCATGGACGAACTCAAGATGTGGCTCGCCGACGCCGAACGGCTGTGGGCGGAACAGCTTGCGGCGTTCAAGGCCCATGTGGAGAAAGGTGGCATGGGGAAACGTGGAATGGAGAAAGGTCGAAAATGACCGCGGCCGTGATCTTATCGCTCCGGGTCAAGACGACGCCGGTCCATGCGTTCGATGTCTTCACGAACGACATCGCGTCGTGGTGGCAGCCGAACGGCCTTTTCCAGGTGACGCCGAAAGGGGATGGCGTCCTGCGCTTCGAACCCGGCGAAAATGGTCGTCTCGTTGCGACGCTGCCCGACGGCGAGGACTTTGAAATAGGGCGCATCCTGGTCTGGGCACCGGGCGAGCTTTTGTCATTCACCTGGCGCCAGGCGACGTTTCCCCCTGACCTTGTGACCGAGGTCGAGGTCCGCTTCGAGCCCGTTGGCGAGGAAACCCGCGTCACGATCGAACATCGCGGTTGGGATCGTGTGCCCCAGGATCATGCCGCACGTCATGGGTTTCCTTTGGATGTTTTTCAGAAACGGCTTGCGGAACATCTGCATCGGCTGCTCCTTTCCTTCCGCAGCCACCTCACCTAGAGCGTTTTCAGCAAAAGTGTGAGCGGTTTTGTGGTTCGAAAACGCGACAAATCAAAGATATAGAGCGCCTTCATGACTCGGAATAAGTTGAAGGCGCTCTAGCCGACGACCACGGCATGGCGGCCGAAGGCCCAGAGCTTGTTTCTGAACCAGAGCCTGTTTCTGAGAAAGGGATGGCCCATGCTTCAAGTCTGGGCTACCGCTCCATGGTCCCCTTGCCGGCCAATATCTTGTCCCGGAATTTGCCGATCCGGGAAAGGCGCGTCGCCGGCTGTTTCGCGGCGTTCAAATTGATGACATAGCTCCTTTGCCGCCCCGGCGTCAGCCCGTGAAACGCCTCCGCCAGTTCGGGATCGGCGTCCAGCGCTTCTGCGAGTTCTTCAGGCAGAGCAATTTCGATGTCTTCTTTGGGCGGCTTGATGCCGGCGGCCGCATAGCCCATCGCCTCCTTCAGATAGGCGCGGATGATCGGTTCCAGCGCCGATACATGTTCATTCGTGGTGAGACGGATCATGTCCGGGTGCCGGGTATTGGGCCCTTGTCTTTCGAGTATGGCCTCGGGATCCGTCATCAACGCGGCATTGAAGAAACTCAGTCGAAAGTCCCCGCGCAATGCGCCGAGAATGACGATGTTTCGATCCGCGTGCCTATAGCAGGGATGTCCCCATTTGACGGTCTCATCGAGGCCGGTCTCAAGACAGATTCTCCTAAGATCCTTGAGGCCGCTGTCCCAGAACCGCGTGGAGCAGTCCGAGGTGGCGAAGCGCTCGCAGCGTCCGCACCCTTTCACGAAAAAGTCCTCAATGTCGGTGATCATCACGCGTCCATCCTCACGGCATGGGCAAGGAACGGCGGTGCCCCCGGTGCGATGTCAGGCCGGGCGAAACGCCCGATCTCATCCCTTCGGCATGGTGCCGGGCCGCAGATAGGCGATCGCATGCGGAACATAATCGGCCTTGCCGAGCGGCACGCCCTTGTTGCGAAGAATGGCATAGGCCGTCATCAGATGAAAATTAAACTGGGGCAGGGCCCAGTCACGCGCATACTGATCACCCGTCATATCGAAGATCAGGCCGTTGGGCAGGTCGAGCGCGATTGTCCGCTCCGCGCCGCCATCGAGGTCGTGGGGACCGACGCTTTCGAGAAACTGCCTTGTCTGTGCAATGCGTGCCTGCGCATCCGCGAGGGTTCCTGATTGATCGCCGGCCTCCCGTCCTTCTTGACCGAGTTCGTGCCAGATCTCGGGCAACGCCTCACCGCGCAGGCGAAAGACGCCCTCATAGGCCTGAATGCAGCAAAACCGCACCTGGGTTGAAAGCGGGAACATGTCCGGCGCCAGACGGGCGGCAAGCAGCGCCTCAGGGGACGGGGAATGGGAATGCGCCTTGTCGAGCCAGCCCGACAGGGCCTTCAGCATTTGGGTGTAGGTGGGGACAAGCAAGGACGTCAGGGACATGGCGAACCTCATGGCGATGCGGGCAGATGAAACGTGACGCTCTGCGGGGTAACGGAATTTAGGGGTGTCTAAGGCATGTGGTCCAGCATTGCATCCATGTCTGGCATGGGCATTTTATATGCATGGATAACAGGGTGATATGAAATGCGGAAAGGTCCATGCCCATCCAGTCGAGCGGGGCATCCGTCAGGCGCCGCAGCGTCAATCTGACGATCCGGGAAGACGTGATCGAAGCGGCGAAACTCCATGGCCTCAACACATCGCAAGCTGCCGAAGCGGGGATCGTCCAGGCGATCAAAGACACACAGACTACCATCGGTGCCCATAACGCCCGCATCGAGAAGGAAGGCCCCCTGCTGACATCCGATTGGACCACGGAAAGCAGACATGGCCCGGTTCGATGTCTACCGGTTCGCAAGCAAGGCGCTCATGCCGACTGCCCGCAAGGCGCGCTGAAACCGGCTGAAGTGAAGGGTAACCCGAAGAGCCTGGATGAGCCGGGGAAGTGAGAGGGTGTGCGGAACACTGTCGTCTTGCTTGGGGTTGCGGCGCGATGAAAGCTACCGGTCTGAGCAACTGCATTCAACACCTGTAAATCGTAGGCGGAAATCTTGTCGAAACTAGTCGCCATCTTACCTCATTGATAATTAGTAGGAATATCGAGGGAGGCTATAACCTTCAATTATATGTTTATATTTGGTGAAAGACCGCTTCACCTTAAAAAATATACGGTGATATTCGTGGCGAGCTGTCCTCACCGGTCATCCATCGGGCATTGAATATTTAGTCGCTTCATCAGTCGTCAGGTGCTCGTGCACGATGCGCCATCCATTTTCTCGTTTCCGCCATACATGAGTTCCATGTTGTGCTGCAGCGCGGTTCTCGCCGTTTAGCGATCGACCTCGTCCTACAAACACAAACGTAACTACCGCTAAGTCTACCGATAGCATCACAGTTGGCGTTTCCACTGGCGCGATTCTCCATTCGCTGAACCCCGACAGATTCCAAGTTTGCGCATAAGCGTCGAAACTCCGTAGGACGACGACCTTATCGTCGAAGTTATCGACGACGAGGACTTCACCTTCGTGGAACAATGGCCGGAGACGTTCGACGTTGAATGGCGCGTCGGGTTCGGTCCTCCAGCAGTCGAACCACTTCTGCGTTAGGGCGAGGAGCTCGTCTTTGTCCGAAAGCATCTGCATAGATCCGTCTTCGCTTCGAGATTTGTGCCGCTAGCGGCCAACGGTATTGGCCTGTTTCGACCGCGGGATTTCCTAGAGTTCATCAGGGTTCGTCGAGTCCGAAATATGTTCGTGCAGGATGCGCCACCCATCGGCCGTTCGCGTCCAAAGCAGCGTAAAGTGCTTGAAGACGTCTAGCTTTTCTCCGCTCTCCAACGTGACGCTACCTGCCATGTCGAAATTGGTCAGCGCCCAATTGCCCTCGCTGCGCACGTGCAGATTTAGAACGGGACCTGGCACAAATGTCCGGATGCCTTCGAATGCTCTCGGCCAGACAGGGGCGTATTCTTCCCAACCTTCCAATCGCGAGTCCTGACCGGGCACCGCGAGCGCATCGGTATCGAGGGCGGTCAGGCTTCCGTCGGTCACGTAGAGAGCTTCCGCTTCGGTGACAGAGAAAGGTTCCTCGGGCGTGTCGCGCCAGAGATGGAAGTATTCCCGCTCCAGTTTCTGCGCAAAGAAGGATTGGAGGTCGGCCTCCTGCTCAGCCGACGCGAGACCCAGCGGATCGCCATCGACGAAGAACTGGACGCGATCGAGACTCCCATCGTCGCGGATTGCATGCACGTTTTCACCGACCCGTACATAGGCGAACGCGTTAGCTTCGCCACCTTTCAGATCATCCCACTGGCCAATCAGCCGGTCGTTCTCAATCCTCCAGGTTCCGGTCTCGATCCGTTCGATCTGGCCGTCCGTGAGCCTTCCGATCAGGCGCCCATCTGGAGATACAAAAACGACATAGGACAGAGGTCTGTCGGCAAAAGTGCCGAACGTTGTCCTTCCAACCGCGACTTCGCGGATCTCCTCAGTGGTCATTTCGGTTTGATCGATGGGCACCGTTTGAGCAGCAGCTTGGCCTGCCGATAAGATCGCTGCAATCGCGGTCGAGGCCAGTATCGATTTGAACATCTTTTGTCCCTTCATCTCTTATCGATGGGTTTTCGGTTGGCGCCTACGAGGCGCGACAGAAGCCTTGGCGTCACAACGCTCATGATCGGCACCATCAGCGTGACCAGTACGAAGGTTCGGGCGACGAGTGGCCAGCCGCTCATCAGAGGGTTAAGCACTACCAGAAGAATAGTAATGGTCGGGAAAGCAACGACCCAACTCGCAACCATACGGACTAGAGGGGTGTTCTCGAGAGGGGTTAGAGCCATTCCCATACTGCATCATCCAGACGTGCGGCTACGGCGACCGACGCAATCCTTGTTGCGATTGTGCTGAATGAATTCTGCCATGCGGTTCCTCATCGACTAGACGTATCACGCGAGCGCGCCTCCAAGTGCCGTCAATATTGACTCACTCAAGCATGTCACGAAAGGACTGATTTAAGCTGGCATCAGACCTGAAAAGCAATCTCCCATGCTCGAGCTACGTCACATTCGGTACTTCGTGGTGGTGGCGGAATAGGAAAGTGTGTCGCGAGCACCTGACAGGCTAAACATTTCGCAGTCGCCACTAAGTCGCCAAATTAAGCAACTCGAAGACTATCTTGGACTTATACTGTTTGAGCGCCGAAAGCCGCGCATCTTCTTGACGCCAGTAGGGCGAGAGTTCCTGGCAGACAGTCGACTATTATTAAAGTCAGCAGAGACTTTGGAAGAGAAGGCTCGTCGTTACAATGCTGGATCCGCCGGCCATCTAGACATCGGATACGTAGAAGGCGTTGTGTGGAACCCCTCGTTCTCTCTGCTTCTCAAGGATTTTGCGAAAGCATTTCCGGGTACTACGCTTAAGCTGCATGCGTTTGGGACCGCTCTTCGGCCCGACGCGCTCACGCAAATGCTCGCTTTTATGAACAGCGACGTGTTCGCCGAATATGATCGCGAACACCAGTGGGAGTTGCTGCGCGAATTCGACAATGAGGACGGCGCGTTTCACCGCCGCCTGATGTACTGGCACGCGCGCACTGCGCAGATTTCATCGGAGCTTTACCGCGCCCTCGCAAAAGGGCCCGAAGAGCGGGTCCTCTTCATCGTCGGTGCGGCCCATCGGCCCTTCAATGAAGCCGAAATGCGGGCACAGCCCTGGCTCACCGTTGAGCAGGCCGCGACCCTGCTGGGCGAACCGGCGCTGGCGGCGAACGAACGCTAACGCGCCTTACCCGCTTGTTCCGGGAAAACGGGGAGAAACACTGTCGCGCTCTGCCATCTGGCGGTGCCGGTAGACGAAACTCAATTGTCTCAGATTGTCTGGGGTAAGGGATCGAACGAGCAAGCATCCGGTCCGCTCACGCGTTGATGTTGGTTAACTGAACAAAAATCGCTCAGTGTTTGAAACAGTATTGGCGATGGTATTCTAGATGGTCCGATCAGTCTGAAACTAATGAGGCGGATTGGTGGGCTGGGCAGTCAAGCTAATTCAGTATAGGGATCATTGTGTGCTAAGTGGTTCCTGCTCTGAGCAGTAATGCTCTGCCGTCAGGCGATCAGTTGGCGTTCAATCCGTATTCGCCACGGGTCAGCAGCAGGTTCTTCCAGAAAGTCTCCCGCTTATCGATAACATCGTCCGGTGTTACCGAAGGTCTGTACTCAAGAAGAGCAAACCGGAAATTGGCCCGGCAATAGGCAAGGTTTGGATCGTCTACAAGCTCCTTGAGTTCCTTATTCCCTCCGTGGCCGGTTGAGACGTAAGTCGACCAGCGCGCCCAAATTCCTTTCTCGCCCGATGCCTTGCCGACGTAGCGCCTACCTGTCGACGTATCGGTAATGACATAAATGCCCTTCACGTTTGCCAGGGGCGCCTTCCAATCCTGCCGGTCATTTCGGACCAGCGTTTCCAATTCCTCAAAAGAAAGATCGACGCTCTCGAATCCTTCGAACCCCCGTCCGGAAAACGGTTCGGGCGTGATTTCGCGCACTTCCAGCTTCGAATAGTGGTTCTCGAAACGTGTACGGGTTTGACGTTCCCGATAGACCAGATGAAGCTTCAGGCGGCCGATGAATTGTTGACCGTGGCCGGCAAGTTCCACGACATAACGGTCGGGATGCCGCTCAAGCACGCGATATGTTCCCCCATAAAGCCAGCAATCCGGCTCGTGATAAAAGCTCATGAGCGAGAATATGTACTCTCGATTGAAGTCGTTCCTGTCCCCGCGATACTCCTGCCAGCCCCGCCATTCCTGGCGGTCCCGGATGAAAACCTCCAATGGCTGGTTCTTCCCATTCCAGCGGGCAAAATGGCACTTGTAGTTGCCGGGCTCCGCGATCGGCAGGACGTGACTAAGCAATATGGTCAAGGAACTGCTACCCCGATCCGGTTTGCCGGTCGGACCGACATAATGAAAGGGATCATTCGCTTGGTTCCTCCCCACGCACGAGCATTAAGAGTTGCTTGAACTCTTCATTGTCCGTATCGCCTTTCCAGAAATTGATGAAACGGCAAACAACCTGAAGATTGCCCTCCTCATAATGTTCGTTGCCGGCGGTGGACTTGAGAGAGCTACTGGATAGCCTCTGTCAGTCCTCGTGCTCGGGTTCGGGCGGCGGTAGCGCCCAGCCATCTGACTGAAAGAAGGTGAGTACGTCGTCAAATTTGTCGGCGCGACGAACATGCTGATAAAAGCGATTCCGTGCGTCAGAGTATGGCGGACCCGACAGGATTCGAACCTGTGACCTCTGCCTTCGGAGGGCAGCGCT
>CAZFWG010000045.1:0-32250 GCA_964522525.1 uncultured Alphaproteobacteria bacterium | reverse complement strand
ATCTGTCCACAACCATTTCAATCACAGCGGAGGCCTCAACAAACGAACCACATTCAAGCTCGACCGCGCCGCCGCGATTGGATGAGTGCCCTCAGCTTGCCGCTGCCTATATCATCTGTAGGCTGATGGGTCTAGAGACTCTTTAGTTTGATCTCACACCACCCTTCAGCTAACGGGCGACAATATCTCCGTTTCGATCGGGGTTCCGTCCCAGTTGGAGTTGGCCCGGTTCCAAGCCGGTTATGCTGGAATATGCATCCGCCAAGGCGCCTCAATCCACAAATGGATGCGTCCGTTGACTGATCATAAGATCCCGACCAAAGGTGGCCTTCCCCCCTTACAGTGCTGCTGACCAGGCCATCCAGGGTCACCGCGACCGCCCTTGACGACCGTTTCCAGGGTTTCGAATACAAGACGAACGGCCTGCATGCGATAAGGGTTATGGCGTTACCCTCTCAAAAGCCACCCGCCGGACCTGAGCCATGAACCCAAGTCGGCCAGGGAGCCCTCCTTCCTTGGCGAACAGGAGTATACTGGCCTGGAGCGATATTGAGACAGACGAGATCGGGACGAGCGCATGGCCGATATTTGGGATCCGGAAACCCTGGAAGCTTGGGGAGAGGCGGCACGCCTTTGGTTCCTGGAGACCCTGTTTACCGTTGATACCCTTGTTCAAGGGAGCCTGGGCTTCACCGCCGTCGTGCTCTCCTGGGTCCTTGCCCGCGCCCTGCGTCCCCATGTCGCCAAGGCGCTCGCTCGCCTTCGCCTGCCGCGCCATATCCATCGCCTCCGGGACGCCATCCCCCAGGTGTTGTGGCCGGTTTCCCTCGTGCTTTCGTTGTGGCTCGTGATCGGGGTGATGCGGCAGCTCGATGAGGCGGCGGACCCGCGCCTTTTGGCGATTTTCGGAAGCCTGATAACCGCCTGGGTTGTCATCCGGCTGGGCTTCACATTCATTCGGAACCAGCTGGCCGCCCGCACCCTGGCCTTTCTGGCGACGATGCTGGCGGCCCTCAACATAACGGGGCTGTTGGGCCCGACCCTTCAGGCGCTCGATTCCCTCGCCATTGATTTCGGTCAGATGCGCGTGTCGCTGCTGACCGTCATCCAGGCGATGATCATGCTCGGCATTCTTTTGTGGGGCGCCTCCGCCCTATCGACCTTTCTCGAGCGCCGCATCTCTCGGGTGCCGGAGCTGACGCCATCGGTACAGGTCCTGATCGGCAAGCTTCTGAAAGTCACCTTGCTGACACTTGCCTTCATCGTTGCCCTGACGAGCGTGGGGATCGATCTGTCGGCGCTGGCCCTGTTCTCAGGGGCCCTGGGTGTAGGCCTCGGCTTCGGCCTTCAGAAGGTGGTTTCTAATCTAGTTAGCGGACTGATCATATTGATGGATCGATCCGTGAAACCCGGCGATACTATCGAGCTTGGCCAGACCTTCGGCTGGATCACGGCTCTCGGAGCGCGCTTCACTTCCGTCGTGACGCGCGATGGCAAGGAATATCTGATCCCGAACGAGGACTTCATCACCCAGAGAGTGGTCAACTGGTCCTATTCGAACGAACTCGTTCGTCTGGAAATCCCGTTTGGCGTTTCGTACAATTCCGATCCACACGAAGTGCGCCGCATCGCAAGCGAAGCGGCCAAGAAACCCGACCGCGTAGCCGCATCGCCGGCGCCCATTTGTCATCTGACGGCTTTCGGCGATTCCTCTCTCGATTTCCTTTTGCGTTTCTGGATCAAGGATCCGAAGGACGGCGTCGTAAACATTAAGGGGCAAGTCCTACTGGCGGTCTGGGACGCCTTCAAGGAACACGGCATCGAGATTCCGTTCCCCCACCGCCATCTCATGATTGATCAGCCGATCCAGGTGGAAAGGGTACCGGGCTAGAGTCGTTTGTCTTCCCGTGGTGTAACATCCGACGAAAACACGACAAGATGTCCCGGACTTCGCCGAGGCGTCTTGGCCGCAACTTCATCATTGGTCACCGCATTTCGACCGAACCATTCGGCGCCGTCGTCCGGTTTGCAATTGCATCTATCCTGTAAGATGATGATTGGCTTAATCGGTCAACCATGACGGAGTGTGTTGCATCAGGGACATTATTCGTCAGCGTATCGACCGTGTTTTTGGACCCTTAGGCCGTCGGAAGCGCGCTTCCGCAACGGTGATCAAGTGAAAGCAATACCATGTCGGACCTATGGTCCTGGCTGGACGACCTCGGCGACGGGCTTCTGACCGCCTTGGGCGACGCCGTGAGTTGGCTGCCGGCGCTTGGTGGCGCGCTGCTGATCCTGATCGCCGGCTGGCTCTTGGGCCGGCTCGTGCGCATCGCGGTCAAACGCCTGTCGGAAAACATCAACAGGCTGATGGAAAGGCTTTTCCGAAAGGGAGCATTGGCCTCCATTCGGCTGTCCCCGGCGGCGATAACGGCTCTCGGCGGCGCGTCCTTCTGGATCATCATGTTTCTGGCGCTGGCCTTGGCGGCCCGCGTGTCTGGTCTGACCGTGATCGCGGAATGGCTCGACCAGCTCGTCGTATATCTTCCGAACTTCATTGTCGGTATCGCGATTATTGTGGTCGGCTATTTCGCAAGCCTGTTCGTCGGGGAACAGGCGGCATCGACAGCACGGATCGCGAAGGCGGGCCAGAGCGCCTTGATCGGGACAGTGGCCCAGGCCGCGGTCTTTATCGCGGCTCTGATCATCGGGCTCGATCAGGTCGGAGTCGATGTGACGTTTCTTGTCGCTCTGTTCGCCGTCACGATCGGTGCTATTGCCGTCGGATTTTCCGTGGCCTTTGCGCTCGGGGCCCAGAACCATGTCGGCAACTTGATCGGGGCGCGGAGCTCAAGGCGGGAGCTTCGGCCCGGTTATGTCGTCCGGATCGACCGTGACGAGGGAACGGTGCTGGAGGTCACCCAGACCCACATCGTTCTCGACGCTGCGGACGGGAGGCTGCTCATCCCGGCCCGCGTCACGGATATCAGCAATATCACGGTGATCTCTTCCGGCGAGGAGGGGGAGGGCGACGATGGCTGAGGGGTCCGCGCTATCTATTGCCTTCATCGAACGCCGACCCCTCGCGGCGGCGCGGGCCCTCTCCTCGGTAAGCCCGGAAGATGCGGCCAGTTTCCTGCAGACCGTCCCCTCGCGAATTGCCGTCCTTGCCTTTGTCAACATGGGCGCTTGGCAGTCCTTTCCAATCCTTATGCGGATGGAGATACCAAAGGCGGCGGCCATCCTTCGGGAACTGAACTATTCCGAGGCGGCTGCAGTCTTGCGTCTAGTGGTCCCGGAGATCAGGACACAGCTCCTCGACGCGCTTCCCGAAAAGCTTCGACGGGACTTCAGGAATTCCTTGTCCTTTCCCGACGACACCGTCGGCGCCCACATGAACATCCTCGTGCTGACTCTGAAACGGCACGACCGGATCCAGGAGGCGTTGGATCACATCAAGAAGCACAAGGGAGCGGAAATCAACCAGATTTTTGTCGTTGATGACCGGGGCCGTCCGGTCGGGGTGGTCGACTGCGGCATGCTGCTGCGGCATCCGACAAAAACCCTGCTGGGAGAGATCATGGACGAGGACCTCGCCGTGCTGTCGGCGCGCTCGCGCATCGCCACCGTGGTCGATCTCGACAGCTGGGACGACCACACTCATTTGCCCGTCATCAGTCGGCAGAAACAGATCATCGGGGTCTTGTCGCGCAAGGCCGCGCGCGTGGCGCTGATGCGACGCAGGGCGGATCAGGCCCGGCCCCAGGACTCGATGCTCTCCGGGTTCGGAAGGGCATTCTACGCTAGCACCGTCGGCCTGCTTCAGCTCTTCACGGCCCATGAACCTGAATCGGGCAGGGTACCTCAGGAAAGAGGCGGCCGATGAACACCGATCCAAGTTTGGCCGCGGACATTCTGACACGGCGGTTTTTCATAGACCATTCCCTCGATGCGGCGATGCGCATCGAACAGTTGAGGGTCGCGGACGTCGTCGAGGCAGTTGCCCGACAACCGGCCGAAGTCCTCGCGCCCGTCTGGCGCCGACTGCTGCCGGATACGGCAGCGGCCCTATTGCGAGTGCTGCCCGACGATCTGGCTGATCGTCTGTTGGCAGAATTACCGCCCCAGGATGCCGTGCGCATTCTCGGCCACATGCCGAGGAACGAGGCGGACAAGCGGCTCGAACGGCTCGATGGCGCCATAGCAAAGGAAATTGAGGGGCTCCTATCCTTTCCTGCCGAATCGGCGGGGCGGATCATGAACCCACGCATTGCCCCCTTTCGGCGGCAGATCTCGGCGGGGGAAGCGCTGAACCGGCTTCGCGACCGGGGGATGAAGACGGCACGCAGCCTGTTCCTTGTCGACGACGCGCAACGTCTTACGGGCAAGGTTGCGCTGGCCGATGTGGCCCTTGTCGACCCGGAGACAACACTGGAGACACTCGAACAACCAGTACAGGCCGTGGTTCGGCCGATCGATCCGGGCTCGGATGTATCTCGGATCTTCGAAACACAGAAGGTTCTCGATGTACCAGTCGTCGATCTGGATGGGGTCTTTCTCGGCGCGGTGACCCATGACGATCTGGCCCATGCGATCCAGGAGGACGCGACGGCCGATCTTCAAACCATGGTTGGTGCCGGCAAGGAGGAGCGTGCCCTGTCGAACCCGATCTTGGCAGTGCGTAAGCGCATGCCTTGGCTTCAGATCAATCTGCTGACGGCGTTCCTGGCTGCGGCGGTGGTTGGCGTGTTCGAGGCGACGATTGCACAAGTCACCGCACTTGCCGTTCTGTTGCCGGTCGTGGCGGGTCAATCGGGCAATGCCGGCGCGCAGGCCCTCGCCGTGACCATGCGTGGCCTGGCGCTGCGTGAAATCACGGTGCGGCAGTGGGCGCGCGTCATGCGCAAGGAAGTGGCGGCGGGTATTCTAAACGGGGCGGGGATCGCGGTCACCTGCGGTGTCGGCACTTATGTCTGGAGCCAATCGATCGGTCTTGCCGGTGTGATCGCGTCTTCTATGATCCTCGCCATGGTTTCAGCAGGCTTTGCGGGTGCCGTCATCCCGATCGTCCTGACACGGCTTGGTCAGGATCCGGCCACGGCCTCCTCGATCATTCTGACCACGGTCACCGATATCGCAGGCTTCTTCTCGTTTCTCGGCATTGCGACATTGTTGATGCAATATCTCTAACCGCACTGGTTCATCTTTGGAAGGACAGCCGCCCGGCCCGGAGATGGTTGCCTTTCTTGTAGGGACGTCAAGGTGTACGCGGAGATAGCAACCTGGAGAAGATGGTGATGGCTGGATTTCCAGACCCTTCCGTGGCGGTTATGCTCACTTGGCTCGCGATTGTCGTGTGCGTCAGCCAATCCGCCATGTTTTCTGGTCTCAATCTGGCATTTTTCAGTATCAGCAGATTACGGCTCGAAGTCGAGGCTGCATCCGGCAACAAGGCGGCAGAGCGGATTCTGAAAATGCGTCACGACTCCAATTTTCTGCTCACGACAATTCTTTGGGGTAATGTCAGCATCAATGTTCTGCTGACCCTGCTTTCGGAATCCGTCATGGTCGGTGGTGCCGCATTCCTCTTTTCGACGGTAATCATCACGCTGGTCGGCGAAATTTTTCCCCAGGCCTATTTTTCGAGAAATGCGCTCAAGATTGGGGCGCTACTTTCGCCGCTACTGCGCTTCTATCAGTTTCTCCTGTACCCTTTGGCGAAACCCGTGGCCCTGATCCTGGATCAGTGGCTCGGCAAAGAGGGGATACACTACCTTCGGGAACGGGAAATGCGGGAGATGATCCGTGTCCATATGGCTGCCGACGAAACGGACCTGGATCGGATCGAAAGTCTCGGTGCCCTCAACTTCCTGACGATCGACGATCTTCCGGCCGCGCGGGAGGGCGAGCCCATCGACTCCCGGAGCATCATCACCCTGCCTTTCGACGGTGCCGTGCCCAGGTTTCCAATGGAAACCCATGACGAGAAGATGGCGTTCCTGCGCCGGTTGAACGCTTCGGGGAAAAAATGGGTGATCGTGATCAATGGAAAGGGGACACCCCGGCTCGTCCTCGATGCAGACGGTTTCATAAGATCAGCGCTGCTCGAAGAGAGCAGGTTCGATCCGATACGTTACTGCCACAAGCCGATCATCGTGCGCGATACGTCGCTTCGGCTGGGGCACATTCTTCCCAGGCTTGAGGTCCAAGCCGCTTACAAGGGGGATAATGTCATTGATCGCGATGTCGTGCTTGTCTGGACCAAGGAGCGGCGGGTTATCACGGGTGCTGATATTCTTGGTCGCCTCCTATCGGGAATATCACGCATCGCCTAAAACTGAGTGCCTTGTCGGCCCGTGGCCCGGCCAATTTCATGATGTCCCAAGTCGAAATGCATTTTCAACGGACGTTGCGGCCAAATTGAGCGGACGCATATGCAACAACAATGACTTTGTAGCGGTAAGTAGGGGCGGTGGGGTTCAGGCCCCTCCGCCCCTGGGTTACGGAAACGCGATCGACCATTGCGGCTGAGTTGCCGTGTTAGCCGTCGAGATCTTCCGGAAAATCGAAGTCATCCAAATCGAGGTCGAAACTCGTGAACATCTGCTTCACGTCTTTCCAGCGCACCCGCTCCACTTTTTCAGGGACAGGATTATTGGTCAGACGGTCCAGTTCCTGTTGCGAGATGTCAAGCCTGAAGGCTTTCCGCTCCTCGTTCCATTTCAGCGCGGGCACGGGTACCGCAGCAAGCGTTTCGTTGAAGCCCAGGAAACCGCCAAGAGCAGCTTTAGCATAAGCAATGGTCCCTGAGTCGGCCTTGACGACGAAGTCTTCAACTTCACCGATACGATCGCCATTGCGGTCTTCGATTTCCGCGGGGAGGATCGAACCATCAAATCTGTAGTCCGGTCCGATCAAAGCCTCGAGATAGCTCGCACCAACAATGATGTAGACATCACTGCGGTCGAAACGAGCAATCCGTTCACCGAGTGTTTCCTTGTCAACATCCTTGACAGCGCGCTTGCCCCAATCGGTTCGATCCCAAAACTCATGGACGTTCTTGGCGCCGTCCTGCGTGACGACGATTTCCATTTCCTCGCGCGTATAGGTCTTCGCCGTTTTCATTTGCTCCATCGGAACCCGGGACCGAACACCGCGGTCTCGATCAGAAAAGTCAAGCGCCTGCCAAGGCATGGGCACGAGTTCGTCCGTGTCGTCAAAGCTGTAGTCGACCAGGGCGTAACGCACGTCGTTGTCTGATGTGTTGACGACCAGAAACCGGACCTCACCGACTTTTTTATCCAGGTGGGAATAGATGTTCTTGCCCGGGATCGAATTCGCTGAAACAACGGACACGCGTGACGGACCGACCTCGGCACCTTTCTGATCCGCCTTTGGGGCGGCGGTAGCCACACTGGTCGACAGAACTGTCGTAGCAAGAAGGGCAGCAAGCCCGGTGATGCGCATGGTCATGATTTACCCCTTTTCTCTGTACTTGAATCTATGATGGGAGAATCACGACATGACTCGTCATGATTCAAAGAGGTAACAGCCTTAAAGCGCTTGGGTTCCGCATCGTCTCATCGTACAGAGACGAATTACCCTGGCAATGCCATGACTATTCTGTTTGCGCCTAGATCTTTCCGCATAATTATCATTAGACAAATATATTTTTCATCATCAACCGGACATCAAAACAGCTTCGTCGGATTCTACTCACTCTTTCATCCATCCAACGCCTCACCGGAAATGTGTATGACACGCAGTCCGTCGTCTTCAAGCCGTAGGGCGTCCCCTTGGTTTGCCTTCTTTTCAGCGATTTTCTCAAGGTAGGCGAGATTGTCGAGGAGCAATGTCCAGTATTCGTGGAACCGGCCGGAGGACGTCGCACCGAACAGATGTATAAAGACGGTTCGGTCTATGCGCACTAAACAGCCCTCTCTCCCATGCGTCACATTGACGAACAGATCCCCCGTTGATTGATCGAAACAGCCTTTGTCACCAAACTGCATCGGTGTGTTCCCTCCACCACCAAACTAACGATTGCCGGCCGGTCGCTGCGCAAAGTGTGTCCCATGGAGAAACACCGTGGGACGTCAAGCCGCGCCGGGAGAGGGAAAACTAACGATCAGACAGCTTCCCCTCCGGACTTGCCGATCTGGTCGGCGCACCTCACGCCGGCGGGCGCGAGCGGAAGAAAAAAGCGATGACAACCAGTACGAGGAAAACGAAAAATAGCGTTTTCGCGACACCCGCGAATGTTCCGGCCAGACCACCGAAACCAAGCAAGGCCGCAAGAAGGGCGAGAACCAATAGCGTAACGACAACACCCAGCATGTGTCCGACTCCCTCTAAATTCGATGCTGTTCACATCAAGATGATGACTGGGAATTGAACACAATAAGGGTTCGATTTGTTCCCGGCGGGAAAGCCAAAGCGGTCCGTTGGCTCTCGCCTTGGCTGCTCGCGCACCGGAAAACGCGCTTAGGCCGGCCGCGCCGCCATTTGAAGTCGAATTCTTTTTGATTGTTGCCGCCGCTTGGGAACTGCATCCCTCCCGCGGGGTTAAATCTGCATTGTATCGTATCTCACCGTTTCGGAGGCTTGATGCGTACCATGACGCCCATGGCCAATCCCATGCTCAAGAATTCCGCCACGGAGCCGTGCACGGGCAATCAACACCGCATCGGTTTGGTCCTTGGCGCTGGCGCAGCGCGGGGCTGGGCCCATATCGGCGTCATCAGGATGCTCGAGGCGCTCGGTGTCGTACCTGACGTGATTTGTGGCTGTTCTTCGGGCGCCATTGTCGGCGCTGCGCATTCGACTGGTCAACTTGATCTCCTGGCGGATCTCGCAACGAGCCTGACGCCCGCGCGCACCTTGGGGTATATGGACGTTTCACTTAGAGGTGGTGGACTGATCGAAGGTCGTCATGTGATCGATTTCTTTGCGAACAATCTGAAAGACGTCGATTTGGAAAGATGTGGCATCAAATTCGGCTCCGTGGCGACGGATCTGGAATCAGGTCAGGAAGTGTGGCTGACGGAGGGTTCGATACTGGATTCGGTTCGGGCGTCCATTGCCATGCCGGGGCTCATGACACCCCATTACCTGAACGGCAAATGGCTTGTGGATGGTGCGCTGACCAATCCCCTGCCCGTTCCGCTTTGTCGCGCGCTCGGGGCGGACATCCTGATCGGCGTCAACCTGAGCGGCGACCTGACATCCCATCAAACCATACGTGAAGAGGTCCAACCCAATTTCGATGCCCCAACAGGCAAGGCACCTTCATGGATCGCTTCCTGGCTTGGCGGTCAGAGCTTCGGCATCGATCACACCCGGGAAAGCCTGCCATCACCTGCCATCAAGGATGTGATCAGCAATTCGCTTTACATCATGCAGAGTTTCATCACCCGGGTGAGAATTGCCGCGGATCCGGTCGACATCATGATCACGCCCGACGTAAGCGAGATCGGCCTTATGGATTTTCATGAGGCGAACCGGGCGATCGAGGCCGGATACACCGCCGCAGAAAAAGTCAAGGAACCCTTGGACGCCCTCTGTCTTTCCCTCCGGCGGTGACCCGAATTAACGGGAAGCGGAGAAAATACGTCTCTCTTGCCGCTCCCATTGCGCCGTATCGAGATAGCTTCCACAGGTGGCGTCAAACCTCACGAAGGACCGATAACATCATGACCTCTCGAGACAAAGCACGACCGGACGTGGGCGGATTTGAGGATCTGTTTGACAGGATCCTCGACGAAGCCGATGGCAATCAAATCGAGATCAATGACGTCATCGACGCTTTCGGACACCGCTCTTTCGGTTCCCTCATTCTCGTCCCTGCCCTTTTGGCAACCCTGCCCACCGGAGCCATTCCCGGTGTTCCCGTCATCCTGGGCCTGGTCATCATCCTTGTCTGCGTCCAGCTCCTTCTTGGAAAAAGCAGCCCTTGGATTCCGAACCGTCTGCGCTCAATCTCGGTAGACTACGACGTCTTCGAAAACGCCATCCAGCGGTTTCGCCCACTGTTTCAAAGGCTCGACTCCGTTCTTTCACCACGCATGGAATGGCTCACCAAACCACCCTTTTTGCAAGTGGTGGCTGTGTTGGCGATTTTGTTATCTCTGTCTTTTCTGCCCTTGGAATTCATTCCGTTTGCTGTCGCCGCACCCGGATCGGCTATCATCGCTTTGGGCATGGGAATTGCCACCCGTGACGGGCTCGTGATTTTAGTCGGCCTTACCCTGTGTGCCGCAACTCTTTTTCTGACTATTGCTTTTTTCTCCTAGTCTTTGAGAAAAATACTGACCATTCGGGTGCACTGGAAAGCAGCAGTTAAGTTACTCCCGCCTGGAGCGGGTTCAATTTGTTCCGCTTTAGGATTTTTTTCTAAATGTCATAACTGGCTGTATTTTCTCTGGAACCACTATCTAAAGGTCAAAACGCTCGAATATCGATCCAACCGAGTCTGAAAATTCCTTATCAAGATCAACCGTGTCATGCCTTCCGAGAGCATCATAATTTCGTTCCAGCCAATCGTCCATTGCTGCCCTTCCCCTTTCGCGAAGCTTCGAGATCAGGGTCCAAGATGTATCAAATTTGCTGGTTCCTGAAAGATCAGAAATATGCGCTTCGGCACGAACGGCGTGGACAAGAATATCCCTAAAGTGTTCCTGGGCCTCATCTGTCAAAAAGCCATTTCGAATCAGCTGTTTGACGAAAGCAATCGATCGTATTTCTTTCAACAGGGAACCGTTAAAAGAGATTTCGTTGAGGCGATTCATGATCTCGGAAGAACGCTTTGGCACATTCTCCCGCGTGACCGGATTGATGTGCACGATTAGAACATCGCGACTTTCCGACTTGGCAAAAAGCGGAAAAAGAGCCGGATTCCCCATAAAGCCACCGTCCCAATAGTGTTCCCCTTCAATCTCAACAGCCTGGAACAGGAAAGGGAGGCATGCTGAGGCGAGCGCAACATCGACAGAAAGCTCTTTCGCTTCAAAGACGCGGACCTTTCCGGTGCGGACGTTTGTCGCTGAGATGAAAAGTTGGAGGCACTCGCATCGCCGCAACTCTTCAAAATCGATGCATTCTTCCAGCACATGGCGCAACGGGTTGAAGTCGAAGTGATTCCATAGATAGGGCGAAAGCATGCGGATGGAGTTTTCGAACCACCACCATGCCGGGGACAGTTCCTGTGAAATCGATGGCCAAAACGCATTTTCACCCGAACCGTAAAAATATTTCGCAGCACTGATCTTTGACCAAAAGTCTTCAAGGGTCTGGCGTGCCAGTTGGCGCCCCTCGTCGCGCGTTGTGCCACGCTGAAGACCGTGACCGAGCGCCAGGGCATTCATCGTGCCGGCCGAAGTGGCGCATACAGCTTCAATATCGATCCGGCCGTCCTCCAAAAGCCGATCAAGGACACCCCATGCAAAAGCTCCGTGGGACCCGCCGCCTTGTAAAGCCAGGTTGATGGTTTTTGGTGCCTGTCCGCCCACGTCATGCCCCTTCCTATTGCTGATTCCAGCCTGTATTGCTCTACATCAAACAGGATGAGCGGATAAGATGTTTTGCGCTCCGCCCGGCCTTCCAAAGGCATTGTCTCGCATGCGCGTCGCAGAAGAATCATAGCGGCCGGGCGGGCCATTGACCGGATTGGAAAAAAAGCCGGCCAGCATTTGGCGATGGGTTGGACAGTACCCAGGTTCGTGTCGGGACGACTCACTGAGTCATGGTTAGAGTTTCTGTTCCCAGGCCTTCACCTGCTGTTCCGCCTCTTCCCGTGCAACGCCATAACGTTCTTGGATCTTACCGATCAGTTGATCCCTTCGGCCCGCAATCTGGGAAACCTCGTCATCGGTCAGTTCACCCCATTGTTCGCGGACCCTTCCTGAGAATTGTTTCCAATTGCCTTCGATCTGATCCCAATTCATTTCATACTCCTAAGCTTGTGAGGACAGAAATCCCGAAACCGACCTCAGATAGACAACACGTGGGTGGGGACCCGGTTCCCGGGGACGAACACAAAGCAAGACACCCCGATGCTCTCATGGATCTGCAAAATTACAGATTTTCAGACGCGGGTCGCAGGCGGTAAGGGGAAGCGGCCAACCGATGCGTGAACAAATTTCAATTTAAGGCGGACTGCCGGTGTCAGGACGAAGGGATAGATGTCAGACAACCCCATGGAACGATTGACGTGGTTGAGGCCCACACCGAGATCGCTTCCCACAGTCAGCAATCTCTCCGCGTCAGCTTCCCGGTAGCTGTCATAGTCCGGGGGCAGAAATGTCGGATTGGTCAAACCCGTGGCTACCGCACTGTCGACGATATCAACGAGATGAAGGGCGTGGGCAAAGCTTTCAGCCCAGTCTTCCAGGGGATGACTCGAGGCATAGGCAGTCACATACTCCTTTTGCCAATCGCCGATCCCTCCGCCCGCATAATAGGATTGAAGGGCGGCCCCATAGTCCCCGGTTTCGTTTCCGAAGATCCGCTGAAATTCCGAGTGAAACTGCTCGTTCTGGATGAGACGGGAAAAGACAAAATGGCCAATCTCGTGACGGAAATGACCGATCATGGTTCGGAAGGGCTCACCCAAGGACTGACGTTGAGCTACCCGATGCACAGGATCAGCTTCCGCCACATTTATCGTGATGATACCACGACCATGCCCTATCGTGACGGGTTTGTGACCCTCAACCGTTTGCTCGGAAAGCAGATGAAACTCCGGAGACGGTCCGTTATCACAGGCGGTGAACCAGTGCCAACGCGCCAAATTTGCAAGTACCCAACGCTTGGACAACTCCGCTTCCGACCAGAACAGTCGATTGACCTCAAGACTAAGATCCGGAATAACCGAAGTCATGGCACATGATCGACACAAACTCTCTGACTCAGCCGGTCTGTTCCAGTTACATGCGATAATACTTCGATTTTTACACGGATTAATACTAGACGTAAAACAATCCGCACTTGGATCATAGGCCACGTCCACGCCGCATACGCAGTTCAAATTATGGAAAAAAAGAGGCCCATCGCAGGCGGGACAGGAAAAAATACGCATGGCTCTCTCCCACACGGTTGCCGTCGCTCGACCGGCTCTGACAGGAGGCCGAAACTATCCTCATGCCAGTCTGATTTCAGAATTGGACTTGAGGACTACATCGCCATCATCCTGTTCAATCAAGTAGGCAGGGTTGTTGGTATCGGCGGTCCTGACGACCTCCGTTCCCTTGATCTTTCTGCTGACATTATCGGTGAAGATCTCCGTGACTCGCCCTGTCCCGACGCCATTCCCCCAGTCCCATTCCACCTTCTGCCCGATTTCAAGTGTTTGGCTCATACCCACTCTCCTACTCGTAATCACACCTTGTATCGCTGTGATACTGTCCCGGCTGACGATATATGACAGCTCACCACAACCAATATACAGTATAGTGAATGATTTCTACACGTGGATGTCTGCACCAAGAGAACGAAGAGCATCATCGACGGCGGCAATTCTGCTGCCGACGTCGTCACCCATCCGCTCATTCGCCGCGCGGGACATGTTGATAAGGTCCTGGCGCCATTGCCTCAGGATACAGATCCGTGCTTCCCGATCCCAACGAGGATCGGTCACGACTTTTTCCGGTGCCTCAAAATGGGCCGCGGGGTCACCCAGAATGGTTTCAAGACTATGATCAGACGACATCATTCCTCTCCTTGCCAGCGTCGAAAACTTTCTCGGGGCAGCATCCCTATGTGCTCGGTATTCAGTTCGAGGTCTTGGCCTTGACAACTTGTGGGCGGCACTGAATCCCGACACCGCCCGAAACTCCTATGATGGATCATATCTAAAGAATCGTAATTTCCACTCGCCGGTTCTCTTCCCGTCCGGACCGTGTTTCATTAGAGGCAACTGGTTGATCCTCCCCCCGGCCGACCACGGTGATCCGGGCGGCGGCAACGCCCTGAGAAACCAGGAAACTGGCCACTGATTGAGCCCGCCTTCGCGACAAGTCCCTGTTATAGGTGGCGTCACCGGTCGAATCCGTATGCCCCTCAATACGAATTGTGGCCTCGGGTTCACTCGCCAGGTAGTCGGCAAGGGGCTGGAGCCTGGCCTGCGCACCCGCACGCAACTCCGCTGAATCCAGCGGGAACTGAAGATCCTGGAGGACAAGTGTGAGGCCTTCCTCGGTCTGCTTCTGCTTGTAGGCTTCCAGTTGAGTCCGCGCACGGCGGGCACGCTCCTCGGCCGCGAGGGCACGTTGCGTTGCAAAGGCCGCATCCTGTTCGCTCGCCGAGACTCGGACGCGCGATCGTTCCTGTTTCAAGGCGTTGGTCTTCGCTTCCGTCGCCCCCTGTTCTCCCCGAACTTCGGCGAGCTCAATGTAACCTTCGGTCAGGCGGATTGTGTGAATGAACGCGGATTCATTGCCTTCGCGATAGTGCGCTTTTGCCGCGCCGAGATTTTCCTCCGCCTTCTCGAGCGATGCACGCCCTAAGCGGAGTGTTTGACTATCCGCCTCCGCCCGAAAAAGGGCATTTTCGGCGGCAACGATGCGGGGATTGGGTTGGGGGGCAGTAGCGCAAGCACAAAGCAATGCGGTCGTTCCAACGACCAGAGTTGAGTTTTTCGCTAAATTAATCATGTCAAATCTCCTCAAGAACCGACTTCTTGGCGCAGAATTTCGACGCTCTGACGAAGTTCCCGCTCAACCCGCTGGAGCGCCCCGAGCCTGATCCGCTCCTGTACAATTTCCGCCTGAAGCCGGGCTTCTTTGGCACGGCGCGCCGCCTCAACATCTGCGCCATCATCCTCAGCCGCGCGCGCTTCCTCCAGCCGAAGTTTTGCCTTGCGATAGTTGCCCTCGGCAAGGGTAATGGCATCAGCTTCAACAATAGTCCCGATTTGAGTTTCCGTTTTGATGATATCGTCACGTATTTCATCTGCATACGCAGCGTGAGCGATAAATCCGATGAGGAACCCGATAACAGCAAGCAATTGCGTGCTTCGACTCTGAAACATCCCAGATCTCCAATGTCCGACGCTTTGGTCCATCGCACGGGGTTTCATGAAAGACAAAGCGGTACAGCAGGTCGTGCGGTTTCCCACTCGAACCCTCCTGCCCCTTCCGTGCAAAGTCGTAAACAAATGAGCGGCCGTTTGGTTCCGGATAGTGAATCCCGGACCCAAAAAAGAGCGTGTCCATGCACGCGCAGCTGTGCCAAAAAGGCTTCAGCGAGACAAATGCCACTTCAGGGCCGGTTTGGGTGCACCAACCTCTTCCGGCATGCCAGTGCGCTACACTGTGGGTGAATGAAGTCCATGCCACACCGACCAGTCCAGAATACTGCAGGGGCATCCATACTTGCCAGACCCATACGATTGGCAGTACTGACCAGTCTCATCGCGCATCAATGGCAGGTCTTTTTCGTATTCCTCTTGATTCCAATTCTCTGTGCCGTGATCGATGAGGAATGGGGCTTCGCCTTCCGCCTGACCGTCACACTCATCGGCCTTCTGATCTGTCTTACCCTTGCCCGGCGCCTGCCACTTCCCACCCATATCCGGCGGATCGAGGCCCTCGCGACTATCTCCGTCAGCCTCATCCTCAGTGTTGCCTTTTTTGTCTGGCCCTTGATGATATTTGACCTGTCCTTAGAGAACGCACTCTTTGAGGCGATGTCCGGCGTGACCACCACGGGCCTTACCATGATCGGCGATATCGAAGCCTGGCCCTGGTCTGCCCAATTCGCGCGATCCTGGCTCCAGTGGTGCGGCGGTTTGGGCATGGTCGTAGCGACTCTCGCTCTGGTAATCTCTCCCAGCATCACGGCGCGCAGACTGAGCGTCATCGATCTGGACAGCCGGGACGTCGTCTCAAGCACGCGCATCCATGCCCGACATGTTCTCTGGGTTTATGTTGCCTTGAGTGCCGCTTGTTTTCTATCCTTGCTGGCTGTCCTGAAAAATCCTCTCGATGCGGTCATTCACATGATGGGGGCTGTCTCCACTGGTGGATTCTCCAACCGCAACGACAGTCTGGCGACACTCACCCCTGCCGCGCAAACCATCATCATGGGCTTTACGATCCTCTGTGCCATCTCCCTTGCCGGCTATTTCGAGATTTCCAAAAAGCCCTGGGCAAGACTACTGCTGGACAAAGAGCTACATTGGCTTTTAGGTATCATCGGCGTCTTCACAATCCTCTGTGTTTTAAGTGAAGGCGTCGCGCGCGGGGTATCTGTGCCAATAGCTCTCACCCTGCTCACGGATATTGTCTCGGCACAAACAGGTACGGGTTTCTCAACGGTACCAGTGAACACACTGCATCAGGCAACCGTCTTGATCTTGATATTGGCCATGTTTATCGGTGGTGACATCGGCTCCACATCCGGCGGCATCAAAATTGCGCGTTTCGCCATTCTTGTGATGACCTTGAGAGTACATATGCTCCGTACCCAGCTCTCGAGTCGAGCTATTTTGCATGTCCGGCGACACAGCCGCCGTGTCCATCCAGAAGATGTCACCGCTGTGATGATCTTGATCATCGCTTTCATCGGGTTGAATTTCTTTTCCTGGTCCCTGTTCCTCGCCTATGGTTATGCCCCCCTTGACTCCCTCTTTGAGGTTGTCTCAGCCACGGCGACGGTCGGTCTTTCCATGGGCATCACGGATGATCAGATGCCGAGCACACTCAAGTGGTTGCTGATCCTGGACATGTGGTTAGGGCGGCTCGAGATTTTTGCAGTTCTGATCCTGTTTTGGCCGGGGTCTTGGGTAAAAGGACGTTTGTGATCATGCGTGTGGTGATTGTCGGAGCTTCAGAGATGGGAAGCACCGTTGCTGAGCATCTCGTGGGACGCGGCCATGAGGTCGTGGTGATAGACCTGGATCAGACACGCCTGGACACTTTGTCCGATACGCTGGACTGTGGCTTGATTCAGGGTGACGGCACCGCGCCCGATGTTCTTCGTGAAGCCATGGGCGGAGAAAACGATATCCTCTTTGCAGCTACTGATTTTGATCAGGACAATATTCTTTCCGCACTGATTGCCAGATCGATCGGTTTTAAGCGTGTCATTCCCCAGATCATGCGAGCGGATCACCGTCCCATTTGCGATGAACTCGGACTTCAGTTTGCGATCGCCCCCCATGTCACGATTGCTCATCAGCTTGTGAATCTGATCGAAAATCGCGATGTTCACCACGTCGACTCGAGTCTCGAAGGCAACGCTCGAATGTTTGGCTTGGTGCTCCATGACAAATCGGGTGTGGCATGCCTGGGCGACATCGAATTGCCGCCGCGATCTTGTATCGTTTGTGTCTTTCGCGATTCGCATTACCTCCTGCCGGAAGACTGTCCTTCGCTAAAAAGCGAGGATCGCGTCCTCATCCTCACCGACGTGTCCGGCAGCGAGCAACTCCACCAGAAATACGGCCTTCACGTACCGCGTTCTGACGAGAAAGGATCGTGAGGAACCCTTTTCGACTCTCCTTGTTGGAGCGAAATACGAATGAGCGAAAGTGTCATGGCCTTTGTCCAACCCTTAAAAGATCGGCTCCAGACCCTGTGGCTTGATTGCGTCACTCTTTTGCCACAGCTGGCGATTGCACTCATTTTTCTGATTATCACCTGGTTGGCAGCCCGAGGCCTGCGCCGGATCACGGCTTCGGGGTTGCGGCGCCTTGCCTTGAGGCCGTCCTTACGGGAATTGCTAACCAGTCTGGTCGGCGTCCTCGTATGGGCGATGGGCGTTTTGATCGCAGTCACCATTCTGTTTCCGAGCCTCACCCCTGCGAAACTTCTGGCTGCCCTCGGCATCGGGTCCCTGGCGGTGGGCCTGGCCTTCAAGGATATTTTTGAAAACTTCCTCGCCGGCATTATGATCATGCTCCGGCGACCCATGCGCATCGGTGATTACATTCTTTGTAAGGACGTTGAAGGCTTTGTTGAAACGATCACCATTCGGGACACCTATATTCGCCAGATTGACGAACAACTGGTATTGGTTCCAAACGCAGAGATCTACAAAAACCCCGTCTTTATTCGGACCGACAAGAGCGAACGTCAATTCACGCTGGTGTGCGGCGTCGCCTACGGAGAAGACGCCGATCACGCCAGGCAAGTCATAAAAGACGCGATTACCGATACGGAAGGTGTTCTGACCAATCGCCCGGTCGACGTATTCGCAAGCGCGTTCAATGCTTCATCCCTCGATTTCACGGTTCGCTGGTGGGCCGGATCACGGCCGATCGATTTCCTTGAAACCCAGGACAGGGTGGTACGGAACATCAAACGAGCGCTCGATAGTGCCGCGATCGAAATTCCTTTCCCCTACAGAACGCTGGTGTTCAAGCAGGACAAGGACGGGTCTTCTGAGACCGACGCCTCCAACACAATGTGAGGCAATAACGATTTGGAACCCTTTAATTTCACTCGTGTTTGATATTGGAGGATGATGGTACACGAGAATTATATGGGGTTCACTTCATGCGTGCGTTCGCCATGACATATGTCTTTCCGCTTACAGGCGCCCTTGCTGTATTTGCTGCATCGCCGTTGAACGCGGCGGACCCGCGTTTTGCGTCCGACGAGGCTCGGTTGCGCTTGGAAGGAACGGTGCAGGCCGTTCAGGCCGACGCTTTTGTTTTGGATTACAGTTACGGAACCATTTTGGTCGAAATGGACGACGCGGATCGTTTCGATGAGGCGTCGCTCATCAAGGAAGGAGACGTCGTAGCGGTTGCGGGTCGCATGGACGCGGACCTGTTTGAAGAACGCAAACTCGAAGCTTCATCCGTTTATTCGTACACGACTGATGAGTTCTTTCACGCCAGTGCCGATGACGAGGAAACGCGTTACACGTTCTTCGAGGGCCGGCAGCCTTTACCCAACGGCACCCGCGTCGGCGCCTACGGTCATATCCGCCACATCGAACCAACATTCTTCATTATGACCATGAAACACAGAGAGATACTCGTGAATGTATCTCAACTGATCAAGAGCACCGAAAACCGGGACGGCCCTCCCGCCCTGCAACCTGGCCAGGATGTTATGGTTATCGGAACTCTGTCGACATCGTCTTCTGATCACCAACGCCTTCAGGCCGAAGAGGTTGCGAAGGTTGTCGATTTGTCCGTAGTCAACTCCACCTTTGTCGAACGCTAGGGACATCACCAGAAGTGGTGGCGCTGGGCAAGACCCTGCATCAAGAACCTGCATAACATCATGCGATCCGGCCGGTGCGGTGTGTTTCCGCCCCCTCCCGCCGAGAATGGAACGATTCACCGCGGCGTCTGTTTGACTATGGGATGTGGGTTCGTGCCGAGATGTAGGAGGAGGATTCAACGATGCTCGGTTATGCGATTCTCTTTTTCGTTCTAGCCTTGGTTGCCGCCGTGTTTGGCTTCGGAGGCATAGCATCGGCCTTTGCGTCGATTGCTCAGATTTTCTTTGTCGTGTTTATCATTCTGGTGATTATATTCGGCATATTGCATGCCGTGCGCGGTCGCCCTCCCGTTTGAACCAAGGTGGCACGACTTCTTTTCGTTTGCAGGTTTAATGTTGGTACACTGAAGGGAAACTATGATGAAGGGATCGAGTGGTTTGATTATCGGCATCCTCGTGATCGCGGTGTTGATCCTTGCAGGTTTTATTTTCATTCGCGAAGCGGATGATGGTCCCCTGGAAGACGCGGCCGAGTCGGTGGAAAATGCTGTCGACGATGCGGAAGACGAAATCCGCAATTAACCGCTTTCGCGTGAAAAATCTAAACGGTGGCATTTTGGTGAAATGTAAGTCCGTATGGACGAAGATGCCATCGTTCCTTGAGTTTCGTCGAGAAAGAGTCAAGGTATCCGTATCCCCTTGGTGTGACTGAGGGGCTTTCATGATCCAGCAATTGTGGTCAATCTCCGAAAGGGGCATCGCCCAAAGCGATGAAATTATATGAGTGATGCACCAGTTGAATTTTCTGAAAAAACTCCGGATACTGAAACATTACCTCATCTGAGGATTTATAGCCATTCATTGCTTTTTTATTGGTGGCCTGTCTGGCTGACCGGCTTCACCTTTGCCGGCTTAAGCTATCTAAGTGGAGATACGGTCCGTCTGGACAAGGACGGTGCAGAGTATATTCATCAGAGTTCGGCCCTCGGTATCAGCTTCACCATTGTCCTCCTTGCCGTTATTACGTTCACGACGGCAAGCCTGCGCGGGCTTTATTCCCTCGTCACCGTGCTCGCTTTTTTTCTTGTCATCGCTGTTTTGGGATGGGCCGGCCTCCTGGATGATTTGGTGGCCTCAGTTCCTGAATTGTCAATTCACATGAACATGGGGTTTTACCTCCTGTTCTCTTCGGCTCTTTTTGTTCTTTGGCTCCTGTCCTTTTTCATCTTTGATCGCATGACTTATTGGGTTATTCGACCTGGTCAAATGACGGAAGAGCACCTCATCGGCGATGCACAGAACAGTTATGACACACGGGGCATGTTGTTTGAAAAATACAGCGAAGACTATTTCCGGAACCTGATTTTAGGATTGGGCGCGGGGGATCTCCGGCTCACTGCGAGCGGGGCTAAAAAAGATACAATTACAATTAGGAATGTACTGTTTGTCGACCGCAAAGTTGTGCAAATTCAAGAACTTATCGCCGTACAGCCAGATGATCTATTAGAAAAAACAGAGTGAGCCCGCGAGAAACTAGCCTACTTGCCCGATGGTTGTCGGATTTCCAGCTTTGGCTTCTCCACAATGTGGCTGACATCGCCTTGCTTCACAAAATACTCCAAGCATTGAGAGCTTGCAGCAGACGATGCTCATTTCACCTCACTTGCGGTTTCAAACGCAACAAACCAAGAGTTTAGAGCTGCATCCCATCGACAAAGCTTGGAGAACGCGCTTTACTCTTCTGAACCTTGAAGAGTGATTTCGATAGAACGATCGGACTTGACATTAAATTTTGCATCTTCGAAGGAAGGAGGACCAAATCCGATTTCAGCATCATTGGAAAAACCATATTGCTCCTCCGGCAGACCGATACCAGACTTGTCAAATTCATTATTTTCATTTGCATCATGATAAAGACTGATGGCGTAAGCACCGGCTTTAAGGTTTTCAAACCGAAGTTTCGCTTTGCCACCCTCCCCGACAGCTGCGGATGATGTGCCGACTTTCCGGCCATCGGGAAATTCATCTGCGTTATCGAAAATCGCTCCGCGGACAATCCCTTTGGTTGCTTGTGCTCCGACAACGGTCACCCTGACAGTGAATGAACCATCGTCAGCACTGATGCTTTCGTCATTATCCGAACCGCATGCTGCGAGGATCCCGAAAATCAAGAACAAGATACGCATGGCCGTCTCCTTCTGCAGGGTTTCTCTACAAACCCACTTACTCTCGCCTTCCGACACCCTTAGAAGGTAACTTCATGGTCCCCCAAATGCATCCGAGCTTCAGTCAACAAGAATCAAGCGAAAAAAGCCTGATATCTCAAATACATCTGCCTTCAATAACGACAAACAAATCTTCCCTAAAATGAGTAAGCCAAAGCCGCACCGCCAAATGCGGTCGTACGCGCGCCCTGCTGTTCGATGATCGGACTTTCCTCCGCGTCGCCCAGGAAGCGGCGGCCTGACAGAGTAATGTTGATGTTCCAATTGTCCGTGAACTTATAGCGGGAGTTGAAGGCGAAGCCGACATCTTTCCATCCCGCGTCCGGATCAAATACGGGCAACCCGGATAGGGTTGATGCGGGTGGAGACACACCGTAATACGCATCCACGAATGCCTCGGAGGCATAAGTCGCGAAAGGCCCGACCTGAAGGATGAGCCTTTCAGTGACCAGTCCCCGATAGCGTAGCGACGTATTTATCGTGAAGCCCTCATGGGCCCCGACAACATCCTGAAGAAAAGAGGCGCCAATGGTTAGTGCATCCTTCTCGTTTTCAAAAAAAGGAAAAGGGAAATTGAAATTGGCGAAGCCGCCAACTTCAACAGCTTGCTCCACCTCAGGCAAAAGCGCGATAACCGGATCATCCGCGTTGCTGCCACGCCGGAACCGGAAACCCAGTGCGGGGCCCGCTTCGATAAACCTCGAGCCAACAACATCTGCCCTAAGACCGTTACCGTCCGTGCCGAAAAAATATCGGGCGCCGACGCGGGCCCGTGCAATAATGAAGGGTATAGGCCGGTATTCGTTGGCGCCTTCATATTCCGGCGCGAATCCAGCACCGAGGCCGAGTGTGATGGTCGGATCAAAGTCCCGACTGTTGGCTCGCTCTTTTCTTTCTTCTGCTTCGGCCGCCACGATATAACCTGGCAAGATCATTAAAATCAACAGTACAAAGACTATAATGTGATAGGGGTCGGCCCAGGAAAAACAATCTAAGCGTTTCATCCGACCACAGACCTTAATTGAGGCGGCTTTGCCGCAATCCGAAATGAAACATAACGCAACAGATCGCCGCTTTCGAGCCGACGATCAGCGTTACCATCTCTCAAAATGGACCTATCACACTGACATCCGGGCCGCCATGTATTTTTCTAGATTCGAGGACCGGAAGAGATCAGCAGTTTCGCTTCCGGTTTGAGAGCTTCGTTTTGGTCTGGCCCCCTCCAACCAGAAACAAGCGTGGCGGGGCATCAGAAGACGGACGGTGTGTCAACCGGGCCGCTGCACGGCCTAGGGTAGTTCACACAGGATCGATCGACCATGTTGCTTTGATGGTCGACCCGTTCAGCACCCTATTCGTATTTGAACGCGGGCAAACCTTCCAATGTTTCCTTCGATACGGATACCGCCAGTTTCAGGCCCTCACGGGTCTTTAAGATATCGAGACTGTCCAGAGGGGCAGCAACCAGCTTATCGCCCACATCGAGAAAACCGCCTACGGACAAAATCGCATGGGTGATGTCCCGCCGCCGATTGAAGATAATATCGTGGAGCGTGGCGATCTTGACGCCATTGACATTCACGGTTTCCGCATCGAGCAACGCTGAAGCCTGAAGTAAGTCAGACACCCAGCGGTCGGCCGTCTCGGACCGGATGACATAAACGGTCCCGGCCGCCTTCGCGAGCTCAGTTTCGGTCAACTCGGTGAACAGCTCAACGCGCCTCTCCCGGGTGCGAAAAAGAGCGACATTTCCCGCTTTCAAAGGCACCGAATTGGCACCCACACCCAAAATACCGCCTTGGCTGACGATGATGACGCGCAGATCGCCGTCCTCGTCTATCACCAGGTCCTCGACCATTGCGACAGCCTCACCGCCCCGGCTGCGCACACGGGCGCCCATCAGCTCCCGGGCACCGACCGCGTCAATGCCCAGTTCCGAGATTACAATGTGTTTATCATTATCATTGAACACCTCGTCGAGGCTCCGCCCCGCCTCGCGAAAGGTTTCAATAATGTCCCTACGGATGTCATCAATTTGTTCATCTACCGGAGGAGATGTGGGGGCGTCCGCCCAAGCCGTCCCATGCCCAAAGGTCCAGATTGCCGCGATAAAGAGCATCTGGTATATCAAATGACACTTCATTGGAAACCTCGCACTGATATGTTGCGCAGAAATTGGGGTGCCGCCAACCAATCGGTTGTGGCTCAACGTGTGACGGAGGAATAACAATCCAATCGACAAAATGTTCCGTAAGACGAATAAGCAGGTGAAGCCGCACGAACCGCTTGCTTTGCCGATTGTATGATCCGGGTCGATAGAAGATACTTTTCGGCGGAAAACCAAGTCTTGTGGAGTTTGGCATGACAGATGAGGCAAAGGACCTCAAACGCACTGAAAAGCTTCAACTTATGTTGGATGAAGCGGAGCTTACCGCCATCGACGATTGGCGGTTCGACAACAGAATGCCGACAAGAGCGGCGGCCATACGGGAGCTGTTGCGTCGCGGGCTACAAGCCAAAGGGTTTGAGCAGCCCGAAACAGGCGCTCCTTCCACCGAGTTTCGCGTCGTTGAAGAGTAAGGAAAACGCCTGGATCCCCCCCGTGCCGCTTCCCAAATAAATAGAAAGATCTAAGAAACTGAAGAGACGAAAATAACTTCCTCTTCCGATAAACGACCTGATATCACGGCCGAAGGCCGCACCAGACAACGCACCGGATAGTCAGTTTACAAGAGAGGGAGTTGGTGCCAGTCGCACGATACCAGGCTCAATATCTTTTTCATCTGAAGACACACATAATCCATGCATATCGGCGTTCTTCTCAATACGGCATCGGGAGCCCTTCAACAGAAGGATCCGGAAAAGGTATCAGCCGTTCTTGACCACGCTTTTTCCCAAACCGGTCATACCACCAATTTTGCCCATACGGATGGTGCAAGCCTTGAGAGAGATCTGGAGGCGCTGGCGGACCGTTCGGATGCCATTTTCGTGGCGGGGGGCGACGGCACCGTGACGGCTGCGGCCAGTCAGATCGCAGGCACGACGAAGTCGCTTGGCATTCTTCCGTTTGGGACCATGAATCTGGTCGCCCGCGATTTGGGCCTCACGCCGTGGTCTGAGGACCTTGCCAGCCGGCTGGCACACGGAACGACGCGCCGTATCGACATCGCCACCGTAAACGGGCAGATCTTCCTTCATTCGGTGGTGATGGGCGCGTTTGCTGAAATTGCTGAAAGCCGCGAGACTGTTCGTGATGAACAATCCCTGTCTTCCCTGGGCGCCTTCGTCACCACCCTTTCGTCCCGCCTCCTGTTTGATGATATTGCTCAGTATACGGTTTTTAGAAAGAAGGGGCGGTTCCGCTTCCAGACCCGGTCCCTGCTGGTCAGCAACAACAAAATCGTGGACCGCGCAGGCTTCGGTCTCTTTCGGTCCCGCCTTGATCGTGGCCGGCTCTATCTTTATGTGCCCAATGATCGCGGGGCGCTGACGACAGCGGAAACCATGTTCCGCTTTTTGACCGGCCGGTGGAACGGGAACAACCGTCTTACTTGCCTGAAAGCCAATGCGCTGGAAATTCAGGGGAAAGGGCCCCGAGCCACGCTTTCAATCGACGGCGAGGTGCGAGAGATACCCATGCCCCTCCAATTCGAGATCCAGAAGCAGAAGCTTGAAATCTGGGTTCCACGTCAATGACCGCCCACTCCCTCCGCCTTGCCCATATTTCCGATCTCCATTTCGGACGCACCAACGACGACGTTGTCACTGGTCTGATCCAACACCTGAACATTCACGTTCCCGATCTCATCGTGGTCGGCGGGGATTTGACCCAAGGTGCACGGCCCCGAGAGTTTGCCGAGGCCCGCCGGTTTCTCGACCGCCTCATCGCGCCGACTTTATCGATACCGGGAAACCATGACCTCCCGGGATGGGCATTCTGGTGGCGGTTCCTGAACGGTTATGGGCGATACCGACGTCACATCGATGCGGACCTCAACCCATCCGTACGGGTGAAGTCGAGTGTCATTGTGGGGCTCAACTCCTCCCGGCGCCTCCTGTTTCATTGGGACTGGTCTCATGGGGTGGTTTCACCCGGGCAGTGGTCACATCTCGAAAATACGTATGGAAATGACACTTCCCCCGCCTATCGTATCGTGGCACTCCACCATCCACTTATTCCCCCCGTCGACAAACCGCGTCAGAAGCTTGTCGGGAATGCCCAAACGCTAGCCGAAAAGCTCAGCGATTTGAACGTCGACTTGGTCCTGACCGGTCATATCCATACCATGCGCACGCGGCTCGTCACCGATCATTTCGGCCACTTGCCCTGGCGCTTTCCCGTTCTTCAGACGGCGACGACCACGTCGACGCGGCTGCGCGGCGAGGGAAATGGCCTATCGCAAGTCTATCTGGATGGGGACGAGATGCGGATCGAGACATTGACTTGGAGCGAAGACGGATTTGTCCCCCATCACACCGAGCATTTTAAACGGGAGCCGGGCATGGGTTGGACAAAAACAGGCTGACCGTGTCCGTTTGACCGGCTACCGACGTCACTTTCATGGGGTGGGCTATGGGGTGGGCGTCGCGCCATTCAGCCTCGGGCTGGCATAAGTCTCGCCAGATGTCTCCTCACCCATGGCGCGGCTCAACCAATCGAGGGAGGCGATATAAGCTCCGTCCCGCAACGACCCATTTGTTTTCTCCTGCCAGTACCATGCAGCATTTGTGGCCGTCTCAAGACGTTCCTCGATTTCTGCGAGAACGCGTTCCTCACGCCATTGAACGGCCTGGCGTCCCTGCACCCACTCCGTATACGAAGCCGTTACACCTCCCGCATTGGCGAGAATATCCGGGATGACAAGAATGTCTCTCTCCTCCAGCATGCGATCCGCGTCGGGTGTAATGGGATGGTTTGCCAACTCCAGAACGATCGACGCCTCAATCTGCCCTGCATTGTGCTCACTGACCATGTCTCCGAGTGCAGCCAGGATCAGGACATCACATTCGACCCCAATAATGTCGTCTTTTTCGAGGGACTGGGCTTTGCCATGTCCCTGGGCCCCACCCACCGATCCAGTCTCACGTTTGTGGCGAAGCAGGCGGTCGGGGTCAAAACCTTCACTGTCGTAGACAGCACCCGAACTATCCGAAACAGCCACGATGCGCATCCCTTCCTGAGCGAGATAGGCCGCCGCGTAATAACCCGCATTGCCGAAACCTTGAATGGCAATTGTCGTTTCCTCGGGCACGCGCTCGAGACGGGCAAGTATATCCAGCAAAACAACGAAACCACCATACCCAGTGGCGCTTTCGCGTCCTGGAACGCCGCCTTGTGCAACCGGTTTGCCCGTAATGGCATGGGGAACATGGCGTTGATTGATCGTCTGCAGTTCGTCGGCCATCCACGCAACGGGAGTCCCGTTGGTTCCAACATCTGGCGCAGGAATGTCGACATCCGGACGGAACATGCGCGCGAGCGCACGTATATAGGCACGGCTCAGACACTCCAGTTCACTCTCCGACAGACTGTCCGCATCGACGCGCACACCCCCTTTTGCACCGCCGAAAGGAAGACCGACAAGGGCACATTTGAAGGTCATCAGTGTCGCCAGAGTGCGAACTTCGTCTGCGTGCACATCACGGTGAAACCGCACGCCGCCTTTTGTCGGGCCCAGCGTCGCGTTGTGGCGGCATCGCCAACCCTCGGCGATATCAAGCGTTCCATCTTCACGGCGGAACGGAATGTGCACTTCCATGAGTTCCTGGGGATCTCGAAGGATCGCCGCAACCTCAGTCGATGCGCCAAGAACCGAACATCCCTGCGTTACCCTTTGGCTGATGGCTTCGCGGTGAGAAACCATGGAAGTCTTTCTCCCTACCTGTTGAACTTACACACACGACTGAAAACACGCGGGAATGGACCTGGGTTCCCTGACGGGTGGTCGCACCTACACCAGCCCTCTCTTTTACCCAACCTGGCCGTCAGATATGGCGGCAACAACAGCATGGGGTGCCGGCATTCGTCGACCCGGGTTGTTGCGAAGTAAGGTTTCAGCAGCTTGCGAGCCTTGATTTTTGAACACGCCCACACGCACACTCCGGTCAGCCAAGCGCCACCGGCTTTAACTTATGTTAAATCAAGAAGTACGCTGGAACGGTACGAAGAAACAACCGATGAACATTCAAGAGTCTGTTAAAGGTGTGTTGATGCGTGCGTTGTTTCGAAGGCTGGGTCATTACGCCCCGATCACGGAACGCGAGTGGAACCTCTTTTCCGCGATGAAGGTGGAAACGAAGGAAGTCGACGCGCACAAAGACATGATCGATGAAGGGGAGGAGTTGAAGCACGTCCTGATTGTCGAGGACGGTTGGTGCATGCGCCACCGGGTCCTTGAAGATGGCAGGCGCCAGATCGTGAATTTCCTATTGCCGGGCGACTTTTTCGACCTTCAGGTTTTTCTTGCCCGCAAGAGTGACCACGGCATATCCACGGTGACGCCGGCGACCATTCATTTTATTCAGCCCAAAGATATTCTCAATGTCTTTAAATCAAGTTCCGAGCTGAGCCTCGCACTTTGGTGGGCCACCTTGCAGGAAGAGGCAGTTCTCAGAGAACAGATCGTTCGCACAGGCCGGCGCACGGCCAAGGAGCGGGTTGCTCATATTATCCTAGAACTTCACCGCAGGAACCGGATCGTCCATCAGGGTTCAGAATCTTCCTTCGTCCTACCCCTTACCCAGTCCATCCTCGCGGATGCCTTGGGCCTGAGTTTGGTCCATGTCAATCGGACGCTGCGATCACTCATTCGGACGAAAATGATTGAGCGAAACGGTTCGGAAATCGTCATCAAGGATCGACAGGCTCTCGGGGATCTCTGTGATTTTGACACGAACTATCTACACCTTGATGCGTCACTTGACCATTTTCAGATCAAGTTCCCCTGGGCGTAGACATACATTCAGCGGGCGGTTCGTCTTCTCGCTCCGCACCATTTGCACTGACGGAAAACATAACCAAAGGGATCTTTATTGTGAGACACGCAGGGATGGCAGCGTGTGGCCCGGCCGGTCGGATCCTGCCACACGCTGAACGCGTTACGCAGCCTTTTTGAGGTTGCGCATCATTTGATGCGTCGTATCGAATTTCGCTCGCTGGGCCAGAAGGGCCGCCGCGACGGCCGGGTCGGATACATTCTCGCGGGCATCATCAAATGCCTCCAGAACCCGATCCTCGTGCTCTTCAAGCTGGCCGATGAAGGTACGGTCTGTATCATTCACGAGAGCGACGGTCTCCGTGTAGAAACGACGGGCGGCACCTGAAAAAGTACCGTCATCCTCGACCTCCTCGCCTTCGGCGCGGACATAAGGCTTCAGCTCCGAAATTGCCGCGGTTCGAATACGCGCCATATCGAGGAAAAAGCTCTTCAGGGCCGGATCTTCCACCTTGTCTCGCGCCTGTTCGTAGAATTTCTGCCCATCAATCAAAACAGAGATCAATCCATTCAGCGTTTTCGACACTTCGGTCATTGCATTCTCCCGGTATTGTCAAAAGATGTTTGCCTCGAAGCGATGCCTCGATATGAACGGGAGAGAAACAGCAGACAGGAGTGTTAGTTCCGGGCGGTTGCGCGATGCAATATCGTCTGTAGGCAATACCATCGGTATCTCAGTCATCCGGCGGATGGAAAAAAATGAGCTGGTCTCCCTCTTTCTGATCTCCTTGCTTGGCTGATACCTGAAATTTCAATGTGCCATCTTCCTCAATGGCGACCACAGGTTCAGCGTCCTTGATATCGATTGACTCAAGCACCTGGTCTTCGCCGACGGACACGGAGCGAAACCGCCATCCCGTTGCAATACGTTGCTCGAGTTCGTCAAAATCCGGACCGTCCGGCAGCAGGGCTTGACCAAGCAGGTTGACGGGTAGATCCGTCCGGCTTTCGTTCGCCTCAAGATTTTCCCGAACCGCAATCTGATAGATGTGCTCCCGGCCGACACGGGGGGCAAGCTCGGTGTTGACCAGGGAGTTGTAGGCCTGGCTATCGCTTGCGGCAATGACGTGGTCGAACCTTCCTAGGTCAAGCTCATGTTCGGTGAAATCGGATAAAACTTCACCGTAGAAACATGGCAATCCCTGGTCGCGGGCAAGTCTGAGCCGCCTCCAATTCGTGTCGATCACATAGACGGGGACTTTATTGTCCGACAAGACCCTGCCCAACGCAGTTGAAAAACAACTGCTGCCGACAATCAGGACACCGCTGCGCGTACTGGCTTCCAGATCGAGCCGCCGGGCCAGCCATCCGACGGTTGCCCCATGGACCATCACGGTCAGGACGACAAAGGAAAAGGCGAGCGGAACGAGTTTTCCCGCATCTTCGATGCCAGCCTCCGCCAGTTTACCGGCGAAAACCCCGGCGATGGTGAAGACGACGACGCCTCGCGGCGCGATCCAGGCCAGAAAGAGGCGCTCCTGCCATGTGAGTTCCCCCCCGAGCGTGACGAGCAATATCGTCACGGGGCGAACGATGAAGAGCACCGTCAAGCCGAAGGCCAGAAGCCGCCAATCCAGGCCCGCCACTTGATCCCACGTCAACGATGCGGTCAGAACGATGAATACGCCCGAGACCAGCAGGACAGAAATCGACTCCTTAAAGCGCTTCAATTCATCAAGGGCCGGCAGGGTGAAGTTGGCAACCGTAATCCCCATGACCGTCACGGCAAGAAGCCCGGCCTCGTGCTCCAGATAAGCGCCAGCCGCATAACATGAGAGAGCGCTCGTAACCGTGAAAGGGATCTTGAGAAATTCCGGTACCCAGCCACGTCGCAGCGATTGAGCGACGAGCCATCCAAAAGCCAGTCCTGAGGCGGCGGCGACAGCGGCGGAGACGACCATGTGGACCGATACGTCGACCCAAGACAACATGGGATCTTGCATCTGAATGGTGAATTGAAAAATGAACACCGCCAGCAAAACGCCGAGCGGATCGTTCAGTATTCCCTCCCATTTCAAGATTGTCGCCGGCTGACGTTTGATTTTCGCCTCGCGCAGCATGGGCACGATCACGGTGGGGCCCGTCACGATCAGTAATGCACCGATGAAAGCCGAGACCTGCCAGGACAGTCCGGCAACGGTCCAAGCGGCCAGGCTGCCGATTGCCCATGCGAGGGGAACGCCCAGGCCGATCAACCGGAAAAGCGGCACGTGATCGGCACGAAGATCACGCAGATTGAGACTGAGAGCGCCCTCAAAAAGGATGAGGGCGACCGCGACGGAAATGAGGGGGTTGAAGAGCCCGCCCAAAAGATCGCGGGGGTCCAACACACCAAATATTGGACCGAGGAGAAATCCTGCGACCAGCATGGCAATGATCGCCGGGATGCTGAGTCGCCACGCAATCCATTGGGCACCGATCCCCGCAAGGGCGATGAGCGCTACAGCTTCGACAGGACTATGCAAGGCAAACCCTCCTCATCCTGCCCGTTCGATCAAGGACAAACCGTCAAGCCTTGGTATTTCGTCGATCCATCAGCGTCTTGACAACACGACGCAGTTCCGGATCCGCAGCATAAAGCTCGTCTTTCACCTGGCGCAGCACATCGGAAAGACAGGCCTGGTCAACGGCATGATCCGCGAGCGCGGGCCTGTCGACTAATTCGTTGACCAGGGCGCTATACCGATCGTCGGGCAATTCCCGGTCAATCAATGCATCGATGTCCTGGTCGCGAAGGAGAAGAGTTGCTTTGCCCATGAAATCTTTCAACACGAAGAGCTGTCAGGCGGTTTGAGCTCCCGCAAGAGGCGCCGTAGGACTGATTGCCTCTTTGCCTTCCAGCAACACTGTCAATTTGCTTCGGGCTCGTGACAGGCGTGACCGGATGGTTCCGACCGGAACATTCAGCAGCACCGCAGCTTCTTCGTATTTCAATCCTTCCAAAGTGATCAATGACAGGACGACCTTATCGTTCAGGGGAAGAGTTTGAAACGCCGATTTCAACTCCTCCAGCTCGACCTTGGCTTCTTGCTGCGCCTTAACCGGAATGGCCATTCTGACATCCTCATATTCGATATGCACACCGCGGGTCGCGGTTTTTCGACATTCGTTGAGGAACAAGCGCCGGCAGATAGTGAACAGCCAAGCCCTTAAATTAGTTCCTTGCTCATAGAGATGCCAACGGGTCAGTGCCCTTTCCACGCAGTCCTGCACCAGATCATCGGCACGGTCGCTGTCTCGTGTCAGGGTGCAGGCATATCGCTGCAGCGCCGGCAAATGCTCGATCATCTGTTCGCACTCATTCAAAGACATCGAAAGCTCCCTTGAAATGAAACAGTGGGGCGGTGATACCGTTGCAGAGAAATCTGGTCAACACTAAACCAAGATATTCGAGACAAAATCATATGCGATACTCACGTTTCTGGGTGATTTTATTCAAAAAAATCCATGGACACCAAACAACTCAATTATGTAATCGAAACAAAATATTACACATATACATTATCATTACTTTACACACATTGATGTATTTCAGGCACTTGATCAATTGGAGTAAGTGTCCTCACGGCGGAGATGGGGAAAAAGCAGGGACAGCGACGGGGGCGAGGGGAGCGCCCCGGTGGTCCGAAACTCCCTGTGCGACCCGTGCAGCCGCGGCGCGCGCCCCCGGGAGGGGATCGCGGCGCGGGTCGGCCTGGGGCTCGCCATCACCGCGAAGATCGTCGAGGCTCACCAGGGGCGTGTCTCGCCGTCGCATGGGGTCGCCGCCCAGGGGCCGGGGGTGGCGCTCGAGGGTCTTCTTCCGCGCCGCGGGGGGGGGCGCGGACTGCCCGCCGGCGGTGCTCCTCTGCTGTCTCA
>CAZFWG010000044.1:30743-32690 GCA_964522525.1 uncultured Alphaproteobacteria bacterium | reverse complement strand
ATAGCCCCGATAGCCCATGGCGATCTTGGCCACGAGGCGCAGGTGACTGGTGACGAGCCGATGGGCCGCGTCCCCGTCCTCATGCTCGCGCCAGCGCTTGGCCAGCATGTATTCCTCTTCCGGCTCCAGCATCGGGAACTTCCGGATCTCAGAGAGATAGCGCGAAAGCGAGCTGTCCGGCGTGATCGTCGGGAGTGACCGTGTCGTCATGGATGTCCCCTCCTGTGCGAATTCCCGGCCCTCGGTCGAGCGGCCGGGGCAAGGGCCGGCCCCACGGGCGCGTGGCGACCAACCGTCGTAAGGAACCAAATGGGCACTAATTCCGATTTTGCCAGGGGTCTCGCGGATCCGTGATCGCAAGGCCTTGAATTTCCGGGCTTTAAATCGCTTCCAGGGCCGCTTTCAGCGCCTCGAGATCGGCCGGCAGGGCGCTTTCAAAGCGCAAGGGCTCGCCCTTGATCGGGTGCGTGAAACCCAGTGTCGCGGCGTGGAGGGCCTGGCGGCCTCCGGTTTCGACAAAGTGTTTCACGCTCTCGGGCACGGATCTGGGCAAAAGGGCCTTGGCCTTGCCGTAAAGGGGATCGCCCAGCACCGGATGGCCCAGATCCGCCATATGGACCCGGATTTGATGGGTGCGGCCGGTTTCGAGCCGGCAGCGCATCAGCGCCGCGACGGCCTTGTCCGGGTCCGTATCCGGATAGCGGGCGAGGCGGTCATAATGGGTGACGGCGTCCCGGCCGCCGTTGCGACGGATCGCCATTTTTTTCCGGTCATGGGGGCTGCGGCCGATGGGCTTGTCGACCATGCCCGAGGGCAGGCGGGGAGCGCCTCGGACGAAGGCCAGATAGCTGCGCTCCAGATCATGGGCGGCGAATTGGGCGCTCAGGCCCCCATGGGCCGCATCGCTCTTGGCCACCACCAAAAGGCCACTCGTTTCCTTGTCGATCCGGTGGACGATTCCGGGGCGCAACACGCCGCCAATCCCCGACAGGGAGGCGCCGCAATGGGCGAGAAGACCGTTGACGAGGGTGCCCGAGGCATGGCCCGGCGCGGGATGCACCACAAGCCCCGCCGGTTTGTCGATCACGATCAAGGCGTCGTCTTCATAGGCGATGGTGAGATCCATGGGCTCCGGCGCCGGGTCGGCGGGCTCCGGCGCGGGTTCGAGCAGGGTGACCGTGTCCTGATGGCCAAGCTTGCGCGATGGGTCGCGAGCAAGGACGCCATTGATGCGCACGGCGCCGCCTTCGATGAGGGCTTTGATCCGCGACCGGCTCAGGCCTTCGATATGTTCCGCCAAGGCCTTGTCCAGGCGCTGTCCCGCCAGACTTTCGTCGACCTCAAGATGTCGCTCAATGCCGGCCGCGTCGGGATCCTCCGGGGAGAGATCCGTCTCGCTGTCCGGGTCATTCGGGGATCCGGTCACGGGTCGGGCCTAAAACGCTGCGCCATGGGCTTGGAAACATGGGTGGACAAGAGATGAGCTGACAGGCCGGGTCAAGCCATGTTGTTTTGGAGCCAATTGTCAAAGCGCATGCGTGGAGAGCCCAAACCATGTCCCAGCCCCCCGAAACCGATGCCAAACCGAAGCCCGGCTTGGGTTTTCGCGTCCTCCAGGTCAGTGTCTGGCTGATGGGGGCCCTGTTGATTGTGGGTCTCGTCGGCCTGGGCTTCGCACTCACCTGGCGCAGCCAACAGGATCCGGCCCAATTGGGCCAGGTCGTCTCGGCCGATCCCTTGGCTTCCGCCATGGCCAGTGGCTTCACGGGATATCAGGGCGCCACCCTGCCCATCCCGGCGGGCAGTCGGATTGCCGATATGGAATTCAGCGGAACCCTGGTGATCCTGCATTTGAGATGGGCCGACGGCACACCGGGCGGGCTCATGTGGTTCTATGATTTCAGGACCAAGCGGGTCGTCGCGGAGTTGCGCGTCCCTTAGGGAGGG
>CAZFWG010000044.1:0-30643 GCA_964522525.1 uncultured Alphaproteobacteria bacterium | reverse complement strand
AGAAGGATCGCCCAGCCATAATTCAGCATGACGCCAGGACGGCGATAGGCGGGAAGGCGCGATCTCATCATCTACTTCACTCCTCTGGGATGAGTGTCGGTTCTCCGATGGAAAACCGATCAGGCAGCCCCGCCTCATGGGCAGGGAGATTGGCGGGCAGGTGGGACCGGGGAAGGGCAGGATTCCGGCCGAATCGGTGAGAGCCTGGGGCGAAACCAGGGCAAACCTTGAGAAATGTTAACTAGCGCCGTTTGGCACCAGCCTTAGTCTTGACGCATTCCTCTCCGGGCGGATTGCGGTGGGATAGCCTCACGCGTTTTCAGCCGGACATCGGAAAACAGGTTTCACGGTTCGTCTGTGCGCGGTCACTCTGCGCCGACGTCTTGCCGGCGCGATCTCCGGGGCTTTAGGGGGTTTTGGTCACGGGGTCGCGCCGGCCTCAAACCTTCGGCGATCCCGTCTTCCGTTCGCTTTCTTCCCCGATACCCAAATCTTTTTTTGGTCCACCCGATGATCCGTAGGCGCATCGCCGGGCGGTGTTGTCTGTCTGGGCAGCACCATCCGACGATTCGAGTACGGCGTACAGGCTTTGTTGGCCTGTTAACTCAATTTTAACGATTGGCAGGATCGGGTCTGCGAAGATTTACGCGCCTGCGACGCGCCCGCGCGCCACAAAGAACGGGTTGGCGAAGGCCTCTTCCGCCTTGCCATAGCGTAGAGGCCGGCCCTCGAAATCCCGCACCGAGCCGCCGGCCGCTGCCAGAACTGCATGGCCCGCCGCCGTGTCCCATTCCATGGTCCGCCCGTGGCGGGGATAGATGTCCGCTTCCCCGGCGGCGACGAGGCAGAATTTCAGGCTCGATCCGGCGCTGACGAACGAGGCGACCTTGAAGCGCTTCAGATAGTCGTCGGTGCGTTCATCCCGGTGGGAGCGGCTCGCGACCGCCGTCAGGCCGACTTCCGGGGGTTGGCGGGCGGTGATGGGCCGGGCCGGTGCTTCGACGCGGCCGTCCGGGCTCAGCTGCTCCTCAAAAGCCTGATCGGGCAGGGCGGCGAAAAACATGCGTGACAGGGCCGGTGCGTAGACCGCACCCAGAACCGGTTGGCCGTCGTCGATCAGCGCGATATTGACCGTGAATTCGCCGCGACCGGAGATGAATTCCCGGGTTCCGTCCAGGGGATCCACCAGGAAGAACCGCGCGCCGACCTCCGGACGGTGGCCGGCGGCCATCGCCTCTTCCGCGACCACGGGAATGTCCGGCACAAAGGACTTCAAGGCTTCCAGAATATGGGCTTCCGCCGCTTCATCGGCATCCGTCACCGGGGAGCTGTCGGCCTTGGTCCGCACGCCGGTGTCGCTTTGGAAATACGGCATGATGATCGCCCCGGCCTCCCGGGCGATATCCCGGATCCGATGGGCAAAATCGACGGCGCTCATCGGGCCATGGCTGGTCTCGAACATGGGAGCCTCAATGGGTTGACGGAGCGTTTGGCCTGGGACGGGCCCGACCTGCGGGGGACATTTATTAGCGCTTTGCGAGGTATCACGGGCCCGGCGTTCTGACAACGCGCGGACAGCATCCAGGCCACCGGGACGGGACAAAGCGCAAATCAGTGTATAGGGGGAATGGAACATCGCCTGCGTGCCGTTTCGAGACGGCGGCGCCCGAGGCTTTCTATGAGGAGACGTCAATCCCATGCGTGAACTCGATATCACCGCCCTCATGTGCTCGAAGGTCTGTCACGATCTGATCAGTCCCGTGGGCGCCCTGGCCAACGGCCTTGAGATCCTCGCCGAGGACGATGACGCGGAGATGCGCGAACAGGCCATGGCCCTGATCGAAGCGAGCGCCCGCCAGGCATCGGCCAAGCTCCAATTTGCCAGGCTGGCCTTCGGGGCCGCCCGATCGACTGGGGACGAGGTCGAGCTGGAAACGATCGAGGAGCTGGCGCGCGGCGTTCTGGAAGGACCCAAGACGAAACTGCACTGGGATCTGCCCAATGAGAATTGGCCGACGGACAAGATGCGTCTTGTGCTGAATATGCTGGCCGTGGTGAATGACGCGATCCCGCGCGGCGGTTCCCTCCGGGTCGCGCCCTCCGATGTCGACGGGGCGGGCCCCCATGATCTCGTCCTCAAGGCCGATGGGCCCAAGGCCCGCGTGCCCGAGGGCGTCCGGTTTCTCCAGGGTGATTTTGCCCAGAGTGAGGGCGCCGTTGATCCGAGCCAGCTCGACGCCCGCTCCATTCAGCCCTTCATGACCCATCTGCTCGCGGGTCGGCTCAAGGCCCGGCTCGACTGCGAGCCCGGCGAGGATCAGGTGGTCTTCCACTTGCGCTTTGACGCGGACTGACAGATCCCGCGCGCCTTCCTTTCAAGTGTCACGGTCTTACCGGACACAAGACCGCTTTACGTGGCTTTAACGCTAGATCGCCAGACTGCCGCCCAGTGATGGACCGGACGCAACGCCCGGTTTCCCCCGATTCTGCGCGCAGGCGAGGCCGCCACCATGGATGATCTCTTGAGCGAATTCCTGACGGAGACCGCCGAGAACTTGGACGTTGTTGACGTCGAGCTCGTTAAGTTTGAAAGCGATCCTCAAAATACGGAAGTTCTCGATAAGGTTTTTCGCCTCGTCCACACCATCAAGGGGACATGCGGATTTCTGGGCCTGCCGCGCCTTGAGGCCGTGGCCCATGCCGCCGAGACCATGCTCGGCCGGTTCCGGGACGGCGATCTGGTCGTGACCCCCGATGCGGTGACCCTGATCCTCGAATCCCTCGATCACATCAAGGTGCTCCTCCATCATCTTGAGACGGAGGAGCAGGAACCCGAAGGCAGCGACAGCGAACTGATCGGTCGCCTGGAGGCCGCGGCGGCCAAATCATCCGCCGAACCGGCCCCGGCCGATGACGCGGCGGAGGCCGGTGGTCTTGACCGCCCCCTGACGGATGGGGAGGTATCCCTCGACGAATTGGAGGCTGCCTTTCAAGCGACCGAAGCGGAAGCCGATGAGGCCGTCGTCCCGCAGGAGCCCGCCGCGCCGGAAACGCCGCCCGCTGATCCTCCGCAAGCAGAGAAGGCTACCAAGACGGGCGGCGAGCCCGCAAATGCGCCGGCTGCCGGCGGTGCCGGTTCTGGGGGCGGGCAGGCCAAGCCGCCCGCCGCGGGCGGAGAGGATGGCCCCCGTGTGCCCGAGTCCTCCATCGCCAATCAATCGATCCGGGTCAATGTCGAGGTTCTGGAGAACCTCATGACCATGGTCAGTGAACTGGTGCTGACCCGCAACCAGCTGATGGAAATGGTCCGCCATCTGGAGGACAGCGAGTTCAAGGTGCCGCTGCAGCGCCTGTCCAACGTGACCGGCGAGTTGCAGGAAGAGGTCATGAAGACCCGCATGCAGCCGATCGGCAATGCCTGGCAGAAACTGCCGCGCATCATCCGGGATCTGAGCCAGGAACTGAAGAAGAAGATCCACCTGGAGATGATCGGCGCCGATACGGAACTCGATCGCCAGGTCCTGGAAATGATCAAGGATCCGCTCACCCATATGGTGCGCAATTCGGCCGATCACGGTCTTGAAGGCCCGGACGACCGGCGGGCCGCGGGCAAATCCGAAACGGGGACGGTGACGCTCAAGGCCTATCACGAGGGCGGTCACATCATCATCGAGGTCGCCGATGATGGCCGTGGACTGAACATCGAGAAGATCAAGGCCAAGGCACTCGCCAACGGGCTCGCCACGGAAGCGGCGATCGAGGGCATGTCGGAAAGCCAGATCCAGAAATTCATCTTCCATGCCGGATTCTCGACAGCGGCCGCGATCACCAATGTCTCCGGCCGTGGGGTCGGCATGGATGTCGTCCGGTCCAATATCGAGCTGATCGGCGGCACGATCGATCTGAAATCGACCCTTGGACAGGGGACGGTCTTCACGATCAAGATCCCGCTGACGCTCGCCATCGTTTCCGCCCTGATCGTCGAGGCCGCGAAACAGCGTTTCGCCGTTCCCCAGCTCAGCGTGGTCGAGCTTGTGCGCATCTCATCGGGCTCCGAACACAGCATCGAGCGGATCAACAATACCCCGGTCCTGCGCCTGCGCGATCGCCTGCTGCCGCTTGTTTTCCTGGCGGAGGAACTGGGCATCGGGACGGAGGAGGAGCGGCGCACCAAGGACGCGTTCGTGATCGTCAGCCAAGTCGGTGCGCAGACATTCGGCGTGGTCGTCGATGGTGTGTTTGATACGGAGGAAATCGTCGTCAAACCCGTGGCGTCGATCCTGCGGGACATCACCATGTTTTCCGGCAACACCATTCTGGGTGACGGCAGTGTGATCATGATCGTCGACCCGAACGGCATCGCCCAACGCATCAGCAGTCAACAGATTGACGGTGAAAATCAGCAGGGTGATGAGAAACGGATCGTCTCCACGGACGATCAGGCGGTGACGATGCTGGTCTTCCGGGCCGGTTCCGATGAGCCCAAGGCGGTACCGCTCTCGCTTGTGACGCGCCTGGAAGAAATCGAGGCCGACAAGATCGAGCCGTCGAATGGCCAGAACCTGGTTCAATATCGCGGCCGTCTCATGCCGATCATGCATGTCAATCCGGGGCAGCCGCTGCGCGGCGACGGCCGGCAACCCATTCTGGTGTTCACGGATGGGGATCGCTCCCTGGGCCTTGCCGTCGATGAAATCGTCGACATCGTCGAGGACAAGCTCAACATCGAACTTGCGGCCGACCGGCCGGGCATGTTGGGGTCCGCCGTGATCAAGGGGCGGGCGACGGAAGTCTTGGACATCTCCTATCACCTGACCCAGGTCTTCCAGGACTGGTTCGAGCGGGCGGACAATCCGCAAGTGAAGGACTTCAAGCGGCGCATCCTGCTCGTCGACGATTCGGCATTCTTCCGGAACCTGATCACGCCGTTGCTCAATGCCGCCGGCTATTCCGTCACCTCGGTGGCCAGCGTGGAGGAGGCCTGGCGCTACCGGGAGGCGGGCGTCAAATTCGATGCCATCATCAGCGACATCGAAATGCCCGGGACGGATGGTTTCGAGTTCGCCGAGCAGTTGCGCAAGGACGATGTCTGGTCCCAGACGCCGATCCTGGCCCTGTCTTCCTTCAGTGGTGCGGATGAACGCCAACGCGGCGAAGAAGCGGGCTTCCGTGACTACATTGCCAAATCCGACCGCAACTCGCTCATCAATGCGCTGCGTGATGTCGTCGGCAGTCAGGGAGAGGCCGCATGAGCACGGTGCACACCCAGCCCGTCACCAGCCACGACACCGCGATTGACGATTTCGTCACGGTCATGATCGCCGATCAGTCCTTCGGGATTCCGGTTCGGATGATCCATGACGTCTTTGCGCCCCAGTCCATCACCCAAGTGCCTCTCTCCCGATCGGAAGTGGCGGGTGTCCTGAACCTGCGTGGGCGGATTGTCACGGCGATCGATATGCGCCAGAAGCTCAATCTGGCACCACGGTCTGCGAAGGAAGACTGCATGGCCGTCGGCATTGAAAAACATGGGGAATCCTATGGCCTGATCATCGATCAGGTGGGAGAGGTTCTGAGCCTCGACCAGAAGACCTATGAGCGCAATCCGGCCAATCTGGATCCCCGGTGGCGGGGCGTGTCCCGGGGTGTCTACCGGCTCGATGGCAGCCTTCTCGTTGTTCTGGATGTGGACAAGGTCCTCGAGTTCAACGACCCGCTCCAGGTGGCGTAAGACTGATCATTAAGGCGTTATTGAGCTTGCCGCGCCTATTCTGGTGGCGTTTGATCCGGATGGGAGCTGCCCGGACTTGTCGGGCCTCAAGATTCGGATTCGAGCGATCTGGCATGAAAGGTATGCCTAATGAAGAATTGTTTGGTCGTTGATGATTCCCGTGTCATCCGGCAAGTGGCCCGTCGTATTCTTGAGGAACTGAATTTCTCCGTTTCCGAAGCGGGGGACGGCCAGGTGGCGCTGGATGTGTGCCGCGAGACCATGCCCGACGCGATTCTGCTCGACTGGAACATGCCGGTCATGAACGGCCTCGAATTCCTCAAGGCATTGCGCCAGGAAGATGGTGGAGATGACCCAGTCGTCGTGTTCTGCACGACGGAAAACGATATTGATCACATCACCATGGCGATCAATGCGGGGGCCAATGAATTCATCATGAAACCATTTGATAAGGATATTCTGCAGGCAAAGTTTTCGGAAGTGGGGCTTGTCTAGGCCGTGCCCCAAATCTCCGCGAGCCCCTTGTCGTCCGATGCGCCTCGCTCCGGTCAGCCCATCCGGGTGATGATCGCCGAGGATTCGCGCACGATCCGCGGCTTCATCAAGCGGTGGCTCGACGAGATTCCAACGATTGACGTGGTCGCCACCTGCACCAACGGGCGCGAAGCCCTGGAGCAGATCGTCGCTTCGGGTGCCGAGGTGGTTCTCCTCGACATTGAAATGCCGGAGACGGACGGCTTGCAGGCCTTGCCGGAGTTGGTGCGCCGGGTGCCCGACCTTCAGGTGATCATGGCGTCGACCCTGACGACGCGCAATGCCGAGATATCGATCCAGGCCTTGTCCATGGGTGCTGCCGACTATATCGCCAAACCCGAAAGCCTGAGTGGGGTCGATTCACCCCGGACGTTCCGCCACGAAATCATCTCGAAGATCCGGGAGCTGGGAGACGCGGCCCGGTTGAGACGCGGCGAACTGCCGCCGCCAGCCCTTGACCGGGCGGCCACCGTCCGACCGGCGCATGGGGCCGGTATCCAGGAAATCAGCTTGCGCCCCATGGGCCATACGCCCGTCGATGTCCTCGCGATCGGGAGTTCCACGGGCGGGCCCCAGGCATTGCAGCAGTTGCTGACTCCGCTGGCATCCAACCTGCGCGTCCCTTTGCTCATTACACAACATATGCCGCCCACATTCACGGGCATCATGGCAACGCATCTCAAGCGCCAGCTCGGCATCGAATGCGCCGAGGCGAGGGATGGGGAAATCATCCGGCCGGGACGGATCTATCTGGCGCCCGGAAACCGGCACATGCTGGTGAGCCGGACGGAAGGAGCGTCGGAAATCCGCATCACGGAAGATCCGCCGGAGAATTTCTGTCGACCCGCTGTCGACCCCCTGTTCCGCTCCGTCGCCGATGTCTATGGCCAGGGTGCGCTTTGTATCGTCTTGACGGGGATGGGCGTGGATGGCCGTGAAGGGGCGCGCGCGGTCGTCGAAAAAGGCGGCACCGTGTTGGCCCAGGACGAAGCCTCGAGCGTGGTGTGGGGCATGCCCGGCGCGGTGGCCATGGCCGGCCTCAGCAGCGCGGTCGACCCCTTGCCGGATTTGAGCCAACGCATCGCAAGTCTCTTAGGGGGAGCGGGGAAATGACGCCTACGGATTTCGAATTCATTGCCACGCTGCTCCACAAACGGTCCGGTCTCGTCCTGACACCGGACAAGACCTATCTGCTTGAAAGCCGGTTGACCCCCGTCGCCCGTCGACTGGGTCATCTCGGCCTCCAGGAACTGATCGCTGCCATGCGGCAATCGTCCCGGGAGGATGTCCTGACTCAGGTCACCGAAGCGATGACCACGAATGAGTCCTTCTTTTTTCGCGACAAGACACCGTTTGATCAGTTTACCCGTCTGATGTTGCCGACCATCACGTCCGCGCGAGCGGCGGGGAAGGGGCTGCGCATCTGGTGCGCGGCCGCGTCAACAGGGCAGGAGCCCTATTCCCTGTGCATGAGCCTGCGGGATAAACCGGCCCTTGTGCAGGGGCGCGAGGTGGAAATCCTGGGAACGGATCTGTCCACGGAGGTCCTCGATCGGGCCCGCGAAGGGGTTTACAGCCAGTTCGAGGTTCAGCGCGGGCTGCCGGTTCAGCTTCTGGTCAAAAATTTCGCGAAGCAGGGTGATCAATGGCAGATCAACCCGGAGATCCGTTCCATGGTCCAGTTTCGCGCCTTCAATCTGCTCCATGATTTCAGCCAGCTCGGCACCTTCGACATCATCTTTTGCCGGAATGTCCTGATCTATTTCGATCGCCAGACCAAGGCGCAGGTGTTGAAGCGGATGGCGGCCCAGCTGGCGCCCGATGGTTTTTTGGTCCTCGGCGCGGCGGAAACCGTCTTCGGGATTTGCGATGCCCTCAAACCCGTCGACGGGGAGCGGGGCCTCTATGAAATTGCCGGCGTCGGACGCAAAGTCCCCCTGGCGGCCGCCGGCTGAAACGATCCGCCCACGCATCCTCCGGTTCCAATCGGTCGGTTTTCCTTCAGATCCCGACTGTCCCGTCAACAGGATCTCTGGGCCATCAAAAAAGGCCCGGCGTCCGGCCGGGCCTCTCGGGCAGGGATGATGGTCGGGGAGAGATGTCAGGCGGCGACTTCCGCAACCGGATCGCGCAACACATAGCCGCGTCCCCACACCGTCTCGATATAGTGTTCGCCGCTGGTGGCGGCGGCGAGCTTCTTGCGCAGCTTACAGATAAAGACGTCGATGATCTTCAGCTCCGGCTCGTCCATGCCGCCATAGAGATGGTTGAGGAACATCTCTTTGGTGAGGGTGGTGCCTTTGCGCAAGGACAGAAGCTCTAGCATCTGATATTCCTTGCCCGTCAGATGGACCCGCTGGCTGTCCACTTCCACCGTCTTGGTGTCCAGATTGACCGTCAGCTTGCCGGTCTGGATCACCGACTGGGAATGACCCTTGGAGCGGCGCACGATGGCATGGATCCGCGCCACAAGTTCGGCCTTGTTGAAGGGCTTCGTCATGTAGTCGTCGGCACCGAAGCCCAGGCCGCGCACCTTGTTCTCGATATCGACGAGACCCGACAGGATCAGAATTGGCGTACCGATTTTCGCGACACGAAGGCTTTTCAGCACTTCAAAGCCGCTCATATCAGGCAGGTTCAAATCCAGCAGGATGATGTCGTAGTCATATATCTTACCGAGGTCGACCCCTTCCTCGCCGAGATCTGTCGTATAGACGTTGAAGCCATCAGATTTGAGCATCAGCTCGATGCTTTGGGCTGTGGCACTGTCGTCTTCAATGAGTAGGACTCGCATCGGCACCCTCATCAAGGCCCGCGCCGCGCGCTGGCCTCCGTTCCCTCACTCGAATGGTTAATCTTGGACAGGATATGCCGCAATACTTAACAAACTTTGATCACGGCGAGGGTTCAACTTCCGGTCAAACACTTTACGCAATGATTCGGGCAATCACTGGCACAAAGAAATCATCGATGTCTGATCGTCGGCCGAAATCCGGATGCATCCCCTTGGGGAAAGGGGGCACCCGATACGCATCACCTCATCACAACCGTTATCCACACGGAGCTTATCCACACGAAATTGTTTCCAAATCGTTCATGTTTGCGAATCGATTGGTTTTCGATGCCGCTCACCTCACTTAGCCAGACGCTAACAGGTGTTCGCTTAGGCTGCGATTTGATTTGTGATGTGTCCACAGAATTGTGCCGATTTCGGACAGAGAGTTTCATGTCAATGATGGATCCGGTCCTTGCGGCGCTGACCCATGTTCCGAGACTCACCTATTATGGCCGCGTCGTGCAGGCTTTGGGCATGAGTGTCAAGGTCGCCGGTTTTGGCGATGTGGTGCGGGTCGGCACCCGCTTGCGCCTTGAAGGCGGGGCGACCGATGCTCTGCCGGCCGAGGTTGTGGGTTTCGTGGATGGGGAGGCGATCTGCCTGCCGTTCGGTCCTCTCGACGGCATTCCCATGGGGGCCAAGGCGTGGCTCGACCCGGCGCCCGCCGCCGTTTTTCCGACACCGGCCTGGGCGGGGCGGGTGGTTGACGGTCTCGCCCGGCCCATTGACGGTCTGGGCAGCCTGCCCCGAGGACCCCATTCCGTCGCGGTTCGCGCCACGCCACCGCCGGCCCATGCGCGCGGGCGCGTGGGCGCAAAGCTTGATCTTGGCGTGCGTGCCCTGAACACCTTCGTCACGTGTTGCGCGGGCCAGAGGCTCGGCATTTTTGCCGGCTCCGGCGTGGGCAAGTCCGTGCTGATGTCCATGCTGGCCCGCTATACGGCCTGCGACATTGCCGTCATCGGCCTGATCGGTGAGCGGGGGCGGGAGGTCCAGGAGTTTCTCGAAGAAAGTCTGGGGACGGCGGGGCGCAAGCGCAGCGTCGTCGTTGTGGCGACGTCGGACGAACCGGCCCTGATGCGCCGTCAGGCCGCCTATCTCACCCTGTCGATTGCCGAATATTTTCGCGATCAGGGCGCACAGGTTCTGTGCATGATGGACAGCGTCACCCGGTTCGCCATGGCCCAGCGGGAAATCGGCCTGTCCGCAGGCGAACCGCCGACGGCCAAGGGCTATACGCCGACCGTCTTTTCGGAACTGCCGCGCCTTCTGGAGCGCGCCGGACCCGGTGCGCCGGATGCGGACGGCCGGCTGGGGGCCATCACGGGGATTTTCACGGTGCTGGTGGACGGGGACGACCATAACGAGCCCGTGGCCGATGCCGTGCGCGGCATCCTGGATGGCCATATCGTCATGGAGCGGAGTATTGCCGAGCGGGGGCGCTATCCGGCGATCAATGTGTTGAAGTCCGTCTCCCGTACCATGCCCGGCTGCAATTCGGAGGAGGAAAACCGGCTTGTGCGGTCCGCCCGCGGACTGCTTGCCCGATATGAGGACATGGCGGAGCTTATTCGTCTGGGGGCGTATCGCGCGGGAAGTGATCCGGCCGTCGACAAGGCCATCGAGGTCTATCCCGCCCTCGACGCCTTTCTGGGCCAAGGCAAGGACGACCATGCCGACCTTGCCCAGGGCTATGGCACGCTTGCGGAAATTCTGGGCCGGGTGGGCGAACCGGCATGAGCAAGGCCAAATCACGGGCGGCTTTGTTGCGGCTGCGGCAATGGAAGGTCGACGAGATCCGCAAGGAGATCGGGGCCCTCGAGACCCTTCGTCAACAGCTTGTGGAAAAGGCGGCCGGCCTTGAGGCGCAAGTGATCGCCGAACGGGTCGGCGCGTCCGGCGATGCGCTCGCCCAACTCTCCTATGGCGGTTTTGCGCAAAAGGTGATCGCGGACCGGGCCAGGATCGCCCAGGAGATGATGGAACTGGATGGCTGCATCGCGCAGGTGCGCGAACGGTTGCGCGAGGCCTTTCTGGATCTAAAGCAATTGGAGATCGTCGAACGCGGGAGACGAGAACGTGAAGCGGCCGCTCAAGCACAGGCTGAAGCGCACGCGCTCGACGAGACCGCGCTCAACGGATTTATCCGAAAGAACCGGTAGTTGGCTCTTGACCGCGTGCTAAGGGGCGTGGAACATTCACCCCTCGATTGTGTTTTCTCTAATTTTCTTAATATCTCCATGTTGATTGAAAACGCCTATGTGGCGGGCAATCCCGACTTCGCGGGCAGCCCTCTGCTGACCATATTGTCCGGATGTTCCGGGTCCGGTAAATCGAGCCTTCTAAGCGAGTTGTCGCGGCGGGGTTATGAGGTCGTGCCGGAACCGGGGCGCGAGATCGTTAAGGATCAACTGGCGATCGGCGGGGATGCCCTTCCCTGGGCGGATGTTCAGCGTTTTTCGGAATTGTGCATTTCGAGGGGCATGGGCAATTTCAACCGGGCACGGCCCAATGGGCGGCCCATCCTTTTTGACCGCAGCATCATCGACAATATCGCCTATTTCGTTCATTGCGAGAGCGGCGTGCCGGAGCCTTTTCTGCGTGCCGCGAACCTTTATCACTACGGCCCGCGTGTCTTCATGACACCGCCCTGGCGGGAGATTTTCACGACCGATACGGAACGGCGCAAGACCTTCGCCGAGGCCGTGGCCGAATATGAAAACCTCGTCGCGACCTATACGCGGCTGGGCTATGTCGTCGTGCCGGTGCCGCACGCCCCGGTGACGGAGCGGGCCGATTTCGTCATCCATGAACTGGAAGCGGGCACGGCCTGAGGCCTTCAGGATGTCTCGGCCTTCGTCATGTCATCGAAGGTGAGCCCCATCCGAAACAGGCAATATCCCATCTCGGCAATCATGATACGGACGTCCTGGCCCGTATCCGCGGTTTCGCGTTCAAGCGTGAGTTCCCATTCCACAAGGCGCGTTCCGGTGGGAAAAGGATCCTCGGCTCTCACGACCAGCCGGTAGTTGGGCCGGCGCCGGTGTCTTTAGAAGCGGTACATGGCGTCTCTCCTGCGCGTGATGAGCCAGCGGGGGCGCATGCCCTTGCCCCTGGATCATGCCTGAGGATAATCCCTGTTCCGTAGATTGAAGGAGGACCCATCCATGCCGTCATTCGACATCGTTTCCAAAACCGATCTCGCCGAGGTGGACAATGCGGTCGCCAATATGATGCGGGAGGTGGAGACCCGTTATGATTTCAAAGGCTCCCAGAGCACGGCGGAGCACAAGGAAGGGGTCATCACCATCCATGCGGATGATGAGCTGAAACTCAAACAGATGCAGGAACTGCTCCGGGGCCACATGGCCAAACGGTCGATCGACCACAATGTCCTGGATTTCCAGGATCCCGAACGGGCGGCCGGCCAGTCCATGCGCCAATCGGTGACCGTCAAACAGGGGATCGACAAGGACCTCGCCAAGAAGGTCGTCAAGGACATCAAGGGCACCAAACTCAAGGTGCAGGTGGCGATCCAGGGCGACGAGCTGAGGGTGACGGGAAAAAGCCGGGACGATCTCCAGGAGGTCATCCAGTTCGTGAAGGGACTGCCGATCGAGCAGCCCCTGCAATATATCAATTTCCGGGACTGAAGCCCGGCCCGGTTGGGAATGCGTGGGAGCCTGGCCTTCTTGAGGGTTGGGTTTTCTAACGCCAAGTCGCGTCAAAGGCGGCGAGCCAGCTTTGCGCGCGCGTCGGTCCGCTGGCGGCCCGGTCGATCCAGCGCCGCAGCCCCGCCTCATCCACGGTGCCGATGACGCGCCGGGCCCGGGCAAAGGTGGATTTGGCCTCGGCCTCCTTGCCGGCCAGGGCAAGGCCCTGGGCCTTGAGGAACCAGGACATGTGGAAGGCCGAGGCTTGCGCGACGGAGGCTTCCAGGATCGCGTCGGCGTCCGCCAAGGCGCCTTCCTGAATCTTTGCCAGGGCGACGACCCATGCGGCCAGGGACCGGGGCCCGACACCGTCGAAACTGCTGGGGGCTAGGGCATCGTTCTGGAGCGCGCCGGGCCGGCCCGCATAGAGGCTGGCCAGCGCCCTGAAGATGCGCAGATCGGAAAGGGTCGGGTCCATGCGGGCCGCCTGGTCGAAACCTGTCAACGCACCCTGGTCGTCACCGCGGGCAAGCGCGATCATGGCCTGGGAAACGCTGCGTTCGGGCGTGTCGGGCTGAAGGATCAGGGCGGCCTCGATCGCGGCATCGGCACGGACCAGATCCGCGTCCTCGTCAGGGCTCGTCAGCAGCAGAACGCGCAAGGCCAGGGACCGGGCAAGGGCGCATTTGGCGGCGCCGAACCCGGGATCGATGCGGCAGGCGTGATCGAGAACACGAATGGCGGCGTCCGCCCGCTGACGGCTCATGCCGATGCGCAACAGATCCTCCCCCCGACGATAGAGGGCCCAGGCGACGGGCGCGGATGTGGGCAGATCTCCGTTGGCGGACGGGTTGGGAATGGCCATCATGCTCTGAAGGGCGCCCGCGATCGATTCCGCGATATCGTCCAGCAACGGACCCATGCGGTTGAGCCGTCCGTCGTAGCGGTCGGAATAGACCCGTTCTCCCGTCGCCGTTTCCAGGATCTGGACGGTCAGGCGGACGGTGGGCACGGCATTGCCGTCCAGGAGTTCCAGGGCCCCTTCAAGAATATAGGGATGATCAAGGGGCAGGGGCGTGCCGACCGTGGCGTTGGCCTCGCGGCCGTACTGAACCTGGGCCACGGCAAGGTTGGGACGCTGATGAATGAGCGTGAACAGATCATGGGTGAAGGTTTCGGCGAGTGCTGCGTGCTCGGCGTCCTGGATCAGGTTCTCAAAGGGCAGGGCGATGACGGTCACGTCGTCATGGGGGCCGACGAGGGATTTCGATGGTTTGGATCCGCTCCGTGCCGCCGGGCCGGCGGCGGGCCTGCCGGAGGGGGCTGGGCTCGGTCGGGGCCGCGCCGGGATGCGGTCCTTGCGGCGTTCCCAAACCCGCCCGGCCTTGTGCAAATCCGCATAAAGAGCACGCACCCGACGGCGGCGCGCATTGTGAAAGACGGCCCGCAACGCAACAATCGGCGCGGCGCAAACGCCCGCGATCACAATTGCCGACAAGGCGCCTTGGTTGACCTCGATCCAAGTCGCCACGGTCTGCCAAACCATATCCATGTCTCACCCTTGCCTCGGCCCCGATGCCCGAGTTTCCCTTGGGCCTCAGCCTAGCATGCCGGGCGCTCAAGAGTCAGAGCTTGCCCGGCGCATACGCTCAAATTGGTCCAGGGGAGTGACGGGGACAAAAGCCTGCAAAGCGGCCGCCAGCCGGTCGGGGCTTTCAAACACCATGGCGAGTTTCGCCACGGGTCCCGATTGGGGTTCGTTGACCGCGTCCAGGGCAATGGCATCGGCGATCCACAGGGTCTGGGCCACGGTGCCAGCGGCGCTCTCGTCCTTGTCGGGCAAGGCCGCATTGCCGATTTCGTCGATCCCCTGGGCCTTGCTCATCAACTGGTTGCGCAAGGCCTCAAGCCGTCCCCGCAACGGACCCGCCGTCAGGCGGCTCGACGCGATGGCCCCGTGCGCCAGGACGGGCATCGCCAGGGTCATGCCGGCCAAAAGGGAGGCCACCATATCCGTGCCTCCGTCGTTCCAGGTCAAGGCGACCCAAGTGGTGCCGAAGGCCGCGAGGGCGGCCCCGCCATTGAAAACCATCGTGAAGATCTTGGCGCGGGGCTCATGCCAGAGCCTGGCCAAGGCGCTCACGATTTGCCTGAGGAAGTGGGCGATCAGGGCGATGGCGATGCCCGTGATGACGGCAACCACGGCAAAACGCAAAGGCTCGTCCGCTACGAGGAGGGCGAGGACCACGACCAGGACGGCAAGCCCCATGGACCATCGGAACTGGCCCCGCAGCCGCCCGGCCTGATAACGCCGCCATTCATCGATAACACCGATCTGAAGGGCCGCCGCGCCCAGGGCAATGGTGGGGCCCGCATTCTGATTGATGAGCAGGGTACTGCGCAGCCGCATCATGCGCTCGGCGAACTGGTTTTCCGCCCGGGTCAAGGCGACGAGCGGATCGGCGACCTTGCGCAGGCGCACGGACTTGTTTTCGTGCTCGACCAGGAAGGCGCCCTTGGCCGCGAGGGACAGGAAGGCCGAGGTCAGGGAGGCCGCATCGAAACGGCCTGTGCGAATGAAACGCAGGGTGGGTGCGGAAAGCCCTGTCGGGCGCGTCACCGCCTGTCCCATCTTGGGCTCCCACGTGCCGCGCAGCTTCAGCCATACCAACAGGGCGTGCGCGATCACCAGAAAAAGCCCGATGGCCGTCACCAATTCCGCATGGGCCAGCGTCGAGACTGGCGATTGTGTTGCCGCCACGGCGGCGGTACTCACGTGCATGTGGAGGCCCACGGCCATCACATCCTCTCTATCCCTCTGCCTCCGCCTTTGGAATTTTTAGGCGATTCCCACTCGCGCGCGGTGGGCGGCCCGAGGCGTCGCTCGGGCGATGGCGGATTCGGCAGGGCCAAATCACATCGAAACAGGCAAACGCATACAAAACGCGCTCGGTGCGGCGGGAAAGGGGCAAAGAGGGGGCCAGATCAAAAAGAAATCCGACCCTTACGGGGTTTCATCGCCGGTCCGGAAACCCGGAGAGGGACCGGATGCCGGGGCATCATGATCCCTTCCGGTCTTAGCCACTGGTCAGGCTGCCGGCACCGGACCCTATTCGGTTGCGCCCTGCGCCTGAACCCGCGCCCGCCTAGGACTTCAGGCCCTTGCGGATGGCATAGGCCACCGACACAACGAAGAAAAAGGCAATGAAGTAAACCAGGATCACGCCCAATTGCAGATTCAGGAACGCGTTGAGCGTCGAATCGAGCCACGGACCGATCGCGGTGACATTGCCACCGAAGAAGGAAACGAAGTTCCGGATGGCCAGGATGAAGCCGAATATGGCCAGGGCGGCAAGCACCGTGTTGACCACTTTGCCGAGCTTGTATTCCTTCATGACCATGCCGGCGACCAGGGCCACGACCACGGCGACCACGGCCCGGAAAACGTCATTGGGCAGAAAAACGTCACTCAGGATCGCCATGAGTGTGTTGATGAATTCCGTCAGCATCGGGGCTCCCCTGTTCCCGTGAGTTCGCAACTGTCGATAGTTCAGGCAGTCCCTAAGATCAAGGATTTATCGGTATTCTGACCCGATGGTCAGGCTTCATGTGTCTTCGTGCGCCTTCGCAAATCCCCAAAGGCTTTTTGATTGAAACGCCTTCAGAGATCACGGTCCCATGGCGAGAGGATGATCTTTTTGGGGAGGGTTGAGGATGGGAAAGCGGATAGTGGCGCTGGTCGGGATGGCTCTGGCGGTTCTCGCTGCGCCGGCGCGGGCGCAAGACACGGATGTCGCGCCGAAGCAGGCGGTGCTGGAAAAGCGGGTCCCCGAATGGCTTGAGACCCATGGCGTGCCGGCGGTGGCCGTGGCCTATATCCGCGACGGTAAGACCGTCTTCACGAGCGTGCATGGCGAACAGTCTCCGGGCGTGCCGGCGACCAAGGCGACGCTGTTCAATGTGGCGTCCATGACCAAGCCTGTGACGGCGGAGCTGGTGCTGCGCCTCGCCTCGGAAGGGAAGCTGTCCTTGGACGCCTCCATGGCGCCCCACTATGTCGACCCGGACATCAAGGATGATCCGCGCCACGAAGCTCTGACCCCGGCCATTGCGCTCAGCCATCGCACGGGCTTTGCCAATTGGCGCCGCCAGACCGATGGGGTGCTGAAGATCCAGTGGGCGCCCGGAAGCAAGGCCGGGTATTCCGGGGAGGGATACGACTATGTCGGCCGGTTCCTGGAGCGCAAACTGGGCGAACCCTTCGAGGATTTGATGGCCCGCCATGTGTTTGAGCCGACCGGCATGAAGGAAACATCCTTCACCTGGCGGGACGGGTTCGAGGGCCGCGCGGCGGTGCCCCGGGGACCGGAGGGCAAGGAGGGCGATCCCGTCCGACGGGAGGAGTGGACCGGCGCCGATGATCTGTACACCACGATCGATGACTATGCCGCCTTTCTGGTCGCCGTCATGGCCGATGAGGGCGTGTCGCTGGACATCGCCGCCCAACGTCACAAACTGCCCATCGACCAGTTCACCCAAGGGTGTCCCTGGGGACCGGAGGTATGTCCGAAGGCGGGCGGTTTTGCCATGGGCTGGGCGGTCTTTGCCTATGAGGACGTCCGGGTCGTCACCCAGGGCGGTGCCGATTGGGGCGAGCGGGCGGTGGCCTATTTCGTGCCCGAACGCGGCACCGGCGCCGTGATCCTGACTAATGGCGCCAATGGCAGCAAGATCATCCGCGATGTCGCCGGCGTCTTGAATGCAGCGCCGACGGACTTCCAGGCTTTCCTGGCGTTTCAGGCCCGGTAGCGCTGTGGCAAGCGTGCCGCCGCCGCCCTGCGCCCCAGCCCTCAGTGCACGGAGACCGGGTCCATCTCGTGGTCCCGGGCGACGGAAAGCGCCGTCTCGATCCGGTCCATGATGGCCATGCGCGTGCCGTCGGCCGCATGGACCGAATAGAGGGTCATGTCCTCGGGCACGGTCTCCAGTTCCTTGATCTCATCACGCAGGTCACCCGCGGGCACGGCGCGCACATAGACGATGTGGGGCGTCCCAAGCTTGGCCAGATCCTCGTCGGACATGATGGCGCGGGGAAAATCAAAGACTCTGTTCATGATACAGTTCTCCCATGGTAAGGGATCGATCCGCAGGCTAATTACCGGACCGCTCCGGTTAACAGCTGCTTACTGATCTTTGTTGGAGGCGGCCAGGGTGATCGTGCGGGTTGGGCGCTTGTCCTGGGCGTTTTCCGCGTCGTCGCGGATCTCGATACGCCGCACCTCGATTTCGGGCTCCGGGCGCGCAAGATCGATGCTCAGGAGGCCATTGCGCAGATTCGCGTCGGTTACGTCGATCCCATCGGCGAGGATGAAGCTGCGCTGAAACTGACGCGCTGCGATGCCCCGATGGATGAAATTGCGCTCGCTGTCGTCTTTGCTCTTGCCGCGGATGACGAGCTGATTGTCCTCGACGGTCACCGACAGGTCGTCGCGGGTGAAACCGGCAACGGCCAGGGTGATGCGCAACCGCGCCACGTCGAGCTGCTCGATATTGTAGGGGGGATAGCTGTCATTTGCGGATTTCGAGACGCGGTCGAGCACGCGCTCCAATTGATCGAAACCGAGCAAAAAGGGGCTGTTGAAATGTGACACGCGGACAGTCCTTTCAAAACTAAGCGACGTGTACGCCACACGAAACGATTCAAAAAGAGCGCAAAAGCCTTCCGGAAAAACCCCGTAACGAGCGCTTTTCTGGAAGCCGCACCTTTCGTTGCCTTTAAGAGTTGGGGAAATTCCCGGCCAGTTCAAGTAAGAGTTGGGGAAATTCCCGGCCAGTTCAAGAGCCGATAATGGCGTGGGGGAAGGCGGGATCGTTCCCGGTCACGGCCTGGTCATGGGCGGTGACGCCCAGGCCGTCGGTGATCCGGTCGAAGCTCGATACCTGGGTATCGAAGACATAGTCGGTGTCCAACACGACGATCTCCCGGGCGCCGTGGGCCCGCAGCAGGCTGACCACTTCATAGGTCTTGGGCGCGGGCACCGTGAGCATGACGGACAGGCCCTCGACGCTCTTGCCGCCGCCGCCGGCGATCGATCCTTCGAGGAACTCGATACGCGACTGGACAAGGCCCGAGAGTTGACGTTCCAGGGCGGCCATGGCGGCGGCGAATTCCTCGGCCGAGAGGTCCGCCGGCCGGCCGGGCAGGCGGGTCAGGATCAGTTTGCGATTGGCGGCATAAAGCTTCGCATCCACCATATCGAGGAAGCGCTTCAAGGTGGCAAGGACCGGGGGCGACCAGTCCGCCTGGGGCGCGCCGGAAAGGAAAAGCGTTGCCTGGGACGCGAGGATGGTTCCGTTGCGGATGGTCTTCAGGTGGTTCGCGGCCAGTGTCTCCCCCGTCGAGGTGATATCGACGATGATGTCCGCGGCGCCTGTCGTGGGCGCGGCTTCCGTTGCGCCGGCCGAGCGCACGATCCGATAATCCATGACATTGCTGTCGGCCAGGAAGCGGCGGGTCAGGGTCTTGTATTTGGTGGCGATGCGCATCCGCCGTCCATGACGCCGGCGATAGGCCTGGGCCACTTCCGCGAGATCCGCCATGGTGTCCACATCGATCCAGGAGCGAGGCACGCCGACAACGAGATCCGCTCGCCCGAAGCCCAAGGGATGAATGGCCACGGGCCCCAGATCCGGGCTCACGAGATTGCCCTGGGCCAGATCGGTCAGGGCGCGCGGGGCCCGGCCCAGCATTTCGCTCACAAGGTCAAGCCCCGTGACGGCCAGATGAACCTCGCCCGCCGCCAATCGTTCCGGCAGTTCGGAGGCCGCAGTGAGTTCCACCGTGCATTCGGGCATGGCCGGAATATGGGCGGAATATTCCCGGGACCCCCGCACCCCCTTTACCGCAAAGCCGCAGCTTTGAAGGAAGGTCAGGGTCGGGTCGAGGAGGCGCCCCTTGCTGGGCAGGGCAAGGCGCAGTTGGGGGGCTTCGGTTTCGCGGTCCGGTCCGGTCATGGTGTGGTCCTCAGCCCTCGGATGTTACCGGGTTTTGGCGACAAAACTGCCGATCTGGGTCAGGGGGACGACATGGCGGGTGCCGTCGCTCCGGCTGCGGATCGACGCGAACAGGTCGCCGCTGGCGCCGCTCTCCATTTCGATGATGTAAGGGGCATCCGTCCGTTGCACGGAGGGCTCATGACCTTCCGCCACATCGAGCGTCACGCGCCAGCCAGCCTGGCGCAGGGCTTGCGCCGTCTCGACGGCGGCCGGGGCCTCGTGACGGGCGCGGGCCAGCACCTGGGCATGCAAGGGCTCCCGGGTCGACAAGGGGCGGGTCAGGATTTCGGGCCGCGTCGCCAGCAGCAGCCTCTCGACGCCAAAAGCAAAACCGGCAGCGCCCATGTCGGCATTGCCGTCGAGGGAGCGCAAAAGCTGATCATATCGTCCGCCGCCGCCCAGGGCAGGGTGCGGATCTGCGCTGCCGCCGCTCATCTCGAAGATGAAACCGGTATAATATTCGAGGTCCCGCCGCAGTCCCGTCCGCAACACGCAATGGGCCGGATTGACACCATAGGCATCCATCAGATCGAGCCGTATGCGGAACTCCGCCAGCAGGGGTTCGAAATCGATGCCCGTGTCCTTGCCGAAAGCTTCGATCTGGGACAGGGCCGTGCGGGGCATCGCCGCGATCGACAAAAAGGTCGCGATCTGGCTGGCCACGTCCCGGGGCAGGCGAGTCAGATGGGCACTGTCGGTTTCGATCAGCCGTTCCACGATTTCATCGATGCCCCGGGTTCCGATGGCGCTGATCTCGGCGACGGAAAGGAAACTCTCGATCAGGCGCACGGCCCGTTCCTTGCCGAGGAACGAGACCGTTTCCACCAGGGCTTGCTGGTCCGTCGAGAGGGAAATCGGCTCTCCGACCGTTTCGTCATGGCGGGTCAGGGCGTCGACAAATCCCGGTGCCCGCAAGAAATCTCGCCGCAACTGGATCTTGAGACGCTCCGGCAACGGAAAATGATCAAGGACCGCCAGGAAAAAGCGCACATCGCCCATGGTGATCGCCGGCGCCTCGATCCCGGCGGCCTGGGCGGCGCGCAGGGCCACGGCGATGACTTCCGCATCCGCGGCCACGGGATCTCCCTGGCCGATCAGTTCAACGCCGATCTGGGTGAACTGGCGGAAGCGGCCCGGTGCGGGGTCCTCATGGCGGAACACGGGGCCGGCATAGCTGAGCCGGGTGAAGCCGGTCTCCGGCAGACCGGCGCGCAGGGCCAGGCGGCAAACGGGAACCGTCAATTCAGGACGCAGACAGAGTTCATCCCCATCCGACGCATCGAACATATAGACCCGGCGTCTGGTTTCCTCGCCGGAGCGCTCGAGAACGCTGTCCGCCCCGTCGATGACCGGCGGTTCCACCTTGGCATAGCCGAAACTGCGGAAGCGTTCTTCAACGGCCGCGACAAGGTCCGCCATGACGCCCAACCGTTCAGCATCCAAATCGAGAAGACCGGGAGGCGGGGCTTTCATGACCAGTTTCACTCACTCATTGTCGACGGTCGAGGATCTCACGGATCCGGGGCACCAGTTCATCACGCGGAATGACCACTTGGGCGCGGGACTTGTTCTTCCACTCCTCGTGGCTCGCAATGTCCTCGGTCAGCATCCGGCCCGCGTCGAGATCCTTCAGCGACACGGTGCCGGCGTTGAATTCATCTTCCCCCGCAATGACGGCAACGGGGGCGCGCCGGCGGTCGGCATATTTCATCTGGGCCTTGAAGCGGCTCTCGCCGGTGTAAAGCTCCGTGCGGATGCCTGCGGCCCTTAACTCTTGCGCAATCCGCGCATAGTCGCCAAGCCGCGCCGGATCCATCACCGTGACGAGGACGGGCCCCACGGCCTCGTCCTTGTTGGTCCGGCCCGCCGCATCGAGGGCCGCCAACAGGCGATCCACACCGATCGAAAGGCCGGTCGCCGGGACCCGCTTGCCGACAAAGCGCTCGACAAGCCCGTCATAGCGCCCGCCGCCGGCGACCGAGCCGAATTGGCGCGGCTGGCCGTTGTCATCGATGATTTCAAAAGTCATGCCGACCTCGAGCACGGGGCCCGTGTAATAGGCGAGGCCGCGCACGATGCTCGGATCGAAGACCACCTGGTCTTCCTTGATGTTGAGGGCGTCGAGGAGCGTGGCGATCTCCTCCAGTTCGCGAATGCCCTCCGCGCCGATCTCGCTCTTGCCGACCACGTCCTTCAGGGCCCCGCAAACCTCGGAACGGGAGCCACCGGTCACTTCCGTGTAGGCCAGGATCTGCTGGGCCTGATCGGCGGACAGGCCGGCGCCTTTGGTGAAGTCGCCGCTTTCGTCCATCCGGCCCTTGGTCAAGAGTTCCCGAACGCCTTGCGGCCCGACCTTGTCGAGCTTGTCGACCGCCCGCAGGACAGGGAGGGACGCCGCCAGATCCTCGCCCGGCGTGATGCCGATGGTCTCGAGCACGCCGTCCAGAATCTTCCGATTGTTGACCTTGACCGCATAGTCGCCCCGCGAAATGCCGAGCGCCTCGAGGGTTTCGGCCATGATCGCGCAGTTTTCCGCATCAGCCGCCATGGAGCCCGCGCCGATCGTGTCCACGTCGAATTGGTAGAATTCCCGGTACCGCCCCGGGCCGGGCTTCTCGTTGCGGTAGACGGGGCCGACCTGATAGCGGCGGAAGGGCAGGGAAAACGTGGCCCAACGTTCGGCCACGAAACGCGACAGGGGCGCGGTCAGGTCATAACGCAGGGAGATCCACTGCTCGTCATTGTCGCGCAGGGCAAAGATGCCGCCGTCCGGCTGGTCCTGTTCGGGGAGAAACTTGCCCAGCACATCGACATATTCGATGGCCGGCGTTTCCAGGGGTTCAAAGCCATAGCTTTCGTAGACGCCCCGGATCGTCTCGATCATGGCCGTGCGATGGCGCAGTTCGGTGGCGGTGATGTCCCGGAAACCCTTCGCCACACGCGCTTTCAGCGCATTGCTCCGCTCACCCATGATCCCGTGCCCTTCGAACCGATACGCCATGCGTCCGGCGGCCGGTCCGGCCTCAGAAAACCGGACCAGAAAAAAACCGCCAGGGAAGGGACGTTGTCATAGCGCGCGAACGCGGAGCATGCAACGCCCGCGCCCGCGACATTGGTTCATGAACAAGGGTCGATCGGAGTACCGCCGATTACTTATCGAGCACCTTGGGCCAGTTTCCCTCGGCCTTGGTGATGTAGCCTTCCTTGTCCGACAGCCAGTCCTTCTGGATGGAGCGGTTGACGTTCAGGTAGAGCTTGCCCTCATGGAGGGCCCAGACTTCCGGGTCGCCCTCGGCGATCCGGTAATTGGCCACGGCCCAGGCGCAGTAGCCGCCATATTGCGGACGGTACTTGTCCGGATCAGCGGTAAACTTGTCGAGATTTTCCTGGCTGGCGAACAGCCATTTGGCGTCCTTGTAGGTGGTCTCGAATTCGGGCTTGCCCGCCACGGGTGCGGCATCGGCAGCGAGGTCCTGATAGGCCACGGCATCGAAACCGCCAATGGCATGGGTCCAGGCCGATTGGAAGATGCCGCCCTTGCGGATGTAGATTTCGGGGCGCTTGTAGGCGGCGGCCGGGCCGGCCGTCAGCGTGGTCACGGCCAGCGCCGCAGCGGCGGGCACCAGAAGAGCTTGGCGTCGGGTGATGGTCATGGGTCTCTCCCTTGGAACGGAGTTGGCGCCAGTCGCCTGAAGGTGGATCCGCGGCTTGGCGCTCCGCCGCGGACGCGTGTTACCCCTGCCATATCGTTTCTGTTGGCGGACCAACAATTGGTTGCCAACTTGGATCAACGGGATGTGATCCGTCAATGAGGGCTGAGGCCGGATCGCGGCACTCGCCCACGACGGTGCCGCCCATAGTTCTTTCTGTCTAAGGGCCGGATGTCGATGGACATCCGGTCTCCGTCCGTCTCCGTCGGGTCCGCGCCCTCAATCCTCGCGGAACATGGCGAGGGTTTGGAGCAGGCGCGGGACGGTGGTGATGCCCGTGGGCACGCGAACCTCCAGGGTGGCGAGCAGAAGGGGCAGGGAGCGGCGCCTCGTCACCACATCGATCCAGGCCTTGGTCGTGGTCTCGACGCCCACATCCGGTTTCTCGGGCCAGCCTTCGCTGAAGGCGGCCACACCGCGCCGGACATGGATCGTGAAGGCTTCTTCCGTGTCCGTGAAACGGAAGCCCATGACCGTATCCGTCTTGAGCGCCTTTTCCGGCACGAGATTGACGGGCATCGCGGCGAGGATGCTGCTGATCGGGAACTCCTGGATGAAGGCGACCGTCTCGGCGCTGATGGGCGGGTTGCCGTCGATCAACAGGTCGCCTTCCAGCTCGCGGGCCTGGGTCAGATAGTAGTTCCGTCCGTTGGGGGAGGTACTGGCATAGCCCAGCGCCCGCAAGGCCGAGGCCTTGACCTGGGCGGCCTCGACCAGGGTGGGCGAGGCCCGCAGCACATGCCCCGCCAGTTCCGCCGCCCATTTGTGCTGGCCGTTTTCCAGCGCCTCCTTGGCGGCTTCCAGGGCCGGCACCGGACCGCCCGCCAGATCCGTGATCGCCTTTGACCGCTCCGCCGGCGGGGGGCGTGAGAGGTCGGCCGCATCGCCGTTGAACCAGCCCAGATAGCCCGCATAAATGCTGCGTACGGACCATTCCACCGTGCCGTAGTGCTCCAGAAGGAACGGATGGGTGCCCAGATGTTCCGGCAGCTTGACGAACTCGACGAGTTCATCGGGTGTCAGGCCCTTGTTGATGCCCCGGATGGTCTGGTCGTGGACATATTGAATGGCATCCCGATAGGCGGTCAGGGTTTCCCGGATGAATTCCTTGCCCTTGAGCGGTCGGGTGTGGCCCGGCGCGATGAATTCGGGCTCGAGCGCGATCATCTTGTCGAGGCTCTCCACCCATTGAGTCACATCCCGATAGGGCGTGCCCCGGATGGTGTAGAGATTGGGAAAGGTGCGGTAGATGTTGTCGCCGGGCAGGAGCAGTTTCTTCGACGGGATCCAGATGAAGATCTGATCGTTGGTCTCGCCCGGCGCATGGACCATCTCCACCTCGACGCCGGCGATGGTCGTCTCGAGCCGGTCCTCGAATGTCAGGGTGGGGCGGATGATCCCTGGGGCGTTGGTGCTGTTGCCGCCAATGCCAAGGCGCGGTCCGATGCCCGCATTGACGAAACCCGTGTCGCCCACCTCCAGATAGGTGCCGAACATGCGTGACGAGCGCGTGGCGATCGCCGGGCGGATGATGTTCAGGACCCGGTTGATGTAATATTCCGTGGTCGCATGGGCGTAGACGGGCACGTCCCCGTCCGGCACGAAACCGAGGCCCCCATAGGTGTGGTCGGCATGGTTGTGGGTGTAGACCAGGGCGGAAATCGGTTTGTCCGTGAGCTTCTGGAAATCCGCCCACACTGCCTGGGCCTCTTCCACGCTCTCCATGACATCAACGATGAACACGCCGTCTTCGCCGACGATCATGGCGGAGTTGGCAAGGCCATAGCCCACGGCCAAGTAAACCCCGTCGGTGACCTCGATGATTTCCTTGCGGAACTCATCCGTATGGGCCTTGAGGGAGGCGGGAACATGCGGGTGGGGGTCCGGGGTGCCCGGCGCATTGGCCGTGTCATGGGCTGCGTCCCCATGGGTCCCGTCTTCATGGGCCCCGTCTCCATGGGCATGGGCCAGGACTGGAAAGGGCGCCACGGCCCATAAGGTCAACGCCAAGCTTAGGACAAAGGCGGGGCGGATCATCATCGTCTCCCTTTCCCAGGTATCAGTTCAGCTCTTGATAGCATGTTCGCCGATTCACGAGCGTCGATCATGGGCGATTTCCGCCATCAAGCCGAACAGGGTGACCGCATCCGGCATCTGGCTTTCGCCCCGGTACTCACGATAGAGGCTTGTGACATTGACGGCGATGCGTTCCGCGTCGATCCAGCTGTCGAAGTCCCGCAGCGCGATATCCATGGCCGCTTCCCGTGAGTCCATGCCGGCCTCGAAGCGGGCGCGGGCCTCCCGATCGATATAGGTGAGGTAGTCCTTGACCCGCGCCACCCCGGCCTTGTCCGTAATGGGCCCGTGCCCCGGCACGATGGTGTCCACATCAAGCCCGAGGATCACGTCGCAGGCGCGGATCCAGTTCGAGACCGGTCCGGCCCACATGATGGGCGTGCCGTCGATGAACAGGATGTCGCCCGTATAGATCACCTTGTCGCCCGGCACATGCGCGAGGGTGTCGCCCCGCGTATGGGCAGGGCCCACCTCGATGAGGCGCACCGGCTTGTCGCCGACCTTCAGGTCAAGCGCTCCGGAAAAGGTCCGGGTGGGGAGTTTCAATTCGATGCCGTCAAAATCGAAGGCGCCGAAACACTCGAGGAAATAGGCACCCAGATCGCCCATGTTTGGCGCCTCCGCTTTCATGAAGGCGAGGGTGGCGGGGGGCACTTCCGGCATTTCCTCGGCGGTGGCGGCCGAGGCGATGATCTCCGCTTCCTCCACAAGCCGATTGCCATAGGTATGGTCGCCATTGGCATGGGTGTTCACGAGCGTGGTGATATCGCGGGGAGACAGGCCGGTGGCATCGCGAATCGTGTCCAGCATGGCCTGGGTCAGATGCTCATCGAACAGCGTATCAACGAGAAGCGAGGCCTCGCCGTCCTTGATGAAGCCCGCATTGCTCCAGCCCCAGCCCCCGTCGGGCTGAAGATAGGCCCAAGCGCCGTTGCCCAGGTCATGCAGGCCCCGCGTGTATTGCCATTTGGCCATGTCGCGACGATCCTCCCGGTCTCTTGATTTGTTGGACCCATGTTAGCATGAAGGGACGGGATGCGGCGTTCGCGGTCGCGATCTTGTTCATGGGGGTGGGGTCGACGGTGGATCCCATTGATCGGCTTGCGCCGGAGACGAGGGGACGTTCATGTCGATCCTGGATATTATCGCACTACTGATTGTCTTGGCGGCCGTGTTCGGCACGCTCAATCATTTCTTCCTCAAATTGCCGGGCAGCATCGGCATCACGGTGATTGCCTTGCTGGTGTCGCTCCTGCTGATCGGCACGGATTGGATCTGGCCCGAGCTGACCCTGGCGGAGACCGTCCGCGCCTTTGTCCTTGAGATCGATTTCAGCGAGGCGCTGCTCAAGGGCATGTTGGGCCTGCTCCTCTTTGCGGGCGCCCTCCATGTGCGGCTTGAGGATCTGGCGGCCCAGAAATGGGTGATCGCCATCATGGCCAGTGTCGGCGTGGCGGTTTCGACCGCGATTGTCGGTTTCGGCGTCTGGGCGATGCTCGGTCTGCCGATCATGGTGGCCATGGTTTTCGGGTCCCTGATTTCGCCCACGGATCCCGTCGCGGTTCTTGGTGTGCTGAAGACCGCGAATGTCCCCAAATCCCTCGAGACCAAGATTGCGGGCGAATCCCTGTTCAATGACGGGATCGCCTATGTGGTGTTCCTCATTCTGGTCGCGGTGGCCTTTGATGCCGGCGATCATCCCATGACGGCGGCAACGATTGTCGAACTGTTCGTGGTGGAGGCGGTGGGCGGCGCCGTGCTCGGGGCCGTGCTCGGCTATCTCGTCTTTGCCGTGATGAAACAGATTGACGATTATTCCCTCGAGGTTCTGCTCACGCTGGCTTTGGCCTTCGGCGGTTACGCACTCGCGACCGCGCTCCATATGAGCGGCCCGATCACCGTCGTGGTGGCGGGGCTCCTGATCGGCAATCCGGGAACGACCCATGCCATGAGCGAGGCGACCCGCGAATACATCGATGCCTTCTGGCGGCTGATCGATGAAATCCTGAACGCGGTCCTGTTTCTTCTTATCGGCCTTGAGGTCTTCGCCGTGTCCTTCACGACCGTCTCGCCCCTGATCGCCGTCGCCGTCATCGCGCTGGTACTGATCGCCCGGGTGGTCGCCGTCTCGGGCACGCTGATGGTACTCAGTCCGTTGCGCAGTTTCTCGGCCGGGTCGGCACCGATCCTCATCTGGGGCGGCTTGCGCGGCGGTATCTCGGTGGCGCTCGTCCTGTCCCTGCCGGACAGTGAATGGAAGCCGATGCTCCTGACCCTGACCTATGTGGTGGTCCTGTTCTCGATCATCGTCCAGGGCCTGAGCGTGCCGACCCTGGTCAAGCGGGTGATTGCCGATCCTGCCGAGCAACCGGCGTGAAGGGTGGGCGGGCTGAAACCTGCCCCCTTCCTCGGGATTAAAGCGGCACGGGCTCCGCTTGGGGCCCCCGGATCAGGCGGCCGGGCAGGGCGCCCGTCGCTTTGCCCGCCTCATAGGTGACCTGGCCCGCGACGATCGTCGCCTCATAGCCCGTGGCGTCCTGCATCAGGCGGCGTCCGCCGGCGGGCAGGTCATGGACGATCCGCGGGCGGTGCAAGGTCAGGCCGCCATGGTCGATCACGTTGAGATCGGCGCGGTAGCCCGGTTTGATCAGTCCCCGGTCCATGAGGCCCACGGCCTGCGCCGGTTCCCGGGTCAGCGCGCGCACGACCCAAGGCAGATCGAGCTTTTCGCCCCGGCTACGGTCCCGCGTCCAATGGGTGAGCATATAGGTCGTGAAGCTCGCATCACAGATCATGCCCACATGGGCGCCGCCGTCGCCCAGACCCAGAATCGTGTGTTCGTGGCGCATCATGGCGAGGCTCGGGTCGAGGGTCGCCTGGGCATAGTTGAGGAACGGAAAATAGATCATGCCCATGCCCTCATCGCCGAGCAGGAGATCAAGGGCCACTTCTTCCGGGCGGCGGCCCTGCTGCCGGGCCAGGGCGCCCACATTGGTGTCCGGGTGCGGCTCATAATCCGGCGGATTGCCGAGCGGATACATGCTCTCGAAATTGCGCAAGACGGCCTTCACGAAGGGATTGTCGCTCGCCGGGGCGTCGGCCAACAGGGCGGCGCGGGTCCCGGGCTCGCGCAACTTGGCCAGGCGCTCCGTGAGGGGAAGATTTTCGAGCGCCTGATAGCTCGGATGGGCCGAGAACGGGTTGAGGGTCAATGAAAAGCCCAGAAGGAGCCCGACGGGCCGGCCGCAGACCTGACCCTTGATGGGTAGTCCCTCCCCATTGGCCTGTTCGATCGCATCCAGCAGGTACCGCCAGCCCTCGGGGGCCTGGACCGCTTGCGCCAGGGTGAAGGAGAGCGGACGCCCCGATGCCGCCACGATGCGCTTGAGCATCGCGAATTCCTCCTGCGGGTCCGCGAAATCGGAGACAAGCTGGAGAACGCCCTGGCCCGCGGCGGCCAAGCCTTGCGCGATGCCGGTGAGTTCGTCCTCGCCCGCCGTCAGGGTCGGCGTCGGGTCCCCGTCGCTCGTGCGGTGGTTCAGGGTGCGCGAGGTCGTGAAGCCCAGGGCGCCGGCCTCGACGGCCTGCCGGGCCAACTTGGCCATGGCGGCGATCTCGTCCGGTGTCGCCGGTTCGCGATTGGCGCCGCGCTCGCCCATGACATAGACCCGCAAGGCGGCGTGGGGGGCCTGGGTTGCGAAATCGATGTCATGGCGGCGGGCTTCGAGGGCGGTGAGGAATTCGGGGAAATGCTCCCAGGTCCAGGGCAGGCCTTCGGTCAGCACCACGCCCGGAATGTCCTCGACCCCTTCCATCAGGCGCACGAGACGATCCCGGTCCTCCGGTCGGCAGGGCGCGAAACCGACGCCGCAATTGCCCATCACCGCGGTCGTCACGCCGTGCAGGGAGGAGGGGGAGAGTTCGGAGGTCCAGGTGGCCTGGCCGTCATAATGGGTGTGGATGTCGACAAAACCGGGCGTGACAAGATGGCCCCGCGCGTCGATTTCCCGCCGGGCCGATCCCTCGACGGTCCCCACGGCGCCGACGCGGCCCGACGCGACCGCGACATCCGCCTCAAAGGGCGCGCGGCCCGTGCCGTCGACGACCGTGCCGCCGCGTATCACCAGATCCCAAACGGCCATGGCTTCCTCCCTACACCTTTGTTGCTATTACCGGGAAGTGTGCCGGTCGGCCGCTCACGCGGCAAGCGCTTGGAGAATGCGCGCCCAGGACCGGATGCCCTTATGGAAGCTCCGCAGTTCGTATTTTTCGTTGGGGCTGTGGATCTGGTCGTTTTCCAGGGCAAAGCCCACCATCAGGCTTTCCAGGTCGAGCTTGCGCTTAAAGGACCCCACGATCGGGATCGACCCGCCGCAGCCGATGGTCGCGGGCGTGCGGCCGAATTCCTCCTCAAGCGCGCCCAGGGCCTTTGTCAGATAGGGATTGTCCGTGTTGAGCGTGAGCGCCGGGGACCCGCCATGGGCGATGAATGTGGCCGTGCAATCCGGCGGCAGACGGTCCTGGACGAAGGCGCGGAAGCCCTCGCGGATCTTGACCGGGTCCTGGTTGCCGGAGAGCCGGAAGGAGACCTTGGCGGAGGCGGTCGATGGAATGATGGTCTTGCTGCCTTCTCCCGTATAGCCGCCCCAGATGCCGTTGACGTCGCAGGTCGGGCGCGCCCAGAGCTGTTCCAGCACACTGCATCCGGTTTCGCCGGCCGCCTTGCCGAGACCCACCTCGGCCAGGAAGTTCTCCTCCGTGCGCCCGAGATTTTGCCACTGGGCCTTCAGGGCATCGGGGATGTCCTCCACGCCGTCATAGAAACCGGGCACCTGGACCCGGCCCTCGGCGTCGTGCAGCTCCGCAATGAGGCCGGAGAGCACATGCACGGGATTGCGGGCCGGGCCGCCATAGAGGCCTGAATGGAGGTCGCGGGAAGGGCCCGTGACCGTGACCTCATCGACCACCATACCCCGCAGGCGCGTGGTCACCGCCGGCGTTTCCACGTCCCACATGGCGGTGTCGCAGACAAGCGCCACATCGGCCC
>CAZFWG010000043.1:8060-34711 GCA_964522525.1 uncultured Alphaproteobacteria bacterium | reverse complement strand
GTCTTTTCAGGAAAATCGAATAAGATCAGGCTTTCTCCGGTTCCATTGGGGGTTCGGGCCATGGTAGCGGCTGAAGGAAACGGACGATGTCGGACACTCTGGAGCGGCTGCGCGACTATTTGCTGCGAGAGATCGAGACCGCTCGGGCTGACCTGAAATCCAGCGCGAAGCTTCCGGATGGTTATGCCCATGGCGCAACCAATGGCCGGCTTGAGGCTCTACAGGACGTGCTGGCTTTCCTGGATCGTCATCGATAAAGGACCGGGCGCGCCCTAGCGGGGCGTCATGGCCGGCTGGGCGGCATGGTAGCTTCGGTACCAGTCGACAAAGAGGGGAACACCTTCCTCGATGGACGTCCTCGGATCATAGCCGAGGTCCTTTCGGCTCCGCTCGACATCGGCTGCGGTGCGGCGCATGTCGGTCTTGGGGCGGGGCGCGAACTGGACATGGGCCTTGCGTCCCAAGGAGCGCTCAAGGACGTGGATGAGATCCATCACCTTGACGGGTCTGTTGTTGCCCAGATTATAGAGCGCCGTGCCCTGGGCCGGGGGGCGATCGAGGGCTCTCACGATGCCGTCGACGACATCGGCCACATAGGTGAAATCGCGCCACATGTCGCCGTCATTGAACACCGTAATCGGACGATCCGCGAGAATGGCGTCGGTAAAACCGTAGACCGCCATGTCCGGCCGCCCCCAGGGTCCGTAGACGGTGAACAGGCGCAAGCCCGTCTGGGGAATGCCGAAGAGATGGCCATAGGCATGGGAGATCAGCTCATCCGCGCGTTTGGTTGCACCATAAAGATTCGTTGGCTGATCAACCCGGTCGTCCTCCCGGAGGGTCTCCGTCTCGTTTGCACCGTAAACGGATGATGACGAGGCGTAGACCATGTGCTCAAGCCTGTCGAGCCTGCGGGCCAGTTCGGCCACGACCACATGCCCCATCACATTGGCGCGCACATAGGTAAACGGATGATCGAGGGAATAGCGCACCCCGGGCTGGGCCGCCAGGTGGACGATATGGCTCAGGTCGGGAAAATCCGTGGCGAGGGGGAGGGCCTCGTCGGGCTCGGCGATGTCGAGGTTGCGGAAGGTGAAACCTGGATGGTTCGTGAGCAGAGCGAGGCGATCCCGCTTGAGACTCGGCGCGTAATAGTCGCTGAGATTGTCGGCACCGATCACCTTTTCGCCACGCGCGAGCAGCGCCTTGGAAACATGTGATCCGATGAAACCGGCGGCGCCCGTCACCAAAACCGTCATCTGCTGTTCACCAGAAACCGTCTCTGCATCAAACATCCCGTGCCGCGCCGAAACGCACCACCGCCACATTGAGTGTAGTCGAGTCTGAAGGGAAGGCGAGGACCCCGGTGGTTCGGCCGAGACAAATGGCGGGTTTCGGCCGGTCTTCCCTGTCCGGCCTGCCATGGCCCCGTCCGCCGCGACGGCTCAGGTCTGTCCGCTCAGAGATGAATGACGGCGGCGGTCAGAAGCGCGTGCGCGTGGAGAGAAATCGGCGGGTCGCGCCTTCGAGCGCAACACATGTCAATTTACCCGTCGCATAGGCGCCCGTGTCGATGCCGATCCGCCAGCGGCCCAGCAGGGGTTTCTCATCGGGCGTGTGGCCGTGGACCACGATCTTGCCCGGCGCCCAGTCCGACCCCAGAAATTCTTCCCGGATCCACAGCAGATCGCTGCGGTCCTGCTCTTCGAGGGCGACGCCCGGGCGCACCCCGGCATGGGCGAAGAAATAGTCCCCGATGCTGGTCGACAATTCGAGTTCGTCCAGGAAATCGAGATGCTCTTCCGGCACTGCTTCTTCCAACTCGTCCCGCGCCTTTTCCAGGGCGGCAATGGAGGAGCGGGGGGTCGGCGTTCCGACACCGTAGCTGTTGAGCGTTTCCACGCCCCCGAAATCAAGCCATGCGTTTCCGCTTTTCGGGTCATCCAAGAAATTCAGCATCGCCTCTTCGTGATTGCCGAGGAGGAAACGGGAATCCGGATAACGCTCCCGCAGCTCGAGCAGGCGATCGATGGTTTTGCGCGAATTGGGGCCCCGGTCGATATAGTCGCCAAGGAAAACGAGGCGCACGCGCACGCCCGAGAAGGATTTCAAATCCGCCCGAATGCCGACCAGGAGACGATCCAACAGATCAACCCGTCCATGGATATCACCGATGGCGTAGACCCTCTCGCCAACGGGAATGCAAAACTCATCGCCTTGGTTGTTCGAGCGGTTGAGAAGTGAAAGCATCATATACCCCTAGAGCCGGTTCACGTCCCTGGAACCCGCTCACAGCCCTTGAATGCGCGCATGGTCGGAACGAGACCGCCCATGCAAAACGCGAGCCGCCCCGTTGGAAAACTCTCGGGAGTGCCTGACTTCATCGATCCGAAAGCTTTATTGCTGATAATTTATGCTGCGCCGAGCCTCCCGTCGAGAGGGATTCGTCAAAGTTAATGCTCGGCGCTTGAAATTTTAGGTTGGTTCGCGGGGTGGGGACCCGGCGGATATGGGGTGGGGGGCACCATGGGGAGCGCGTGGGGGCGCGTATGCTCGTGGCTCACGAGTCGGCGTGTGGGCACGATCGCGTGTGTTTTGTTGGTTTTTTCCATAAATTCGTGTGTCGCGGGCGCGCGTTCGGGCTTTGTGGATCAGAAGGGACGGCCGACCGCCGCGCCCTGGGGGGCGCTCGCGCCCGATACGGTCCGGGACAGTGCCCTGATCATCATCTGGAATCACGGCAGCCGGGAACCCCATCAACGGGACCGCTGTCCCGGCGTGCCGCCTCTGGTGCGCGCGCTTGAGGGGGAGCGTCTGGGGCCGCACACGGTGCATGTCTACCATGCCTGTCATGCCCATCTGCGCTCCTCTTGGGATCTGCAGACCGGGGCGGGCCTGCGCAAGCTCGACAAGAGGATCCTGGAATTGGAGGCCCTTTTGGAGGCGTTCCAGGCGCGGGGCGTCAGGCCAGGGCAGGTCATCCTGGCCGGCCAGTCCTGCGGGGCCTGGACGGGTCTTCTGCTGGCGGTACGGCGCCCGGATCTGATGGCGGGTCAGATCGCGTTTTCACCCGCCTGCCACGGCGCCTTGAACCCCAATCTCCATTGCGCCGCCGTCGGCAAGCCGGAATGCGCCACCATTCTGGCCGACCGCCGGCGTCAGGTCGGGCATCTGATGGCCGCCGACAGTCTGGACGCGCTCGTCTACAGCTTTCCGGGGGATCCCTTTGCCCCTCGGGGCAGTCTGGGTTTTCTGGATTTCGTGCCCGGCATCGAGCGCCATCGCCCGGTCGTGGGCCCGCCCGGCAAGAAGGCCCATTTCCTGGTCTGGGAAGCGCATTTTCCGGAGGCGGAGCAAGCCCGCATCCGGCGCTATGTCGGGTCTCGCCCTGCAGGCTGATGGGGAGGGTCAAACGACCCCGATGCGCAGCATGTCATGGAGATGAACGACGCCCACGGGCTGGCCGCTCTCAACCACGAACAGGCTCGTGATCTGATTGGTGTTCATGACATTCACGGCCTCCGCCGCGAGCATGCTGGGGGGAATGGTCTTGGGCCCTTGGGTCATGATCGAGCCCGCGGTGCGCTCCAGGAGATCGGAGGTCAGGTTCCGGCGCAGGTCGCCATCGGTGATGATGCCCACCAGGACCCCGGCATCATCGGTGACCCCGACACAGCCGAGCCGCTTGGCGCTCATGGTCACCAGGGCCTCGGACATCATGGTGTTGAGCGTGGCGAGCGGCATGGCGTCGTCCCGGTGCATGACCTCACGGATCTGCATGAGCTGAGCGCCGAGCTTGCCGCCCGGGTGGAACCGCTTGAAATCATGGGCGGAAAATCCGGACTTTTTCAGCAGGGCGACGGCAAGGGCATCGCCCAAGGCCATCATCATGGTTGTCGAGGTCGTGGGCGCCAGGCCGTTGGGACAGGCCTCCGGCACATCCGGCAGAATGAGCGCGATGCGCGACTGCCGCGCCAGGGCGCTTTCGGCGTCACAGGTCATTGAAATGAGCGTGATGTCGAAGCGGCGGGCAAAGGCCACGAGATCGCTTAACTCGGCGGTTTCCCCGGATTTGGACAGCGCGATCACCACATCCTTGTCGGTGATCATGCCCAGATCGCCGTGGCTGGCCTCTGCCGCATGCACGAACTGAGCGGGCTTGCCCGTCGACGCGAGGGTCGCCGCCAATTTGGTGCCCACATGGCCGCTCTTGCCGATGCCGGACACGATGACGCGGCCGGGCACCGCCGACAGGAGATCGACGGCGTCGGCAAAGGCCCGCCCCAGATCCTTGTTCAGGCTTGCAATCAGGGCCGCAATGCCGTCTTGCTCCGTATGAAGAACAGAACGAGCCGCCTCGATATGGGCGTCCGGATTTGCGGTGGCGACCACTGCCGTCATGGCGGTTCCTTCCCTGTCACAAAGATCTTATCCGCGCGTGTTCGCACCCTATGGCAAGTCCAACGTTAAAACGCAACCGGCGCCACGGTTCTTTATCCATGAAGCTCTGGACAGGGGCGGACCATCAATGAAATTCTTAAGTCATAAGAGCCGTGTCTGTCTTCGCGCAATGCAGGCATTCACTGGGTTTCAAGAAGAATGCGGGGGTCGATTTCCGGCCCGCCAACGAGGGAGCGACACGTCATGGTTGGAATTGTTTCCTATGGCGCTTACGTGCCGAGACTGCGCTTGGCCCGCCAGGCCATCGCCGAGGCCCATGGCTGGCTGAACCCCGCCCTGCGCGCGCGCGCCAAAGGACAGCGCGCCCTTGCGAACTGGGATGAGGATCCCGTGACCATGGCGGTTGAGGCGAGCCGTGACTGTCTGGCCGGCTTCGAGACAGGGGATCTCGATGCGATCTACGCGGCGTCGACGACTTTTCCGTTTGCGGATCGCCTGAATGCCAGCATTCTCGCATCGGCGCTCAATGCCCCGCGTGGGCTCCGGGCCAGTGATGTGACCGGCTCTCAGAAGGCGGGCACGACGGCCCTTATCGATGCCCTGACGACCGTCAAGGGGGGCGGGGCCCGGTTCGCGCTTGTCACCGCATCCGACGCCCGGCCCGCCAAGGCCGCCAGCATTCAGGAAATGGATTTCGGTGACGGGGCGGCTGCCCTTCTTGTGGGTACGGAAAATCCCGTGGCGGAGCTTTGTGCCAGCCATTCGATTACGGTCGATTTCGTCGATCATTTCCGAGGGGACAGGCAGCGCTTCGACTATCACTGGGAGGAGCGCTGGATCCGCGACGAAGGCATGGTGAAGATCCTCCCCGAAGCGGCCCAGGCGGTCCTGAAAAAGGCGGGCATCGCGGCCGATCGGGTGAAACACTTCATCCTGCCCTGTACGATCCCCCGGGTCGGCGAAAAGATCGCGCGGGCCTGCGGCATTGATCCGACGGCGGTGCGCTCCACCCTGGCCGGGGATTGCGGCGAGACCGGCACGGCGCATGCGCCCATGATGCTGGCCCATGCCCTTGAGGAGGCAGCACCCGGCGAGGTGATCCTGGTGCTGCAGTTTGGCCAGGGCTGCAACGCGCTCTTGTTCCAGGTGACCGATGCGATCAAGGGCCTGCCCAAACGGCACGGCGTTTCCGGCGCGCTCGCCGCCGGTCAGCCGGAAACAAACTACATGAAGCTCCTGACCTTCAAGAACATGCTGGACTGGGAAAAGGGCATGCGGGCGGAAAAGGACGGGAAAACCGCTCTCACGGTTCTCTATCGCAAGGACGATATGATCACGGGTCTGATGGGCGGACGCTGTACCCGTTGCGGCACCGTGCAGTACCCCCGGCAGCGGATCTGCGTCAATCCCAATTGCGGGGCCGTGGACACGCAGGAACCCTACAGCTTTGCCGATCGCCGCGCCGAGATCCTGTCCTGGTCGGCGGACTATCTGACCTATTCCATGGATCCGCCCCAGCACTACGGCATGGTGACGTTCGAGGAAGGCGGACGGATGATGGTCGACTTCACGGATGTGGAGGCGGGAACGGTCGATAGCGGCACGCCCATGCGCATGGTCTTCCGGATCAAGGACTTCGACGAGATGCGCGGATTTCGGAAATATTTCTGGAAAGCAACGCCCGTACGCTGACGGATGGGCTTGGACAACAAGAAGCAATGAACACGGAAGGGATCAGGAACCATGGCTACGGGCATTAAGGACAAGGTCGCCATTCTGGGCATGGGTTGCTCGAAATTCGGGGAACGTTGGGATGCCGGCGCGGAAGAGCTGATGGTCGAGGCCTATCTCGAGGCGCTTGAGGATGCGAAGGTGGAGACCAGCCAGATCGAAGCGGCATGGTTTGCCACCCATATCGAGGAAGCCAGTGTGGGCAAGGGCGGCACGCCGCTTTCCACCACGCTGCGCCTGCCCAATATCCCGGTGACGCGGGTCGAGAATTTCTGCGCCAGTGGCTCGGAAGCGTTCCGGGGGGCGGTTTACGCCGTCGCCGCCGGGGCGTGTGACATCGCGCTCGCCTTGGGCGTCGAAAAGCTCAAGGACACGGGCTATGGCGGTCTGCCGGTTCCCCAACCGGGCACGCTTCAGCCGCAGATCGGCGCCAATATGTCTGCCCCCGGATCGTTTGCCCAGCTCGCGAGCGCCTACCGCGCCAAGCACAATGTGGATGCGGATACGCTGAAGCGCGCCATCGCCCATGTCTCGGTCAAGAGCCACGACAACGGCTCAAAGAACGAGAAGGCCCATCTGCGCAATGTCGTTTCGGAAGAAACGGTGATCAACGCGCCCATGATTGCCGAACCGCTCGGGCTTTATGACTGTTGCGGTGTTTCCGACGGGGCGGCCTGCGCCATCGTCACGACGCCCGAGATCGCCCGTTCCATGGGCAAGAGCCCGATGATCACGGTCAAGGCGCTTCAGCTGTCCCTGTCCAACGGGCTCGAGGCCTCCCACAACGCCTGGGACGGCAGCTATTTCCACACGGCCCGGGTTGCCGCCCGCAAGGCCTACCAGGAGGCCGGCATCGACAATCCCCGGGATCAGGTTTCCATGATGGAAGTCCATGATTGTTTTTCGATCACGGAGCTTGTCACCATGGAAGATCTGTTTATCTCCGCAGAGGGCAATGCATGGCGCGATGTGCTGGACGGGTTTTACGACTCCGAAGGCGGCGTGCCCTGTCAGATTGACGGCGGCCTGAAATGTTTCGGACACCCCATCGGGGCGTCCGGTCTGCGGATGCTTTATGAAATGTATCTGCAGCTGTCCCATCGGGCAGGGTCGCGTCAGCTCAGCAATCCGACGGTCGGCCTCACGCACAATCTGGGGGGCATGCCGTCTTCCAATGTGTGCTCCGTGTGCATCATCGGCGAACAGGGCGCATAACTTTCGGTCCTTCGGGGGCGGGCCCAGGCATGGCGATGGAGGTTCGATGCCGGTCACTGTCGACTATGACGACCGTGCGGGTTTGGTCTATGTGGATTGTTACGGTGTCGTGACTCTCGATGACTACGCTCAAGCCCTTGATCGTCAGATCCATTGCATCGCCCGCCACGATGCGCGTTTGAGCATCGAGGATCTGTCCCTGCTGACGGCCAGCGGCGACGGCGTGCCCGAACTTTTCTTCACCGAAGAGATCATGCGCCAGAGACACTGGTTGAGGCGCATGCATCACACGATCATTCATCCCTCAAAGCTCGACGGCAGCGCCATCCTGTCCGCCATGGTGGCGCGTGCCGGTATTCCGAGCAGTGATTACATGATTTCGAGTGACGGCTGGCCGAGACGTCTCGACTTTGTCGGTGGTTTTGCCGAACCGTGACCTTCCCGAGACGGAGATGAGAACGCCATGACGAGAGTGACGGCCGTCTATCATGTGGCCAGTTCGGCCGCGGACATTACCGCCCGCGCCGAGGCGATCGCCGTTGAACAAAGCGTGGAAATGCCGGTGTCCGCCATCACGGACGAGGCCGTGCTCTCGGATATTGTCGGCCGGGTGGCCGCGATCGCCGATCGGGGCGAGGGGCGCTTTGAGGTGCGGATCGATCTTGCGGTCGCCACGACGGGGCCGGAGCCGGGGCAGTTGATGAACATGCTGTTCGGCAATACCTCATTGCACCAGGATGTTTCGCTGGTCGATGTGGTGTTTCCGGATGACGTGATGTCGGCCTTTGGTGGCCCTGGCCAGGGGCTTGCCGGTTGGCGCCGCCGCAGCGGGGCGCAAGGCCGCGCCATGACCTGTTCGGCCCTGAAACCCCAGGGCCTTGGGCCATTGGAGCTGGCCAAGATCGCCCATCAGATGGCCCTGGGCGGGCTTGATTTCCTTAAGGACGATCATGGTCTGGCCGATCAGGTCTATAGTCCGTTTGCGGAACGGGTGGCGGCCTGTGCGGCCGCCGTGGCCCACGCCAACGAAATGACCGGAGGCCGCACGGGATATCTGCCCAGCCTGTCGGGCCATCTGGATCAGTTGCGCGGCCAGATCGAGGTGGTGCGGCGGGCGGGCCTTGACGCGGTCCTGATCGCGCCCATGGTCACCGGGCTCGCCACATTCCGCCAGATATCCAGGGAGAACCCGGATATCGCCTTCATGGCCCATCCGGCCATGGCGGGGGCCGCGCGGATCGAGCCGGCTTTGCTCCTGGGCAAGATCTTTCCGCTCATGGGCGCCGATGCCGCGATCTTTCCCAATCATGGCGGGCGCTTCGGCTATGATACCGCGACCTGCAAGGCGATTGCCGATGCGGCCCTGATGTCCGGCCCTAACAGACGCGCCTGCGTCCCCGTGCCGGCGGGCGGCATGACCCTTGATCGGGTCCCGGAGATGCTGACCTTCTATGGACCGGACGTCATGCTCCTGATCGGCGGGGCCCTGCTCAGCGCGGGGGACCGGTTGACGGAACAAACCCATCTTTTCACGGAGGAGGTTCGCCGCTTCTACGACCGTCCCGCCGATGAGGTCGCGGGGCCAGCCGTGGACAGACCATCGGAATTCCGCCGGAGTCGCCCGGATTTTCGGTGGGAGGAGGTGGATCTCCTGGCCTATAAGGAAGAAGGCTCCGCACCCTTCAAGGACATCACTCGGCAGCTTCTGTTCCTCGATCCCAATCTCGACTGCGAATTGCGTTATTTTGAAATGGCGGCCGGCGGACATTCAACCCTTGAACGTCACGAACATGTTCATGGCGTAGTGATCCTCCGGGGCCATGGGCACTGCCTGATTTCCGGCGAGATCCGGGAGTGCGGTCCCCATGACCTGATCCGGATCGATCCCCTTACATGGCATCAATTCCGGGCCACGAAAGGGGAGCCCTTGGGCTTCCTCTGTATGGTGAATGTCAAGCGGGACCGCCCTCAACTGCCGACGGAGGACGAGCTTGAGGCGTTGAAGCGGGATCCGGCCATCCGTGCCTTTCTCGAATAGGTATCTATGTCCCGTGCCTTGCTGAACCGGCGTCTGCTGAAGGTCCACCGGATCCTGGCCATTGTGCTCGGAGCGCAGGTCGGATTGTGGCTCATCAGTGGTTTGTTCATGACGCTCTTTCCCATCGAGATGGTGCGCGGGGAGCATCTGCGGCGCGAAGCAGCGTCCATATCCCTGTCATGGGAGGACGGCATGGTCGCGCCTGATCAAATCCTGGCCGGCAATTCGGTGCCGTCCAACAGCCTGACCCTTCGTCCGCTTGGCGCTCGTTTGATTTGGGAAGTCGCGTCTCCTGAGGCGACGATACTTGTGGATGCGAGAACGGGGGAGCGGCTCTCGCCCTTGTCCGAGGGGCTGGCCCGCGAGGTGGCGCTCGCCGTCTATGCCGGTCGGGGGCGTATTCAAGACACGGTTTTTTTCGACAAGCCGCCCTTGGAGTATCGTCGGGGTGGTTCCGCTTGGCGTGTCGACTTCGGGCCGGAGGACGCGGCCTCCTTCTATGTGGATGTTTCGACGGGCGAAGTCCGGGCGGTGCGGACTTTTCTTTGGCGGTGTTTTGATTTTATGTGGGGTCTGCACATCATGGATTGGTCGACCCGGGAAAACTTCAATTCCTGGTGGCTGCAGGCCACGGCGGCGTTTTCCGTCCTGTTTTTCTTTTCTGGGCTGGCACTGATTGTCCTGCGCCTCGCCAAAGGCCGGGCCGTCTCAAATTGATGGAAGAGACGAGCGGTGATTGTGCCGCTCGTCCGTTCTGGGAACCATCCTTAGACGTCGAATTCCCCGGCTTTCACGCCCTGGACGAAGGTCTTCCATTCGTCCGGCGTGAAGGCGAGGGTGGTCTTGGTGTCGTCTTTGGTATCGCGGACGAAAACGCCCTGCTCGGTCACGGCGATGGACACGCAGTTATTGCAGGACCCGCAATTGCAGAAACTCGAGATCTTGAAATCGACGTCTTGGGGAAGCGTTTTCATGGGGCTCTCCATGTGACAGCATGGTAACGATTTCAGCGGCGCCACCGGACTTATCCGCTCTTAGGGCCGCATGAAGGGAAAATCCGTGTCCGGGTCCGAATTGTCAATGATGAATGAGACCTGCTGACGGATCTCGTCCTGGGATTGCTGGGCCAGGGCCATTTCGATCACGGTACTGAGCAGCGCCGTGCGCATGGCAGCGGCATCGACGCCGGCGGTCTCGGCCTCGGTCATGGCGGCCTCCAGGTGACGACGGCTGATTTCAAATCCGGATGCCATGAAACCTCCCTGATATCCGATGGTGATGAACCCTGTGCCACGGGTTCATTAACTTCATATCATGAATTCCATATCATTCGGGGCCTTCTCACCCTGACCTGCATCAAGGCTTGGGCGACGCGGAGAGGGGCCGTGACAGGCCCGAAGCGATCAGAATGACCGCGACGGTCCAGCCCATGCCGAGGACGATGCCCCAGGGCCAGGGGATGGGCCCGAAACCGAAGCCCCAATGAACGGCGAGCGTGACGACCACCATGCTGCTGACCATGGCGACCAGATTGGCCGTGTCATGACCGAGTTTCTCCGACAGGACCCCGACCAGGAAGATCCCGAGAAGGCCCCCATAGGTATAGCCCATGATCTGGAGACCAAACCACAGGATGGAAGGCTGGGAGCCGAAGCCGATCGCGAGTACGGACAATAGCGCCGCGAAGAGGAGGACGAGCCGTCGGGGATGGGCCAGTGCCATATCCGTCCGTCGGGCCGCCGGACCCGGACGCAAGTCAAAATAAGCGGAAGATGCCAAGCCATTGAGGGCGGAATCGAGGGACGACATGGCCGCGGCAAACAGGCTTGCAATCAGGAGACCGCGCAGCCCGGAAGGCAGATCATGGCGGATGAAATGGGGGAAGACATGGTCATACCGTTCGGCCTCGATCAGCGTGGCCACGGCCGGGTCCGGAAAGGTCCGATAATAGGCGTAAAGACACAGGCCAACGGTCAGGAACAGGAGCGTGCTCAGGAGACTGCCGAACCCGGACGCCACGACGCCGATCTGTCCCTGGCGCAACGTCCGGCAGCTCAAGGCCCGCTGGGCGATGTCCTGATCCGTGGCGCCGACGGCAAGCCCCAGCAGCATGGCAAAGAGATTGCCGATCCAGAATGTACCGGGGTCGGACAGGCTTGGCGTGAAGTCGAAGAGGCGAAATTTGTCCGCCTGCATTCCGATTTCGATGAGCTGGGGCAGACCGTCGGGAAGACGGAAGATCACGGCCAGGACGGCCGCCGCGGCACCCACCAGAAACAGGCCGAGCTGAAGCATGTCCGTCCACATCACGGCGCGCAGGCCTCCGGCCAGCACATAGGCCGTCGCGATCACCGTGATGAGGGCGATGGCCGCGACGAAAGACAGTCCAAAGAACACGGAGACGGCAATGGCACATCCGGCCAGGCGCACGGCGCTCGCCAGACACCGGCTGATCAGGAAAACGATGGCCGCACCGAAGCGGGTGCGCCATCCGAAGCGGTGTTCCAGATAGGCATAGACCGTGAAGACCCCCAATTTGTAGTAGTGGGGGAGGAAGAGGATCGCGACGAGATAGGCCGCGAGGAACGTCCCGACCCAGAGCTGGGCATAGGCGAAGTTCCCGGCCAGGGCCGCGCCGGGCACGCCGATAAAGGTGAGCGCCGAAAGGCTCGTTGCCCAGGTCGAGGCCGCCACCGAAAACCAGCCCTGACGCCGCCCCGCCAGAAAGAACCCGGTGAGGCCTTCTTCCCGGCGTCTGGCGTGGGCGCCAAGACCGGCAACGGTCAGGGCGTAGAGGACAAGAATGATCCAATCAAAATGGGTCATGGAGCAGACGGGCGCACCAGGATCAACCGGGGGCGGATCACCAAGGCAGTTCCTGTCCGTCCCATTGGTAGAACCGGCCCGACGAAGTGGGCGTGGCGCCGGCGATGAAATCGCGCATGCCAGCCACGCTTTCCTCGACGGAAAGTGTGGCGTTGGAGCCGCCCATATCCGTCCGTACCCAGCCCGGGTGAATCGGACAAATGATGATGCCTTCTTCCGTCAGTTCCTTGGCCAGGGTGCGGGCGACCATGTTCACCGCCGCCTTGGAGGTCCGATAGAACACGCCGCCTCCGGAACAATTGGTGATGGACCCGAGCTGGCTTGAGATGATGATGATCTTCTTGTCGCCGCCGGCGCGCACATGATCGATGAAGCCGTCGATCACGCGATAGGGCGCGATGGTGTTGACGGCAAGGGTTTCCTCGAAGCTGTCATAGTCCACATGGCCGAGTTTTGCGTCCCGTTGGCCCGATACGCCCGCATTGACGATGAGCAGATCGATTTTGCGATCCGCGAATTGGCGGCCTGCGGCGGCCACGCTTTCATCCCGGGTCACGTCGAGGGGAAAGATTTCGACCCGATCCGCATGGTCGCGGGCCAGCGCCTGCAGGGCGTCCGCCTGGTCCGGGGCCCGGCAGCCCGCCAGAACCTGGGCATCGGCCATGGCATATTGGCGGGCGAATTCGAGGCCAATCCCGCGATTGGCCCCGGCGATCAGGATCGTGGTCATGGGTTTTCTCCCTTTCTTGCACGCAAGACGTCCACCATATCCGCCGGGTCGTCCGTTGTCGCCCGTTCCGCCTTTCGCCGGAAACGGCCTTCATTCGCTGCGCAAGGCGAACTCCAAATGGACGAGAGCCGGGCCGCGCGCATCACCGGCCTTAAGGGCGATGGTGTTGTCCCGGTCCGGCTGGAGCAGGTGGGCGGGTACTTTGAGGCGCTTGTTCAGGAGCGGGGCCTCCAAGGTGCCCACGGCGGTGCCGTTGATCAGGACCCGTGCCTGGGACGGCCCCAGCATCAGGGCCGCGACGCGCAAATGCACGTCGAATCCGGAGCTGATGGGTACACGGAAGGTCCGCTGTGTGCCGATATCCGTGCCGTTGAGGCTGAGCGCCGTCATGCGGCCCCGGATGGGCACGATCTTGGAAATCGGCAAATCCAGTTCGTCGTAGTGGGTCAGCGCCTTGTCGACGAGGCTGTCCTGGGAGGCCAGGAACTGGGGAAAGCGCCAGTCGTTGAGGGTGTGGTTGGCGTGCTTGTCCACATTCGGCAATTGCAGCCAATAGCCCGTGGCCGGATTGGTGAGGCCATTGAGGTTGACCGCGCCGCCAAGCACGAAGGCCAGACCCAGGGTACCGACGCCCGCCGTCAAACGCGGGGAACGGCGCAGCGCTTGGCGCAGCCGCGTCGCGTCGCATGGTACGCTACCGTTCGCCCCGATGCCGCGGCCGAGCAGGGTCAGGGCCAAGACAGAGAGCACGAGGGCCATGCCCGTCGTTGTCCGGGGGCCATAGCCATGGCCGGTCCACCAGGGGTGGAAGGTCAAAAGGACAAAGAGCATGGCCGCCGCCGTGGCCCACAGGGCTCGCTCATATCCGAAGGGCCGGGTGTCGCGGGCGGCGAGGGCGAGGAATGGGAGTGTCGCGAAAAGGGGGTTGAAGATTAGCAGATTGCGCGAGGGCCCCAGAAACGCCCCGTAGAGAGCATCGGGGAATGTCTCGAAGCCTAGGCGCGTGACCTTATAGTAGGGGGGCACGGGTTCGCCGAAGGTTGCCCATGACCAACCGACAAAGACGCTCAACAGGAACGCGCTGGGCAGGGCAACGCGCAGAAACAAACGCCGGTCCGTCATGAGACAGTAGAGCAGGGTGAAGGCGATAAGGGGGGCCATTGTCGGCCGGCAGAGGAAGCCCAGAAAGAGAACGACGCCGAGCAGAAACGGCGGAAACGGCGCTTTGCCCGAAACGCCGTGCCGGATCAGGAACAACAGTGTCGCCGCGACCATCACCGCCTCGTAGTTCAGCGTCCAAAGGGCGGAGGGCAGGGTTGATCCCAGGACCGTGGAGAAAAAGACACCAAGAGCGAAGACAGCCGAGAGGCCTGGTGAAAAGAAAGTACGTGCCGTGTAGAAAAGGAGTATGACGAGGCTGGCGCATGTCAGCGCGGCCAGAGCCTTTTGCATCGGCCGTTCCACCTCGGTCATGTCCAATCCCAGAGCGTTCGCGGCCATGACAACGGGCAGCGATATCAGCGGCACGCCGATTGGGTGGGTATGATAGTAATGACCGTCGGTTTCTTTGATGGCACCGTGCAACGTGCCGTCGGTCAGTCGGAAATATTCCCGGTCAGGATCGATATTGACCTGGGCCCGCTGGGTGATGTTCTGGGAGACCACCAGCAAGCCGAAGGGATCGCTGCCGGTCATGGACACGGGCGAAACCAACGCCGCCAGAAAGACCAGAACCCCGATAAGACTTGGGATTATCCATGGGGCGGCGCGATCCTGCAGTCCCAGGGTTGTCGGTGTCGGCGCATTCATGGCGTTCAGCATGGGAAGTCTCCAGGAGGGGCGGGATCTTTACCTGTTGGGAAGGCGGGACGGACAGAAGTGCCCTGGGCGGGGCGGCATGTCTGCCCGGCCCGCGAGGGCCGGATGCCCATGGAGATGAAGGAGATTCGTAAACCGGACCTTGCCGGGAAAGCCCAGCCCCAGATGGCTCTACCCCTGCATGGGTTGTCCAGGGTGAGGTATTCGCGACCCAGGCGTGTAGATTTGATTGATCCTACCCACTTCCGAACGCGTAAATATTTAAGATCATTGGACAGGGCACCTTGAAGGGTGCCAAAGCGACCAAGAATGTTGGGCCGCCTTTGGACCGCCGGACCGGTATGGCCCGCCAGGTGGGCGGGGTGAGGGCGCCGAACACCAGTTCCAGGTGGGGTGCCCCCCTAACCATCTGGGCAGGCGTCCAAAAACTGTCCGAAAGTCAACGAGATCCGGACACGGGAATCAGGTGGTGTGATTGTGGTGTCCGGTTGCCATGACGTAATCGTTATGGGCGTATGTGGCTCTTCCGAAGCAGGCCGATCACGGCTAGGATCCGCCGAATTTGAAGCTAAATCAGGCTGGTTAAACGCGAATGTTAGAGAAGGTCGGGGCCCCGGCATGGGGAATCGCGGAGCGATTCTGGGCTCGGGTGGACGACAATCCCTCAGCGACCGCCATCCTCATCGACGATGATGCAGGGGACGGTTCCGCGACGTCGATAAGCTACGGTGAGCTTGACCGCTGGTCACGGCGCATTGCGGCGTCCCTGGACCGTGCCCAGGCCGAGCTTGAACCCCTGCCCGTGGAGCGACCGATCGCGATCTGCATGGAGCATGGCGCGGATCTGGTGGCTGCGATCCTGACCACGGTGTCCACCGCCCGGTTCTACGTCCCCCTCGATCCGACCTATCCCGACGAACGGATGGACACGCTTCTGGCCCTGGCCGATCCTGCCATCATCCTGGTCCACGGGCCTACGCGGGAGCGCATGGAACGCATGGCCCGCCCGGATCAGATCGTGTTGGATCTGGTGGCCCATGATGCCCCCGACGCCGAGGAGGAAACGGTCGCGCAGCGGTTGGCGCCTGGCGCGGGGCTCGACGTGCCGGCCTATCTCCTGTTCACGTCCGGCTCGACCGGGGAGCCCAAAGGCGCCTGTCATAGCCAGGGCAGCCTGCTTCGCAGCGTCGACTGCTATACCCAGGACATGGGCGTGCGGACCCATGACCGGATCGCCTTCGTCATCGGCGCGTCCTTCACGCCCTCCATTTTCTGTATTTTCGGCGCGTTTCTGAACGGTGCTACCCTGTGTCCGTTTGATCTAAAGCGCCGGCCCGTCTCCCAGTTGCCCGGCTGGATCAAGGACAACCGGATCACGCAGCTCTATATGGTGCCGACCCTGTTCCGCCGTTTGGTGGCGGAACTCAAAGGCGCGGTCTCGCTTGACAGTCTGCGCTGGGTTCAGCTTGCGGGCGAGCCTGTTCAGCCGGCGGATGTTACGCTTTTTCGGCGCCATTTCGATGGTCATGCCCGCTTCTACAATGGTTTGGGCACGGCGGAAACAAGCTGTCTGTGCCGCCATGTCATCACGGTCGACAGTCCCGATGAAGAGGGCCCCGTGCCCGTCGGTCGCCCCTATCATGATGTCGAACTTCTGATCCAGGACGCGGACGGTGATCCCGTAGGTCCCGGTGACGTGGGCGAGCTTGTCGTGCGGGGACGCCACATCAGCCGGGGCTATTGGCGCCGCCCTGATCTTGATGCGGATCGTTTCGAGCAAGACCCGGATGATCCATCCCTGATCCTCTATCGGTCCGGTGATCTCGTGTCCCGTCGCAAGGACGGAGCGATTATCCACCATGGTCGCGGCGATTTTCAGGTCAAGATCCGTGGCCAGCGGGTCGAATTGGGCGAGATCGAAGCGCATCTGTCGGATCTTACCGGGGTCGAGGAGGCGGCCGTCGTCGGCGTCGCGGATGACCGGGACGAGATCCAACTCGTCGCCCATGTCACGGGTCAGAATGCCCAGAGGCTGGGCACCGAGGTCTTGCGCCGGCGCCTGGGCGACAAGGTTCCGGGCCACATGGTGCCGGCCCGCTTTGTCTTCCACGACCGCCTGCCCTTAACGGGCACGGGCAAGGTCGATCGTCAGGCCCTGATGAAAGGAAGCGAGGCGCAGGCGGATGAGCCCCCTGCGGAGAAACCCGCCGCCGAGACGGGCGTGCAAGTGCAGGCGGCAGAAACGCCTGTTCCGAAGAAGCCTCCTGCTCCGACGCCACGGGTTCTGTCCCGAAAGAATGCCCCGAGGGGCCGAAAGAGACGGGGACGCCGGCGGATCAAGCATGCGCCCGCTGCTTTTCCCGCCGTGGTCCGCTCGGCCTTCAGCGACGCCCTGGGCCGCCAGGAGGTGAGCGGCGACGATGATTTCTTCGTTCTCGGCGGGGATTCCCTGAGGGCCGTTGAGCTCGCGCTCGCGCTTGAAAAGGAACTGGGCGTGCCCGTTTCGCCCTCCCTGGTCCTGGAAGCGCCGACGGCCGACAAACTGGCGGCCCGTCTCCTGACGGCGGAAGGCGGGTCAGGGGGATTGATCCGTCTCCAAGAGGGAACGCCCGACTCCGTGCCCCTTTTCTGCATTGCCGGCATGGACGGCTATGCCCTGACCTTTCGTCAGTTGGCGCATAATATGGATCCGGACACGCCCTGCTACGGCATCGATTTGCCGGGCCTTGATGGGGTGCGCCGGCCGCCCTATTCCATGGAAGATCTGATCCATCGCATGGCCGTTCAGATCGAACGGGTGGCTGACGGTCGCCCCCTGGCCCTGATCGGTTATTCGCTCGGCGGTATCGTCGCCTTTGAGCTCGCGCGCCATTTCGAGATGCGCGGCCGTCCGGTCATCTGTGTCGGCTTGATCGACACCTTCTCACCGTCTCTCATGAAGAACCGTCTGTCGGGCGAGATGATCCGTCTCCTGGGCTGGGGACGCTATATCGCGGCCACAGGCGCGCGCCAGACGATGGACACGGTCCGATCCAAATATGCGGCCCGTAAGGAACATTCAACCAAGCGCCGAACCACGCGCCCCAAGGGTCCGAGGGGGCGTAAGCCGGAAAAAGCCTATCGGCGCATCCTGTCCCGCTATCGCCCGACGGCCTGGCCACGGGACGTGTTGTTTTTTCGCGGCACCCAGCCGCCTTTTGGTCTCGTCGACTGTCACAGGCAATGGCGGCGCCTGACCAACGGCAAATTGCGGACGGTGCCGATCGACAGCGATCACAGCTTCATGCTGAGGGGGGCGGCGGCCCTGGGCATCGCGGAAGAACTTCGGCGGATCATTGATGGCCCGGACGCCTTTTTGCGCGCCCTCTGGCCCATGGACGGCGCGCCCGCCCTTGAGCCTACGACCGTGGAAGCGGCTGCGTTGCCCGCCGGTGAACGCGCGCTCCTCGTCCACAATGGTCTGATGACGCCGGTCTTGAGGGACCATGTCGCAGGGCCCCTTGATGTGCGCATCCTCGCCAAGCAGGAAAGCGGGGATCACTATGTGCGCAAGGTGGTGCTCGAGGCCAAGGAAACCCGGCAGCAATTGCAGATGGCAATGCTGCGCGTGGCCCTCGATTACTTCGATCCGGAGGTGCGCCAGCGGATCACCGATGCCGACATGCCCTTCGGTGCCATCCTGGCGGAAGTGGTTTCGGATCTGCGCTGCACGCCGCGCCGCTATTTCAGCGTGGAGGCGGACGCGGCCATGAAACTCAATCTTCAGCTCGACGACACGGGCATCACGCTCTACGGCCGCCACAGCGTCATTCACGACGTCAACGGAAAATTGCTGGCCGAGTCCCTGGAAATCCTGCCGCCGATCGATCGGGAAGACGCGGACTGATCCCCGGATCCGCCTGGGATAATCCTCCGCTTACAGGCATGAAAAAGGCGTGGCCCAGACTTACGCCCCGGCACCACGCCTTGTCATTTTCGAGATCCGTTCCCGGATCAGCGTTTGTTGACCGCGCTGACGAGCAGCATATAGACCTTGCCGGTCTGGCTCGTCAGATAGGTCTCCGCCAGGATGTTCTCCCGGTCATTGCCCGAGATCGTGTCCAGCATGGTCTCGAACTCGTTGATGTAGCGGTTCACCTCGTGGCGGAACTCATGGTCCTGGCCGTATTTGCGCCGGATCTTGTCGGCCATTTCCGGACCACCCATGGAGACGAGGCGCTTGGCGAAGACATTGCGCTCGCCATTGAGGTAGCGCTGGAGAAGCTCCGACGGCGGATCTTCTTCAAGCGCCCGGTCGAGATCGATGGCCATGGCCTGAAGGGTCTCGATCACCCGGAGGGAAGCGCGGGCCGCATCATCGCCGCTTGTGTCGCGGGGCTGGCTGGAAGCGGCGGACTCGCGCTCCGACCGTTCCGCCTTTTTCAGGATCTCGCGCCAGCCGAGACCGGACTTGCCACGACCACCGGCCTCCTCATTGTCGCGCCGGCGCGGCGCAGCCTCGCGCGGCCGGGCCTTGGGCTGCTCCGGTTCCGGACGGGCAGGGGGCGTGGAGGCCTCCTGGGAACCCGTGTTCTGGGCCGGATTGTCCTGACCACCGTCCAGGGCCCGCATGCTCGAGACGAGGCGCTGGCTCCAATCGGACGAATTCGCCATATCCACCTGGACGGGCCGGCGGGGGCCACGGATCATGCCGGGCCAGATCTGCGGATAGGGATCCCGGTCCGCCGAAGCGTCATTCGTGGTCGAGGCTTCCGGAGCGGGGGCCTCAGCCGGCTGGGCGGGTTCTGCCGCCGCCTTCTGAGTGGCTCTTTCTTCTTTGCCTTTGCCTTTGCCGGGAGCGGCGTCATTGGCCGCGGCCGGTTCCGATGTCTTGGCCTCGGGCGCCTTGGCTTGAGGGGCGTCGTCGCTTTTTTGCTCGACGACCGTATGAAGGGCCTGGGCCTTTTCCATGGCCGTGGCGGCGATCTTGTTGATTTCCTCGATCTGACCGTCGATCACGCTGCGGATCCGCTGGGCGCTCGCGTCGGCGTGGTCCGGCAGTCCGTCGAGCTGTTCCGACAGGGCGTTGACCGCCTTGCTCAGGGCGCCGAGGGACTGATTGGTCTCCGTGGACAGGCGTTTGACGGCGGCATCGGCCTTCTGGGTCGCCCCTTCGATTTCGAGCCGGGCTTTCGCCGATTTGTCGAGGAGGACGGTGCCGGCCTCGACGGCGGCCTTGTGCAGGTCTTCCCGCAGTTTCTCGACGGTCTTGCGGGCCGAGTCCGTCTGGTGTTTCAGGGCATCGCCGCCCGTCTCCATGGCCTTGTCCAGATCGACCTTCAGATCGCTCAAGGCCTCCCGTGCCGCCTTGACCTGGGCCGCCATGGTGCCCTTGGCGTCGGTCACGGACGAGGACAGCTCCGAATTGAGGCTTTCCAGCAGGCCCCGCGTGTATTCCGCCTGGTGCCGGATCGTATCGACATTGGTTTCCGCTGTATTCAGAAGTTCACCCTGCAGATTGCCCAGGGTGTTGGCGGCTTCGGCGACCTGGGCCTCCAGCCCGTCGCGAATGCGGTCCAGCTGATCGCCAAGGCCGGAAACGGCGGTCTCCGTCTGTCCCTTCACGGTGGCGGCGACTTCCTTGCCCAATTGGCCAAGGGCGCCCCGCGCCTGTTCCAGATGGGCTTCAAGGAGGGCCGTGGCCTGGTCGGACTGGGTGAACAGGCCGCTGCGGACGTCTTCGGCCGCGCGCCGGGCCGATTCACCCGCCTTGGCGATGGTTTCGGCGGCGATATCGCCCGCGCGGCTGATGCGCTCGACACGCTTGACCACGTCCTGGGTGAAATTGGCGGCCTTGAGGTCGACCCCTTCGATCACCGCCGTCAGATCGCTGACGCCGGCGCCCACTTGGCCTGCGATCTGCGCCGCCTGGCCGTCAATCATCTCGCCGATGCGCACGAGGGCCGCGCGCTGGGTTTCAAGAACGCTGTCCAATTCGCCGTTCTGGCTCGCCAGTTTTTCGACGACCCGGTCCAGCAGCTCTGTCTGCTTGCTGTATTTGGCGACGAGTTCTTCCGTCTGGCCCGAGGCCTTGTCGGTGATTTCGACGAGTTTCTTGCTTTCCACCGCCAACTGGGTGGTGGCTTCATGGGTGTTGCGCACCACATTGGCCGCGATCGTTTCGAGGGACCGGCTGCGCTCATCGAGCCCGGCCTGGGCGCTTTTGAGCTGTTCGCCCGCCCGCGCGGTGGCTTCGGTGATCCGCGTGGCCTGATTTTCGACGGCCACTTCGATGCCCTTCACTTCTTCCGTGAGCTGCTTGGCCACATTGGCCATGCGAACGCGCTGGCCATCCAGGGTGTCGCCGAAGGCCTTGGCATGCTTGTCGACCGTTTGGGCGGTCTCATCCATCATCCGGGTCTGGGCCTTGAGCATTTCCTCAAGCACGCCGACCCGGCGCACGGCGTGGTCCAGGCTGGCTGTCACCCGGTCGAGTTCGCCGCGAATGGATTCTCCCAAGGTCGAGACATCATGGACCGCCGAGGTGTCCGGTTCCGTCAACCGGGCAGCCAGTCGGCCCATGGAGAGCGCGGAACTGCGCAGATTGTCCGTGTGGCGCAGGACCATGATCACGAGGCCCATGACGCCAATCGGCACCATCATGCCGATGACCAGCAGCATCCAGTCCCAGAAGCCCTGGCCGGCGAGGCGGCCGTCAAGCTGCATGTTGATGATCGAGGCGACACCGACGAGAAGCCAGAGGCCCGCCAGCCCCATGACCCAGGTGCCGACGGAAATACGGGCGAGGCCCTCGACCGCCCCATTGGCGTTCTGACGCCGGGCTGCGCGGCCGCGGCGGGGCGAGGCACGGCGATCGGTCCGGCGGTCATCAAAGCGCCTGTCGTCGATCCGGCTTTCCATCCGCTGCTCAAACCCCCGATCCATGGCGGGGCTTCGAGGGAGGGCCCGGGGGTCATCGATGGGGGCGGTCAGCCGCTCCGCAGCCAGCCGGGATTCGAATTTCGGCTTAGGCCCTTCGATAATTTTTCCAAAATCTTCAGGCGTGTCTGTTTTCGGCATGTTGGCGCGCTGCATGGTACTGGCCTACCCACTCGGAGCACTTCGGGACATTGGTGCAGGGAGCAGGCTGAAACATGGCAAAGGGCAGCATAGAATCCCTTGGAATGCGGTCGCGGCCAACCCCCTGATTGCCTCGGCATGCGGGAGACAGGGCTCCAACGTGCCAAAACAACGTTCAAGGCAGCGGCGATCCGACTGACAGAGCCCCTCATATCATGCTTCGGGCAGAGCGGGACGTGCATCCTTCATGCCGCAACAAAGCTGATCATGGAGCCTGGGCAGAGTTGAGCCGAAACTCACGAAAAAAGCCCAAAAACTCCCTGGGGCGGTGCGCATCGAACACGCCGCCATCATCTTTCCTGGATGGACCCCAAGGTCCGGCTCCCGTTGGCCGGGATGTCCGCACCACCATTTATAGCTGGATTGCCTGCGGACGACCATCCGTATTGTGGCAATCTACCGGGAGACGGGAATATTTTTATCAACCCATGAGGTCGGCTTTTTTGTTGCCGGTTCCCCTCGCTCGTCAACCCTGTGTCCCATTATGAACGATTCGACGTTTCAGGGGGACATGGCGGCACTGAATTTTTGGCTTCGTCTTGGTTTCGATCGGTTTTGATCTGATTCACATCCTCCCTCAGCCCTCATCGCTTAACCAAGGCTTGAATCTATCACGGACATAATCGGCCGGTTCCTGAACACTGCGTCATGTCCGCCGTTCCGAAGGCGGGCGGGCGCGGGTCCGGCCAAGGCGGTGCTCCCGTGACGTCCAACCCCGTGATTTCCCCTCCGCCGGTCCGCCCTGGGACCAAACATGATGATGCACGGCCGACGGCCCGCCAGGCTGCTTATCTGGTGAAGGGTCTCGCCCGGCCCGACCGGCGCCTTCCCCTTTTCGATGATCAGGGTCAGGCTGTCAGTCCGGAAATGGTCCTTGTCTGCCTGCGCCGGGGCTGGGTGGAGCCCTGGTTCTTTCCCAAAAGCCGCCCCCAATGGTTCGTGTGCCGTCTGTCGGCGGCGGGTGTGCGGATCGCCCGCGCCCTGGCATCGGACAGGTCGGCGGACGGACTCATTTTGGGCACAATTGATCAAGCAGGATTGACCCAACTTTGCGGTGATGACGGATCAATCCACGATCGCCGGTGTGAAACAGCCGAAGAGGACGGACAAATGACGGAGCAAACGGATCGGCCCCAGGCGGCCGATGGCGGGGCCAAACCGTCGATGCCCATCGATTTCGCCTATCTCGATTGGTACACGGCGGGCGATCGGTCGGTCCAGGCCGATGTCCTGGCGATTTTCCGTGGGCAATCCATGTTGTGGATCGACATGTTCGACCCGGATATGGCGGATACGGAGTGGGTGGCGCTGGCCCATTCGCTGAAAGGGTCGGCCCGCGGCATCGGCGCCTTCACCCTGGGCGACCTCGCAGAGCAGGCCGAAGCGCTCATCGATGGGGACCACCGGGAAAGCCGCCGGGGCGTCCTCGACGCCATGCGCAAAGCCCTGGGCGCCGTTCAGGCCGAAATCGACCGCATGGCGGCGTGAACCTGTGATCGGGAACACTTTGTTCGGGGTCCCTTTTGCGCTATCGCTGCGCGGATGCGATGCGTGCTTTTAGTCATTCACGGCTCGGCCTAGTCTGGCGTTAGCGATGCATGTTCTCCTGGGGTTCGGGAGACCCTTCGATGCTCCTCTAAGTTGCGGCAGGCGGGATGTTGCAGCGGACAGCACGGCGCAGCAGGGCAGGCGGCTCACGGGGAACGCGCGCAGGATCTTGAACGGCGCAAGGGGAGCGCCCAGCCAGGGAGCCGGTTCGTGTCGATGATGGTTAAATTCTGGGGGGTGCGCGGCTCGATTGCCTGCCCGGGACCCGGTTTTCTGCGCTATGGCGGGAACACCTCCTGCGTCGAGGTCCAGGTGGCGGGCAAGCGCGTGGTTCTCGACGCCGGCACGGGGCTTTGCTCCTTGGGCCGGCAGATGATGGCGGAAGGGCCTTCCGAGGCGACCCTGCTCCTGTCCCACACCCATTGGGACCATATCTCCGGTTTTCCGTTTTTCGCCCCGGCCTTCACCCCGTCCTACCATTTGCGGGTTCTGGCCGGGCATCTGGAGCCGCCTTATACGGTTCAATCGGTGCTGGCGGGCCAGATGACCTATCCCTTCTTTCCCGTGCCTTTGCGCGCCATGACCTCGCAGCCGGTCTTCGAGGATTTCAAGATCGGCACGACGCTTGATCTGGGCGAGGGGGTTCTGGCCCGGACCGAGCGCCTGTGCCATCCGGATCGGGCGACGGCCTACCGCGTCGAGGGCGAAGGCGTCTCGCTTTGCTATGTGACCGATACGGAGCATACCCCCGGTTCGCTGGATCAGACGCTCCTGGAATTCGTGCGCGGGACAGATCTGATGATCTATGATGCGACCTACACGGATGAGGAATTTGATCGCTACAAGGGATGGGGCCATTCCACGTGGCAGGAAGCCATCCGGCTGGCCAATGCGGCCGATGTGCGGCAGCTAGCGCTGTTCCACCATTCCCATTTGCGCGAAGACGACGCGATGGATGTCATCGATGCGGCCGCCCAGGCCGCGCGCAAGGACACTTTCGCGGCCCGCGAGGGCCTGACCTTGACCCTGACGCCGGCCTGACGCGCGGCCGCGCGACCCTAGCGCCTTGTAACATTTGGTCCCTTGGGCTGGTGGCCATCGTCACAAATGGTTACACTACACGCCAATGTGAGGGGGCAGTGCTGGCGCGTTGCGATGCCGTGATCCCGGTTCGTGGTGTTTTCTGTCTTTCCCCCGTCGCCGAACAGGCGGTATGCCGGAAGAGAGCCATCCGTCTTTTTCGCGAAATGGGGTCGCGACAAGACTAGGGTCTATAAAAATGAAGGCCCTATGAGGGCGGGTCCATCGCGACGCGTTTGGGGTAGCAAAGCTGATACAGACAACAAAGAGGGCATACGCCCGTTGAGTGCAGGCGTTTGAGAGGCAAGAAGATGATTGGGAAACAATGGGGGCGTATGGCTGTCGGGTTCATGGTCCTGACGGGGATTTCATTGGCTGGCTGCGCGGGCACGGCGCCGGAACAACCGTTCAGCGCCACCATGTCGGATCGGCTGTCGGCCGAAGAAGCGGGCTACACGGTGGCCTTTGTGGATGTCATCCTCGCGGCCTGCCAGACGGCCCGGTCCTCCTCCGGCCGACAGTTCAGCCGTCTGAAGATTATCGAAAAGAATCCGGGAACGGTGAGCGCGTCCTATGTCACGGGCGTGCGGCGGCGCCTCGTGCGCACGGGGCCCAAGACAGTCCGCCCCGTCTTCCGCGCCGTGCGGGAGTTTGAAGTGCCGCTGATCGAAACACCGCCCATTACGAACCGTCATTCCCTCGCCGAGATGGTCGAGGCGCCGGCCCTTTACGACACGCTGCATGTCGAGATCGTGTCGCTGATGGCCATGGTCGATGCGGTCAAGATCAATGGCAACAAGGCGAAACTGACCGAGATCGGGGCCATCGTCGAACAGGCCCGGATCGTGTGTGAAGGCAACTCGCCCGTGGTCGAGCAGGTCATGGCCCGCGCGCCGGTGACGGGCCAGGGCGCGGTCAATGTGGCGGCGGTCATCGAGAACAAGCAGGGCGCCGAGACACCGGAGGTTCAGCTGGCGGCCGGTGGTGAAGACACTGCGGCGCAGGTCCAGGCCGTCTCCTCGGCGGAGCGTCTGGCGCTTCCCGGATCGACCCGCTTCGTGGCCCTCAAAACCCTGGAGCCCGGCGTCTCCGACGAGGCGGATGCACGGGCGCGGATCCGTCTCTTTGCTCCGCGGGCCGGCATGACTCTCGATCTGCCGGCGGGCGTCGAGGCGGATGTGGCCTCCAGCGATGCCCTGGAGAGTCTGGTTACCGTTGGGGGGTGACCGGAGGGTTCCATGGGTCTTTATGACCGGTTCGTGCTTCCCCGGCTGATCGATTCCGGCTGCGGGTCCAAACCGGTCATGAAGCAGCGCGCGAAAGTCGTGCCCTTCGCCGAAGGGCGCGTCCTTGAAGTGGGCATGGGCTCGGGCCTCAATCTGGACTTTTACGATCCCGCTAAGATCACCGAAGTCATCGGGCTGGAGCCGGCGGCGCCCATGCGCCAGCGCGCCGTTGCCCGTATGGCCGCCCGCGAGGAGCCGCTCGGCTTTCCCGTCTCCTTTGTTGATCTTCCGGGCGAAGAAATTCCGCTGGAGGATGCCTCCGTTGATACCGTGGTTCTGACCTATACGCTGTGCACCATTCCCGATGCCTTGGGCGCTTTGGGTCAGATGCGCCGGGTCCTGAAACCGGGCGGACGGATGCTTTTCTGTGAACATGGTCTCGCGCCCGATGAAGCGGTGCAGCGTTGGCAACACCGCATCGGCCCGGTCTGGAAAATGATCGGGGGCGGGTGCCATCTGAACCGGCCCATCCCCGATTTGATCCGCCAGGGCGGCTTTGAGCTTCTCGCGCTCGAAACCATGTATCTGCCGAACACGCCCCGGTTTGCGGGCTTCAACTATTGGGGTGCGGCACAAGGGGCGTGAGGTCTTCCCTGATACGGTTAAGGGTCTGATTTGAAAGGCCGTTATGCCGGATCTTCTGGCCAGATCCCGCCCCAGATGGCTTGACAGAGCCCCCCATCTCCCCTAGAACAAATCACGAACAGAACAGAGGGTGAACATGGGGTCTCATGCCAGCGCGAGGTCAGGAAAAGTGGCTGCCGGTTTTCCGTCCGACCGAGCGCAAACCAAAGTGAGGTCAGGAGAAGTGGCTGCCGGTTTTCCGTCCGACCGAGCGCAAACCAAAGCGAGGTCAGGA
>CAZFWG010000043.1:0-7960 GCA_964522525.1 uncultured Alphaproteobacteria bacterium | reverse complement strand
ATCAGCACGAGGTCAGTCCGTCATGATCCCTCCCGCATCGGCGCGGAGGCGGCCTGGTCCGACATCGCTCATTTGCCTGACAGCCGGGCCAAGGCCCACCTCCTGGCGGCTTTGCGTGAGAGGACGGGCGGATCCAAGAATCCTGCTACCCAGGAGCCGTCCTTTTCGGAGGCCTCCGGCATGGCCCTATGCGCCGATCTGCCGGGCCTGCGTTTGTCCTTCGCTGCCTTGCATGAGGTTTGGGTCGTGCATGCCTGGGATATCGGCGCCGGCCTCGGCTTCACCCTCGCGCTTGCCAGTCGGATCGCGGGGGTGCGTTCCGGGCCTGTGATCTGGGTGCGTCCGGCGCGCCTGGCCCAGGAACGCGGCGTGCCCCATGCACCCGGCCTGGGCGGCTTCGGTCTTGATCCGGGGCGTCTCATCCTCCTTTGTCCGGAGACGGACAAGGATCTTCTTTGGGGACTGGAAGAAGCCGTTAAGGAACGTCGGGTCAGTGTGGTTTTGGGCGAATTGCCGGCCCGGACTTCCGGTTCCCCCGGCTATGACTTGACCGCGAGCCGGCGCCTTCAGCTTGCGGCGGAACGCGCGGGCGTGCCGCTGCTGGCTTTTCGGGGCGCCTGTTCGGATCAGGGGCCATCGGGCACGAGTGCGGCCCGGACCCGGTGGTCCATCCGCCCGAACCCTCTTCCCCAGGCGCGGGAAGATCCGGCTGTCCTGTCCTGGGTTCCCCGGTGGCAGGTCACGCTGATGCATTGCCGTCAACAAGGTCCGGACGCGGTCCGGCAAGGATCCTGGCACATGGAGTGGGATCATGAGGCGTATCGTTTCCATCTGGTTGCCCCGCTGGCCCATCGAGCGTCTGAACCGCCCGTCAAGGAGCGGGAACGGCCGTCTCCCGGCGCCATTGCAGGAACCGTCGAACGCCTCGTCCCCCGGCATGTCGAAAGGCCGGATCTTCGGCCGGCCAGGCGCGCATAGGACGCCTGCGGAGGTTCCTCAACAGGCAAACGCCCCTTTTGCCCTGACCTTGTCCCTCAAAGGCGGGCCCCGCCTCGTGGCGCTCAACAGGCACGCGGAGGAGGCGGGTCTGAGCCTCGGCCAGTTGTTGAGCGATGCCCGCCCTCTCTGTCCGGATTTGCGGGTCCGTCCCGCCGATCCGGCGGCGGATCGGGCCGCCCTCCGGCGCTTGAGCGACTGGTGCGGCCGCTATACGCCCTGGAGCGCGCCCTGGTCTTTTTGTGACGGCAGCAAGAAAGGTAAAAAGGGGCCTGCGGATGATCCCGGACCCGGTCTTTTGGGCACGGCGATGGCCCCGGATGAAACCGGCCTGTTCCTTGATGTGACGGGGTGCGCCCATCTCTTCGGTGGCGAAGCAGCACTTTTGCGCGATCTGGAGAACCGCCTTCATCGTTTCGGTCTCGAGGCGCGGGTGGCGCTTGCGGGCACGCCGGGGGCGGCCTGGGCCTTGTCCCGTCATGGCGCGGCCCCCCGGGGCCAGGCGCCGGTGGTGGCCTTGGGGCAGGAGGAGCAGGCGCTGGCTCCCTTGCCCGTTGCCGCCCTGCGATTGAACGCCCATACCATTTCTACACTGACGGGACTGGGCTTGAAGACCGTGGGCGCGATCGCTTCTCTGCCCCGCGCGCCCCTGGGCCACCGTTTTGATGCGGATTTATTGCATCGCCTCGATCAGGCCCTGGGCCGGATCGAGGAACCCATCTCGCCTGCGTCCCCCGTCGTGCCCTACCGCACCCGGCTCGTGATCCCGGAACCGATCACCGACCAGGCCCATGTCAGCCATGGCCTGGCCCGTCTGGCGCGCGATCTCACCCGCACCTTGAGTGCGGATGGCCAAGGGGCGCGGCGGTTTCAATTGAGCCTGTATCGGGTGGACGGTCATGTCAGCCATCTGACCGTCGGCGCCGCGCGGCCCGTGGTGGATGCGGCCCATGTCACGCGCTTGTTCGCGCAAAGCATTGCCGGGCTTGAAGGCGGTCTGGATACGGGGTTCGGGATCGATGTCCTGGTCCTGGCCGCCTTCGACGTGGCCGAGATCGGTGCCGACCAATATGCCTTGCTCGAGGGGGAGGAAGAGGAGGAGAAAGACCGCTTCACGCCTGATATCAGTGCACTGATGGACCGGTTGGGCAATCGCCTGGGCTTCGACCGGGTGCGCATTTTCGAACCCGTGGAAAGTCACATTCCTGAACGATCCGTTCTGGCGATTCCCGTCCATGCTGCCCCGCCCCGGGCCGGATCCGCCTGGTCATGGGATGCAGGCGGGGACGAAGGCGGGGACGGGGGCGGGGCAGAGGACCCGGTCCGGCCCCTGGCCCTCCTCCCTTGCGCCGAACCCATCGACGTGGTTGCCGGGGTGCCGGAAGGCCCGCCGCGTCTTTTTCGCTGGCGCAAGGCCACCTTTCACGTCACCCAGGCGGAAGGTCCTGAACGCATTGCGCCTGAATGGTGGCGGGCGGAGGATGAGAGTGCTCAGACCCGGGACTATTACCGGGTGGAGGATGAGCATGGCCGGCGCTTCTGGCTTTATCGCCACGGTCTTTATGCGCGGGAGACGGGCGCGCCCGAATGGTATCTGCACGGTGTTTTCAGCTGAGTGGTTAAGGAACAAAAGATGAACAATGTGGCTTTTGCCGAATTGGCGGCGACCAGCAATTTCAGCTTTCTGCGCGGCGCTTCTCATCCGGATGAATTGGTCTATGCGGCGAAGGCCCTGGGCCTCGCCGCGATCGGCATCGCCGACCGCAACAGCGTGGCCGGCATTGTCCGTGCCCATAAGGCCGCCGAAGAAGTGGGCATGCGCCTTCTCGTCGGGGCCCGGCTCGTTACCCTTGAGGGCCATGAGATCATCGCCTATCCCCAAAACCGGGACGCCTATGGCCGTCTGACCCGGCTGTTGAGCCTTGGCAATGCCCGCGCGCCCAAGGGCGAATGCCATCTCACCCTGGAGGATGTTCTTTCCCATGCGGAAGGTCAGGTCTTTATTTTCCTTCCCCCCCGTCATCTCGATGACGGTTTCACCCAGGCTTTGCGCCGCCTGCATGGGGCCGCGCCGGCGCGCTGTTATCTGGCCTTGAGCCTGCTTTATGGGGGCTCTGACCGGCGGCGTCTTCTGGCCTTGGAGGCATGTGCGGCGCAATGTGCCGTGCCGGTTCTGGCCACCAATGATGTGCATTACCATGCGCCCGAACGCCGTCCCTTGCAGGATGTGCTGACGGCGATCCGTGAGGGGACAACCGTGGCCGAGGCGGGGCGGCGGCTCTTTGCGAATGCGGAGCGTCACCTGAAAGGCCCGGAGGCGATGGCCCGTCTTTTTGCCGGCCGGGAAGAGGCGCTTGAAAATGCCTGTGCCGTCGTCGAGGCCTGCCGCTTCAGTCTCTCTGAACTCGCTTATGAATATCCGGATGAAACCTGTGTCGCCGGCGAAACGCCCCAGCAGAGCCTGGAGCGTCTGACCTGGGAAGGGGCGGCGCGGCTTTTCCCCGACGGCGTTTCGGAGCGGGTCGAGGCGATGATCGCCCATGAATTGGCGCTTATTGAAGGTCTTCATTATGCGCCTTATTTTCTGACGGTTTATGACATTGTCCGCTTCGCCCGGGACAACAGCATTCTGTGCCAGGGCCGGGGCTCGGCCGCCAATTCCGTCATCTGTTATTGTCTTGGGATCACGGCGGTGGACCCGACCAAGGTCGATCTCCTGTTTGAACGTTTCGTCTCGGCGGAACGCAATGAGCCTCCCGATATCGACGTGGATTTCGAGCATGCTCGCCGTGAAGACGTTATTCAGTATATCTATGAAAAATACGGCCGGGACCGGGCGGGCATCGCCGCCACGGTGATCACCTACCGCTCCCGCAGCGCGGTGCGGGAAGTGGGCAAGGCGCTGGGCCTGTCCCTCGACATGGTGGCGGCCTTGAGCGGCACGGTCTGGGGCTGGTCTTCAAGCGGGGTCGACGAGAAGCATATCCGCGAGCTTGGTCTGGATCCCTCCGATCGCACCTTGCGCCTTGCCATCGATCTGACCCGGGAGCTGATCGGGTTTCCCCGTCACCTGTCCCAACATGTGGGGGGCTTCGTCATCACGCGCGGGCCCTTGACCGAAGTGGTGCCGGTGGCCAATGCGGCCATGCCCGATCGCACTTTTGTTGAATGGGATAAGGATGATCTCGATACGCTCGGCATCTTGAAGATCGACGTCCTGGCGCTCGGCATGCTGACCTGTATCGGCAAGGCTTTTGATGCCCTGCGCCATTATTACAAGGTGGATCTCGATCTCGCCCGGGTGCCGGAGGAGGACAGCCGGGTCTACGACATGTTGTGCCGGGCCGACACCATCGGCGTTTTCCAGGTCGAAAGCCGGGCCCAGATGTCCATGTTGCCGCGCCTGAAGCCGCGTTCCTTCTATGATCTGGTGATTGAAGTGGCAATCGTCCGCCCAGGTCCCATTCAGGGGGACATGGTGCACCCCTATCTGCGCCGCCGGGCGGGGGAAGAGGCGGTGAGTTTTCCGTCCCCCGAATTGGAGCAGGTGCTGGGCAAGACCCTGGGCGTACCCTTGTTCCAGGAACAGGCCATGCGCATCGCCATCAAGGCCGCGGGCTTCACCCCGTCCGAGGCCGACCGGTTGCGCCGGGCCATGGCGACCTTCCGCAAGGTGGGCATCATCCATGAATTCGGTCTGCGCCTCGTCGAAGGCATGGTGAACAATGGCTATGACAAGGCATTTGCCGAACGCTGCTTCCGCCAGATCGAAGGCTTCGGGGAATATGGCTTTCCCGAAAGCCATGCCGCGAGTTTCGCTCTGCTCGTCTATATTTCCTCCTGGATCAAGTGTCATTATCCGGATGTTTTCCTCTGTGCCTTGCTGAATGCCCAGCCCTTGGGTTTTTATGCTCCTGCCCAATTGGTGCGGGATGCAAGGGATCATGGCGTGGTGGTGCGTGAACCCGACATCAATGCCAGCCTCTGGGACGCCCAGTTGGAAGATCTTGACCCGGAAGGGGTGCCTGAAGGCAGGCCCGCCACGCCGGCCGTCCTGACCCGTGAAGGCGGTAATCGCTATGCCGTGCGGCTCGGACTGCGTTCCGTCAAGGGCATCAATGAAGCCACGGCCCAGATCGTGACGGACACGCGCGCCCGATTGAGCCGACCTTTCGACAGTGTCCGGGATTTCTGGCTGACCACAGGGCTCGCGCCGGCCCTGTTGGAGAAACTCGCCCAGGGGGATGCTTTTCGTTCCCTCGGTCTTGATCGGCGGGGGGCCTTATGGGCGATCCGGGCCCTGGCGGAAACACCGCTGCCCCTTTTCACTGGTCTTGAGACGGAAGAACCGGAGGTCAACCTGCCGGCCATGCCGTTGGGTGAAGAAGTCATTCATGATTACACCCATTTGCATCTGTCCCTGAAAGCCCATCCCATGGGTCTGCTGCGCGCCGTGTTCACGGGCTTCGGGGCCCGGGCGGCGAGCGCGATCCGGGCCTTCAAATCGGGTGTGAAAGTCAAGGTGGCGGGGCTCGTTCTCGTGCGCCAGCGCCCGGGCAGCGCCAAGGGTGTGATCTTCATGACCCTGGAGGACGAGACGGGTGTGACCAATGTGGTCGTCTGGCCCAAGACGTTCGAGCGGTTCCGGCGCACGGTGCTGACCTCCCGGATCATCCTGGTCTCAGGCGAGGTTCAGCGGGAAGGCAGTGTCATTCACATCGTGGCCAGCCATCTGGAGGACAAAAGCGCCGAACTTGGCCATTTGTCGGCGGATGATCCTGTGCACCGGGAGGGCGAACCATGGCTCGATCATGCCTTGGCCCCGGCGGATGAGGTCAAAAGACCCGGAGAGGATCCAAGGGCCCTGGCGCTCGCCAAACGCCAGCTCGCCCAGGATCGCGCGGCCCGGATCCTGCCCCGGTCGCGGGATTTTCACTGATGTCCCTCAAGCTTCTTACTCAAGGATCTGATTGAGGGCCTGCTCGATGAAGGGGATGATCCGTTCCATGACGGGGCCGGAGACGAGGGTCACGAGACCGCCGACCACGGGCGCGATCAGGCTGTTGGGACGCAAGGTCCCCTGGCTGACATCTTCCGCATTGCGCTGCCACAGGGCGATCTTCTCCTGAGTCAGACCATCCTGTTCCAGGGTGAAGAAATAAAGAAAAAGATCATCCACATAGGCCGTCAACCGGTCCCAATTGGGCAGGTCGGTCTTGTGCCGGTCGATCATGCCGATCTGCATGTCATCGAAGGAACGGGACTTCATCTCGAACTGGCTGAACAGGCTCTGCTGCTTTTCCTCATCATCCACATGGTGATCATGAATGAGGGTGACGATGTAATTCTCGAAATAGGGGCTTCGCCGCACCATGCGGCAGATCTCATCCATCAGGCTTTGATATTGGCGGGCGGCCCGCGCGTCATTGTCGAGCGCCTCGGAGAGATCCCTCAGCCATTTGCGGCGCCACTGATACCGGCTGCCCACCAGGGCCGAATGGACGAAGGTGCTGTAGAGGAAGGGCAGGAGACCGAAAACCCCGAACAGGGTCAGGGGCAGGAGACCCAGATCGCTCAGACGGGGGAGGAACGGCGCATATTGCCGGGGCAGGTCCCCGAACAGGAAACTGGGAAAGACCAGCATGATCGAGGTGATGAGCGTGATCGGAAGCAGGCGCGCCAGATAAAATCCCCGGACCTCCTGATCGGTCAACCGATTGAGGAGGACGGAGAGCATGAAGGGCAGGAAGAGAATGAAACCCGACACGGCGGGCACGGCAAAAAGGAAGATTGAAATCCGCGCCTGCATGTCTTCGGTAGTCAGATCAAGACGGAAGGACGCCAGGAGCGCCATGGCAAAGGCAACGATCAGAACCAGGAGATTGAGAAACACGAGGCCCAGCGTGATGGACCCGGCGGTGACATTGACATGCACATAGGACATCACATGGACTTTTTCCCGCTTCGTCTCGTCATTGATGCCCGCGAGACTGTCCACGACCACGAAATAGATCTGGGACACGATGACGATGCCGGCCGACAGCAGGAGATACTCGAAAATGAAACGGCCGGTCAGCAGCCAGAACAACACGAGATAGAAGATCGTGACGGGAATGACCGACAGGGCATGGCCCGCCGGTCCCACGGGCGAGGCATCGGGCCCGCGTTGGAGCCGCTGGCCGACGGCGCTCATCACGAGAAAACCCAGAATGACGACCAGCCCGTAGATCAAGGTGAGCCACAGGTCGAACGCCATGGTGCGCTCGAGTTCGTTGGCCACCATGCCGGCAATCATGCTTTCAAGATCGAATAGCCGTTCCATCGGATGCCCCCTTTCCGATTCCAGATCTGATCTCGACGGGACCTATTTGTTCAGCTCACGCATGGCCGCGTCCAAGCCCTCGAGAGTCAGGCAGTACATCCGTCCCTCAATCAGTTGATGGATCAGTTCGATCGACGGCGTATATTGCCAATGGCGCTCCGCCACGGGGTTCAACCAGACACAGCTCTCGTAGATCTCGAAAACACGCTTGAGCCAGACCGCCCCCGCTTCCTCGTTCCAGTGTTCCACGCTGCCGCCCGGATAGGTGACCTCGTAGGGGCTCATGGTGGCGTCGCCTACAAAGATGACCTTGTAGTCATGGGGGTAGGTATGCAGAACGTCCCAGGTGGGAATGATATCCGCGTGCCGACGGCGATTATCCTTCCATACGCCTTCATAGAGGCAATTGTGGAAGTAGAAATATTCCATGTGTTTGAACTCGGCGCGGGCGGCGGAGAACAGTTCCTCGCAGGCCTTGATGTAGGGGTCCATCGATCCGCCCACATCGAAAAACAACAGGACCTTCACCGTGTTATGCCGTTCGGGCACCTCGACAATGTCGAGATAGCCCTTATGGGCCGTCTGGCGGATGGTGTTGTCGAGGTCGAGTTCCGTCTCGGCGCCTTCGCGCGCGAACCGCCG
>CAZFWG010000042.1:16641-35501 GCA_964522525.1 uncultured Alphaproteobacteria bacterium | reverse complement strand
CCTTGCCCGAGATTGTTTGCCGTCCCGTTAATGGCGCCGCGGGTCGGCGCTCCGTCACCGGGGCCTGCCCATGGGATTTTTCGCGCAATCCGGATCAATCGCGCAGATCGAGCCAAGCCACGACGGCGACATAGGCGGCCGCCGCGCCGATCGCGAGGGCAAGCGCCAGATAGGCCGTCCGGGGCCAGAGCACAAAGGCATCGACGACGCTGTTCACGAGCGGATGATCCAGATTGCCGAGATCCACGATCTCCGCGACCTCGCGGGTGAGGGAAAGACCCACGAGCAGAAGAAGGGCGATCAGCCCCGGAAACAGGCGTGAACGGACAAGGCGCAAGGACGCGCGCGGGCTTTGCGGCGCGGCGGAGGCATGGGGCGCGGGCGGGCGGATCCTGTGGGCCGGCGCGGGGCGGGGGTCGGGGATCGCGTCCTCGCTCCTGTCGCGCGCAGGGGGTGTCTTGAACAGGGCCGCTTCGGCGATCCGGCGTTTGGCGGCTTGCGTCCCGGCGGCATGTTCTTCCGCCGGCGCGCCGGGCGTCAGCCGCAGCAGGGCATCTACGGCTGCGTCCCGAGCCCCGTCATTGAGGTGGTGCAGAACACGCGAGGCCTCGAAACCCTCCGGACCCAGCTCGAAGGCCAAAGAGACGAGGGCATCATATTCGGTGGCGGTCACCGGTACCCGCACCAGCCGGCGCACGGCCCGCTCCGCCCGTTCCAGATCGAGACGGAAAAGGCCGTCGGCCTCGTCCGCGCTGATGGCCACCCCTTCGACCACGCGTTCCCGATGGCCATAGCCCACGACCCAGTCGCCCCGGGCATCGGGGACGGCCTGAAGCCCCACATCCTCGAAATGCCGGATCAGGTCTCGACCCGCCTTGCTTGTCTTCCAGGCCGTTGGATCCCGCCGCGCCATCCGCTCCCCGCCCAATCACGTCAAAGGCCTAGCCTAGCAACGGGCGGGCGCGCGGTTAAGGGGCCCGATTGGTGTGGGCCCCTCCCTTTTTCCCCAAGGCGGGGACCGCGTCAGACCATCTCGTTCAGGGCCAGGGACGGCGCGCGGTTATGGGGCGTGTTCCGCAATCCGGCGTCCTTCCCGTAGCCCGCTATGCACGGCGTTTCGGCCTGGGCCTGGGCCGCGACGGATTTCAGGATGCCTTCGCTCACCGCCCGCATGGCCCCGACCACGGTCTGGTGCTCCGCGATGCGTTCCCGGAACCGTCCCGTCGCTGTTTTCAGCCTGGTGATCAAATTGGACTCCGCGCCCGTGACCAGGGTCCTGTCCTGACGGATCAGGGTCATTTCCTTGGCATAGATCGCCGCAAGCTTGTCCCGCTCCGCCGTATGATCCTTGAGGTTTGCCGGATGGCGGGTCTTCAGGAACTCGATTTCGGATTCCACCAGATCCACAAGACGTTCCGTCAGGATCGTCAATTGTTCCACCCGGTCGGATGCATCCTTGGCCGCGATCGGCATGTCACACCTCCTGATAGCGTTGCAGTTCAGACATGATCTGGTCGGCAAGGCCGATCCCGCCCCGGGCGGTCATGGCCTTGGCGTGTTCCTGGGTCAGCATGGAGCGGAACATCGCTTCACCGGGGCCGCCGCCGAACGGGCCGTCGGTCTTGATGTCCTGGTACAGAGTTTCAAAAATCGTGGCGAGGAACATGCTTTCATATTCCTCGGCCGCGGCCCTCGCGGTTTCCTTGTCGAAGGAGCCGCCCGCGCGCGCCGTATGAACCATGGATCTGAGACTGGTCTCGGCACTGCTTTTCGGTTGCGCGGCGGCGATCAGGGCCGGGTCGGTCTTGGCAATGTCCATCGGGCTTTCCCTTACTGAACGATCAGGTCCGCATGGAGAGCACCGGCCTGCTTGATGCTCTGGAGGATCTCCATCATGTCGCGCGGGCCGATGCCGAGCGCGTTGAGCCCATCGACCAGCGCCTGGAGGGTGACGTCGTTTTCCAGCACCGCCAGACGCCGCTCGTCATCGGTATCGACCTCAATATCCGTACGCGGCACGACCTGGGTCTCGCCGACTTCGGCAAAGGCATTCGGCTGGCTGACCTGGGGCGTCTCGGTGACGCGGATCGTCAGGTTTCCTTGCGCGATGGCGACCGTGCTGACCCGCACCGTGTCGCTCATCACGATGGTGCCGGATTGTTCATTGATCACCACGCGGGCCACCAGATCGGGCTCCACGGTCAGCCGTTCGATATCCGTGATCAGCGCCACCATGTCGCCCGGATAATCCGCCGGCAGAGTGAGGCGCACATTGGACGGGTCTTCCGCCGTGGAGGCCGGCACGCCCAGATGATCATTGATCGCAAGGCTCATGCGCCGGGCCGTGGTGAAATCCGGATTGCGCAGGGAGATCCGCAAGGACCGCTGATGCTTGATCGCGAAATCGATTTCACGCTCGATGATGGCGCCATTCGAGATGCGCCCGCTCGTCGTGACATTGGACTGAACGCTCGCGGCCGCGCCCTCCACCGAAAACCCGCCCACGGTGACCGCTCCTTGGGCCACCGCATAGATCTCGCCATTCGCACCGCGCAAGGGCGTGACCAGCAATTGGCCGCCCAGCAGATTGGTGGCATCGCCCAGGGCCGAAATCGTCACATCGATCCGCGTCCCTTGGGCGGCAAAGGGCGGCAGTTGCGCGGTCACCAGCACGGCCGCCGTGTTCCTGGTGTTCAAGACTTCGCCGCGGGTGTTCACGCCGAGCTGTTCGAGCACCGATTCGAGGCTCTGACGCGTGAACGGGCTGTTGCGCAAGGAATCGCCCGTGCCGTCGAGACCCACCACCAGGCCATAACCGATCAGATGGTTGGTGCGCATGCCCTCGAAATCCGCGAGGTCCTTGATTCGCGACGCGCCCATGGCCGGGGGGATCGTGGCCACCATGAGGGCCGCATAGATAAACCAGACGATCCAGGATCGAATGCTCACGCTGCGCATGGTGTCTCCTGCCTCCCTTTGTCCCGACGGGGAGGAAAGCGAAAACCATGCCGCAATTTAAGGCGCTGATTTCAAATGATTTTTTCTTCGGGCCGGCAAATCCTGCCGCCTCCCATGGGGCGAGAGAGGCGGCACAATCTGCCGGCCGGCGCCCCGGGACATGTCCATTAGGCGGATCTTAGGGCCGGTCCCCCCACACTGCGCGCCGTGAAAGGGCGTGGCGATTTGAACGGGATGGCAGCATGAAAGTGGGCGGGTCTGGTCGGATCTCCCCATCCGGCATCCGGTCCGGGGGCGCGAAGAAGGCGGCCGACGGATTTCGTGTCGATCAGGGCGCAAAGGCCGGCGCAAGCGCCGGGACGGGAGCCGCGTCCGCCATGGCGTCGGTGGATGCCCTGCTTGCGCTGCAGGGGGCGGACGGGGTCGAGGATGCGGGCTCCGGCCGCAAGCGGGCCGTGAAGCGGGCCAAGAAACTCCTCGATGTGTTGGAAGAGATCCGTCTCGACCTGTTATCGGGGCGCCTGCCGCTGACCAAACTGCGCACCTTGATGGCGACGCTGGGGGAACGGCAGCACGAATTCGAAGACCCCGCGCTCACGGCGTTGTTGGAGGAAATTGATTTGCGCGCCAGGGTTGAGTTGGCGAAATATGAGAATCACTTAAGGGAGTAGGTGTGGGTGCGCGTCCGCCGCGAAAGGGCGGTAGACGCGGGGGTGCAAAAAAGACGCGCCATTTTCCCAAGGTGTACAACAGAAATCCGCATTGCCGGAAAGCAACGGGCTCCATATACTCCTCGGCGCTTTGGTGGGTGGTGGCTTAGGTTAAAGGGAGGTGCGGTCGTGAGCGTCAATCTTCCAGACGATTACGTACCGAGAGAAGATGAGCCGTTCATGAATGAGCGGCATCAGGAATATTTTCGCTTGAAGCTTCTCTCGTGGAAGGAAGATATTCTTCGGGAAAGCCGGGAGACGCTCCAGTCTCTCCAGGAAGAGCATAATCAGCATCCAGATCTTGTGGACCGGGCGAGTTCGGAAACCGAACGTGCCCTCGAACTGCGCACGCGGGACCGGCAGCGCAAGCTGATCTCGAAAATCGATTCGGCCCTGCGGCGCCTTGAGGAAGGCACCTATGGCTATTGCGAGGAAACGGGGGACCCCATTTCCTTGAGCCGGCTTGACGCGCGGCCCACGGCGACCCTGAGCATCGAGGCCCAGGAACGCCATGAGCGGCGGGAGAAGGTCTATCGCGACGAGTAGTCGTTTATCGACAAGCGTTTACGGGGCCGGTTCTCTGTGCGGGGGACCGGCCTTTTGCGTTTTGGAAGGGAGGCAGCCGTGACCGAAGACGCCCATACCGTGGGGAGCCTGGAGGCCTTGGAAGCGCTCTATGGCGCGCCGTCGCCCCGCTCGTTCATCAAGGAAATCGATTACGTTTCGGACCACTATCGGGCCTTCATCGAGGCCGCGCCCTTTGCCGTGCTGGCGAGTGTGGGCGAGGGCGGGATCGATTGCTCGCCCCGGGGGGATCCGCCGGGCTTTGTGCGGGTCGTGGACCCCAAGACCCTGATGATCCCGGACCGGCGGGGCAACAACCGGCTCGACAGCCTGCGCAATCTCGTCCGGGATCCCCGTATTTCGCTCCTGTTCCTGATCCCCGGCGTGGGCGAGACCCTGCGCGTGAAAGGCCGGGTGCGGTTGACCACGGATCCGGAACTTTGCGCCTCCTTCACCATCAATGGCAAGGATCCCAAACTCGTCATTGTGGTGAATGTCGAGCGGGTCTATTTCCAGTGCCAGAAGGCGCTGGTGCGCTCAAAGCTCTGGGATCCGGCGACCCAGATCCCACGGGACCAGCTGCCCAGCACGGGCACCATGGTCGAGGCCCTGGCGAACGGGGATTTCGATGGCGCCGCCTATGATGCGGGCTATGCGGAGCATATGAAAAAGACGATTTATTGAGCGGGGCGTCGGGACGGAGTGTCTCTTACGCCCCCTCATAGCGCGTGACGACCTGGTCGATGGCGCCGAAGATGGACTTTCCGTCCTTGTCCAGCATGTCGATGCGCACCCGGTCGCCGAAGCTCATGAAGGGCGTGTCCGGCGCACCCTTGTCGATGGTCTCCAGCATGCGTTTTTCGGCCAGACAGGACGAACCCGCCGAGCGGTCATAATTGGAGACCGTCCCGGAACCGACAATCGCGCCGGCGCCCAGTGGCCGCGTCTTGGCCGCATGGGCCACGAGGCGCGTGAAGCCGAAGGTCATGTCGACGCCGGCGTCGGGTGCGCCGAACAGGCTGCCGTTCAGTTCCGTGCGCAAGGGCAGATGGAGCTTGTCCCCGTCCCAGGCATCTCCCAGTTCATCCGGGGTCACCGCGACGGGGGAGAAGGCGGAGGACGGTTTGGCCTGGAAGAAGCCGAAGCCCTTGGCCAGTTCCCCGGGGATCAGATTGCGCAGCGAGACGTCATTCACCAGCATGAATAGCTTGATGTGCTTCCCGGCGCCTTCCTCGGACACGCCCGTGGGCACGTCATCCGTGACCACCGCAATCTCGGATTCGAAATCGATGCCCCAGGCCTCATCCGCCGCCAGGATCGGATCACGCGGCCCCAGAAAAGCGTCCGAGCCCCCCTGATACATCAGGGGGTCGGTCCAGAAGCTCTCGGGCATCTCGGCGCCACGGGCCTTGCGCACCAGTTCCACATGGTTGACATAGGCGCTGCCATCCGCCCACTGATAGGCGCGGGGCAGGGGTGAGGCACAGCGTTCCGGCTCGAAGGGGAAGGTGTCGTTGGCTTCGCCGGCCTCAAGCCGGGCCGCGAGGGCCGCAAGCTTCGGCTCATGGGCCGGCCAGTCATCAAGGGCCGCCTGCAGCGTGGCCGCGATGCCGGTGGCCTTGACGGCCGTGCCCAGATCCTTCGAGACCACGATCAGCGTGCCGTCCCGGCCGCCTTCCTTCAGTGTCGCCAGTTTCATGCCTGCCTCGTGCTTCTGATAGCGCTTTATTCCGCCGCTTGGTCGACGGTCCGCCAGCTGTCCTTGTAGCCGGTCCATTCCACCGATTCCGCCGCCTTGCCCACATCGAGGGGATCGCGGGTATCGACCATCACGGCATATTCATCCGTTGCCGGTTTGGACTGTTCGAGCATATTGCGCAAGGCTTTCGGGTGGGGACCGTGGGTGAAGCCGCAGGGGTGGAAGGTCATCATGCCGGCATCGATGTTGTCCCGGCTGAAGAAATCGCCCGCGTGATAGAACAGCACCTCGTCATAGTCGTCATTGTTGTGGAAGAACGGCACCTTGAGCGCGCCCGGATCCGTCTCGAAGGGCCGGGGGGTGAAGGTGCACACCACGAAGCGATTGGCCACGAAGGTCGTATGGGCCGACGGGGGCAGGTGATAGCGGTGGCTCATCAGGGGGCGGATGTCCTTGACATTGAGCCGCACCGGCGCGAGGTCGCCGTGCCAGCCCACCGCATCAAGCGGATTGTAGGGATAGGTCGCGATCGAGATCTGGCCCCGGCGCTTGATCCGCACGGGCCAGGTGCCGGGCTCGGCGGCCTGGGCCTTGAAGGCGTCATCGAGTTGCGGCAGGTCGAGCATGGCCGGATCGAAGATCGCATGGGGCCCGACCAGACCTTTTTCCGGAAGCTGATAGCTGCCATTGGTGGCCTCGATCAGCAGCATGGTCACGGAGCCATGGGGAGCGATGCGCCACATGGTGCTCCGGGGCAGGACGACGTAGTCCCCTTGCGTGATTTCCAGATGGCCGTAATCGCAGAAGAGATCGGCCGTGCCGCGATGGAGGAACAGGAGTTCATCCCCGTCGGCATTACGCACCAGGTGATCCATGGGGCGGTGCATGTGCCAGATCCGCATCGCGCAATGGGCATTGGACAGAACAAGGCCGGCGTCCCAGGGCGTCGCGCCGTCCGTATCCACCTTGTTGAGATCAAAGGCGCGGGGGCGCAGGGGACCCTCGAAACTTGCCCAGCCCGTGGGCGGGTTCTTGTGGTACATATGGGTGGCGGGGCCGAAAAAACCTTCCTTGCCCAACTCCCGCTCATAGGTGCCCTCGGGCAGATCCGCATGGGCCTGGCGCGAGGCGTCGCCTTCGACGCGGGGAAAGCTGATGAAACGCTTGGACGCCATAGTTCCTCCGGAAGCGGATGTTATGCTTTCACGTGGCAGCCGGGCCCCCGGTTTGGGGGCCCCCGCCTTCGATCACTCGTCGACTTTCAGAACACCACGGCGTATTTGATCCCGCTCCATGGATTCAAACAAGGCCTTGAAATTGCCTTCGCCGAAGCCGTCATCCCCCTTGCGGGAGATGATCTCGAAAAAGATCGGGCCGATCACCGCCTCGGTGAAGATCTGCAGGAGGAGATGCTGGCTGTCGCCGCCATCGAGCAGGATGGCGCGGGCTTTGAGTTCATCGACCGGCTCGCCGTGGCCCGGCAGCCGATCGTCCAGCATGTCGTAATAGGTTTCGGGCGGCGGGGTCATGAAGGCCACACCCAGCGCGCGGAGCTGATCCACCGTGCCATAGATGTCATTGGTGGTGAGCGCGATATGCTGAATGCCTTCGCCGTTGTATTGCTCCAGATATTCCGCGATCTGGCTTTTGTCGTCGGAGGATTCGTTGATCGGGATCCGCAGCTTGCCGCAGGGTCCGGTCATGGCGCGGGATTTCAGGCCCGTATGCTGACCTTCGATGTCGAAGAAGCGGATCTGACGGAAATTGAACAGGTTTTCGTAGAAACCGGCCCAATGGTCCATCCGGCCCTGATCCACATTGTGGGTCAGGTGATCGAGCACGCGCAGGCCCACGCCTGCCGGCGCCTGATCGGCACCCGGAATGGGCTCGAAGGCGCCGTCATAGAGGGAGCCGTCCTTGTGATCCACAAGATAGATCAGACTGCCGCCGATCCCTTCGATGGCCGGCACATCGACGATGCGGCTGTCCGCGGCCGGGCCGTCCGTCGCGCCCTGGGCCAGAAGCTTGCCGTGGGCCTCCGCCGCGTTCGACACGCGAAAGCCCATGGCACTGGCGCTCGGGCCGTGGATCTTGTTGAACGCGGCCGCATGACCCGGCGTTTCGGACGCTTCCGTCACGATGAAATTGATGTCGCCCTGGCGATAAAGAGTCGCGGCCTTGGTCTTGTGTTTAGCCACGGCGGTGAAGCCCAGCTGTTTGAAAAGGCCATGGAGGGGGGCGGTATCGGCGGCGGTGAATTCGACAAATTCGAAACCGTCGGTTCCCATGGGATTGTCCCAGAGGCTGGCCGAAGGATCGATGGCGACGGCGCTGGTATTCATGGCGTTTTTCCTTATCGCGGGGCGTGAAGAGCGCTATGGGAAACTTAAAATCTCGTCACACTATAAAGCGCGGTGTTGCGGCATGTCCTTGCGTATTCCTGCGCGTTCTGTAGGACTGACGCATGATTATTCGAGAAACCCGCCCCCGATCAGGATGACGGAAGGAGAAGAAGGCGGGATGCCAGGAACCGAGGAAATGCCGGGCCATGCCCCCACATCGTCTTGATCGGATTGATATCCGGATTCTCAACGCTCTCCAGGAAAACAGCCGCATGTCGAATGTGGATCTGGCCGCCCGGGTGGGCCTTTCCGCCTCCGCCTGTTTGCGCCGGGTCCAGACCCTGGAGCAGGACGGCTTCATCACCCGCTACGGCGCCCAGCTCGACGGCAAGAAACTCGGGCTCGGCATCACCGCCTTTGTCCAGGTGCAGGTTGCCCAGGACACCGAAAGCGAGACGGAAGACTTCCGTGCCCGCATCGCCGAAATGGCCGATGTGGTCGATTGTTACGCCGTGACCGGCAGTTTCGATTATTTGTTGAAAGTCGTGGCGGCGGATATGGAAAGCTTTGAAGATTTTGCCATGAAGCGTCTGCTGAAAACGCCGGGCGTGAGGGATGTGCGCTCCTGTTTCGTGCTCGACAATATGAAGCCGGCCTCGATCCTGCCCCTGGCGGATCCCCCTGTTTGAGGGCGTCCATGCGCCCTTGCGGCCTCGCTCGATTTGACCCACTCTGAAGCCATGTTCCCGCAGCGGACCCGGTGTGATGGTCCCCATGCGGAGAAGGCGCCGGCGTTCCGCGGCCCGGGTTTGATCCTGCCCGGTTTGAACCCAGATGACACATGATGGGCCGATGACGGGTCGTGCGATCTGGGGCGGCTCCGCGGGCCGGCGACCGTGAAGAACCCGAACCACGGGAGACATGCCATGGTCAGCTTGGCCGATTATGCGACGGAATATCCTGACGTCAGACCCGACTTCACGATTGATCAGCACTGGGAGAACTATACGCCGGAAGAACACGGCGTGTGGCGGACCCTCTATCGCCGGCAACATGAGATTCTGCCCGGGCGGGCCGCGCCCGAATTCCTGCACGGATTGACGCTGCTTGATCTGGGCGAGAACGGCATTCCCGATTTCCGCCGTCTGAACGAGGCCTTGCACAAGCTGACGGGATGGACCGTCGTGGCCGTGCCGGGCCTCGTGCCCGACGATGTATTTTTCGAGCATCTCGCCAATCGGCGCTTCGTCGCCGGACGGTTCATTCGCAAGCCCGAGGAACTCGACTATCTTCAGGAACCGGACATCTTCCATGACGTGTTCGGGCATGTGCCCCTTCTCGCCAATCCGATTTTTGCCGACTACATGGAAGCCTACGGCAAGGGCGGTCTGCGGGCGCTGGGCTTCGACACCCTGCACAATCTGGCCCGGCTTTATTGGTACACGGTGGAGTTTGGCCTGATCGATACGCCCGAGGGCATGCGGATCTATGGGGCCGGCATCGTCTCCTCCAAGGGGGAATCGATCTTCTGTCTGGAAGACCCGTCGCCGAACCGGGTCCATTTCGATTTGATCCGGCTGATGCGGACCAATTACCGGATTGACGACTATCAGCAGACCTATTTCGTCATCTCCGATTTCAAGGAACTGTTCAACGCCACCGTGCACAAGGATTTCGGCCCGATCTACGAAGACATCGGGACCTATAGGGATCTCGAACCCGAAGACATTCTCGAGACGGATCGTGTCCACCACCGGGGCACCCAGGCCTATGCCCGGGCGAAGGCCGGCGTCCCGTGAGTGGCCTTGCGCGCATAACCCTTCGTATGGGGGCGGGCAAGCGGGCGGCGCGTGGCCATCCGTGGGTCTATTCCAACGAAATCGACATGACGGCGGCGGCCAAGGCCCTGGCGCCGGGCAGCCTCGTCAGCCTTGAAGGGGATGCCGGCCCCTTGGGCACGGCGATCTTCAATCCGCACACCCTCATTGCCGCGCGTCTCCTGGCAAGTGACGTGGATACGCCCGGCGTGACCGATTGGCTTGCAGGACGGATCCGCAAGGCGCTGGCCTGGCGGGACCATCTGTTCGATGCCCCCTATTACCGGCTTGTTCATGCCGAGGGCGACGGTCTGCCGGGTCTGGTGATCGACCGCTACGGCGATGTGTTGGTGGTCCAGGCCAATACGGCAGGCATGGATCGGCTCTTGCCCAAGCTGATCCCTGTTCTGATCGAACATCTCGCGCCCAAGGCGATCATTGGTCGCAATGACAGTCCGGCCCGGGAGCTTGAGGGGCTGGAGCGCCGGGTCGATATGCTCCACGGCGATCTCGAAGGCCCCGTGCCCGTGATCGAGAATGGCATGACCTATCTGGCGGATCTGCGGGAGGGACAGAAGACCGGCTGGTTCTATGACCACCGGGACAATCGGGCGCGCGTTGCGGGTCTGGGGGAAAGGGCGCGGGTCCTTGACCTCTACAGCCACACGGGTGGCTTCGGTCTTCTCTGCGCCCTCAGGGGCGCCGTCGAGGTGACCTGTGTCGACCGGTCCGGTCCGGCCCTGGCGCTTGCCGAAAAGGCCGCCCGGGACAGGGGCCTGGGTGAGCATTTCGCGGTCCACAAGGGAGATATCTTCGCGGCCCTGGAACATTATGCCCGTACGGAGGAGAATTTCGACCTGGTCGTCGCGGACCCACCGGCTTTCGTCAAGACACGGAAAGATATCAAGTCGGGGATCAAGGGATACCGCAAGCTCGCGCGGCTGTGCGCGCCGGTCATTGCGCCGGGCGGGTTGTTCCTGGCGGCGAGCTGCTCCCACCTTGTGGATATGGACGCCTTCCGGACCCAGATCGCTCGCGGGTTGACGGAAGGAGGCCGGTCGGGGCGGATCGTCTATGCGGGCGGGGCGGGGGGCGACCATCCCGTCCATCTGCACCTGCCTGAGACGGCCTATCTCAAGGCGCTGCTGATCAGCGTGGATTGAAGTGTCGTCGGAAGGGACACGTCCTATGGCCTTTCCGCCGGCCCGCCGATCAGCCAGGACCGTCCGCGAACTGTCCGTCCACCCCGGGTGCGGGCATGGATCACCGTGACGATGATCGACAACAGGATAACGGCAAATCTCGAGAGGTTCGCGCTCATCGGTCCTTGCGCGGTGTCCGAGACGGGAAAGATGATCCACCAGGCGTTCATCAGGACATGAACGCTCGCCGGTACCCAGATGTTGAAGTCCCATTCGGTGTAGAGCCAGGCGAACCACAGGCCGCCGAGGCCCGTGATGGCAAAGATCGCCACCAATTCCGCCGGATCGTTGCTTTGGTAGAGATGGCCCGCGCCGAAAATCACGGCGCCGAGAAGGGCGGCGGGCAGGAAGCCCCAGCCCCCATAGCGGAAGAGAAACCCGAAAAGGAAGGCCCGGTACCACAGCTCCTCGCGAAAGCCCGGGAAGAGAGCGCCCCTCACGATGACCTGAGCCGCGTTGTCCGGCGGCGCGAAGGGGGCGGAAGCCGCAAGACCCAGCGCCATGACAGCGGTGACGCCCAGGCCGAAGACAAGGCCCGTCAGGGGGGAGCGGTTGAGGCCCAGCGCCTCCCAAACCTGCGAGCGCCCGAACAGCGCTGCGGCCACGACCATCAGGATCAGGACCTGCGGCACGATGACCAGGGCGAAATGCGCCGCACGACGCGTCCATCCCGTGGTGTCATCGGCCAGGGCGCGGAACAGAATCCAGTCATTGGGATCGACCACGAAAAAGACGAGGAGCGTCACCGCCGCCACAAGGAGGCCATGGGGGTGACGGGGGCGCGGCGGGGCGCCTTCGGGATCACGGTTCATCATGGGCGGACGCTAACAAGCGGAACGGATGGCGGGCTGCTCATTTCCCGACAAAGCGATCCTCAAAAGATATGAGCGATGCGGGCAAGGCCTGTGCCGGCGTCGAGGGATTGGCCGCAGCCTGTGACCGCGCGCGAAAGGCACTAGGTGTTTCGCCGGCCATCAAGCTGAAGACGCGATTGAAGGAGGCGATCGACGCGAAACCGCTGTCGAGGGCGATGGTCGCAATCTTCTCAGCACCATGGGCCGGATCCGCGAGGCGCCTCTTGGCCTCTTCCAGGCGATGGGCGTTCAGGAAGGAGCGGAAATGCTGGTGGCCCAGGCGGGTATGGATCAGGGCACGCACAGTCGCTTCCGGGGCGCCGACCTTGGCGGAAAACCCGGCGAAGGTGAGATCCGGATCGAGATGGACGCCGTCCTCACGGATCAGGCGCTCGATCCGGGCCAGCAGCCGGGCTGCTTGCGGGTCTTCTGTGGTGCCGGATGGACGCTCGGGCACGAATTTCAGGGGCGACGCGTCGAACCGGGCAAGCCGGGCGCCCCACCAGAGGGTCGCGCTGAGGATCGCGCCATTCTGGGCGAGGGTCAGGCCGATGGGCCGCCAAGCCAAGCCGAACAGGATGTCGACGGCGAGATCGGCGCAAAGCAGGAAGACCATGGCGCCCGCGAACCCGAGCCGCCGGCGCCGTCGCGCATCGACCAGATCCCCCCTCCAATCCGCCAGGATACGGTAGAGCAGATGGGCGACAAGACCGATGCCAATGGCGATCAAGGCCCAGGAGAGGCCCACACCCTGGAAAGCAGGAGCTAGGTAACCCCGGTCGGCGAGCGCGAGGGCGATCCAGATACCGGCAACGGCTCCTTCTACCCATCCAATCCGGAAGTCCTCGTCGAACAGGGCTAGGCCGAACAGCCACAGGAACAGGGCCGCATGACCGCTGAGAATGTCGAAAAACACACCCGCCGGGCCGGAGAGCCGCAGCGCCGGGTCCGGTGTGTTGTTGGCGAGGAACCCGACAAGACCCAGCGCGAAAAACAGGAAGTACCAGGAGATTTTCGATGTGTGGTCCGTGCGGAGCAGGCCTGCGGCCAGAACAAGCAGGATCGTGCCCGCGCCAATGCGGATCATCACGTCGGTCTCGACCAAGGCTCGCCTCCCTTGCTGTCCGCCCTCGAGGACGGCGGCGGTCAACATAACCGACGCTGGCTAAGATCCGGGAGTTTCAAAATTTGCATATGCACAAACTGACCGTCTAGACTGGCAGGCGAGGAATGTGGCGAGGGAAGGGGGCGGAGCATGGCGCTGTTCTTGTTGATGTTGGCGCCTTTTGCCTTCGGCACCGGGGCCTATGTCTTTACGGGCCTGCTCGAGCCCATGGCCGGAGATCTCGGCACCTCGGTCGCCGCGGTTGCCCAATTGCAGACGGCCTTTGCGCTCGCCTGCGCGATTGGCGGGCCGGTCCTCGCCCGCGTCACAGGGCGCATCAATCGAAAAGGGCTTCTGGTCGCCACCTTGCTGTGGCTGGCCGGGGCCAATCTCCTGGCGGCCCTGGCCGAGGCGTTGCCGCTCCTTCTGGTGGCGCGCATCGCTGGCGGCTTTGTCGGTGCCCTGACCTTGCCTCTCGCCTCGACCCTTGCCGTGATGCTCGTCAGCCCGGAACGCCGCCCTGCAGCGCTCGCCGCCGTGTTCGCCGGCACCGCGCTTTCCTTCCTGGTCGGCGTGCCCTTGGGCAGTGTGGTGGGCGGCGCTTTTGGTTGGCCCGCCTCCTTCGCCATGGCGGCGGTCGTGTGCGTGATCGTCGCCTTGCTGATTGCCGTGGGCGTGCCGAGGCAAGATGCGGCCCCTCCGCCCGCCCTGGGCGGTTTCGCCCAGGTCCTGCGCTGGCCGACAACGGGTTTTCTGGCCCTCACCTGGCTCTCCTTTGCGGCCACATTCTGCACCGTCGCCTTGATCGGCCCGATCATCACCCGGCTGACCGGTTTCACGGGCGGAGCCATCGGCGCCATGCAGTTTCTCGTCGGTATCGGGAGCATTCTCGGCCTTGTCTTCGGCGCGCGTCTTGCCCGCTTCCCGCCCGCCCTCGTGATCCGGGGGCTCTTTACCGTGATCATCCTGAGCCAGATGCTCTACGCCGTCGGTCTGAGCACTGGGGTTTCCGGCGTGTCCGGCGTTGTTCTCGCTGCGTGCGCGATCATGCCCGGCGCCGCCGCCCTGTTTGCCCTGTCGCCCGTGATCCAGTCCCGCCTGGCTGAAGCGGCCGGACCGGCCGCCACGCTCGCCTTCGCCCTCAATGGCTCGATGATCTTCCTGGGGCAGGGGACGGGGGCGGCCATCGGAGGGGCCGTGACGGGCCTGCTTGATCTCACCTATGTGTCCCTCGCCGGCATCGTGGTGGCCCTCGGGGGCCTTTGGCTTGGCGCTCGCGTCTCCCAGGCCCCCGCGCCGGTCTCCCCCTAGCAGCCCTGTAAATGTGAGCGCCGTCAACACGGTGACCACGCCCTCCGAGGGCCGGATGGCGTGCACGCCTATGCCCACCCGCTCAAATTCTCCAGGACCAAGACCGGATCGACCCTGGTGTTCCGGGTTACCGATCGGGGCAAGGCGCGGCTGGTCGTCAACCGCGGGCAAGTCGTGGGGGTCGTCAGACCGGCCGCATGGTGACGATGCGAAACGGCCTCAAGACGCCGTCATGCTCCGTGACGGAGAGATAGTCGCCGGGCTTGAGGACATGCCGATCCAGCTTGAAGAGGGGCTCGTCGTCGTCGATCGGCTGGCCCTCATAGTGGAAATGCCAGCCCCGGCCGATATGGATGAGGCGGCCCGACTCCGGTTCCTCATCGCCCCAGAAGCGATGAACCGTGCAGGATTCCTTGTGTTGGCGCCATTCTTCCGGATCCAGATGGTCTTCCTTGTTCACCGGCGCCACGAACTCATAGCCATGGGTGCTGCTGCCGTTCGGGAATTCCTCGCAGCGGGCGAGTTCAAGGCGAATATGGTGCAACGTCATCGGTGTTATCCTCTTGTTTTGTATCGAAAGTGATCAGTGGGCAAACAGGACGGGAATCGTGGTATGCAAAAGCACATGGCGGGTCACGCCGCCGAGCAGGAATTCCCGCACCCGATTGTGGCCGTATCCGCCCATGATCAGAAGATCCGACTGGGCGCCGGTGGCGAGATCCAAGAGCAGCTTGCCGCTGGTCCCGCCATCGCCCTTGACGGTATGTTCCGCACACGCAATACCGTGATAGGCGAGATAATCACCCAATTTCTGGTGGTGTTCGGCATTGAGCGGATCATCGTCGATGGTGATGACCTGGATCTGATCGGCCCGGGCCAGAAAGGGCAGGGCGGCGTGGACGGCATTGGCGGACTCGGCGCTGCCGTCCCAGCCGACGGTGATTTTCGAACCGATGGTCCCTTTCGGATCATTCGGCGCAAGGAGGATCGGACGTCCCGTGGTGGTCAGCGCTTCGGTGAAGGCCTCCCGGAGGCCGGCATTGGCGGCTGAATGATCGGCGCCGAACACCAGGAGATCGGCAAGCCGGCCGTGCCGGGACACGATGTCGGCGAGTTGCCCGGACATCTCGTGGAAGGACGCGCTCAAGGTGCCGGGCGGCCGGGCGCCCTCCACGAACTCGAAGCCATAATGCCCCGCCTGCACCCGCATCAGGTCTTGTGTGGCCGCGGAATTCTTGTCGGCGGCCTCATTGGCCGCATCCAGAATGTCCTGGAACACGCGACCGCTCGTATCCATGCCGAAACCGAGATAATGGACGCTGGTAATGGGGTCGGGCCGGACAAAAAGACCCTCCACATGGGCGCCCAGCGTCCGCGCGGTCACGAAAGCCGTCTGCGCGGCAGCCTGATCGCTGGTGGCGCCGGTCAGCGGCAGGAGAATCTTGCGAATGGTCATGGGCGTCTCCTTGGAGCGTCTCCCGGGTGAATGGGTCCGCCCGGCATATTGTTCTTCGAGCCGAGAGGCACGGTTTACCTTTAGGATATGTTTCTTGAACGCTCGATTCAAAGGGGGAAAGGCCAAGCCCGTTCCGTGGTGGTCCACTAAAACGCATCCCTCGAAGGGAGCCTTTGACCAAAGTCAATCCCTATCGATCCGGTTGTGTGACGACGGACCGCGCGATTACGGCGCACGCGGAGATTGATTTTGCGTGCAGAGAAAGGGCTGTCTCAGGGCTGGCGGACGAAGCCGCCCGTCGCCGGATCCACACTGACATGGGGAAAACCGGCTGCTTTCCAGGCGGCAAACCCGCCATCCATATGGGCAAGCTGGGTGATGCCCGCCGCGGCGCAGCGTTCCGCCACGATCCGGGAGCGTTTGCCGGAACCGCAATGGAAGACAATGGGTTTGCCTTCCTGGCTCGGAAGTTTCTGCGCGTCGAAAAAAGACAAGGGAAAGAGGAGAGCGCCAGGAATATGTTCGACGACATATTCATTGGGCGTGCGGACATCGATCAGAACGATCTGGTTGGCATCCATGCGTTCCTTGACTTCGGCCGGGGACAGGATTTCCAGAACCGCACTCGCCAATTGCTCCGTGTCACTCATGGTCAAGCTTCCCTCGTCAACGCGCGTGATTGCTGAAGAGGGCAAATCATGCCGTCCGGGCTTTTGTCCCGCAAGCGAACTGTCGCTGGAGCCAATCAATCGTGATGGGCCGCGCCCGCCGGCCTCGACCTGGCCGGCAGGGCAGCCTTTAGAGGTGCCGATTACCTGAAGGGGATCGTGAGACTGCCCGTCAATTGGTGGGCATCCAATTCGCCATCCAGCCCGTCGCTGTCGAAATTGGTGGAGATGAAGCGGTAGTTGAAACCGACGAACATGGCTTCCGTCGCCCGCACATTGACGCCCCCGCCGACCTGCCAGGCAAAACCGCTATCGCTTTCGTCGTCGATGCTCACCCGCCCGACACCGAGGCCAAGGCCGGCATAGGGAATGACATCCCGACTGATTGGGAAGTCCTGCCAGACATTGGCGAAAAACGTCAGATTGGTGAAGTCCGCGTCAGATCCATCTTCGAGAGTGGCATCCAACTCACCCCTGCGCACGGAGATCTCCCCTTCCGTGCGGGTCGTGCCCGGCAGGAGACCGAGATCTCCCCAGCCGTAGCCGAAAGACCCGCCGCCCGCGATGCCGAGATCCGTGTCGATGAAGGTACCGGTACCATCATCTCCAGCCCGCAGTTCGCCACCGGTCTGGACGCCGATGAAGCCGGTGGCATACAGTTTGTCGGTCGCCATATCCGCCTCGGCGGCCGGGAGACCCATGAAAACGGCCCAGCCGAGGGCCACAATACCGCTACAAATCCGCATCGGAGATCCTCCAACCCTTTACTTATCCCAATGTAAACAACACGTTCACATCGACCTAACCCTTCAGCAAAAAGAGAGTATGGTTGTCTCTCTCCCGCCAAATCGACCCCCAACACACTTCACATTAATACGTGTAAAGAGATTTTTGGGCGAAAACGTGTCTGTTCGAGGTGTAATGAAGATGCAATTCCAGAAAAAGTCAGCATAAAAAAAAATTCATGTTCGGTCGGGATTTGGCGTTGCTCTCGTCTGCTTGAGCGCTTGTCAGGTTCCGTGATCTCAGGGCAGGGCAAGGCTGTTTCTTACCATATGGTCACGCAGGTTCGCTCTCCCGCCACTCGTTATGGGAGATGGCCGTGTGGATTTGAGAGGAGTGTGACGGCAGCCGGAATGAAAACGCCTCCACACCCATCCGTGTCGTGAAGGCGCTCTCGGTTCTTGTTCTGGCATGTCCCCGAAGCGCGAGATCGCGTTTCTGGCCGGAAGACTTCCGAGGCGTGTCAGGTCTTCCCCGTGGCCATCTGCGCGGCACTCTCACCACTGTTCCGGTAGGCCCGGCGGATGAAATAGAGGCCTGCAATCAGCATGGGGACGGAATAGACCATGCCCTTGGTGATCGGCAGATCCGGATCGATGAGCCGGTGGGGGACGATCTTGAACAGCTCGCAGAAGATGCGGAACACGGCATAGCCCGCAAGGAAGACCCCGCAGGTCAGGCCTGGCAGGCGCAAGGCACCGCGGGCATGGGTGAAGAAGCGCAGGACGAGGAACAGGGCAATGCCTTCAAGGGCCGCTTCGTAAAGCATGGCCGGATGGCGCGGCTCGGGACCGACATGGGGAAAGATCATGCCCCAGGGCAGGGTGGTCGGTGAGCCCACGATCTCCCCATTGATGAAATTGGCGATGCGGCCGAAGAACAGGCCGAAGGGCACGGCCGCCGCGACAACATCCCCCACCGTGAACAGGGGAATGAGATTGCGCCGGGCAAAGAGCACCATGGCGAGGGTCGTGCCCAAAAGACCTCCGTGAAACGACATGCCGCCGTTCCAGACCTGGAGGATCTCGATCGGATGGGTGAGGTAGTAGCCCGGATTATAGAGGAGCACATGGCCGAGCCGGCCGCCGATGATGATGCCCAGCGTGACCCAGACGACGAGATCGTCCACATGCTCGGCGCGCATTGGGGCGCCGCTTTCGGACCAGAGCTTCGGCGTAGCGATCAGCCGGCGGATATAATACCAGCCCAAAAGAATGCCCGCGATATAGGCAAGGCTGTACCAGCGCAAGGCCAGGGGGCCGATGGAGAAGATGACCGGGTCGAAATTCGGGAACATCATGGCGCGTGTCTTTCGTCAGCGATGCTTGGCGCGGGTCGGGGCGCGGGCCCGGGGCGCGGGTCGGGCCGTCTGGGTTTTAACAAAGCCGAAG
>CAZFWG010000042.1:0-16541 GCA_964522525.1 uncultured Alphaproteobacteria bacterium | reverse complement strand
CGGGGCGCGGGCCCGGGGCGCGGGTCGGGCCGTCTGGGTTTTAACAAAGCCGAAGGATCCGATGAGCGCAAGAAAAGCCCGCGCTCGCGGGGAGTGGGCGCGCGCCTAATGGCCCCCCATGGCGCGGGAGGAGCGGGCAGCGGCGGTGTGGAGCGCCACGGCCATGCGGTCAAAGCCCCAGAAGATCTCGCGGCCCACCACAAAACTGGGGGCGCCGAACAGGCCCAGATCCTTGGCCTCCTGAACCTGGGCCTTGAGGGACGCCTTGACGGCTGGATCCTCGGCCCGGGCCAGCCAATGGTCGCCATCAAGACCCAGACTGCGCAAGACCCCGGCCAGGACGGCGGGCTCGTGGATCGGCCGTCCGGCGACGAATTCGGTCTCATAGACCGCGCGGGTGAAGCGATCGATCCAGGGCTGGTCCTGGGCCGCATGGGCGAGGCGAATGGCGCGTAGACTGTTTTGGGGAAAGGGGCGGGGACGGCGAAAGGCCAGGCCCTCGGCCCGGCAGATCCGGGCCATGTCCTGCCACATATGGGCGCCTTTCACCGGCACCACGTTAAAGGGCGAATCGCTCAGACCCTGCTGCTCGAACATGAGGGGGCCCAGAATGATCGGCCGCCAGGCAACCGTGACACCAAGCGCCTGGGCCCGTTCCGCAAGGCGCATCGCCGCCGGATAGGAATAGGTGCTGGCGAAATCATACCAGAAAGACAGCATCGGTTCGGGGGCGGAAGAAAGGGGCATGACGATATCCTAAAGCCGGCCTTCGATGACATAAGTCAGGAGACGCACGACCTGTTCTGGCGTTTCCGCCACGGCCATGGCGGCGCCGTCCACTTCCTTCAGGGCGTGGGTCAAGGCGGCATCATGGAGAGTGATGAGCGGTTTCTGGAGCGCGCTCGCCATGCCGGCATCAAAGGCGGCGTTCCATTGCCGGTATTTGTCGCCGAAGCGGACCACGACGATGTCCGCCCGTTCGATCAAGGTCCGGGTCCGGATGGCATTGACGCCGGCGCCCTTGTGGTCCCGCCAGAACGGTTTGTCTTCGTCACCCAGGATGTCCGCACCGCAATTGTCGCTCGCCTCATGATTCGTCACGGGGCTGGAAAACTCGATGGGCAGGTCGAGGGCGCCCGCGCCCTGGACGATCCGGTCCCGCCAGTCGGTATGAATCTCACCGGACAGATACACGCTCCAGAGATCGTTGGGCGAGAGGGTCATGGGATGTCTCCTGGCAAAAGGGGCCTTGCCCAGGCCACAATCATCGATGATTTTACCATATGTATAGCGCTTTCAGGGGATGACCCAAGCGGCGATCATGGCCTTGCCCAGCAAAATAGGGCACAAAGGTCACAGGCGGACCCTGTGGCGGCCGGTTGGGTGAAAGCTCAGAGAAGGAGAGCGTCCCATGCGATTTTCAATCTGGTTTGCTCTGGTCAATCTGGCGGCGGTCGCCAGTCTCGCGGGCGTCTGGTTCGCCTTTCAGGCTGGCATGCTCGCGCCGGGCAATGCCCTGTTCGGCGCCCTTTCGGTCTTCTGCCTGTTCACCGGCTTTCAGCTCCTGGCGCGGGAAGGCATGCCCATGGTGGATGCCCTGCGCTCCATGGCCTTTGAGCCCGGTTCCTATCCCTCCCACGCGCTGGGGTACATTGCCTATCTGGTCAGCGCGGCCCTGGGCCTCGGCATCGTGGCGGTGACGGCGGGCAATCTCTAAGCCTCTTGCCCTTTGACGGATGCGTGGTGGATGCCGAAGGCGTCCATCGCCATCGCCGATCAGGACGCCGCGCCAAGCCAAGTCCCGCGAGAGGCCCGACCCCCGTGAGATGCTCGACGCCCATGCCGCGCCGGTTTCCCTCCATATTCATCCGCCGCTCATTCTTTCGCGCAATACAGGCAAGGCCCTAAGGCATGGTGCGGGGGCTTTGGACAGGGGTGGTTCGGCCGGTGCTGGCCTATCTCATGGCGTCGCTGGTCGTGACCGTCGTCATTTTCGTTGTCTTTGGCGTCACCGATGGCTGGTCCGTTTATCCTGGGACCCTCTATGAGAGGGTCAAAGTCTGGTCGGAGCTGTTCCTGTTCGGCCTTGCCGTCGTTACCACATTGAGCGCCGTTCCCACCATCATCGTTGTCTTGATCATCCGGGCCTTGCACTTGCCCCGGGGACGGGCCGAAACCCGGGGCGGTGCGCTTGTCGGGTTCACCCTGCCCATTTTGCTCGTGGTCCTGAGGAGTGGGGAACTGGAACCCGCCGCGCTTCCGGTCCTGGGCCTCTTCACGCTGGCCGGAGCCCTCGGGGGGCGGACCTATGCGTTGGTCACTAGACGCTTCGGGTCGGACCGGATCTAGTGGTCCGGCCAAGACACTTGCATGCCCCTAGAGGCGCAGGAGTTTGGAGGCCTTCTTATAGGCTTTTTCCACCGTCCGCCGGCGGCGGCGGCGGGCAATCTCGCGTTTCATCATGTCATCGAGGCCCGGCATCAGATCAAAGCGGTCGCGCTTCCGGGTCGCCGTGTGGATTTCGGTAAAAAAGGCCAGGTCGATGGGTGTGACGGTCGGGAGAATGGACAGGACCTCCCGGTCCCAGCTGTTGTCGAGAAAGACGGGGGGAACCTCACCCGTCGCGGCCACGAACATGGCTTTCGTGCGAACGCATTTCTTGCAGCGCCCGCAATTCTCGGGCCGGATATCCTTCTTGCCACAGAACGACATGGTCGAAAGATCGATGTCCGAATGATACAGGGCCTCGATCTTTTCCAGCCGGGACAGCGTCGCATCGGTCTGGCGCATGGCAAAGTCGGAGCCGAAAAAACAGTCCTTGATGGACTGGTTCATGCCATAGGGAAACGCAATGAAATCCTGCATCGGCGTGAAATCCGGGGCGAGACGACCCTCCGCGAACAGGGACCGAAGCATGAAGAGCGAACCGCACAGGATGAAACTGTAGGTGAGCGCCAGGTGACCGACATGCCGGCTGATATTGGTCCGCACAACGACCCGTTTTCTGCCCACCATATCCAGGAAAGGCTGGGTCTTGGCCATCAGGCGACGGAACGGCTCGGTCTCGTGTTCCCAGAAATCCAATCCGTGTACGGTCAGAGCGTGACCTTGCGGCTGCGACTGCGCCTCCTGAAAAATCGAGAATGTCGAATCGACGCCGCCGGAGAACAGATGGATCGACGGGTGCCTGCCCGGGGAGGCGGAGGGGATGCTCTCCCGGTCGGCGGAAACAGCAACGGGCTGATACTCTTCCGGCACCCAGTTCGTCCATATCTCGGAAAGTGTTTCCGCATTCCGACGAACGTCAGGATCCACCGTGCCGGCGATGTGCAGGGCCTCGCCCCGTTGCATGGCCAGGGGTAGCAGCATCCAGATCGCGAAACTGATATCGTCAAAGGGAGGCAGGTCGACGCCTTCCACGTCGAAGCGGATGTCACCTCCTTCATACCGCAGGGTGACATGGTTTCCGTCCTGGATGATCTCTACGCGCACGCGGCCAATCCTTGAAGTTTGAGGATATTGGAGGCCGACTTTCGCACAACCGCAATCAGACGCAAACTCTAAATGGCCGGGGGAGGAGCCACAGAGAAAAAGCGGGCTGGTGGGCTCACCCCACCGGCCGCCACCCCATTTTTGGGGTCTAGAGAACCGTCAGCATGCTGGTCACCAAGGGGGTGGCGCACGATGTCTTTGTCCTGGAGCCGCACCACGGCCACATCTTCAAGCGTATCCAGCTTCTCGACAATCGGACCCAGTCCGGGCAACCCGTCGAGCCGGTCCGTATGATCCGGGGTCGGTGAAATCCACCGATAACTTATATGGACGGATCAGCACAGCGTGCAACCATTACCTTCAATGTACGAAGTAATTGATCCAAGTGTTTGCGATCTGCGGCCTGGGATTTTGCCGCGGTTGCACTGACATGGATAAAATCAGCACACTGCCGAGGTGTCATTCCCGAGCGCTTCAACGCCGGGGCATAGTCCTTCATGAACGCTTCTATGGCGGCTTTGAATTTTTCATGACTGGCGTCGATCTCATCGCGGCTCGTTGCGTTCATTCCTAGAACAATGTCTTCGGCATTCGGTGAGACGCCCAGCATTTCAAAAGGGCGTACGGCGATCTGTTCGAGAAGAATATCCAGTCTGGCCGTGAAGCCCGCATGTGTTTTGAAACCGCTCTTGATTTCCTCAAGTCCGCGCTCCGTAAACAAACGAATCATGGCGCGCAGGATCTCATCCTTGTTCGAGAACGCATTATAGAGCGTCTGGCGTGAGACGCCCGCCTGCCTCGCGATGTCGTTCATGCTCGTGCGCTTCACGCCATAGCGGAGGAAGAGGCCCAATGCCCCTTCCAAGATCACCTCATCTCTCTTGCTCATGTTTGACGTATTGACAATCATACGCTAAATGTCAAATCTGATCCAGGATAGGCATGGACAACCGGTACGCGATCAAACCAGAAAGAAAACCATATGATCTCCCGACTGATCGGCCGGTTCCTGGCCAGCACGATGCTCAAACCCCTGGCGCAACCCTTTCCCAAAACGCCCGAGGACTACGGGCTCTTACACAGAGATGTTGAATTTCCGACCCGGGATGGCCTGATATTGCGGGGCTGGCTGATCAACGAAGTGGCCGCGAAGATCGTGATTATGACCCATTTCGGGTACCGGGCAAATCGCTACGGATATCAATTGCGGTATCAGCCGCGTTGGAGCACCCCTTACGACAAGGAAATCGAGTTCTGTTATGTGGCTAAGAGGCTTGTCGAGGCGGGATATGGTGTCCTCATGTATGATCTGCGCAATCACGGAACAAGCGACAAGACGGCACTTGGCGTAGGAACGGGTGGGCACGGCGAAAGGTTTGATGTCATCGCCGCTGTCGAATTCATTGTACAGAATGAAAATACATCCGGTAAACCCATTGGACTTCTAAGCTACTGCTACGGGGCAAACACGTCCTATTTTGCGATGGAAGAAGATCGGGACATCTTCCAACGGCACGTGAAGGCGATGGTTGCTCTACAGCCCCTGAGCAACGGCGACTATCTCAAGGCGATGAAACTGTCCGAGAGCATCTATCGCGCCGCGGAGAAACATTACGAAAAGCATTCCAGTGGATATCCGCTCGTCGCCCCGATAGAAGAAGCCGCTAAATCAACCTGCGTGCCCACACGCCTCGTTCAGGCAAGAAAAGATCCGTTTACAAATCTGGACAAGATCGCCCAGATTTACGCGAATATGCCGGTCGAAAAGGAGATGCTCTGGCTGGAAGAGCCGACCCATCGCTTTGATGGTTACAACTGGTTTGGCGATCACCCGCGCGACATGCTGGACTGGTTTGATCGGTTTATGCCGGAAGAAAACTAGAGAGTTATCGGTTGGGCGAAATCCCGGACGGCTCCTCAAGGGCAATATCGAAAAGGCGGGCCAAAGCCCGCCTTTTCCATATGTCCAACTGAAACGAATCAAAGAACCGTCAGCATGCTGGCCACCAGGGGGTGGCGCACGATGTCCTTGTCCTTCAAGCGCACCACGGCCACATCTTCAAGCGCGTCCAGCTTCTCGACAATGGGGCCCAGTCCGGATAACCCGTCGAGCAGGTCCGTCTGATCCGGATCGCCCGTCAGCACCATGGTTGAATGCCAGCCCAGCCGGGTGAGCAGCATTTTGAGCTGACCATAGGTGCAGTTCTGGGCTTCGTCGATCACCACGAAAGCATTGTTCAGGGTACGTCCACGCATATACCCCACGGGCGCGATCTCGATCGACCCGTCGGCAAGAAGCGCCTTGAGCCGTTTGGTGCCGAGCCGGTCGCTGAGCGCGTCATAAAGCGGGCGCAGATAGGGGGCGAGCTTGTCCTCCACGTCGCCGGGCAGGAACCCGATGGTCTCGCCCGCCTCGACCGCCGGGCGGGACAGGGTGATCCGGGCCACCCGACCGGCCTCAAGGGCCTCGACCGCCTTGGCGATCGCCAGATAGGTCTTGCCCGTCCCGGCCGGGCCGACCGCCGCCACCAACGCCTTTGCGTCCATGGCGTCCCACAGCGCTTCCTGATTGGCGCTGCGCGGCTTGATCTTGCGCATATAACTCTGGTCACGCCCCTCCGTGATCATCGGATCCCAGCTTTGGGGATCGGGAAAGAGGGCATGAACTTTGGCGGGTGCGTCCTCCCGTGTGTACCGTTCGTCCTTGCGCGCGCGGGCTGTCTGACGGACACGTTTCCCCATGAAAACCTCCATTGGTTAGGGAACGGAAGGAATGATGACTGGCGATCGGCAATGCAGGCGCATTCCGGTTTCGGCAGCCATCGGACGAAAAGAGAAATGTCGGAAGAGGGCGACGACACGGCGCGAGATCGGCCGGCATCGCAACGGATTGGGAAATCAAGACGGACAGGCGCGCCCACCACTGGCGACTGCGATCCAGGACGCGCGCCGCGGGCAGGCGAAAGCGACGTCGTTTTCGCTCTGTCCAAGGAAGAAAGGGGAAATGGAAAAACCGGCGATTCGGGGGAGGGGCGGGGTGGCTTCGAAGACCGGTGGTCTTGAAGCTTGGTGGCCCCGAAGACGGAGGGCCAGACCGGTCCAATCGGCACCAGGTCCTGGTGAGCCAAAGGCAAACCCCGTCAGGCTTGGGCAGGCAGCATGACCACCTGTCCGTTAAACTGCCGTCCCGACATACTATACACAATCCTGCATATCCGTCGAGAGATTATTCGTGTGCTGTGAAACATTGCCGTGAAACAATGAAAGACTCGATACGCACGGGAGAAGACACACGCCAACCACTGTCAGATTGATGCCCGCCACGGCATCGTTGGAAGGCAGTAAAACGCGTTCACGGTAAAGATTGAGTCAATTTGGCTGGACAGTCGAAACCATCAAGGGACGGATGGGCTCAAGGCCGGGCAAGGCGGCGGCCCATGCGGCCCAAGGTCAGCATGACGAGGGACCCAAGCCAGGACGCCAATGCCAACAGATTGGCAAGAAGCAGATCGAGAACCCCAAGACCCGCACGGAAGGCCCGCAGGCTCCGCTTGCCCGTCACCTCGATGACGGGCCGGGTCTTGACCCCGAGCCGCCGGCCCATCGTGCCGACCTCGGCCAGATCCTCCGTCGTGCGCACATGGCGCATGAGCCGGACGGCCTCGCTGGCCGATGTGGTGCGGCGCAGATCATTGAGATTGCCCAGTACCGGAAACAGCTCCGCGCCGCGGACGGTTCCGGCATATTGATCCATGGCCGCCCGTATCGTGCGGATATCAGAAAGATCAATTTGGGCGAGGGTGCGTTTGAGCCGGGGCATATCGACGGCACGGCGCACCAGATCCGACAGGGTGCGGGAAAAATCCACGGTGAGGGCGCCGGTCTTGGCCGCCACTTTGGCAAGCGTCACGCCGACCCGACCCACCAGGGTGGACCCGCCACTGACAAGCGTCGTGCCCGTGACGCCGATGCCGACCACGGCCAGGCCGAGGACGATCTCGTTATAGGGCTCCCCCGCAACCATGCGGCCGCCCTCCTGGGACAGGTCCCGAAGATCGCCCACCACGGTCAGATCGGCCGTCACGGCACCGGTCAGGGCGGCAAGGCTCTGCGCCTCTCCTGTCACGAAGCCGAAACTGAATTGAGTGGCGCCCCGGCTCAGCCGGGCCACGAAGGAGCCCGCCTCCACGAGGCGGGCTTCGGTCGGCTCGCTCAAGGGAATGTCGGCGTAACGGGCGGTTTCGCCATAGGCAAAGGCGGTTTCCACATCGCCCTGGTCGAGGGCGGCGGCAATGATCCGTTCCGCTTCCTGGGGCGGCAGACCCGCCCGAAGCTCCGACCGGATGACACCGTCAAGGGAACTGCCGGCCTCGAGATCGAGGGCCACGAAGCCGATCATTCCCAATCCCATGGCCGCCATAAGCGCGGCGATCCGGCGAAGCATCTGCTTTCAAGCTCTTGTCATGCTCAAGGATGGCAGTGTGGCTTTTGACCCTCTCGGGGGCAAGCCATGACGGGCCCTTGCGGTTCGGCCGAGACATGGGCATCCCCTTTGCCGCGCCTTCAGGGGTCAATGTCTTGGTCCCAAGAACCATAAGACCGTGATGTCTGCGGGCAGCTCAGTAGGAAGACGGGGTTTCGCCGCGATCGTAGCGGCTGGCGAATTCGGTGCTGCCGCCTTCCGCGAGGACCGAGGCCTGGTCCTGCCAGTTCTCCCGGACGATGCGGCCCGGAAACTCCAGGCGGCTGTCGAGCCAAGCAATCTCCTCCGGCGTCCAATCCCGGATCTGCTGGTAGTAGTAGACGCCGATTTCGTTCAGGAGGCTCTCATATTTCGGGCCGATTCCGCTGATCTTCTTCAGATCGTCCGGCGGCCCCATGGTCGGCGCGTCAAACAGCTCGGGCTTGACTTCCTCCACGGCCGGTTCGGCGTGGGCATCACCGACCGCCGGCATCGCCGTCTGGACGGTGTCCGCCGTCTCCACGGTTTCCGAAGTCTGCGTCACCGCCACGGCCCGCGCCGGCCGGTCCCATATCCACCGTCCGATCAAAAGCCCCAGCAGGAAGGCCAGCAGAAGCAGGATCCACTCATGGATGATCAGCCACAACATTATCCGGTTCCCCTCACTTGAGCTGTCATTGCTCGCTGTCGAGCGACACGGTGAACTCGATCCGGCGATTGGCCGCGCGGCCTTTCTCGGTCTCGTTGCTGGCCACCGGCCGCTCTTCGCTATAGCCCCGTGCCGCGATTCGATCGGCAGGCACGCCCTGGGCCACGAGATGGTCCACGACCGACTGGGCACGCGCCTCGCTCAGGCGCTGATTGCGTTCAACGGTGCCGTTATTGTCCGTATGGCCCGCGACCTCAATGCGCAGGCGCGCACATTTGAGCGCCGTCTGCGCCAGACGATCGAGAAGCGACAGGCTGTCATCCGGCAGCGCCGCGCTCTTGAAGCGGAAATTGATGACGCCTTCCCGCATCGTCTTGTCGAACTCTTCCTGGCAGACATCGACGCTCGCCGTCGTGGCGGGCAGCGGCTCGACCTCCGGTTCGGGTTCGGGGGCGATGCTTGCCGGCTCAGGGTCCGCAAGGCTGATCGAGACGGTCGCCTCGATATCGTCGGGAAGGGACGCCAGCAGTGCTTCGGCCTTTTGCTTGGCGTCCTCGTCGAGGGCCACGCCCGTCAGGACAAACCGCGAGCCTTCGGCTTCAATGCGACCGCTCTCCAACAGGGCCAGCGCCGCAAGCTGGGCGCGCGCGGCAGGAAGCCAGTTGGGGACGGCAGCCGCCTCGCGCAGAGCCATGGCGTCCTTGACGCCATCGGGGAAAAGGGTGGTCGCTTCGCCAACCACACGGTCCCGCATGGTGTCGGAGAGGACGCCGCCCTCAAGAAACAGAGGCTCGCCCCGTTGATACGATGCCTGCCAGACCAGCGCGTCCAAGGGGGCGCTCGCGACGGCGAGCCCGGCGTGATCCACGACGGTGATCCCGCCCACGATCAGGCCGCCGCATTGATCGGGGCGCACGCAAACCGCGCCGCGCACCACGTCAATGGCCCGGTCCCGGGCTTCCGGGGACGGCGCCATGCCTTCGAGGACGGCTTTCTGGCCCGACAGGCGCACCTGAGCCCAGTCGATCTGGGCCTCCGTCAGCGCCGTTCGCGCCGCCTGGGTCAGAATCTGTTCGGCCTGGCGGGCGCTGCCATGCCCCCGCGCCACCAGTCCCAGACCATCCAGATGGATACCGAGAACACCGAGAATGGCGAGAACCACAAGGCCCACAAGCAATTTACCGGAATTGGACATCGGCCCCCCGACACATGACCCGCATTGCACCCGTGACCCGCGCCGATGCCACGGTAAGCATCGGCTGTTGCCCCATCAGTGAGTCGGTTGGGGCAGTCGAGTGCGCCTGTGCGGATACTAACGGGAAATAAAACCAAAGGTGAGCGTTTTCTTTGCTTACCACCATTTTCGCGATCGCCCCATCGTCGCAGCATGCGGCCTCTACACCATGCCGGGATAGCGCAGATGCCCGCCCGGCCGGAGGCGCTTTCTTCGCCGCATCCATGACCGACGGGCATCCGGCGATCCGCAGAAGCCTCTCTCCTCAAGTCCCTGTTTTCTTCTTAAGGATCGCAAGCAAGGTCGCAAGACCTTTTGCGACATGTCTCGCACGCGTCAGCAGCTGCCACACATATCTATTTGTGTTGAGCGTCCGCAGCCATCTATCCCGTTTAGATAAGGATTGTGATTTTGCCTGTCTCGAAGCGTGATTTAAAATGCGTCTAAAGAGATAAAGGAAAGCGTGATGTTCAAAAATATAGTGCTGTTCGTTTTTGTATTTTACAGTTGTTTGATCATCGTGATATTGCTTTCAGCATTATTCGGCCCCATCTCGGCGGGTGAAAAGAATCTTGCGCTCATGGCGGCGACAGCGACGATCGCCAACAGATTTGCCCATGAAAAACGACGCAAGCCAACGCTTACCGAGGAATTGCTACTCGGATGCGGCTCCCTTCTCGGAATTGTTGTCGTAAACATAGCCCTTCTCCTGCCAATAGTTGGTTTGGCCATGTTCTTAGGCGAAAATGTTATAGAAAGAAGCACGATGCTTAGGGTGATTTCAACGACCCCGCTCAACGATTTGGCTGCAGGTGCTGCACTCTATACCCTAATCCATTTGCTTATTACTGTTTTACCTTTCGGTTGGTGCACTTGGTTCAATCTTAAGGCCATTGAAAAGGCTGAGGCACGATCCGGGTCGTCTTGATCTGCCACCAACACAGAATCTGTGGTCGGGACCCACGTGCTCGATTGTGGTGATGGACGGTGAAAGTGTCGTTGGCGCGTCTTCAGGCAACGAATGGTGGGGGCGGGATCGCCCTCAATAGTCCTCAACGGCGCCTGTCTCGCAGGACTTGAAGTAGAAGCCCTTGAGGCCCGCCTCCTTGAGGGCCGTGCCCAATTCATCCGAGATGAACAGATTGTCCCCTGCGCGCTCGTCATACCAGAGATGGCGGCCTTCCAGCTTGTCCCCATGGAAGGAGAGCTCCGGACGCAGATTGATCCGCAAATACCGGCTGCCGTCGGGACGGGGTTGGGGGGCCCATTCGGCGCCCTTCGAGGTCTCAACGTCGATGAAGGGGCCGCGCCCGACAGGGTTCAAGACAAAATAAGTCGTCTCGAAATCACCGTCCTGACCCCGCTTGCCATTGGCCATCTCGACACGGAAAAAATTGTGCCGGTCCGGATCCACCTGGTCGATCACCGCCTTCGCCCGTTCGCTGACAAGCCAGAGCTGCCCGTGTTTCATCACGTCCGGCGGCGAGCGTTTCAGTTTTCGCGCAGTGAAGAAACGGGGCGGGACTTGGTAGAATTCCCAAGGCGTCCCCAGAACGCGCCGCTGCGGTTCCCCCATATGCGGCCGGTAGGCTTCCGGCACGTCCGTGTCGTCCTCGGTCCCGAAGACCGGGTCGAAGTCACAATCGAACTTCACATAGTGGGGTGGCTCGATCCGAGCCTTGAGCAGATAGGGCATGTGGGCGGTTTCCCCAAGTCAAAGAGGCGCGCGGGCCGTCAGCCGCAGTCACACCATAAGGTTGCGGGGTTTCCGGTGCGACGCATCCACGCTTTCCGTGCCATAGCGCTATTGCAAGGAACTGATCAAGGCCGCCGGTGCACCGGATCCTGAAGCGGTCGTGAGCCATTACCGGTGATTGAGGGCATGTAGGAAGCCGCCATCGCTACACGCGTCACTTAAACTCCCGTAAGGACTAAAGGTCTAGAGTTGGTGGCGTGTGGAGGACCCCATGACCATCCCTGTGCCGTCAAATGAGGACGCGCGCCTGGCCGAGCTCGCGAGCCTGCGCATTCCTTTTGAGGATCCTCTTCAGGAGCTTCAGGCGCTTTGTGAGGTTGCGGCGCGGATTGCCGGCACGCCCGTCGCCCTGGTGTCCCTTGTTCTTGAGGATGAACAGCGGTTTGCCGCCAATATCGGTCTGGAAGGGGTCACGGGGACACCGCGCAGCGTGGCCTTTTGTGCCCATGCGATCATGGGCGACGACCTGCTCGTCGTGACGGATGCCAACCGGGACGAGCGCTTCGCGTCCAATCCCTTGGTCACCGGAGAGCCGGGGATCCGGGCCTATGCGGGCGCGCCCTTGAACACGGACGCCGACCTGCGGGTCGGCACCCTGTGCGTCATCGATTTTGAACCGCGTCCGTTCACGCCGGAGCAGATCGCAGATCTGGAAAAACTGGGACACGCGGCCGCCGGGATCCTCAACGCCCATCGCGCGAAACTCGATCTGGCCGGTGAGCTGGCCAAGGCGAAGGAGCGGGAGGTCCAATTGCGTCATGCCGCGCGCCATGACGGCCTGACCGGGCTCCTGAATGCCAAGACATTCCGCGAGGCGGCGGCGGATGCCATTGCCCGAAGCTACGAGGCGGTGCCGATGGCCCTTGTCCTTGTGGATGTCGACCACTTCAAGACCGTGAATGACCGGTATGGCCATGCTCTGGGGGACGCCTATCTCCGGGGGTTCGCCGCCGCCTTGCGCGACAATTCGCCCGATGATGCCCTGATCGGTCGTCTGGGCGGGGATGAGTTTGCCGTCCTGCTGACGGGCTTCGGGCAGCATGATCATACGACGGACGAAATCATTGGCCGGTGGCGCGACGGGCTCAAGAATCTGGCGCGGACCATGGCGCGCAATGAGCTCGGGCGGGCCAGCATCGGCGTCGCCTTCACGCCGGATCACGCCCAAATGCTGGAGCCGCTCTATCAGTTTGCGGATGTGGCCCTCTATGCCTCCAAGGAAAACGGGCGCAATCGGACGACGCATTACAGTGAAGCGCTCTGTTCCATGCACAACATGCGGTCGTTCCGTACGGAAATCCTCTCGGCTCTTGATCGCAACGAGATCGTGCCGTTCTACCAGCCCAAGGTGGATCTGCGGACAAACGAGATGACGGGTCTTGAGGTCCTGTGTCGCTGGCATCATCCGACCCGCGGGATTCTCAAGGCCACGGACTATGCGGTTGCCTTTCGGGACCAGTCGATTTCGCCGCACATCACCCGCGCCATGTTCCAAAAGGCGGTCGATGACTTCGCCCGTTGGGGCCGTGCCGGTTTGTTCGCCGGCAGATTGTCGATCAATGCCACCGTCTACGACCTGTCCGATCCGTCCTTTGCCCCGGAAATCGACGCGATGTTGCGCGATGTCGGGATCGCCTGGCAGCGGATCACCATCGAGGTGACCGAAACCGTGGTGATGGGGGAGCAGGGCGATCAGGTCTATCTGTCCCTTGAGGATCTGCGCGGGCGCGGCGCCCACATCGCCCTCGATGATTTCGGCACGGGCTATGGGGGGCTTCAGCATTTCCGATCCTGGCCAATCGATGTGGTCAAGCTCGACCGCAGTTTCGTCGCCCAATTGCCGGACGCGCCCAGAGACAAACGCATTGTCCGGGCGATTGTCGAATTGGCCCGGGATTTCGGGCTGCGGGTGGTGGCCGAAGGCATCGAGACGGAAGCGCAATATGAGGCGTTGAAGGCGATGGGATGCCAGACCGGCCAGGGGTTCTTTCTGGGGGAGCCCATGTCGGCCCAAAAGGCCGAGGCGTATCTGCGCTCGAAGGCTGAACGCCGGTCCGCTTGACGCCGGGCGTGCGCGCGCGTGACACGACCCCGTGCGCTCCTCCGCATAAAGACGATGGGTCGTATTCCGCTCATCGAAGGAACCGTTCCCCATTCTCCCTTGCAGTTCCCGCCGCGTCGGGGTTCTCTTCCCCATGAGCGCTGCCTTCGGGCACGGTATTCAAGGTGAGATCACCCATGGCAACGATTGACGAACCTCCCGCGCCCGTTCCCCTGGAAGTCCCGCCCTTTTACGCGGGCGTCGTTCTTTGGGGCCAATCGGGGGATCTGCTCCTGCAGCTCCGGGACGATGTGCCGGGGATCGTCAATCCGGGCATGGTCGGCACCTTCGGCGGGGGCGGGATCGAGGGCGAAAGGCCCGAGGAAGCGGCGATCCGGGAGATCGGCGAGGAGACCGGCATGGTCCTCACACCAGACCAGCTCATTCCCCTGGAGCGGCGCGAGCGGGCGTTCGAGGGCGGTCTCGTCATTCCCGTTCATATGTTCGGGGCGGTGGCGGTCCCGGACGAGAATCTGGTGATCACCGAGGGGCGCTTGTTCCGTGTCACGCCCGATGCCATTGACACGGTGCCCAACATAACCCCCGGATGTTTGAGGGCGTCACATCTGCTGATAGCCCATATGGCTGTAAAGGAAAGAAAATCATGAGTGACGAGACCCCCATCCTGTTCGATGCCACCCGCGCCGGTGTCGGCATCGTGACCCTCAACCGTCCCGAAAAGCACAATGCGTTCAACTCGGACGTGATCGCCCATCTGAACGACCTGTTCAGTGAACTGCGTGGCCAGGATGGATTGCGCTGTGTCTTGATCAAGGGGGCGGGCAAGAGCTTTTCGGCGGGCGCCGATCTGGAATGGATGAAGGCGGCCGCCCATTATACCCATGGGGACAATTTCGAGGATGCCAGTGCCCTGGCCGAGATGCTCCATCGTCTTTACACGTTGCCCCAGCCCACGATCGCGTTGGTCAACGGCGCGGCGGTCGGCGGCGGCCTCGGTCTGGTCGCGGCCTGCGACATCGCCATTGCCTGCAAGGCCGCGAGCTTTCGGTTCTCGGAGGTTCAACTCGGCCTGACGCCCGCCACCATTTCTCCGTATGTGGTGGAAGCGGTCGGCCCCCGCTGGGCCAAGTCCCTGTTCATGACGGGCGAAAGTTTTGATGCGGATGATGCCGCGCGCATGGGCCTTGTCCAGACGGTCGTCGAGGACGAAGAAGCGCTTGCCCGTGCCGAAGAGGTCGTGGTCGCGCAGATCTTCAAGGGCGCGCCGGGTGCCGTGCGGGCGGCCAAGAAACTCGTTCAGGATGTCATGTGGCGGGAACTGGACGGTAGTCTGCGCAAGGAAACGGCGACGCGTATCGCCGACCGCCGGGCCAGTGACGAGGGGCGCGAAGGGCTCGCCGCTTTCCTGGAAAAACGCAAGCCCTCCTGGAACGGATGACCCTATCCGGTGGTTGTATCGGCGAAGAATCCGCCTACAGATCGGCCGCATCGTGATTTTTATAACGCATTGTTAATGCGACTGTTTCTTTTGGGCCACATTTGACCATGAATCGGCCCCAAGCCTCTTCACTTCTTAACGAAGGGTTCGTGATTGTCCGTGGTACCCTGCGTCTCGGTGAAAACCGTTTCGGAGGTCGTAATGGGTGTGGTCATCATCCGTGCCGCTGCATGCGACGCGAAAGCCGGCAAGGCGCTGGCTGAAGCGCTCCGTGAGGGCGGACTTGATGCGTATTTTTCAAGGGATGGGGACGAAGGACTGTTGAATGTTGACACCATGGCCCGCAAGGCCGTGGTGGTGGTGTGGTCCAAGGCCGCCGTCGAGGCCGCGGACGAAACGGCCCTGAGGGCCAGCGTCAATGCCCTGGCGCGCGACGAGTTGATCCTCGCCACGCTCGATCAAGGGGATTTGAACGGCAATCATGCCTTGCCCGTCGGGTTTCGGACCTTCAGTCGCATTGATCTAAGCCGTTGGTATGATGCGGGGTCTGATGGTCCGGTGCGGGATCTGGCCGCCCTGTGTCAGGGCGTCATTGCGCGGGAAGCGTTCGACACGCCGGCGCCGGTGCGCAAGATGGAACAGCGCGCGGAAATCTGGAACAGCATTGCGGTCATTCTGGGCGGCATCTTCAGCCTGTTGGTCATGGCGGGGATCGCTGGTTCCGGCGCTATCGGGGAGAATGTGGGCACGCTGGCCTGGGCGGAACTGGTCATGGCCAAAGGGCCGGCCGGCTGGATCCCGCTGTCGCTCGCGCTGGGCGCGTCGGTTCTCTCGGGGATTGCCGGCTGGTTTGCAGCCATCGGCGTTTTCGCCGCCGCGGGCCTGTTGAGTGTGCGCGATGCGGAAGTGGCCCTGGCCACGGAAGATCGCGCCCATGACGTGGCCCTGATCCACGCCCCGGAAAACATGCGGGAAGCCGACGTTTTCACCTATGACCTGCAGAATTTCGGCATGAGCGTCTGCCCCAATCCGGCCCAAGGGGATGAGGATCCGGCCTGGGCAAGCGCGGGCGCGCGGGCGATCCGTCAGGCGGACTTGGTCGTGCTGATGGGCACAGCATCAGCGTTCCGGTCCGAGCGGGTACGCCGGGAGGTGCTGACGGCGCTCCATCTCGGCCGGCCGATCCTGCCCCTGCTGATCGACCAGACGGAGATCCCCAAGGATCTGCGGGGCTGGCTCGGCGGGCATGCCTGGCTGCGGATCAATGACCGGCTGGGCGGCTTGCTCGGGCCCCAGGTCAGCAACGCCATTTTGAGTTTGCTCCAACGCCCTACGCTGCTGGCGGCGGCCGGCAGATAGAAGGGTAGTCTGGGGCGTTTTGCATGCGGGGCGGGGGCGCGAAGACTGGCGCCCCCTGGGGAGTGACGGGGAAGCGGTGGCGCGTCGAC
>CAZFWG010000041.1:0-36157 GCA_964522525.1 uncultured Alphaproteobacteria bacterium | reverse complement strand
TCTTCGTTGCGATGGGGGCGGATGCCGGCAAAACCGAGAATGGCAAGCGGCGTCAGGATCCACCCCAGAATGCTCTGGATCCAGAACCAGGCCTTGGGAAGCCAGGTGCCAGCCGGGAGCGGTTGATCCGCTTCCGGTCCGCTCGCGGATGAAAGGGTTTCCGGAATATCACCAAAGGTGAGATCCATCTCCACCGCCGCTTCCTGGATCTGGGCGGCCGATTCATTCCCTCGCGGATCCCGCGGCATCCAGTATTTGACCTGTCCCAGATCGATCAGGGGCAGGAACAAGTCCACGGAATAGGCCCAGGGTTTCAGTGGTTCATAGTCCGCCCCGGGAAGCTGCCCGCTGCCATCGGCTGCACTGCTTTCGGCAAGGGCCGCGCGACCAGACGGCACCATCTGACCCGTCTGTTGGGCATGGCTGAAGACAAGGCCACCCGCGAGGATGACGGCAAGGGACCACAATACGGTCAGGCCCGGTCGATAACCATGACCCGTGGTCAGGGCAAAGAGCAGTTTGCCGAGCCGCGCGGGCAGCCACAACACGGCGGGAGCGGCGAGAGGGCGATGTTTCTCCCGCTTCTGACGGATCACATTGGCGTCGTGGTCATGGCCCATGGCCTCCAGGACCTTGGCCGCCTGGTTCCAGGGCTGGGGCCGAAACACGGCCCGCCCATCCGCCTGGCGCCCCCGGCGCAGCCAGGGCAGGCGGACCCGCCAGGAGACCGGGGCTCCGTCCCCGAACCGGTCATAGATAAAGCCGTCGAGATTGATCGCGTGGGGCGCCGGCGGCCAGCAATCGGGCTCGTCCATCAGGACCGCCGCCCGGGCCTGGCGTAGATCCACATCGCCTTCGATATGGCTGTCCGCGCGCAATTGCAGGCTGCCGCCGATGCGGCTGCGGGCAAAATTCACCATGCCCCGCGCCGTGAAGCCATCACGCAGGAAAGCGTCAGCGCCAATATCGGCCCCATCGAGATCGAAGGCGACCCCGTCCGGATTTTCAAAGGTGCCCCCGAAACAGGAAAGCTGACCGCCGATCCGGGCGGCGGCGAAATTGACCTCGCCCTTGGCCGTGAAGCCGTCATCGAGAAAGGCATCGACCCCGATATCGACCGCATTGCAGTTGAGCGCCAGTCCTTTGGGATTGTGGAAATGCCCGCCGACGCAGGCCAACTGACCGGCGATCCGGGTACGCACGAAACTGACCATACCACAGGCCACGAATCCCTGGCGCAGAAAGACGCTCGCGCCAAAGCGGGCAGCGTTGCATTGCAGGGCCGTTCCCCCGGTCTCGTTCAAGGCCTTGCGCGCGGGATTGAGCTGCGTGCCCTGCAACACCAGATGGCCCTCAACCTCGGCGCCCAGCAGCATGATGAAATCCGCCGCCAAACGCCGGGCCCGGAAATGGCCGCCAATTCGGCAACTGGCCGCGTCGACATAAGGCACCGTGCTGCGGTCCAGGGTGAGGGTGCGCAACTGGGCGTCCCGCAGGATCAGTCCGTGCTCGAACTGCGTGTCGACAATCGCCAGGGAGCGGTCGAAATGCACCGCTTCCAGGTCCAAGACGCCGTTGATATGGGCTTTGGCGATCTGAATGCCCTTCGGCAAACGGTTTTCCGTTGCGGCATCGGGACCGAGCGTGCCGTCAATCACACTGCGTACGATATGGGCGCGCAGGACGGGACGATCCTGATCCGAGGGCGGATCCATGGCCGGCACGGGCTTCGGCGCGGCACCGCCGGCGCGCTTTTCCAGGGGCGTCACGGTGGCCCTCTGGCTCACCCATTCCCGGTAATAGTCCGCGCCCCAAACAGCTCCCCGCGTGGTGGCCTCGACAAAGCTTTGCTCCGCTGGGGTCAAGGATGAAGTGGGCATATGCGTGCTCCCCGGAGGTAATTGATTGCAACCATGGGGGCAGGGCCCCGACACCGGGCAACAGGATCCGGGAACCCGATCGGGCAGAGCCATGACACGCCGGGAGGGGCCGTCGACCTTACCATCCCATAGCCCCAGAGCCCCATCATGCCATCCTTCCCGACAAATTTACCGGACAATCCCGTCCATCTTGCATATCACCGCGCCCCGGAGATCGCCTTAATCCGGCAAATCGCATACCAATTTGCGCTGATTCGCTAAAGAGCAAGCGGCCGGTGGTCAGGGCAAGGCCCCGGTCCTTCGGATAGAATATTGCCCTGCCCCTGACCGTCACTGTCGATCGGTTGCCGGGTGTTCCGGGCCCACTGCCTGACCGAGACACTGCCTGACCAAGACCAAGACAAGCGCAAGACCGAGAAAGGAAACCCCATGACCGACAAGGCCCTCGATGAAATGGCGCTTGAGTATCACCGCTTTCCCGTTGCGGGGAAGCTCCGGATCGAACCCACCAAGCGCATGGTGAATCAGAGGGACTTGGCGCTCGCCTATTCGCCGGGTGTGGCGGCAGCCTGCACCCTGATTGCCGAGGATGACAACGCGGCCGCGGAGGTCACCGCGCGGGGCAATCTGGTGGCGGTCATTTCCAACGGCACGGCCGTTTTGGGTCTGGGCTCGATCGGCCCCCTGGCGTCGAAGCCCGTGATGGAGGGCAAGGCGGTTCTGTTCAAGAAATTCGCCGACATTGACTGTTTCGACATCGAGGTGGACGAGCCGGATGCCGAGCGCCTCGCTGATCTGGTCGCCCGACTGGAACCGACTTTCGGCGCGGTCAATCTGGAGGATATCAAGGCCCCGGAATGTTTCGAAGTGGAACGCCTGTGCCAGGAGCGCATGTCCATTCCGGTCTTCCACGATGATCAGCATGGCACGGCCATCGTGGTGGGGGCCGCCATCACCAACGGCCTTGCGCTCGCGGGCAAGAGGATCGAGAAGGTCTCGATCACCTGTGCCGGTGCGGGCGCGGCGGCGCTCGCCTGTCTGAACGTGCTGGTGAGCCTCGGTGCCAAGCGGGAGAACATCTTCGTCAGCGATGTTGACGGTGTGGTCTATGAGGGGCGTGCGGAGGGCATGGACCCCTACAAGGCGGCCTTCGCCCGCAAGACCGACAAACGCACTCTTGAGGAGACCTTCGAGAAGGCGGATGTGTTTCTGGGGCTGTCCGCGCCCGATATCGTGAAGCCCGAATGGGTGAAGCGCATGGCCAAAAACCCGATCATCATGGCGCTGGCCAATCCGGATCCGGAAATTCGCCCCGATGTCGTGAAGGAGGTCCGTTCGGATGCCATCATCGCCACGGGGCGGTCGGATTTTCCGAACCAGGTCAATAACGTCCTGTGCTTCCCTTTCATCTTCCGTGGCGCCCTTGATGTGGGCGCGACGACCATCAACGAAGAGATGAAGCGGGCCTGTGTCCATGCCATTGCGGGGCTCGCCAAGGCCGAGCCTTCCGATGTGGTGGCCCGGGCCTATAAGGACGCCACCTTGCGGTTCGGCCGGGAATATATCCTGCCCAAGCCCTTCGATCCCCGCCTGATCCACGAGGTCGCGCCCGCCGTGGCCCAGGCCGCCATGGACACGGGCGTGGCGCGCCGCCCCATCGAGGACATGGAGGCCTATCGCCGTAAGCTGACGACTTTCGTGTACCGCTCGGGCCAGGTCATGGAGCCGGTGTTTGAGGCCGCGCGGCGCAATCCCCGGCGTGTGGCCTTTGTGGAAGGAGAGGACCCCCGCGTCCTCCGGGCGGCCCAGATCGCCCTTGATGATCAGCTGGCGTTCCCCATCCTGATCGGTCGGCGGCCGGTCATGGAGGCGGGCATCGCCGAGTTGGGCCTGCGTTTGAAACTGGGCGAGAATGTCGATTTCATCGACCCGACGGACAATCCCAAGGCCAAAGACTATCGCGAGCTTTATCTCTCCCTGGCGGAACGGCGGGGCGTGACGCCCGACATGGCGCGGGATTTCATCGCCACGCGCGGGACGGTCCTCGCCGCCACCATGGTCCGGGCCGGCGATGCGGACACCCTGTTATGTGGCGCCACGGACCGTTATCGCAGCCATCTCGACAATCTGTGCGATATCATCTGTGTCGCGCCCGGCGTGAACAGCCCGGCTGCCATGCGCCTGATCATTCTCAAGGATCGCTTCTTTTTCATCTCCGACACGAATGTGCAGGTTGATCCCGACGCGGAAGCCATTGCGGCGACGACAGAGCTTGCCGCCCAGGAGGTTCGGCGCTTCGGTCTCACGCCCCGGGTGGCCTTGTGCTCCCATTCCAATTTCGGCGCATCGGTCCATGGCTCGGCGCCCAAAATGCGCGAGGCCCTGGCTCTCCTGCGCGCGCGGAATGTCGATTTCGAGGTGGACGGAGAAATGCGGGCCAATGTGGCCATCATGCCGGAAATCCGGGATCAGATCGTTTCCTCAAGTCCGCTCACGGGCGCGGCCAATCTCCTGGTCATGCCCGATCTCGACTGCGCCAACATCGCCTATAATCTGTGCTGGGCCGCCAATGACGGGCTCAGTGTGGGGCCGATCCTGATCGGCATGGCCCATCCCGTTCATATCCTGTCGAACTCCGTCACCGTGCGCGGCATCGTCAACATGACCGCGATCGCCGTCGCCGATGCCCAGGATGCGCTCGACGGCACAAAATGAGCCGCAAGTTGTCTATTCGGGCAAGCCGAAGCGTTCCGCCTCCAGACGGGTTTTCAGGGCCTCGCAAAGGCTGAGCGTTTCCACGGCCTGGGTGAGCTGACGCTGATAGCCCGGCATCAACCCGGCATTCTCGGTGAAGAAGGCCCGGATTTCGCCTTCACGGCTTGTGTCGCAGAACTTGGTCGTGAGTGTCGGCAGCCGGCGGCGCCATTGGGCCGGAATGCGCTCCACAACCCTTGCGATATTGGCCTTGAGCCAGGTCCAGGTGTCCTCGCGCGTCTCTGCTTCGGTCATCAGGGCGCCGATCATGGCATAAGCCTCACGGGAACCGGGCACATCCGAAAGCGCATAGTCGCGCACTTGCGCGGCCAGTTCGGGGTCCCGGACGCGGCCCAAGGCCACGGCGCTCGCCGCATCGAAGCGGGGATCGTCGAAGCGCGCCCGGGCTTCGATCAACCGGTCCACGAAGGCGGCGCCTTGATCCTGAACCGCAACGGTCAGGGCCGTTTCATATTGATCCGAATTCAGAGCTTCCAGATCAGGCGTGCCCTCGAAACCGATGAACCGGCTCGCGGCGTCGGAAAGGGTGGCGCGCAAGGCGGGATCCTCGGCGGTCAGGGCAAGGAAGCTTTCAAGGCGCGTCTTCAGGAGGATCTCATCTTCCCCCTGAGGATCGCTCAAGACCCCGAGGCGCGGCGCATAGAGGCCTGCGGCAAATGCGCGGAGAGCGGCCGCCTGCTCACCGCGACCCAAGGCCTCCGCATAGCGATCAAAATATTTGAGCGGCGCGGCGGCGACATGCCGGCTTTGTGTTGCTGCGGCCGCCGTGACCAAAGTGCCCAGGGTCTGGGCCCCGGTTGTCCCGCCTTCAAACCCGGCAAAGGCATTGTCCACGATCACCAGGGCTTCCCCGGTATCGAGCGTCTGGAACGTGTCGCGCAAGGCCGACCAGGCATCGGCGTTCAGGGCGAAACGATAGTAGCCAAGTCCGCGCGCATTGGGCATGAGCCAGGTGGGGCAGCGATCCGTCTCCAGAGAAACCCGCGTTTCCTCTTCCGTCAGGATCGCACAGGTCTGGGCCGGTCCGTCCGTGCCATCGAAACGCACACAGGCCGGAATGGTCCATCGGGTGGCCGGATCGATGGCCGAGCCCAAGGGCCGGTACCGGCTCTGTTTCAGGGTGACATGGGGGCCGTCTTCCCCCGCACAGTCGAGATCCGTCTCAAGGAGCGGCACGCCCGGCTGTTCCACGAAACTGCGGAAGGCGGCCGTCAGTTCGGGGACGCCCGTCACCTGGCCGATGGTGTCGAAGAAGCGGGGCGAGTCCGCCGTGCCGTCTTCATGGGTGCGGATGTAATCGCCTATCGCCCGGCGGAAACGGTCCGGACCGAAATAGTTCTCCACCATGCGGATGATGGCCATGCCCTTGCCGTAGGGAATGGGTGTGTAGGCATTGCGGATGTCTTCATTGACGAAGATGGGTTCGCGGACGGACCGGGCGCTGGCCAAGGCGTCCCGCCCCATGGCGTTGAGGCCGTCCACGATGGCGTCAAGGCCGTGGCCGCCGTCCGGTTCCCATTGGGTGAGGACGAGGGGTTCCCCCCAGGTCGCGAAGCCCTCCTTGAGCCACAGATCATCCCACCACGGAGGGGTGACGAGATCCCCGAACCACATATGGGCGAGTTCGTGGGCATGGAGGCTGACCAGGCGACGCCGGGCGCCCGGGGCCGGGGTGTCGCCCACGAGGATGAGCTGTTCGCGATAGGTGATGGCGCCCGCAAGTTCCGTCGCGCCGCTCGGCCATTGGGGGGCGGCCACGATGTCGAGCTTGGCATAAGGGTACGGAACCCCGAGGGCTTCCTCGAAGATCTCGACGAAGTCCTTCGTGATATCGAGGATCAGACCCAACTCGCCCCCTTTGCCCTTGCGCGCGAAACCCCGCAAGGGCACGGCCCGATCCCGAATGGCATTGGGCGGCAAGGCGTCCCGTTCGACGACGTCGAAGCGCGCGACGGACAGGGACAAAAGAAAGGTGGAAAGCGGACGGGTCGGCGCGAAATGGACCCATTCCATGCCGTCGCCCGTGGGTTCGCGCACCCGTTCCGGCGTGTTGCCAATCGCGACATATCCCTCCGGCACCCGCAGGCTCACGGTGAACGGGGCCTTGAAGCCCGGTTCGTCAAAACCGGGGAGATATTTGCGGGCCTGGATGGATTCGGATTTCGCCAGCGCATAGGCCTCGCCCTGTTCCTCGACCCGGAACAGGCCCGCCAGGTTCTTGTCGAATTCGGCGCTATAGACGAGCGTGACGTCGTGCTGTCCGGCGGGCAGGGTCTGACCGAATCCGACCCAGGAGACGCCCGACGGCAGAACCTCCCGGTAGAACCCTTTGACCAGGGTGCCGTCCGCCGCTTCGATAATGGTCTGGTCGACGGTGATGTTCTTGCCGTGGAGCCAGAAACCGTCCGCCGGCGCCTCCATCTTGATCGTGATCGTGACGGAACCGGAAAAATCCGGTTCCCGGGGATCGATGGTCATGGCCAGTCTATAGGCCAGGGGACGGACCGTATCGGGAAGGCGCCCCTTGGGCGCGCGGGCGGCCAGGTCGGCGAACGTGCTTTCCGGGTCCGCCGCATTTTGTTCCGCCGCCTGATGGGAAGGGGGCTGATCGGAAGCCGGGGGCTTGGAGGTCTCCGGCGCCGGTTCGCAGGCCGCCGCAGCCATCAGAATAAGGCCCGTCATGGGCAGGCGCAGATCCCCAAACATGGTCCCGATTCCCTCTATCGTCCGTAATCCAAAGTCCTCGACAGGTACTTTATAATGGAAGCCGCGCTAAGCACATCCCATGGGAACCCGGCAGCTTTGGCCCCGATCAATCAAAGGATGGATCACCATGAACGCCAAGCAGTGGGCGCTGGAAATGGCGCTTTACAACAAATGGCAGAATGACGGATTGCGCGGGCACTACATGGCCTTGCCCGTCGAGGAGCGCCGGCGGGACCGGGGCATGTATTTCCGCTCAATCCACCAGACGGTCGACCATATTCTGCTTGTGGATGAGGCGCTGTTTGAATATGCAACCACGGGGAGCCGCAGCCGCGCCTTTGACCCAAACCGGCTGGTCTATGCCGATGACGAGGCCTTGATGGAGGCCAGAGGGCTGTTCGACGACAATCTGCTAGCCTTTGTGCGGGAGGCGTCCGAGCCATGGTTCGACGAGACACTCGTCTTCGCCAGCGAGCGGCTGGAGGGAGAGCGCAGCCTCCCGCGTCAGTTCTTCTTTATGCAGATGTTCAACCACGCCACCCATCACCGCGCCCAGGTCACGGCCGAACTTCACAAGATGGGCATCGACTATGGCATCACGGACATGCCCTTTAATCCGCACTCGCAATATTGACCGGAATTGACCGGTCTGCGGCCGTCACGCGACGGCCCGCAGCAGGCGACGGGTGATCTCCACCCCTGGGCGGGCGCGGACCCGTTCCTCGATCAAGGGCCGGGCCGTCCCGTGGGCGCCGGATTTCAACAGCGCGTCAATATAGGTCTGGATGAAAACGTCCCGCTGGGCGTGGCTGCCGCCGATCAGACGCGTGTGGCGAATGACGCGACCCATATGGTCGGCGGCGGCACCGAAACGGCCTTGCCCATGCGCGGCAATCCCCCGAGCGATGCCAAGCGTGACGCTGCGCCACACGTGCTGGCAGGTCTCATGGGGCCGGGTGTCCGCATCGGCCGCCATGGACTGGAGGAACGCCGTGACTTCCGCGCCGCTGCCCCCGCGGGCCAGGGCATAGACATAGTGGAGATCGAGAAACGGCTGCAGATGCTCATAGGGGCGTTCACGCACCAGATCGACCACCGGCTGCCACCGGTCCCCCACATCGACGCCGCGCAGCTCCAGCCGCCACAGGGCGGAGACGGCGCCGACAATTTCCTGGCTGAAACCCGGATGGACATTCCACAGGCGCTCGTCGAAGACGCGCAGGGCCGAAGCGGGGTCTTCCAGATCCATGTGATAAAGGGCCACATGCCACCAATTATGGAGCTGGATGAAGCGGCCCCGATCATCCCAGGTCGGGGACAGGCTCAACATCCAGTCCAGCCCTTCCTCGACCCGTCCTTGCATCTCCATGACATGGGCCACCGCGTGATGGGCCCAGGGGTCGGCCTTTTCAATCTCGACCGCCCGCCGGCCGGCATCCTCGGCTTCTTCCAGCCGATAGGTCTGTTCGAGCCCGAAAGCCTCCATGCCATGGACGAACGGCTGATCCGGATAGACATCGGCGAGGCGTACGGAGAGATCGTAAAGACCGCTCTGATTGCCGAGATTGAAACAATGGTACTGGCCCCATTTGAGCGCCACCGCGTCTTCCGGCCAGGTCGCCGCCAGGTCCGCGATGATGGTTTCCGCCAATCGATAGTCCCGGCGCTGCCAGGCGCTCACCGCTCGGATGAAGGTCCGCTCCCGGGGCGAGGCCTGATCCTCGAGGGCCTGGGCGCGGGCGATATAGGTGCCGGCGCGCTCGAATCCGCCGGCGCCTTCCGAAGCCAGATACACGGCGGCCGCATGGGCCTGGACGGCCGCGCATTCCGGATCATTGTCGGCGGCCTCGATGATGCGCGGCAGATTGGGACCGTAGGACAGAAACTCCAACGCGTATTCGGCATAGGCCGAGCGGGTGGCTTCGCAGTCAGTTGTAATTTCACACTCAAAACACGCGTCGCTCATAGGGGCATCACCACTCATCTGAACAAAACAAAAAAAGCGGTCGACGACGGGATTTGGGCTCCCGTTGTCGAGATTCCATGGTTTTTCACTCTCTCGATAATCACGACCTCGACAGCGCGTTCGTGACGGCCGCGCCAGGTCGCTCCCCCCCAGATCCGAGCTTGAACCGGGACCCCACGCGGGTCACAACAAAGGCCGCTCGTTTGCCGTAGGGCATACCATCTGGTTCGGTGAAGGAACAATGGGAGAGGGGTTTAGACCATGGTGCGTGAGACAATAGCCACGGCGTTGGGCGCTCTGATGGCCGTTTCGGGGCCGGCCGTTGCCCTGGCCCAGGAAAGCCGCCCTACGAACCCGATTGCCCAGCAAGACAATGCCTGGTTTTCGAGTGGCCAGGAGGCCCTGGCCGCCCGATTGGCGCAAAAGCCGATCGAAAGACGCGCCCGCAATGTCATTTTGTTCGTGGGCGACGGCATGGACATGACCACGGTGACGGCGGCCCGCATCTATGTCGGGCAGAAGCAGGGAGCCTTGGGCGAGGAGTTCGAGCTGTCCTTCGATCGTTTTCCGTATACCGCCTTTTCCAAGACCTACACCACCAATGCCCAGACGCCGGACAGCGCCGGCACGGCCACGGCCATGGTGACCGGCGTCAAGACCCGGCTGGGCGTGATCTCCGTATCCGAAACGGTTGCCTACAATGATTGTGCAGCGGCCCAGGCGAATGAACTCGTCTCCATCGCCGATCTGGCCGAGGAGGCGGGCATGGCCACGGGGTTCGTGACCTCCACCCGCGTGACCCACGCGACGCCCGCGGTGCTCTATGCCCACAGCTCCAATCGCAATTGGGAAGATGATTCCCTTGTGCCCGAGGATACGCCGTGTCCGGATATTGCGGCCCAGCTGATCGACTATCAGCCGGGGGACGGCATCGACGTGGTTCTCGGCGGGGGCCGGGGCAATTTCCTGCCCCGGGCCATGACCGATCCGGAATATGACGACAAGACCGGGCGGCGCAAGGACGGCCGGGATCTGGTGGCGGAATGGAAGGAGGCCCATCCGGAGGGCGCTTATGTCTGGAACACGGCCGGCTTCGAGGCGGTCGATTTCGCCAATACAAGGAAGGTCCTCGGACTTTTCGAGCCGAGCCACCTGCAATATGAGGCCGACCGGACGAGGGACCCCGCCGGGGAGCCCTCCCTCGCGGATATGACGCAAGCGGCGATCACGTCCTTGTCCGGGAACGAGAACGGCTACTTCCTGATGGTCGAGGCCGGGCGGATCGACCATGCCCACCACGCGGTCAATGCGGCCCGGGCCATGGAAGACACGGCCGTCTTCGCCGAAGCCGTGGCCCGCGCCGTTGCCCTGACCGATGAGCAGGAGACCCTGATCATCGTCACCGCCGACCATGGCCACCAGCTCGTCATGCAAGGCTACGCCCAGCGGGGTAACCCGATCCTGGGTCTGTTGCGCACCCTCAATCGCGGTGACGGTTCGCCGGCACAGGAGCCGGCCAAGGCCGCCGACGGCAAGCCCTATACGGTGCTCGCTTACGGCAATGGTCCGTCCTCCCCCTTTGCGCCGGCCAAAGGGGCGGAAAAGGGCGCGCCCACAACCCGCCGTGATCTGACGGACACGGATGTTACGGCGCTGGACTTCCGTCAGCCGTCGCTCGTGCCGCTCGGGTCCGAAACCCATGGCGGCCAGGATGTGGCGATCTATGCGCGGGGCCCCCGGGCCCATCTGTTCAGCGGCACCGTGGAGCAGAACTATATCTTTCACGTCATGCACCATGCCCTGGGGTTTGGGGAACAATCCGACGGGGAATAGTGCGAGTGCGGCCACCGACGCGATTGTGACGTCCGCGTCGCACCCTGTTTGCCCTCTGAAAACCGCTTGGCGTGGTCTTTCGGTTGGGACGGCGCCTGCTCACCGGATTTTGATGAAGCGCAAGCCCATTGTCATGGCAGGGCGACGCGGATAGAGACAGGTCCATCACTTGGATGACGTTGCGTTCCGCAAAAGGGGAGCAGCCATGGGTCGGCTTTTTTTGGGTTTGGTCGCGGTTCTGGCCCTCGCCATTGGCGGGGCTGTCTACTATGTTTTTTTCTCCACCAAGACGATCAATGGTCTGACCGGGCCGGCGGTTGACCTGTTCATCGATTTTCAGGTCTTGGGTGAGACGAACCTGAACGAGGAGGGGGTTGCGCCCCTGGCCGGCCGGAACCTCCGTACACGCTATTGGACCATTCCTTCGGGTTCCATCGTGCCGGTGCACGAACATTCCAATCGTCCGGCGACGATCTACACCATCCAGGGCGAAATCTACGAATATCGCAATGACCGAAAAGACCCGGTGCGCCACGCCGCCGGCGGTTTGTCCCTTGAGGAGGGCTACAACCTGGCCCATTGGTGGAGGAATGAGGGACCGCAGGATGTCCTGCTGGTGGCCTTCGACATTTATCAGGTTGCCGACGATGTCACCAATCCGGGGCCGGTCAGCGCTGCGCCGACCGCCGCCGATGCCGCTGTATTGCCCGAAACCCAGGGCGCCGAGCAGGAATTGTTGGGCTATGTCGATCTGGCCAAGCACTTCCAGGGGCGTTTCGGCGAGGGACACGCACTCTTGACCTATCGGGTCACGGTTCAGCCCGGCGGTGTCTTTCCCATGCCGACCCGTGCGGGCGAGCCGCTGCACTTGTTCGTGGAGCGGGGTGAGGTTACCGAAAACCGGGCCGGGGAGGCGGCGCGGACTCTGGCTCAAGGTGCGGGCAGCCAAGTCCATGGCGGCGCAGTGGCCTTTTGGACCAATACCGGCAGCGCACCCGCAAGCCTCATCATCGGAACGCTGGAAGCCCTGGCCGGACGAACCTTGCCCGCTCAGCCCCTCCACCGCGAGGGTTGAGGCACGTGATGATGCGTCGACGGACGGGCCCCGTCCGTTTTCCAGTTGGGGGCGGGGAAGACATAAGCAGGAGGAAGAGAGATGGCGGTCTATGTCATTGCCCAGTTGACCTTCACGGATGAAGAACGCTACAGGCGCTATCAGGCCCGCTTTGGCGAGGTCTTTACTGCCTCCACCGGACGTCTGTTGTGTGCGGAGGAAAACCCCCTTGTCCTTGAGGGCGAGTGGTCCGGTGACAAGCTCGTCATGATGGAATTTCCGTCCAAAGACGATGCAATGGCCTTCCTCGGCAGCCCCGCCTATCAGGAGATTTCCCAAGACCGCGAGGCTGGCGCGACCACGGTTTCGCTGATGGTGCGCGGGCTCTAGCTTTCAAGCGGCGGTGTACCGCGGGACCTTCCGGCCAAGGGACCGGAACGGGCGGCCATCACTGAGAAGACTGTTGGCGGATCATCATGCGCTCGGCGACAACAAACCCAGTGCATTGTCGCCGGTTCGCGTGCCCCGTGGGGAGATCAGATCTCAACAACGCGCAGGGTCTCAGTCGTCCTTGTCCCACGCCAGTCGGACCTTGAAGGCGCCTTCCACTTCCGTGGAGCCCAGGAACAGACCGATTTTCCCCGATACGCCGACCGTGAACTCCACGTCGATGCTGGAGGGTGAGGAGGATTTCAGGCTTTCGATAATGACGTCCGCCGTTTCCGTAACGGAGGAGATGCTGTCTTTGAATGTCTCATGGGCGATATCGATATCCACCCCATGGCTGCGAACCGCGCTTTGGTCGGTGGCCACCCGCAGATACATGGTCCCGCCGGAGGGGAGGCGGTATCCTACCAAATCAGTCACTTTCAACCTCGCAAATGTCGAAGGGGCAGTTTCAAGGCGTCATCATACTGACGGCTTGATGGGTGTCAATTTTGTTTTACAGGGCCTGCCCATGCACGGATCCGTTGCTCAAGGGTGAGGGATCCCGGTTGTCCCATCGACATCGGACGCGACCGCTACAATGACCTTTCCCCGGGCCCGCCCTGTTTCCACATAGGCAATGGCAGCGGGCGTTTCGGAGAGGGGATAGGAACGGTCGATAACCGTTCGGATGGTGCTTGCGTCCATCAACCCGCGGATCGTTTCCAAATCCTCCGGATTAGGAGCACCAATCATGGAGACACTGTTCCGGCCGCCGGCCAACCGGAGCCACAAAAGCCGGGTCCAGGGACCGGCCGCCGCCACATAGGTGCCGCCGGGCCTCAGCAGCCGCCTGAATTTTGCGATGCTGTGATTGCCGACCACATCAAGGACCAGGTCATACCGGGTCGGGCCGCCCGTGAAATCCTCCTCGGTGTAGTCGATGACATGCTCCGCCCCGAGACTTTGGACCAGTGTCCTGTTTCTCGTGCCGCACACGCCCGTGACCTTGGCACCGAAGGAGCGCGCGATCTGAACGGCAAAAGTCCCCACACCGCCGGAAGCGCCATTGACCAACACGTGATGGCCTTTTTCAATTTTTCCGTGGTCGCGCAGGCATTGAAGCGCGGTGTAGGCGGACGCCGGCGCGCCGGCCGCTTCAGCGAATGAAAGATGGTCGGGCTTCAGGGCGATCTGGGTTTCACGGGCGGCCACATGGTCCGCAAACGTCCCTGGCGTCAGCCCGAAAACAGGATCACCGGGTTTAAACCGAGACACCTCCTTGCCGACCGCCTCGACGATGCCCGCGAAATCGACGCCGAGAATCTTGCGCTTGGGCCGAAACACGCCGGATGTCAGCCTCAGGATAAACGGCCGTCCCCTGAGATAGTGCCAGTCATAAGGGTTCACGCCAGCGGCCAAGACACGGACCAGCACCTTGCCATCCGAGAGGGCGGGCGCCGGGACCTCCGTCAGGGTGAGCGCGTCGGGGCCTCCATAGTTGTCATAGGTGACGGCTTTCATCCCTTTCCCCTGTCTTGACGATCGTGGCTGGACTACAACGATCCCGGATTTATGAACCGGCGTGCCGGTAATATGCTACATATGTGTAGCATTTTGGGCAAGCGGTGTCGAGAGGGCAAGGAGGAGCCGTGTCTGAAGCAAAACACCGGCTTTATTTCCTGATTTATCAGGTGGCTCGGCAGTTGAAGAAAACGGCGGATGAGGCGCTGCTGGGCTCTGCGGGATTGACGACGGCCCAGGCGGCGGCCTTGAGAATCATCGTGGAGGAGAAAAGCACGACCCAACGCCATGTGGCGCGCACGCTCGATCAGCAGGAGAGTGCGATCGGTACCATGACGAAACGCCTGATCAAGGCGGGTTACATCACCAAACAAAAATCCGAAACGGACCGGCGCGCCGCCGTCTTGAAGCCGACCCGGCAGGGGATCAAGGCCATTGACAATCTGTTGCGCGCCTTTGTCACGATTGATGACCTTGTGGAGGAGGTACTACCGGAGGATCGTGTCGAGACCTTGTCCCAGGAACTGCTTGCCGTGCTGAATGTGCTCCATACGGCCAATGAGACGAACACAGAGGAAACTGAGAAGCCGGTATAGAGGGCAATTCGATCGTCGGAGATTGATATGCAAGCGAAGGCAAGCTGGATACGGTTGATCTTCTATACAGGGCTTGCCCTGTTGGCGACCCACGAACTCGACGCGGTGGCGCGCCATGAATGGCGCCTCCTGCCGATCCTGAGCGGTCTTGATGACGAAACGGGGCGTGCCGCCTTCATCATGCTCCATGTTCCGTTGTTCGCCGTCCTGTTCTGGTTGGTGAGCCACCCTGATCCGGTCATAGAGCGGCGCAGTCAGCTTGGGCTGGACGCGTTCCTCGTCCTCCACGCCAGCATCCACGCCGCGTTGTCCGGACACGCCCTTTACGAGTTTGAAGGCTGGATCGAGAGCATCACCGTCTATGGCGGTGCCGTCATCGGGATCATCCACGGGATCCTGCTCATGCGGCACGTTCGAAGGGCGTGACGGGCAGGGCGGGCCAAAGCAGAGCCGACAAAATGGAGACGCCCCCGCACCGGGATGCTCCTGAGGCGCCAATTCCCTTTGCCAAGGACCCGCTTTTAAGGGCATGAAAGAGGGTGGATTCGCGTGTTCGTCCGCCGGGCCATTTCCATCACGCGCCAGCCACATCCCACCATGAAAAGCCCGGAGGTCCGCCCCTTGAGCGCCCTTGAACGTCCCGACCCCGCTTTGGAAGCGCCCGCGCCGCACCTGGACGAGGATTTCATCCTCTCGCCGGAATTCGTGCGCGCGGTGGTCGAGGCGCTCGATGCCAGCGACAACGCCCTGGTGCGCAGGCTCCTGGAGCCCCTCCATGTAGCGGATGTGGCGGATTTGCTGGAACTGGTGCGTCCTTTCGAGCGTAAGGCGTTGATCGAGGCGCTGGGAGAGGCCCTCGACCCGGAGGTCCTGTCCGAACTCGACGAGGATGTCCGCGATGATGTTCTGGACGTCATCGAGCCGACGGTGTTGGCCGAGGCGGTGACCGCCCTCGACAACGACGATGCCGTCTATCTGCTCGAGGACATGGAGGAGGAGCGCCAGCAGGAGATCCTCTCCCACGTGCCGGAGAAGGAGCGGGCGGCGGTCGAGCTGGGTCTGCAATATCCGGAAAACTCCGCCGGCCGGATCATGCAGCGGGACGTGATCGCGGTGCCCGAATTCTGGACCGTGGGCCAGGTCATCGATTTCGCCCGGGAAACGGACGATCTGCCCTATGAGTTTTTCGAGGTCTTCGTCGTGGACCCGGTTCAGCGCCCCGTGGGCACGGTGCCCTTGAGCCGCCTTTTGCGCCAGAAGCGCCATATCGCCTTGCGCGACATCACCGACGAGGAAACCGTCACCATCAAGGCCACCATGGAACAGGAAGAGGCCGCCTACCTGTTCCAGCAATATCACCTGGTTTCGGCGCCGGTGGTGGATGACGCGGAACGTCTTGTGGGCATGCTGACCGTCGATGACATGATCGAGGTAATCCAGGACGAAACGGAAGAGGATGTGCGCGCGCTCGCCGGTGTGGGCGGGGAGGAGGGCCTGTCGGACAAGGTCCTCGAGACCATGCGTCAGCGCTTCTCCTGGCTGTTTGTTAATCTGTTGACCGCCGTCTTGGCCTCGATCGTGATCAGCGTCTTCGACAAATCGATCGAAGAGGTGGTCGCGCTCGCCATTTTGATGCCCATCGTGGCCTCCATGGGGGGCAATGCGGGCACCCAGACGCTGACCGTCGCGGTCCGGGCCCTGGCGACGCGGGATCTGACCCCCACCAATGCCTTGCGCATCGTGCTGCGCGAAAGCCTCGTGGGGACCCTCAACGGCCTGACCTTTGCCTTGATCATGGGGCTTGTGGCCTATGTCTGGTTTGACAGCCCGGCTTTGGGCGGCGTGGTGGCGCTTGCCATGGTGGTTAATCTGGCGCTGGCGGGCCTTGCGGGGATTGTCATTCCCCTCTCGCTCCAGCGGGCAGGGGCGGATCCGGCCCTTGCCTCCACGGTCTTTGTCACCACCGTTACGGATGTTGCCGGATTTTTCGTGTTTCTGGGCCTTGCGAGTATTGTCCTGATCGGATGACATGAGGCCACGATGGGGTTCGCGGCATAATAAGTGGGAGCTGGCTCACGTGAGCGTAGAACGTCCTTTTTTCGGCCCTGGTCTGTCCCGCAAGGCAGCCCCGGTCCTGTCCCGCGGCATCGGGCTTCTCGTCCTTTCGGTTGTGACCCTGATGGGGGGCCTGTCGGATCCGACCCTGGCCGAGAGCTGGCGTAGCGCCCGCCCGATGGAGACGGCGCGGTCCAATTCGGGCATCGCGGTCCATGGCGGTGAAATTTATGTGGCCGGGGGCGCGAGCGTGCTCGGTCCTCGCGACGTGTTCGAGGTTTTCGACCCCTATTCGGACAGTTGGCGGCCCCTGCCGGCCTTGCCCATGGGGCTTGAGCGCTTCGGCATGGCGACCCTGGGCAACAAGATCTACATCTCGGGCGGTTATGGCGAGGAGGCGTTGGAGCCCCGGAACGAACTCTGGGTGTTCGATGTGGCGACCAGCCGCTGGACGCAGGGTCCCGACCTGCCGAGCCCCCGTGCCGGCCATACCATGGTGGCGCTGGGCACCAAGCTCTATGTCATTGGCGGCCTGGGCGCCGGCACCGCGCCCGTCTTGATCTTCGACCAGACGTCCCAGTCCTGGGAGACCTCGCCCTGGCGTCTGCCCACGGCGCGGGGCGATCTCGTTGCGGTCACGGACGGCAAGAGCCGCATTTATATCGTCGGGGGGCGGACGGACAAGGGCCCCGTGGCCCGCGCAGACATGCTTGACGTTGCGCAGGGTGACTGGACAAGGCTCAACGACATGCCCCGGGCGCGGGCCGGGCATACGGTGGCGTTGATCCGGGGCCAGCTCCATGTCACGGGCGGCGTGGCCAAGGAAGCGCTCAAGACCTATGCAGAGCATGACGTGCTGGATCTCGCAGGCGGCCGTTGGACAAGCGCAACGCCCCTGCCGACGCCGCGCCATGGCCTCGTCTCCGCAACGATCGATGATCGCTGGTATGTGATCGGCGGCGGCGCGGGGGCCGGCTTCTTCACCGTGTTCACCGAAGCTGGATCCGTGGAGATCTACGAACCCTGAGCAGATGGCTCATGCCCCGGACGACCGCCTTGCGTCATTGATCGCCCCTGGGAGGCCTTGAGAAAGCGCTATGCCGGACCTCCAGAACGACAGACGTCTTGATCCGCGCATCAAGGCCATGCTTGCCGCTTTTCCATCGGATCAAGCCATCGAATATCCCACGCGCGAGGCGCTTGTGGCCGCCGAGAACACCCCGGAGGCCTTGGAGCAGATGGCGGCGACCCGTGCCGCCCTCAGCATGGCCGACAACGACATGGTCGCGCCCTCGGCCAATCTTGATATCTCGACCCACGAATTCATCTCGGCGCCGGACGGCAACACCATCAAGATCCAGTTCATCCGTCCCAAGGGGGATGAGGTTCTTCCGTGTGTCTACTATATTCACGGCGGCGGCATGATGACCTTCTCCTGCTTTGACGGTCTCTATCGCGCCTGGGGCAAGATCATGGCCAAGACCGGCGTGGCCGTCGCCATGGTCGATTTTCGCAATTCCCTCCAACCGTCCTCCGCGCCCGAGATCGCCCCATTCCCGGCCGGGCTGAACGATTGCGTGTCCGGCGTCAAATGGGTCGTGGAAAACGCGGCGCGCCTGAAGATCGATCCCGGCGCGGTGATTGTCGCGGGCGAAAGCGGCGGTGGAAATCTGACACTGGCCACGGGAATGAAGCTCAAACGGGACGGCGATCTTGGGCTCGTCAAGGGGCTTTATGCCCTGTGTCCCTATATCGCCGGTGAGTGGCCCCAGGCCCATCTGCCGTCCTCGGTGGAGAACAACGGCATCCTGCTCGATGTGCATCACAATCGGGGGGCCATGGCCTATGGCATCGAACATCTGAAGGCGAAGAATCCCCTGGCCTGGCCCCTCTTCGCGACCGAGGAAGATGTGGCCGGTCTCGTCCCCACCATGATCAGCGTGAACGAGTGTGATCCCTTGCGCGACGAAGGCATCGAGTTCTATCGCCTGCTGCTTCGCGCCGGGGTGCCGGCCCAATGCAGAAATGTGATGGGCACCAGCCACGGGATCGAGATTTTCGCCGCGGCCTGTCCGGAGATCAGCCGGCAGACGGCCGCCAGTATCGCCATGTTCACGCGGGAAGTCACCGCCTGACACACCGGCGAGGGATGATCAGCACCCATTGCGTAAAGGGCAGGGCACGGTCCGAATTGATCGGATCATGCGCAAGCGCCGACCAGTGCCATCAAGCCTGGCGTGGCCCCCAAACGGGTTCTTTTGGGGGCCCTTGGCGTGGAGCGGGAGAGACCTGAACCGTCACGCCCCAAGCATACGGCTGAGACCCTCCCGGTCCTCCGCGGCCGTTGTTTTTCTCGCCCGCCGGGTGTTGCGATCGCCGTTCGACGGCCTTGCGCCGGCCTTTCCGGCGGAGGGCTTGGCGGAGCGGGATTCTTCCGGGTGGCGGCGTTTCGCTCCGGCGGGCTTGCCCCGGCGGGCCTTGGCGGGCGTGTTCGGCCGGGGTTTGCCGCCTTGTCTCGAGGCACCTCCGGGTCTTGCCCCACGCCCGTTGGAGGGTCTGGCCTCGGTATCGCTTAGGTCAGCTGGCGTGCCGTCGAAGCGCCGGCCGATCAGCTTTTCGATATCCCGAAGCAAAGGCCGCTCATCGGGCGCGCACAAGGAGACGGCGGAGCCGCTCTTGCCGGCCCGGGCCGTCCGGCCGATGCGGTGAACATAGGCTTCAGGTACGTTGGGCAGTTCGAAATTGATGACATGGGAGACGCCGTCGACGTCAATGCCCCGGGCCGCGATATCCGTTGCCACCAGAACGGTCAGGGTACCGCCGCGAAAAGCCTTGAGGATCCGCACCCGCTGGCCCTGGCTCTTGTCACCGTGAAGGGCTTCCACCGACAGGCCCGCATTCTGTAGGTGCCGGCATACACGGTCGGCGCCGCGCTTCGTCCGTGTAAAGACGATAGCACGATCGATGCTTTGTCCCTGTAACAGATCGGTCAACACGGCCCGCTTGGCCGGCCCCTCGACATGGAGCACCTTCTGGTCGATACGCTCAATGGGGCGGGAGGCGGGCGCCACCGAGATTTCGGCCGGGTTCTTGAGGAAGTCCTGCGCCAGGGCCCGGATCTGTTTGGGCATGGTCGCCGACAGAAGAAGGGTCTGACGCGCCGCCGGCACTTGCGCCATGATGCGCCGAATGGCCGGCAGGAAGCCCAGATCAAGCATCTGGTCGGCCTCGTCCAGGACGACAGTGTGCGTTTGATCGAGGCGGATCGCGCCCGTCGACAGATGATCGAGCAGGCGCCCCGGCGTCGCCACCAGGATATCCACGCCGCGGGCCATGGCCTTGATCTGGGGCCCGGGCTTTGCGCCGCCGACCACAATGGCGGTTTTCGGCCGCACGGTTTTGCCCAGCAGGCGGACATTCTCCGCGATCTGACTCACAAGCTCACGGGTCGGTGCGAGGATCAAAGCGCGGCAGCTCTTCGGCGCCGGTGGCTTCCCGCCTTCCGCAATGGTGTGAAGAAGAGGGAGAACAAAGGAGGCGGTCTTGCCGGTGCCCGTCTGGGCGATACCGACCACGTCGCGTCCTCTCAGCATGGTGGGAATGACTTCCGCCTGGATGGGCGTCGGGGTTTCGAAGCCTTCGGCCGCAACGGCCCGAAGAACGGACTCGGCCAAGCCGAGATCGTTGAAAGAATTCAAATGAGAACTTTCCATGGCGCCGCGCCGGACATCCTGCCCGTGGCAAGCGACGGCATTATGAGTAAGGGAGCTTGCGTAGACCAGCGTCCGGGTTGCTGTGCCCAAGGATCCAGATCCTGCGACACGAAAAGGAGCAACGGTCTAGGTCTCGTCTTAGAGGCGTTGCGCGGTCCGGGGGACCGTACGCTCTAGATGGCTGCTCAGAACAGAAACCGCTAACGACGTGATCGCTTCCTACGCACGTTTTCTGTTGCGCCGCACTATACAGGGTTTTTGCCCGATGACAATGGTCCTCCTCGGGGCGTCCGGAAAAGCGCGGCTTTGCGGCGGTTGGCGCGGCGCCCGGCCGTGGCTAAGGTCTCCTGGTCCGGCCGACACATTCACATCCCCCTTGCGGCGCTTTCATGCGCCCGAGTCTCGGCCGCTCCACGAGGGGATCGGGGCAATCCGGCGAGTCTGTGGGGTCCGTGCCGGATTGAGGGTACATACGGTTTGAGGGACTGAGGGGCCATGGGAGTCTTCGATGCCACGAAAAAGGCCATGACGCCGTCACGGCGGGCATGGCGCAGCGCGGTTTTCGGCTTGGCGATCATCACCGTGATAGCCGCCGGGTCCTTTGTCGTGGGCATGGTCCTACCCGACTACACCCAGGAGAAGGCACTCGCCTTCGGCGCGTTTCTGGGCTTTCTGCTTCTGATCGGATTTGGCGCCGCCCTCGGCCATGCGCTGCTCGGCGCGATGCCCTGGGTCTACAAGATGGCGCTCGCCGTCTGTGCGCCGATCCTGTTCTTCCTGGGACCCGCTATTTTGGGCATTCCCAACGGTCTCATCCTCAGTGGGCTGGTGATTGTCCTCGTGACCCTCTTCATGGGCGGACTGGGCGGCCTGACGGCGCCCGAGCGATCCGCGGTCGGTCGCCTTGTGCCCGCGCTTTTCATGGTGCTGGGGGCCGCCGGCCTCGGCGGGCTCGTCTATGCCTTTCTGGCCCTGAACGAGGAGCCCAACCCCTGGATGAGCGACTATGCCTTCACGGGCGCCACGGTCGACGCCCCCAATCCCGGCATTGCCGGCGCTTTCGACGTCCAGACATTCGCCTATGGCAGTGGCGAGGACCGCCATCGGCCGTCCTTTGGCGACGCGGCCGATTGGAGCTCCCAATCCGTTGACGGATCGAAACTGATCGACGGTTTCAAGGACCTGGTCGCCTGGTCACGCAAACGCTTTTGGGGATTTGAGCCCTCGGCCCTTCCGGTCCAGGGGCGGGTCTGGGCGCCCGAAGGCGGCGGCCCGTTCCCCCTTGTGCTGATCGTCCATGGCAATCACTCCATGGAGGATTTTTCCGACGAGGGATATGCCTATCTCGGGAACCATTTGGCGAGCCGGGGCTATATCCTGGTCTCCGTCGACCAGAACTTCCTGAATTCGTCCCTGTCCGACCGCATCAATCCACGGACGCGGGGACTGCGGGAAGAAAACGACGCCCGGGGATGGCTCCTGCTCGAGCATCTGCGTCAATGGTCGGGCTGGAATGAAACGCAAGGCCACCCGTTTTTCGGCCGCGTCGATATGGGCCGTATCGGCCTCATCGGCCATTCACGGGGCGGCGAAGCCGTGGCGACCGCGGCCCTGTTCAATCGGCTCGGCGCCTATCCCGACGATGCGACGCTGACCTTCGACTATGGCTTCGATATCGGCGCCGTGATCGCCATCGCGCCCGTAGACGGACAATACAAGCCGCGTGATGAAAAGCGTCCGCTTACGGATGTCAATTATTTCACGGTCCACGGGGGCATGGACGGGGATGTCCGCTCCTTCATGGGATCTTCCCAGTATTCCCGCCTCCGGTTCTCCGGTGAGGAGCGCCGCTACAAGGCCAGCCTTTATGTGGCGGGCGCCAATCACGGTCAGTTCAATACGGGATGGGGGCGGACCGATCTGCCCGCGCCGTTTCACTTCTTCCTCGACAAGAGCGCGATCATGGATGGCGAGGCACAACGTCAGATCGCGAAAGTCTATTTCACGGCCTTTCTCGACGCGACCCTTCAGGGCGATCTGCGCTATCTTCCGCTCTTTGCCGATGCGCGTCGGGGCGCGGCATGGCTGCCCGACCAGTTCTACATCAATAATTTTCAGTCTACGTCCGACGTGATCATCGCGGATTTCGAGGAAGATCTGGATCCGACGACCACGGCCCTGGCCCGGGGGCGGATCCTGGGGGAAAACCTCACCAAATGGCGTGAAGCGAAACTCGATCTCAAATGGAACTCCCTTGATACCCATGGCGCGCTCATCGCCTGGGACGGGGAGGTCAATGATCAGCCCGCCGTCTATCGGATCCAGTTGGGCGATACGCTGACGCCGGTTGACGGGCGTTCCGTGTTGCGCTTTGCCGCCGCCCAGGCCGATACCGGGACCAAGCCTGAGGATTGGGAGGAGGACGCGGCCGAGGAAGAAGACGGCGCGGAGGACGACAAGGACACGGCCCAACCCCTGGACTGGACCGTGACCCTCCAGGACGCGGCGGGCGAGACCGCGAGCCTGCCCTTGTCGGCGGACGCGCCCCTCTATCCCCAGTTCAAGACCAATGTGGTCCGTGTCCAGAGATTTGCCGATGATGATCCGTCCGAGATCGTCCTGCGCCGGTTCTCTCTGCCCCTGTCCTCGTTCCTTGAGGAGAACATCAGGCTCGACGTGACGTCGCTGCGGGAGGTCCGTTTCACCTTCGACCGGAGCGACGCCGGAGCGATTGTCGTAGACGATATCGGCTTTGCTCCTGATCTCTGAACTTCCCCCGTGGGCTCAGCCACCTATGCGCGCCTAAGTGCTGGACGAAAGCACCAAAGTTGGGGCTAGATAGCGCATCTGGGGTAACGGGACGCGTCTACACCAAAGGGGTCTCGTCCTGTTTGGCTCGTCGGGGGGATGGCCATGACGGAACCGACTGTTCTCCAAGAACTGAGACGCAATCTATATTTGGGAGCGCGCAGCGATTTCTATCGCGACGCCGAGGGCAAGCCCTATGGCAGACCGGCGCGGGTCGATCCCTGTGCGGCCTCGGCTGAAGACTTCCGCTGTAAGGATCGCCCGGATCTGGAACCGGTATCCATTGATGCGAAGGATCTGCGCAGCCTGATCCTTGAGGCGGCGGAGAAATTCGCAGCCCACGCCGATGCCGACGCGCCGCCAACGGAAGGACAACGCCCCAATCCCCATGGGCTGCTCATCCGCTACGCCGTAATCAAGGGCACCCTTGAGCTTTACAATCTCGAATTCCGGTTTCCGCTGCGCTTTCAGGAGTGCTTTTTCAAGGAGGATGTGGTGGCGGGCAGGGTGCGCTCCGCGACCCTGGAATTCACCGCCTGCCGCATCCGGAATTTCATTCTGCCCTATGCGGTGGTGAACGGGGACGTGCGTCTTGATCGCTCCTGCGTGCTGGGCGTTGTCGATCTGGAACGGGCTCAAATCGAGGCCAGCGTGCTGGCACGCCAGGCGATATTCCGCACGGATCCTTTGGGCACCCACAGCCATGAGCCCTGGAGCGAGGGCGAGCGGGGCCGGGACCACCTGGGCTACCCGAAGGACTATTGCGCGCTCTATATGCCGATTGCAAAAGTCGGCGCCGCGCTCGAGCTCGACAAGTCCATCCTGTTCGGGTCGGTCTTCTTGTCGGGGGCGGAGGTAGGCAAGAGGGTGCGCATGAACAATGCCGTGTTCCTGGGCTTCGCCCGGGGGCGCACAGCCGCGCTCGAGGCCGCCCGATCGGGGGACGTGAAGCGTCTCGAGACCATTGTCATAGACCGTGCCATGGTCAGACAGGCGGCCCGAGAGGGCCGAATGCTCCAGCCCCGGACGATTCGATCCGGGGGGCTTTCCTGTCAGGGCACCTTCGAGATGAAGAACAGTATCGTCATTGGCGATATTGATCTCATTGGTAGCCATTTCGGCGGCGTTCTGGACCTGACGGGCACCTGGGTCTCGGGTTATGCGAGCCGCTCCGTCCGGCTCGATCGGGCCCAGGTCGAAGGCGATCTTCTGCTCGGTGACCGATATGCCAATGATGAGCTGTTTGAAGATCCGGCGGAGGCAAGACGCGAGGTCAGCCATTTCCGTGGTGCCTTCCGGATGCGCAAGGCCCATGTCAAGGGCGACTTGATCCTCCGGGAGGTGATCTTCGACGCGCTTGAATACGCCTCCCGTTTTTCCTTCCGGGCCACGGGGGCCGTCGTCGAGGGGGAGCTGCGCGCGGATCTTCTTGTTTCCCGAGGCTCCTTTGATCTTGCCAACATGGTCATCCGCCGGCGTTTGCGCATGCGCCGGGCCGTGTTCAGCTACCTTGATCACCGTAAGGACGGCCGCCCCCCCACGCGGCGCCTCAACGCAGCGATTGAGGCCAATTTCCTTTCCGTCGGCAGCGATCTCGAGGTCGAGGGCGTCTTTGCGCACGGCCCCGTCTATCTGGAGGATGCGCATATCGCGGGTGGCCTGCGCATCATCGGCGGCCGCTTCCTGTCCTGCAGTGAACCGGCGATCAATGCGGAACGCATCTTTGTCGGCGCGGATCTCGAAATTCGAGGGCAGGAGAGGAGCAACAGCAATGGTGAAGCGCCGCGTTCCAGCTTCTTTCGCGGCGGAGTCATTCTCCAGAATGCCAAGATCGAAGGCTCTTTCTATGTCGACGACGTGGTCATGTTGTCCATGGACATGTGCCATGCCGAAAAGGCCCTGATCGCCGGCGGCCATCAGCCATTTGAAAAGGCGCACAGAGGAGGGGATTCCATTGATGCCTCCGGCGCGCGCGTTCAACGGAGCATCAGCATCTCCGGTGGATGTCTCTTTCTGGGCACGGTCAATCTGAGCACGGTGCGCGTCGGGGACGAGGTGCAGATCTGGTCGAGTGTTGTTGCCGTTGATCCCCGTTCGGCAACGGTGGCCTTGCGCCTCAGCAGCAGCGAGATCGGCAGTACCCTGCGCTTTGGCAGCGCGATCACCAGGATTCGCCAGGGCAGGAGCAGTTTCGTCGAACCATGCGTCACCTTCGAGCTTGACGGTATCGCCAATCAGGCGCACCGGGATCACTTTGCTGAAATCCTCACATCCCATGACGGCGACGCGATCACCGATCTCTTGATGGTCATTGGCAAGAATGATCAGGAGACGGGGAAAACCTATGAGGGCATGCAGGATGCTCTGGATCTGATATTCCATCGGGCGCCTCCCCAATGTCCGGATTATTCCTTCATCGCCCTTGGCCGCGTCGTCGTGAATGCGGCGAGCGTTCAAGGCTTCCTGAGGATCCAATCGGCCTTTATTGAAATGCCGCTTTCAGAATCGGAAAGGGCATTCTCCGCGGGCGGCTCCTCTGAAGCCGGGTCCGAGAATGAGGATGAGCCTTTCAGCGCCCTGGCCCTCAATCTGAACAGCACGCTTGTCAAAAAGACACTCTTCTCCTATCGCCCGACCGTCACCCTGGATCTGGGCGACATGGAGCAACAGGAACAGCAACCCGACAATCAGGGGCGAGATTTCCGGACACGGATCATCGGGGCGATGTCCCTCGAAAACAGTAATATTACGGAAGATTTGCTTCTTGAACATTTCGAGATTTATGCCTCTCACCACCATTTCAAGGCACGCAGCGACGATCAACGCATGGTGGATTGGGCCGGTGCATTTTACGGCAGGGCCATCGTCGGGGACAATCTGACCGTCGGCGGCAATATCCAGTTCGGACGGTATTTCAGGTCTCTCGGGGAAGTCAGCCTGGTCCGCGCCTCGGTGGGGCAGCGTTTCATCACCCAGGGCAACCACGAAGTTCGGGCGCGATACATTTACCGGGGCGGGCGGCGGAACTTCAGCGCGCCCAAGGCCCTTTTTTGTCAAAGCATCCGTGTCGGGATCAGTGTTGATTTCATGCAAACGGTCCTGTGCTGGGGATGCGTTGATTTCACCCTCGCGGAAATTGCCAGTTCGTTCCGCTGTATGGGGCGTGAACAGGACGAGCGCCGGGCCCTCTTCGCCATCCACCCGGAGACCGTTACGCTTCACAATCGCAAGGGAACGGCCGACGCCATCGAATTGTCCGACGCCCGGATCGGGCGCCATCTCATCTTTGAGAATGAAGTCCGTTTTTACGGCAATGTGGACTTGAATGGTGTGCAGATCGGCAACGATCTGGAGTTCTGGCTCAAGAATATTCATCCGCCGCATGAGGCCAGTCTGGTTCACGGGGCGTCCGGATCAGACGGTGAAGCGAAACCGCCGGAGCCGGCAAATCCGGATGCCGGGCCCATTGACGATTATCCCGTGCTGTCGGCGGTCCGGCTCAGCGTCTCCGGGACGATCTACTGGGGACGCAACAAATATGGCGAGGAGCCCGATCGAATTCCGCGCTATGGTGATCTTTATGGGGAGCAAAAAGTCCGGTTGGACCTGTCCAATGCCCATGCGCGACGGATCATCGATCACCGGGATGATTGGCCGATGGCGGGCCTCCTGGAAATCAGGGGCTTTGTCTATGAGCGCATGGAGGACAACACCCCGATCAATGCTGCAGATGGCATGGATGACACCAATGTAGACTATGCGGAGCATCTGAGGGTTCATAGAAAATATGGGGGCCTCAGTTGGAATGAGCGCCCCAAACTCGGGCGCGCGCTCGCACGGGTGCCCGGAGCCAGGGGGCTTGCCCGTCTTGTCTGGTTGGACCGCCAGGAAAAGGACAACAGGGCGCGTATTGAGCATTTTGCAATGCAGCCCTACACCCAGGCGGTAAACGCACTCGCGGCCGTTGGCGCGACGGCATCCGCCGAGATCGTGGATATCCACCGGCAACGACTTTTTGTCCGAGCCATTTTCTCCGATGTGCTGCTCGGTCTGCGCATGTCGTGGATCTTGCAGTTGCTGTATGACTGGACCGTTGGCTTCTTGCTTCGCTATGGCTATCAGCCAGCCCGCCTCCTGATTGCTTTCGTGGTGTTCACGATCATTGGTTGGCTGACCTTCGACTATGCCTATCGGACCGTTGATCCGGGACGGGAGAACGCACCTAAGATCGGCTATCTTGACCGCTGCATGGTGCCGAGCCAGGAAGAAGTCTATGTACAGCTCACGGAGCAGACGATCCAGTCGGACGGGAGCGCAAAGAAGGAGTACAAACGCACGGACAGTTCAGCGGCCGAAGAATATCCACGGTTTCACTCGTTCCTCTACGCCCTCGACACGTTCATTCCCCTTGTCGACCTGAACCAGGAAGACTATTGGATCCCCGGCCGGGCGGCCCATTGCTCATTTCCGATGCATTGGTTCAGCTGGGGGCCTTTGGCCCGCTGGATCAGCAGCAGCTCCGAGCGTACCGAGATGCCCGAAACCAGCGGGGCCTGGGTTGAATATGCCGTTAATCCGTTCAAGGTCTTTCTGACCGTTCACCAGATCGTTGGCGCGATCGTGCTGGCCCTGTTCGGGACCCTTATCGCGGGTTTGATCCGTCCCAAATCGGACTGAGCAGGATCCAGGACCCTAGACCCACGCCTCGATATCGCTCAAGGCGCGCGCCGAGAGGGCCCGTTTGCGGGCGATGCCTTTCTCCTTGCCCCGATAGCGCTTGCCGTCCGGGGCCTTGGGCGTCGCAATCTCCGGGAACAGACCGAAATTGACATTCATCGGCTGGAAGGACTTGGCGTCGGCGCCCCCGGTGATATGGGCGAGCAGGGCGCCCAGGGCCGTTGTGGCCGGGGGCGGTGTCGGTGTGTGGCCCAGCCGTTCGGCGGCGGCGAAGCGGCCGGCCAACAATCCGATGGCGGCACTTTCCACATAGCCCTCGACGCCGGTGATCTGACCCGCGAAGCGCAAACGGGGCTGGGCCTTGAGCCGCAACAACGGGTCGAGCACCCGGGGGCTGTTGAGGAAGGTGTTGCGATGCAAGCCGCCCAGGCGTGCGAATTGGGCGTTCTCGAGGCCGGGGATCAGGCGGAACACGCGGGCCTGCTCCCCATATTTCAGCTTGGTCTGAAAACCGACAATGTTATAGAGCGTGCCCAGAGCGTTGTCCTGGCGCAGCTGCACGACCGCATGGGGCTTGACCTCCGGATTATGGACATTCGTCAGGCCCACGGGCTTCATGGGGCCATGGCGCAGCGTCTCCCGCCCCCGTTCCGCCATCACCTCGATGGGCAGGCAGCCCTCGAAATAGGGCGAGTTGGCTTCCCGCTCCTTGAAATCCGTTTTCTCGGCCGCCAGCAGCGCGTCGATAAAGGCGTTATACTGATCTTCCGACAGCGGGCAATTGATATAGGCCGCCTTGTCGCCGCCGGGGCCTTCCTTGTCGTAGCGGGACTGAAACCAGGCCGTATCAAGATCGATACTTTCCCGGTAAACGATGGGCGCGATGGCATCGAAAAAGGCCAGTTCCGCCTCGCCGGTCAGGCCCTGGACGGCCTCGGCCAGGGCAGGCGAGGTGAGGGGACCGGTCGCGACAATCACGCTGTCCCAGTCCGCTGGGGGCAGGCCCGCCACTTCGCCCCGCTCGATGGTGACCAGGGGATGGTCCTTCAAGGCGGACGTCACGGCCTCGGAAAACCCGTCCCGGTCCACGGCCAGCGCGCCGCCCGCGGGCACCTGATGGGCATCGCCCGCGCTCAAAATGAGGGAGCCGCCCCGCCGCAACTCCGCATGGAGAAGCCCGACCGCATTGGTTTCGGCATCGTCCGAGCGGAAGGAATTGGAACAGACGAGTTCGGCGAGGCCCTCGGTCTGGTGCGCGTCGGTCATCCGCTGGGGCCGCATTTCGTGGAGCACTACGGGGACGCCCGCGCGCGCGATGGCCCAGGCCGCTTCGCTGCCGGCCAGGCCGCCGCCGATCACATGGATGGGAGATGGGTTTTCGCTCATGCCCGTCTATGTAGAATGGACGGGCGGGCCGGGCAAGCATGTTGCGAACCGTTACCCGGAGCATGGGTTTTGATGGCCGAAAAGAAACTCACCCACTTCATGTTTCAAGGCGAATTCTACGAAGTCAACACATCGGGTGAAGTGTGCTTCTATCCGTCTCTAGACTGATAATTTCAATCGTGTAATTCCTGCTGATCCTCCTAGTGCAACAGGTTCCCGCGTGGTTGCCCTCCTGGGTCTCTTTTACTTTCTTTGCCTTTTTTGATGTAGTCGGGTGCGCTCCCCATCACGCGTACGTCTCAAAGATTGGTGGATGGCAAACGAATGAGCGTGGCGTGGTGGGCCTATGGTGCTTTGATTGCCTTTATGATGCTCATGGTCGGAATTCTCTTGCGGGCTTGGTTGCGAGCCTATTGACGCCTTTTAGGCATGTTTATTGTTCCGCCAACTCCCCCTCGTCCGCCAAAAATTGTGTATGCTGATGTCTATGGTGCGCGTCTCGTGAGCGCCTTATCTGATAAGGTTTCTCTGAATGGATAGGTACCAGACACCGATGGCCAGAATCGTGAAATCAAGTCTGTCGGTCTCGTTGATAGGCGCGGTTTTGATTATAGCGCTCTACATCTTGACGATGGGAGATCACTTGGTTCCAAAAACCGTCGCGGAAGATTCTTCACTGCCTCGTGTAGAACTCAATGGTATGTTTTTTCATGCGGAGGTCTTTGGCAATCCATCTTATCCCGCTGTTATCGTCGTCCACGGCGGTCCGGGCGCGGATTACCGTTCCCTACTTCCGTTAAACGCCTTGTCGGACGAATTTTATATGGTTTTCTATGACCAGCGTGGATCGGGCTTGTCACCGCGCGTCGCCGCCGATCAGCTCAACATTGATACTTTCGTTGCGGATCTGAATGCCTTCATTGATCACTTCGGTCAGGGAGAGTCTGTGAAACTGATCGGCCACTCCTGGGGTGGCGGCTTGGCAGCAATTTACGTTGCCCGCTACCCGGAGAAGGTCAATCAGTTGGTACTGGCAGAGCCGGTTCCGTTGACGGCGTCCCTCGAGGCCGTTTCCAAAGTGTCCTACGGACCGTCTCTTGACTTTAGCCTGATAATTCCCGGTGTCTTTTTCTGGTTGCAATCGCTTCACATTGAGGGGGCTGATGGCCATTCACGGAACGATTATCTGTTCACCCACATGGCCCCTCGCGCCAACCCGGAGCATCATTGTGGAAAGCGCATGGCATCTCCCGACACTGCGCTGTGGCGATTTGGCGTCTTGGCCATGCGCAGCATGCGGCAATCCCTCTTGGACCAGGACGGCAACCTGCGTGGTGACCTGATCGATGGCATCGAAACTTACGACAAAGAGGTTCTATTTATTACGGGTTCATGCAGCGGATTGCTTGGTCCTGCGTTCCAAAGTCGACAGATCGTGCTTTTCTCGAACGCCCAAATGGTAGAGATCGGGAATGCAGGCCATATGATGTTTACGGATCAACCGGACGAAAGTATAGCAGCGCTGCGTGCTTTTCTGAACATGGACTTGGAGCAGCATTTCCTTGAATCTAAAGGTCACGATCGATCGTTGTCAAAGTAAATTGGCGCGAGCGCTCAGTTGAGCGATGGGGCCGTGTTCCTACGGCTCCGCTAATTCCCCCTGACCCTCCAGAAAGCCTGCAAAGGCAGACGGACAAGTCACCTGGCCGTCTTGGCCGCGATCGAGTCGCGGGGTATCGTTTCATCCTGCGTTGGCTGCAACACCGGGACCAACCAGGAGGGGAGAAGCGTGTTCGACATGTATGGGCGGGAAATTCTGCTCACGATTCATCTGTTGGCGGTGATCGTCTGGCTTGGCTTCGGGTTTTTCGAGCTCTGGCTCGGCCGCATTTTCCTCGCCGATCCAGACAGCGTCGCGGCAGCACCGTTGATCCGTATTATCTACCGGTCGGACATCGTGGTGTTTGCCGCCACCCTCATTGTGTTTGCGGCAGGCACCACACAGACAATCGTTTTCGGTTGGGGCTGGTTCGAGAGTCTATGGCTCGGCGCCAAGCAGAGCATCATGCTTGCCATACTGGCCACGGTGGCCGTTATTCTCCCGCGCGCCCTGGAACTGGGCAGACTGATCAATGCCCTCCCTGAGGGGCCTGGACCCACCTCGCAGGAAGTCGTGTCATGCTACAAACGTCTTGAACCGGCCTATTGGCTCATGCGCTTGGCCGGTCTGGTTGCGGTCGTTCTCGCGGTTTGGAAGCCTTACTGAAAAGGTTCCGAGAGCGGAGTCAGTTATACCCATGGAAAGGATTTGATCTCCGTCTGCTGACGGCTTGGGTCGGCAGTGATAAGGTCCCGTCACAAGCCCTTATTCCGCCGCCAATTCCCCCTGACCCTCCAGAAAGCCCGCAAAGGCGAACCAATAGGCCACATGGCCGGGCAGGCGGGACAGTTCACGCCCGTCCTCCGAAACAAGGGCCGCTTCGGTCACCTGCCAGGTCATGCCGTCGTCAATGACCTGGCGCGAAGAAGGGCCCTTCTCGAACCGGATGCCGTCCGAGCGATAGGCCCGCACGGTCCGCCCTTCCGCCTTGCCGATCAGCACGACGTCAAGCACGCCGGCCGTGTCATTGATCACGGCGCCGCCTTTGAAACGGCTCAACGGCCAGGCCTTTTCGGTCGCGCCGCGCAGCACAAAGACATAGTCCTTGGCGGTGAGGCGGCGATCATCCGTCCGGTGAGGGAAGATCAGATCGGGGGAGGCGAAATAGTCTCCATAGGCCGCCCCCGGACGGTAGTCCCGGCTGTGGCCCGTGCGGGGCGAGAGCACCTTGGTGGCGGGATGTGCCTCGCGCCAGTCGGCCCAGCGGGCGATGGTCACGGGGCGCACCTTGAGCTTGATCCCCGACCCGGTCAGGGGGCCGACCACGGGCCGGCCCGTGAACTGGTTCCACAGGGAGTGGGTGACCTTGTCATACATGAGCTTGTTGGAGCGGTAGAGAAAGCCCGACGTGCCGAAGGTGAACACGTCGTCCCGGCCCTCGACCTTGCCCTCGAACAGGATGCCGGAGCCGCACAGGGTGCAATAGGCAAGGGAGACCGGCACGCCGCCGATGACATCATTGAACAGCTCATGCCAATCCAGGATGCGCAACGGATAGGCACGGGCATCGCCATTGATCTCGACCCCGAAGACGAGTTCGCCATCGGTCAGATTGGGCTTTTTACCCGGCTTGAGGAATCTCGGATTGGTGAGGTCCGGGATGCCGTCCTTGAGCACGCCGCCCCAGGTGATCTCCTCCAGACGGATCTCATGGGCCACGCCTTCATAGAGAAAGGTTCGGAAATTCGGGTCGATCTGGGCGAAGACATCGGCGATCAGCCCCCCATGGCCGTCGAAAGGCATGATTTCCGGATGGGCCTGGAGCCAGAGCATCCACTCGAACCAGCGGCCCTTGGGCGGTGTCCCGGCCAGTTCTGCGAGGGTCTGATCGAGGGTCTCCCGCCATTCCGGCTCCGTCGCGTAGCGCAACGCCAGAATGAGCGCGGGGATGGCCTTGGTGCCGGCCTCGCCCACGACGGCTTCCAGGGCCTCGCGGCGCCGGTCGGATCGGCCGTCGAACAGAAAGAGCGCGATTTTGGAGATCTCGCTGCGCGCCGGATCGGGTGAGGGTCGCTTCTTGGCGAAGGCCTCAGGGCCGGTTGCCGACACGGCCACCGTGAAGAGCAAACCGAGGGTAAGGGCGCGGGCAAAGGAGGTGAGGGGAGACCACATGGGGACTGTCTTTCGGAGGCGGAGACGGTTGGTGGATGAATCCCCGCAGAGATTGGTGCAAGGGCGCCCGAGCACCAGTCACAACGCGCCCCCGGGGCAGACACGCTTCGGTGAGCGGCCCGTGGCCGCGTTTTCCGGACATGGCCTCGAGAGAAGCGGCCTTTCAAAAACAGGCCGTTAACTGAGGCTCGCCCATGGCAGACGCATGGGGTAGCCTGAGGGAACAGAGAAACAGTCGATGCGTTGACGACACCCCGCCGGCGGGGCGATGAGGGGCGAGAGCATGAGCGACCGGGGCTATACGATTTGGGGTGTGGTGGGCCGCGCCTATGGGTTCACGTTCGGCAATTTGGGGCGTTTGGCGCTCATCGCCTTGCCCATGTTCCTCGTGCTGTCGGCGATCACCTTCGTCATGACCTTCACGGCGCCGGCGGTCACGAGCTATCTGATCTCCGATATTCCTCAAGCCGGCGCCCTGTTGCAGATCCACAGCTTCGTCTATGGCGCCCTTGCCGCCATCCCCGGCTTGATTCTGGTGACGGGGCTCTACCGGGCCTATTTCAACCGGGATGCCAGGATGCCTTATCTGTGGTCGGGCTGGCTGCCCCTGCGGACCGTGGGTACGGAAATCGTCTATTATTTCTTCTTTGCGATCGCAGCCCTGCTGGTACTGATGGTTGGAACCCTGATCTTCACGGGCCTTGAGTTGCTGGGCCAGCAGCTTTTCGGCTCCGGCGTTGACGAGGTCCGTTCCCTGGCCGCGCCCCAGCCCTATCTGGGCATTGCCGGCATCATCCTGATCGCCTTCGGGATCGCGGCTTTTCTGTATCTGGGCCGTTTCATCCTGCGCTATTCCCTGTTCCTGCCCCATACGGTGAACGAGAACAAGATCCGGCCCCGGGAAGCCTGGCGCATCACCCGGGGGCATTTGCGTCCCCTGCTGATGATCTATATCCTTGGCTTCGTCTCTTTCAGCATCATCCTCGCGATCCTGCTTTTCGCAATCAAGGCGGGCTTTTCCCTGGCCGGCGCGGAGTCCATGGTCTGGCTCCTCTCCTTGGCCGATGGCGAGGCGCCCGCCGCAAGCCCGGACCGGGAATGGGTGCCGGTGCTGGGCGCCGCCCTGATCATCCAGGCCGTGGCCGTATTCTCGACCATGTTCAGTGTGGGTCTGCTGGGTGCCGCCTATGACGCTGTCATGGGCCGGTTTCAGGCTTTGAACTTCCGGCCCGGCACGTGAACGCCCAGGCGCTCACCCCTTGCCGACCCCGTCTTGCGCCAAGGAGCGACGCATGATCATCCGCATCGCCATGACACTCACTCTCCTGTGCCCCATGGGGGCCGCCTTTGGGCAGGACACGAGATCCGAGGTCACCCGGCCTGGACCGTCCCAGATTGTCGCTGAGGCGCCCGATGAGCATTGGCGGGCGCTGGATCCGGAAAACACGCTTTATATCGATATGGATGGGGGCCGTGTCGTCGTCGAACTGACTGCCGATCTGGCCCCGGGCCATGTCAACCAGATGAAGGCGCTGGTTCGCGCGGGCTTTTATGACGGCTTGGACTTTTACCGCGTGGTTGACGGCTTCGTCGCCCAAGGGGGCGATGTGAACGCGGGTGATCCGGAAAAGGCCAAAACCCTTCCGGAGACGGCGGAAAAGACCCTGGCGGCGGAATTCGACGAGGCATCGAAACCCGGCATGCGTTTCACGGCAGTACCAGGGCCTGACGGCTATGCCATGCGCACGGGTTTCCTCAATGGATTTCCGGCCGGCTATGATCCGGAGGGACAGCGGATCTGGCTGACCCATTGTTACGGTGCCTTCGCCTTCGGCCGGGAAGACGGCCGGGATACGGCGTCAACGGAGTTTTACATCACCCTGGGCGTTCAGCGTTATCTGGACCGCAATCTGACGGTTTTCGGCGCCGTGCGAGAGGGGCTGCCCCTGCTTCAGGCGCTGCCGCGCGGTGACGAAGGGCCGGGCATGATTTCCGATCCTAAGAAACGGGCGAAATTCACCATCCGAGTTGCTGCGGATGTTCCGGAAGACGAGCGCAGCGCCCTGGAGGTGATGGACACCAACAGTCGCTCCTTCAAGGCACTCATCGAGGCGCGTCGCAACCGTCCGGAAGCCTTCTTCCACTTCCGTCCCGATCACGCGGATGTCTGTGCGATCCGCGTGCCGGTGCGCGAGAAGAAGGAAACGCAAGAGCAGGTACAGGAATAGTCCGGCCCTTCCAGCCGGCGATCACGCCGCCCGTCGCTTGGCGCGCTTGGCCGCCGGTTTCTTGGTCTTCGCCGCCGCCTTCTTGACTGTTTTCGTTTTGCGGGCCCGCACCGCGTCGCGGGTGCCCCGTTCCAGAAGGGGCTTGAGATATTGCCCCGTATAGGACTCCTTGACCTGGGCCACATCTTCCGGGCGTCCTTCGGCGACAATGGTGCCGCCGCCGTCGCCGCCCTCCGGACCCAGATCAATGATCCAGTCGGCGGTCTTGATGACCTCCAGATTATGCTCGATCACGACGATGGTGTTGCCCGTGTCCACAAGCTCATGGAGCACTTCCAGGAGACGGCGGATGTCCTCGAAATGAAGGCCCGTGGTGGGCTCGTCGAGAATATAGAGGGTGCGTCCCGTGGCGCGTTTTGAAAGCTCCTTGGCGAGTTTCACGCGTTGGGCCTCCCCGCCGGACAGGGTGGTGGCCTGCTGACCGATGCGGATATAGCCAAGCCCGACGCGTTTCAGGGTGTCGAGTTTTTCGCGCACGGCCGGCACCGCCTTGAAGAACTCGGCGCCTTCCTCCACCGTCATGTCGAGCACATCGGCGATCGATTTGTCCTTGAACCGAACATCCAGGGTTTCCCGATTGTAGCGCGCGCCCTTGCAGACATCGCACTGGACGTAGATGTCGGGCAGGAAGTGCATCTCGATCTTGATGACGCCGTCCCCCTGACAGGCCTCGCAGCGCCCGCCTTTGACATTGAAGG
>CAZFWG010000040.1:19751-37175 GCA_964522525.1 uncultured Alphaproteobacteria bacterium | reverse complement strand
ACCGACGCCCCGCCCGTCAGCACCCTGTTCGGTGACGCCAACCCCCAAAACGATCTGCAGAATGGCGGCGACACACAGGACGGCGGCAACAACACGCCCCCCCCGGGATCCATGGGGGGCCAAGAGACTGGAGACGGTGGTATGGCGGGAGCGGAGGTTTTCCAGGTTCAAAACGGCCGGCTGGTGCTTGAAGCGGAGTCCGCGACGCCGGTCGGGGATTGGAGAGCCGTTACCGTGGAAGGTGAACAAGGCCTGCTCTGGGATGCCGCCCGCAGCAGCTATAACAGGGTGCCCGACGGCCAGACCCTGGACTATACGTTCCAGACGGATCAAGGCGGGACCTACTCGATCGCGCTCCATGCGGCGCGCATCAAGTCAACCATGAACAACGGTGACCGGTTTGAGGACGGCGATCCCAGCAAAGGGGAGCGCACGGATACGGGCAATGATGCCTATGTGGCGATCATCAATGCCGAAACCGGTCAGGTCATCCAGCAACCCACGAAGCTTTACACATTCCTGGGATCCTCGAACCAGGACCTGAGATGGGGCGACACCTTCGATGCCAACAATCGGCATTTCCCGGCGCGGGTCGAGCTCGAGGCGAACACGCAGTACCGTTTGGAAATCACGGGGCGTTCGGACGGGTATGTCCTGGATCGGATCACCCTGAGCAACAATGGTTTCTATAAGAATACGGACGCGCCCCAATCACCCCTCGTCGACGGCACGGCCGCCAGCCCCCCGCCCGATAACGGTGGCGGATCTGACGGCGGCGGCGGGTCGTCAGGCGGGTCGTCAGGCGGATCGGGGGGCCAATCGGGCGATATCCCGAATTCAGGAGGCACCAGCAGTGAGCTCTTGGATCTCTACATCGCCGATGCGTCCACGGATCAGATCCTGGCAAAGCTCGTGCCCGGCGGAACGATCCCGACCGATCTCCTGGCCAACAACAGCAATCTGACGATCTACGCCGAAGCCAAGCCGGGTTCCGGCATTGAGAGCGTGGAACTGGGTTTCGGCACCACGACGGTGATCGAGAGTGTCGCGCCTTACGCCCTGTTCGGCGACAGCGGCGGGGATTTCAACGGCGGGATGGCCCTGCCGAACGGGACCTATGCCATTTCCGTCAAGGCCTATTCCCAGGATGGCGGTAACGGCCAGACACTCGACGATTTCACGCTGACATTTTCCGTGGGCGATGTTCCCGACACGGGCAACGGACAAGGTGCCCCTGCGGGCACGGCGGGGGCCGATACCCTCTTGGGAACCGACGAGGCGGATGTCCTGGACGGTTTGGGCGGGAATGATCTGCTCGCCGGTGGTGCGGGCAACGACACCTTGACCGGCGGTGCCGGGGCGGACCAGCTCTGGGGCGAAGGGGGCAGCGACAGCCTCGAGGGCGGGGCTGGGACGGATCTTCTCGCGGGCGGCGCCGGATCCGACACGCTGAACGGCGGGGATGGTGATGATCAGCTGTGGGCGGAAGAAGGCAATGACAGCCTGAACGGCGGGGCTGGGACGGATCTCCTCGTGGGCGGCGCCGGATCCGACACACTGAAGGGTGCGGACGGTGATGATCAGCTGTGGGCGGAAGACGGCAATGACCTTCTCAATGGCGGCGCCGGACAGGATCTGCTGATCGGCGCGGCCGGGAACGATACGCTGAATGGCGGCGAGGGGAATGATCAGCTCTGGTCGCAAGGGGACGACGACAGCCTTGATGGCGGATTGGGGGATGACCTCCTGGTCGGCGGCGAGGGGAACGATACCCTGACCGGTGGTGAGGGTCAGGACCTGCTCTATGGCAATGCGGGCAGTGACCTCTTCGTCATTGTGGATGGTACGGGCCAGGACGTGATTGCGGATTTCACCTCAGGTGAGGACCAAATTGATCTGACCGCCTATCAGAACATCCAGAACTTCAATGATCTGCTGGACAGGGGCACGGAGGTTGATGGGTCCACGTTCTTCAATCTGGACGGCACCCATTTCTTGACCCTGGTCGGGGTCTCCGAAGTAGATCTCTCCGAAACCGACTTTCTCATCGGGTAAGACTGGTCAGTTTTGTCAACGGCCGGTGACCCCTCGTGGCTAGCCTGTCCCGCAGGGCACGATCGCCGCTATGATGCGTTAAGGGCTCAAAGAGCATTCATATGCCCCGCGCTATGATATGTTCTGATGGTGTGGCCTGTGCAGGGCATCGGCCATGCAAACCCTTGTTCCCGACTGAGGGCTTCCCATGCAGAGCATAAAAGAAATTCTTCTGTCGAAATCACGTCCAGAAGCTGAAGGCTTCATCCAGTCGAAAACACGGTCAGCCTATCTAGGGAACGACAGGATCCTCTGCAGCATTCTGGGCGACTACAAGCTTTTTGTTCTTGGTACGGATACCGGATTTGCCCCTCATATGATCTTTGACGGCTACTGGGAGTATTGGCTCACAAAATTCATGGCCGAGAATATCAAGCCCGGCGATACCGTGCTCGATGTTGGTGCCAATGTGGGCTATTACTCGATCCTCATGTCTGAACTTGTGGGACCTGAAGGAAAAGTAGTTGCCGTTGAACCCAATCCCATTTTGTTTCGCCTGTTAAATGACTCGCTGGCCATCAATGGTTTTGCGAGAAGGTCAGTCTCCCATAACATTGCATTGAGTGGTCTGACCACATCAGACGAAGAGACCTTTTTTGTTCCGTTTGGTGAATTCAAAAATGGTCGGCTTCTTCTCAAAGGAGAGAATGAAGATACGCTCAAAGAACACGGCGAGCTTGTGAAGGTGAAAGTACAGAACTTTCCAGTCGATTCGATTGAAAGTCTCGATTTTATCAAGATTGATGTGGAAGGTGCAGAACTCAAGGTCATAGAAGCTCTGAAAGACAGTATCAACAAGCACAAGCCAAAAGTTATTTGTGAATGCAATTTCGCCCGTGGGTATACATATAATGACGTGAAGGCGATGTTCGAAGTTGACGGGGATCTGGATTACCTGGATTTTGATGGGACCATTCAGGCGTTGACACCGGAGAAAATCGAAACAGAACGTGTCGGCGATGATTGGCTCGTCTACTGGGACTACAAACAGTAGGTCCTATCGACCGAGAGCCAAAATATTCGTGTGCTGAGCTACACTACCGGATGGGGTATGCATGGAGCGCCAACATCCGGGGGTGTCAAGTGATCTCGTCCAACAGGAATGAAAACTCGTCTCTTATTGATCCCTTCAAGATATTATTGAATTGCGCCTGTGCACCTTGCCGCACGACGCCCGCCGGCCATCCAAAAGTGACCAAATCCTGGAGGATGGAGCGCATCAATAGGATACCGCGTTCACTCTGCCGCGCGAGAGAACAGTTGCGGAGATATTGTGTGCCAAGAACATAGATATGGTCCGCAACAATACTCGGTGACATCAGGCACTTTTCTGCAACGTCGAGCGCGTCTTCATAAAGCTCCATCTCACCAAAAAGATAAGCAAGCATCGCCAGGCAGTCATCGTCCTGAACGGCGCCCTCCGGTATGATGGCCTGAAAGCGGCGCAACGTTGCCTCAAAAGTCTCCCGGTCGCGCATCTCGCCCTGGCGCGCCATGATCTCAACAAGATAGCGCCAGCACATATGCTGCATCTGGAGGTCGTCGGCGTACGCCTTGAGGGCCAGAGTGAGCTTCTCTCGGGCGAGTTTCATGTTCTTTGCGAAAAATGCGTTGACACCTTCCGAGTAGGTGCGCGCGCCTTCCGAAACGGCGAGGGATGTCCAAGGGGCGACCCCTCCTTTCGGCTTCTTGCGCAGCACGAAGGCAATTGGCGCGACCAGTGACAGGCCCGCCGGATTGGCCACGGAGCCGCCGCGCAGATGGGGCAGGAGAGAGTTCGTTGCTCCGTGGACACACGCCAAGGGCGGATATCGCCTTGGCGATGCCGCGTTTCCCGGGTGTAGTCCATTAAAAGACAAGTCGGTTTCGCCGACGAACTCAAATCCGTCCAGGGCTTCGACAATCGCCTTGAACAATTTTGCGTTCCATGCGTTGACGCTCGGAAGCAGATAGTCATTCTCCGTGACGCAATATTCCGTCGTCAGAATGGCATAGCCTCCGACTTTCAGTATTCTGTGGATTTCGGCAAAAACCGCCATCAAGTCGGTGATTGTTGGCACATGTTCGATGCTCGAGCACGACCAGACGAAATCAATGGAACCCGATTTCGCCTTGGTGTTCCGCATATCCCGGTTTTCGACCGAGACCCTATCTGCAGGGAAAGGAAGCGGCGATAGATCGAGTATCTGTTTGGTGTTGTCGAAACGGGCGTCGCTCCATGAAGAAGCGCCGGAATAGAGATCGGTAGCGATCACCCGTTTGCAGTAGTTCGCGAAGTGAAAGATCAAGGGCTCTCCGCCCACGCCAAGCCCGAGAGCGGTTACACGCGAGTTCAGCAAACCAAGTTGATCGGCAGACGAACAAATATAATCCCACTCCCACCATTTGCGGCCATTGAACCGAATGGCGTGATCGGGGGCGAACTTTCCATCAAAAGTAGACAGTCGTGAGGGGTCCACACACAGTTCACCGACATCGGCCAAACAGGTCAGCGGACGCTCGCGCCTCGAGCCGATATAACGCTCCCAGGTCAACACCGATAAACACTCCTGAAATAAATACGTAATACCAGCCGGCGTTATATCGCTGTGGTGATTGCATCGCAATATGATTCTAGGAATGGGCTTGGGTCTGACAAAGCGGTCCGCAAGGCGGCTGGGCGAGCCTTGTTTTCGGTGATTTAATGCGCGAGACTGACTGAAAAGCGTAAGAACAGAGTCGCTGCCTCAGGGGCGCGCCGGTGATCAATACGCGGTAGCATAGTTGCTGCAACAAGGTAGCCTTCATGGAACGTTTTTTGCCGTCGCCGCCCTATGCGCTTTACTTCAAGCGGGGGATGATGACGCAGGCCAAAGTCCTGACCGCTTTGGCGCGGCGGGAAGTCGCCGCACGATATGGCCGGGAAAATATCGGTTTCCTGTGGCTCGTCGTGGAGCCCATGATCTTAACACTGGGCGTCATGATCATGTGGTCCGTCATCGGAAAATTCAAAGGACCGTTGCCGATCATTCCTTTTGTCTTGTCGGGCTACGCGCTCATCACGTTGTGGCGCCACATAACCAACAGCGGCATCTTTTTTGTCCGTCGATCCGCTGGTTTGCTATACCATCGCCAGATCACGCTGTTCGACATTTTCATGTCCCGAATAATCGTCGAATTCGCAGGCAGCACGATGGCCGTCTGCGTTCTCTACTTCTTTGTTCGGGTCCTGGGGCTGTCTGACCCGATCGACAATTTCGGGACACTCGCGCTCGCCTGGTTGCTGATGGCCACCTTGGCGACAGGGATCGCAGGAGTGGTTGCGGCTGGTACGGAGTATACGGAGGCGATCGACCGTTTTGTGCCCGCCCTTCAATATCTGATCTTGCCCCTTTCAGGGTGTTTTTTCATGCTGGATTGGATCCCGCCGGATCAGCGTGAGGTCATCCTCTACATTCCGATGGTGCATGCTTTTGAGATGTTTCGCGATGGCTATTTCGGCAATTCGGTCGTGACCTATTATTCCGTACCCTATCTTGTCGTTTCCTGTCTTGTTGCCAATGCGGCGGGAATCTGGGCGATCCATCGGGCGCGCGATTTCGTCCATATAGGGTGAGAAGCCTCTGGTTCACTTCAACCCCGCATTTACCGACATGGATGGGCATGCCTTCGTCATCATCAGGTCCGATCTATTGCCTTTTCAGTGTCAACAGTCCGATTTGCGCTGAAGCCATCCATCTTTTGGAAGCTCTTCTGATCGGCACGCACAAGGGCGTTCGTCTCCGCTTCCTGGACAAGGGAGAGGGGCTCCCGGTGGCGGATGCCACGGACGACGGAACCGCTTGTCTTCTAGTCTCCCATTTTCCGAATGCCGCATTGATGGATGCGTTGCGCGCGCGCGGAATCGAACCTTTGATCGCAGTGGACAATCCCGCGAACGCTGTGGCGCAGCATGTCCGATCGCCGGAGTCGTTTTGGACAGCCCTCCGCTCGACCTCCGAATGCTATACGGCGTTGGCGACCATGGCTCTGCGCGGCCCGTCGTTTCTGCTGAGCAAGGACATGTTGGACATGTCCTTTGTTGACCTCATGGCACGGATTGGTACTGCCCTCGGCTTGCCGGACGTGGAGCCCCATCTTGACACGGTCCTGAGCATCTATCTCGGGCGTCCCAACAGGCGTGCGGAGCGGCGGCGGTATTCCTGCCGGTACCTTTCCGAAATACGCCGCCGCGTCTTTCGCGAACCGCTTCCGTTCAAGGCTCCTCTCAGCGATTTCCAACTGAGACAGGTGGACCTCGTGATCACCCCGTCTTGGGAAATCCTGATGGGCGGGTCAGTTCGGTCGTTCGTCTGGTCCCACGAGACTTTCTTTGATGGGGACGAGCGGGGGCAGGGATTGCCTCAGACCTTCTCCCTTACCGGACCTTCAAGATGCGTGGGCTACGGCCCATACTTCCACCTGCCCGCTGGCACCTGGACCGCACAGATCGTGTTCGGGGTCTCGAAACGGGCCTGTGGCATCGCCTTGCGTTTCGACGTCCACAATGGCGAGATCTGCGGCACCCTCAATGTGCGCCCGGCCAAGGCGGGGTTCTTTACGGCCCAGACCATGATCAGGATCGAGCGTCCGGATGAGCCGGTGCACCTGACCATCACGACTCTCTCGGGCGCGATTCACGGGCTTATGACCCTGCGGATGGTTGTGCTCACGCCCGAAGGGGGCCGGCCGCCGGAAATCGAGATCGATCCCGCGGATCGCATTTCGGTGCGGGGCCGTTAAATGGAGGCTGTTTGGCCTCAAAGTCGGCATGATTTTTTCACATGAAAACAAGGGGTAAACGGCCAGAGGGTCAGGTGTCACGCTGAGAACCACTATGGCGGGTGGTCAAGGGGGCGCCTATACCGATCGTTGGTTGGCGAGTCTGTCCGTTTGATAATTGTCGGGTTGCCACGGCCCAGGGTAAAAGGGCTGCGCGGTGGTGAGTCGGCGGGGGATGTTGGCGTGGGGAAGAGAACCTTGCAATCCGAAAGGTTGCGGCTGTTCATAGATGTAACGCGCATCTGCTCTCAGATGGTGCGTTCGACACCGACCGGTATTGACCGGATCGACCTCGAATATCTCGAAGGCGCTTTGGGTCGTCGGGAGGACGTGGCCGTTGACTGTGTCGTGACCACGCCCGCTTTTGTGGGCGCGCTCAACACATCGTTCATGGCCGATGTCGTGGCGGCGATTCGTCAAAACTGGGCCCGTGACGGTGTTTCCGGCGAGGATGCGGCCTTTGAACAGGTGCGCACGCTTCTCGAACAGGGATGGGTGCCGGATGATCAGGGATGCGTGCGCGTCAAGGTGCGCCAAACCGGCTACCGCAAGCTGAAAAGTCTTTCGGCCCCGGTCTTCAATCTTCTGGCGTCCCGTTATCGGCTCCGGCAGAGCCTGCGGACGATGAGCGAGCGGCAGACGGCTCTTTATCTTAACACGTCCCACACCCAGCTGGAACATGGCCGGCGCTTCCGCTGGTTGCGGGGTCCCGGGATCAATCCCGTTTTCTTCGTCCATGACACCATTCCGGTGGAGTATCCGGAATTCTGTTCTCCGGGCTCGGCCAAGCGGCATGAGGGACGTCTGGAGACCGTGTCGCGGGACGCGGCTAAGGTCATCGTCAATTCCGAGGCCACCAAAAAGGCACTGCGCCGCTATTGGGACGCGCGCGACATGCGCATTCCGCAATGCGAGGTCGTACCGCTCGGCATCAGTGACTGCTTCACCAGGCCGACGCCGGCCGAGGCGTTGATCCGCAGTAAACGGCCCTATTTCGTCTGTGTCGGGACATTGGAGCCCCGGAAGAATCATCTTCTGCTCTTTTCCGTATGGCGGGAGCTTGTCGCCAGCATGGGCGAACAGGCGCCCGTTCTGGTGCTGGTCGGCCGCCGGGGTTGGCAGAACGAGAACATCTGCGACGTTCTCGAGCGCTCGCGCCAATTGTCCTCCAACATCATCGAAGTGTCCGGGCTCGGAGATCACGGTCTTGCGGCCCTGATGCGGTCTTCCCAGGGGCTGATCGCGCCGTCCATCGTCGAGGGCTTCGGCCTGCCGGTGGCGGAGGCCCTGGCGATGCAGGTGCCTGTCATTGCGTCGGATATCGATGCCCATCGGGAGGTCGCCGGCGGCTGTGCCCATTTGGTCAATCCCCATGACAGTATGGGCTGGGCGACGGCGATCCGGGCACAGATGCAGGACAGGAACTGGGTGCGGGATCGCGTGGCCGCGGATGTCTCCCGATACCGGGCCAATAGTGGCGTCGGTCATGTGGACTCGGTTCTGGACATGCTCGTCAATTGGAACGACCCTGGATCAAGATCATCTCCAAGACCCCTCCAGGCCGCCGCCTACGCCGCGGTGACACCATAATCGGGCGTGAGGGGATCAGGGGCAGTGGGCGTGACTTCGCCGGGGCCGATTGGGGCTGGCCTTGCGGCGATGTTTGGGTGGATTGAGCGTTGATACCGTACCGAACGTTGTTGGTTGTCGTTGCTGCGCTGACGACCGTCTCCTGCATGTGGCTGCCGGGCACCGGTCCTCGCGTGGCCCGCGTCGAGAAGGCGGGGGAACCGCAAGAGGCGAATTTCGTCCTCCTGCCGATCAGTGACGTTCAGGTGGGCCTTCAGGAAGACCGTCGCAGCACCGCGCCCCAAGGGCGGTTCTTCAATCTGGGTGGCGTGGTGCCCCAAAAGGTCCGCATCGGTGACGTGCTCAACGTCACCATCTTCGAGGCCTCCCAGGGCGGTCTTTTCGCGGCCCGGATCCAAACCCAGGAAGGGCCCACCGCCACGGCGGGAAGCACCTCGATCCCCTCCCAGGTCGTCGATCAGCAGGGCATGATCTTCATTCCCTATGCGGGTTGGGTCCATGTCGCCGACAAATCCGTGCCGGAAGTATCGGCGGCCATCGGACGGTCCTTGAGCGGCGTCGCGGTGGAACCGCAGGTCTTTGTCACGGTCGGCAATGCCCGGGGCAATACGGTGAGCGTTCTCGGCAATGTGGCCAATCGCGGCCGGTTCCCCTTGAGCCCCGCCGGCGACCGCATCTTGGACATCGTGGCCCAGGCGGGCGGGGTCACAAGCAATCCGCGGGACACGTCCATTCGCCTCGTCCGGGGCCGTCAGACCTTCGAGGTGCCCCTGTCCATCATCATCAGCGAGCCCGACCAGAACATCATTATACACCCTAATGACACGATTTCGGTCGAGACCCTGCGGCACACTTACTCCGTGCTCGGCGGGACCAATGCCCAGAACGAATTCGCGATCGACCGGGACCGGTTGACCCTGGCCGAGGCGATTGGACGGGCAGGGGGGCTCAATGACAACCGCGCCAACAAGAAGGGCTTGTTCATTTTCCGCTATGAATCGGCGGGATATCTGGGCCGGTTCACCGATGTCGATCGCTTTGCGGGCCTTGACCCGATCCCGGTCGTCTATCAGCTGCGGGTCAGTGACCCGCGCTCCTATCACCTGATGCAGCGTTTCGTCGTTCTCAACGACGACATCATCTATGTGGCGAACGCGCCGGCCACCGATTTCGCCAAATTCCTGGGCATCTTGAACAGTTCGGTGAGTTCTGTCTCCGCGCCGCTCCTGATCGGTGCGACGGTGGCGGCGAACTGAGCCGGGGCGGTTGGCGGGGCTTGGCGCCGAGCCCTCTTGGGCCGGGAACAGGCCCGGATTTCGACGCAACCCCACGCATATCAGGCGATGCTCAAGACCGCTTGCACCCCTCCGGTTTCCCTAGTACTCCTGATTTCGGGCAGGTGGCCGAGTGGCTGAAGGCGCTCCCCTGCTAAGGGAGTAAACCCCAAAAGGGTATCGAGGGTTCGAATCACTTCCTGCCCGCCAGAAAGCCCAGTTTTCAGCCATTTCTTTGACAGTGAAGCTCGCCGGAAATCGTGTCGTGCGCACGAACGCAAGGTGAACTGGCAAAGTATTTGGCAAATTATAATCCGCTAGCGGGCTCGGCATAGTCCTGGGAGATATTCTCAATCAGCGCCAAAATGGCGTCCCGCGTCTCTTGGCTGCGCTGACGATATGTGCCGTGGAAGGCCCGATGAAAACGCTTGCTCTCATCCCGACGCTTTTTCTGATGCTTTTGCCCGTTCAGGCTTGTGCGACGCCCCCGGAGCAAAGTGCAGACTACGAGGCGCGGCTAAACACGTTGGTTCCAGAGCTGCTCAGGGATGAAAGAGCCGCTGGCGTCGGCATCGCAGTCATTAGTAATACTGAGGTTGTCTGGACTGGCTATTACGGCGAGCAAGGCCCTGGCCTCGCTGTCAATGAGCGGACCGTGTTTAACACGGCTTCGATTGCAAAGACGATCACGGCTGAAACACTGATCGCCCTGGAGAACAGGGGTCTTGTAGACTTCGATGAGCCGGTCGCCAGCGTTGTGAAGCATCCGGATCTTAGCGAGGATCCACGCTACCAAGAGCTTACAACGCGTCTGCTGATGTCTCACCGTGCGGGGCTTCTCAATTGGGCCTATGAGTATCCCGACGGCACGCTCGCGTTCGACCATGACCCGGACACACGGTTCAGTTACTCCGGGGCAGGCGTGGAACTCGCTGCCCGCTATGCCGAGGCCAAGACAGGCGCGACGCTTCAACGACTCGCTGAAGATTATGTATTTCGGCCGCTCGACATCGATCAGATGTCCCTGGGAGACATTCCGACCTGGGCTGATGGACGCCTCGCAACCCCGATGGACAGCGACGGCGTGTTTCGTTCCGTGGCTGAAATCAATCCGTCGCTTGGGGATGAGACGTCAGATCGCCTGGGCGCGTCAGACGATCTAATCGTCACCGTTCCCGCTTACGCAAAGCTCATCGCCGCCCTCTCGAGAGGCTTCGGGGACGAACGTGCCCGGAATTTGCGACAGACCATCCTTACGACCTTCGAAGGCGACGCGATCTATGACTGTCCGAAACTCAGCGGCCTGCGTTGTCCCGACGCATACGGACATTCGATTGGATGGCAAGTCTTCAAGTACGGGGATCATACCATCATCACCCACAGCGGAAGCGATTCAGGAGAAAATGCATTGGTCTACTACTCTCCGGACCAACGGCATGGCGCCGTGATCTTCGTAAACGGGGCAAACGGTTGGTTCCTGATGACACGCATTGTCGAGGCAATTGGTGACGAGCCGCTGCTGGCCGCCTATTATCGCGGTCTCATCAGAACCGTGATGGGTCGCGACATGCCGCCGCTCTTGCCTGAGTGAACGACCGGAAACGGCCAAACGGTCAGAATAGAATGGCATGCTTAAGCGAACAAACCGGCGACTCCTCGTATCTGGAAGCCACCTTAGCGTAGCGCTATCGCGAACGAATGGTTCGCATCCCTGTCACGCGCTGCCCGCCAGTCCCGAACAAAACCCGGAACGCCCCCTCCGAGCCGCCCGGGTTTTGGATCGCGGCGGCCGGGATGCTCACTTTCGCCACTGCCGGAGCAGGCCTTGGGCATTGTGCATCTCCTCCACGCCGTAGTGCTGGAGCCGCTCAAGGGCGCGCCAGTCCTCATCGTCGAACGTTTTGTCTGACGTGGCGCTTTCGACCCGCCCTGACGTTCCACCGGTTTCGTTCCTGAGCCCCGCCACTCCCTTTGCCCGGATGACGGTCTCCGCCTTCATCGTTTGAAGCATGGCCTCGAGGTCTTCGCAGGCCGCGATCTTCCGCGTCACATCCTCATCGAAGACCAGGACCATGCTCGTGCCCACATGGCCGTCACTGCGCGGCCATTCGAACTGGTCGAAGGTCGACACATGGCCGCCCAGGGTACGGAACACATTGGCGTAGGTCGCATGACGGTTCAGGCCGTCAAGCGTCATCAATTGGAGCGATTGATTGCCGCCATTGTCCCGACGGAAACCATAAATGGAGTGCTTGTCCCCCGTCTGAAGCATCAGGCCGTCATAGCGGATCATCCCCGAATGCTCCGCGGACTCGCGTTGCAGGTGACTGGTCCGGATCAGGCTCGTCTTGCCGGCGGTAAAGGCCTTTACGATCAGCACACCCCGATAGAGGGCAAAGTCGATGCCGCCATTGTCGCTGCGCTTGGCGCGTGCGAACCAGCTCGCATAGGCAATCGGCGGTGTGCCTTCCCCCCATTCCGTGTTCATGTTCTCATGGCGGGCGGCGAGAACGTAGTGCAGAAGGTCAAAAATATCGTCGTCACACCAATTGTCTTGTGAGGGATCGAATTTTTTCGCTCTTGCCTCGCAAATGTTCCGGCCCTGAGTGTAGATCTCGCGCACGGGCAGGCCGTTCAGGTGATAGCCCTTGTGTTTGAGCGCGGCGATCAGCATCCGGCATTCTTCATAGGTCAGAACGAGACCGGGCACGCCCGCGCCGTTCGGCCGGACCCAGGAAAGAGGCACGGTGTTGCGCGAGGCCCTTGCCCATGCGTCGGGCAGTTTCTTCGCCTCGCGGACAGGGGCGCCATTCGCCAGCCCGTGCAGGGCGTGACGGATCCTCAGATCCATGAGCCCAAGGTCCGGCGGACCGCTGCCCGGCATGCCCTTCCACGAGATCTCCAGCAGCGTCCTCATCTCCTTTTCGTTCAGCAGGTTCCAGGGCGAAACGATGCCCAACGCCGCGATCCGTGAAAGGATGTCCTTCAGCTCTTTCAGTCTTGTCCCGAAGTCGGGCTGGCGATCAGCGCTCATGTCTCCCCCCCTGGTCCATGATTGATCCTGATTGACCCCAAACGCCGTCTTGCAGCGGAACGCGCTGTCCGCACAGGTTGAAATGTTCACGAAATCTCGATCGCCCAATGCCCTTCCGGTATGGGGCGCCAACGGTACGCGCGACCGCACATGGCTTTGACCATGATATCCTTTCGGCGAGAGGAAGGCACGCGGTTCAACGCGGGGTCTGGGTCGGGCGCAAAACCCATATGGCCGGTGGCCCAAACGGCCATGTCCTGACAAACCCTCCGCGCCGTGGTATTCAGCGCCATGGCGAGGTCTTACGACACCATCGGTGTCAACTATGCCGATCTCAGGAAACCGGACCCTCGGATTGCCGGGATGATCACGGCGGCGCTGGGATCCGCGAAAACGGTGCTGAATGTGGGTGCCGGCGCAGGCTCCTATGAGCCCGTCGACCGGCTCGTCACGGCCATTGAGCCGTCGACGGAAATGATCCGGCAGCGCGCGCAAGGGGCGGCGCCTGTGATTCAGGCTTGTGCGGAAGACTTACCCTTCGACGACAACGCCTTTGATGCATCGATGGCCGTCCTCACGGTGCATCATTGGGCCGACAAGGAAAAAGGCCTCCAGGAGATGCGCCGCGTGACGCGGGGGCCGATCGTCATCCTGACCTATGACGCGTCCCACCAGACCTTCTGGCTTGCGGACTACATTCCTGAACTCGTCAGCCCGGACGAGGCGCAAATGCCGAACATGACGGACTATGCGCACTGGCTGGGGCCCACCGAGATCTCGGCCGTACCCATTCCCCATGACTGTACGGACGGTTTCCTCTGCGCCTATTGGCGGCGTCCGGAAGCCTATCTCGATCCCCGCATTCGGGCCGCCATTTCGTCTTTCTGGGCCATCGGCGATGTGTCCGAGGCCCTGGAAAAGCTCGCCGACGATTTGACGACCGGCGCCTGGGCCCATCGGTATGCTGAGTTCCTTAGTCTTGATGCGTGCGATTTCGGCTATCGCCTCGTTGTTGCGAAAGGGGCTGGGCCCGATAGGGGCCCGTGAGGCTGGCTGGGATGCACAAAAACATGCAAAAGAACACAAAGGCACAATGCCGAGACAGGGAGTGATGACGACGATGCGACGGTTCAAGAGCCTCCTGATCATGATCCCGCTGGTCACGACGGTATGGAGCACGGCAAACGCCGCCGAGAACGCGGGGCCCGCGAACGAAGACATCTTCCAATTTGAGCCCCGCGCCGGAGACCCGGTCGAGGCCTATCGTGGCACGGTCCAGGTCCCGGAGAACCGTAACGATCCGGACAGCCGTATGCTGACGCTTCACTATGTGCGCTTTTCCGCAACGGGAGAGACGCCGGGGGCTCCCATCGTCTATCTCGCCGGGGGACCTGGCGGGTCCGGCATCGCGACGGCGAGCGGTTGGCGATTTCCCCTTTTCATGGCGATGCGGGAGTTTGGTGATGTCATCGCCTTCGATCAGCGCGGCACCGGGGCATCCGATGACACGCCTCCTTGTGTGTCCTCCCAGGTCATCGATCCGGCGGCCTTCATGCCGGACAGTGACGCTTTCGAGATGCAGCGGCAAGCGGTCAAGGAATGCCTTGCATTCTGGGTCCGCGAGGGCATTGATCCGCATGGCTACAACACGCTGGAGAGCGTCGGCGATCTCGATGCCCTGCGCCGTCATCTGAAGGCGGAGAAACTCAGTCTCTGGGACATTTCCTATGGCTCCCATCTGGCTCTCGCCGCCCTCAAAGAGATGGACACGCATCTTGAGCGCGTGATCATCGCGAGCGCGGAGGGGCTTGATCAAACGGTCAAGCTGCCTGCCCGCACGGATGCCTATTTCGATCGTCTTCAGGACGCGATCAACACGTCGTCCGATGCGCGTGGCGTCTTCACCGATATCAAGGCCTTGATGCGCCGGGTCCATGGGAAGCTGGAGGCCGAACCCATCACCATTTCGATGCCGGGGGATAGGGCGGGAACTTCTACTGATATTGCCTTTCAGCGCCGTCACATGCAGATGGTGGCTTCCGGTATGATCGCGGATCCCAAACGATTCGCGGTCCAACTCCTGTATCTTTATGCCGCGCTGGACCAGGGCGATGCCTCACCCCTGGTGCCGTTTCTGCAAAGATGGTTCAGGCCGGGCATGCCCATTTCCTTCCGGGTCATGCCCTTGATGATGGATATTGCCTCCGGAATTGGGGCGGAACGCCGGGCCCTGATTGAAACGCAGGCGCAAACCGCGTTGCTCGGTCCTTTCCTGAACGATACGCTCTACCTGATCGACGCCGCGCCGGGTTTCGATCTGGGGGATGATTTCCGGGCCCTGCCCAAGGCGGCCACGCCCACCCTGGTGTTGAGCGGAACGCTGGACGGACGCACCTATCTCGAAAGCCAGCGCGAGGCCGTCGCCGGGCTCGAAAATCGCCAAATGGTCACCATACGGAACGCAGGGCACAATCTGTTCATGGTGTCGCCGGAGGTGACCGAGGCGATCCAGACCTTCATGCGGGGCGGTGATGTTGACGGGAAGGAGATCATCGTTGATCAGCCGAAACTCGGCAGGTGAGGGTGGAAGGCGATGCGGGATCGGGTGACTTCATCCATGACGAGAGGGGCGTATGCGCCTTTCCTTTGACATACGCTATGCCTTCGCGGCAGCGCTTCTTTTTGTCGGCCTTGCGGCCATCGCACTGACCTTGCGCAGTGGGATCATCCGCACCCATATCGGGGATGTGGGCGTGGTCCTGCTGATTTACTGTGCGATACGGGCGATCGTGAAGGCAAGGCCTTCGCTGATTGTGATCGGGACCGTTCTTTTCGCCTTCCTGATCGAGTTCGCTCAGCTCTTCAATCTCGTCGGCCATCTGGGCCTGTCCGATAACCAATGGGCCAGGATTGTCCTGGGTGCATCCTTCGATGTCTGGGATCTGGTGATGTATGTGTTGGGCGGTGCTCTGGTGTTGGTCGCCGAATGGGGTCTGTCGGCCGGCAGTCCAAGGCCCCGGATCGACGAGGCTTGATCACGCCGACAAAGCCGCCCATCCCATTGGACGCACGTTCAAGATCGAGGGCCTGGAAAACCGGGCGCGCCTTCTTCCGAAGGGAGACGGAAGGTGTTGGTGGCGAAGGAAACCGTATGATAGAAGCCGGTCAGGACCACCAGTTCGATCAGTTGTTCATCCGTGTAATGTTCTTTAAGGGCCGCCCACAGGCTTTCCTCGACCTGCGCCCTGTCATGGAGCGCATCCACGAGCGCGATGACCAATTGCTCGCCATGCGTCCAGGCCGGATCATCCGCACGTCCGGTCACTGTTGCGTCGATGGCGGCTTCGTTGAAACCGGCGGCACGGGCAAAGCCTGCGACATGGACACCCCATTCATAGGATGAGCCGCACCGCGCCGTCGTCCGTAGAATGACGAGTTCCCGCTCCCGCAGACTGATGGACCCCTTGTCCAGAAGGCCTCCCGCCAGGAAGCGTTCGCACACACGGACATTGCGGGCCAGGACCCGAAACAGCAGGAGCGGTTCCATGCCGGCGGGCATGACGGCCGCGAGGGCAGCGTCAATTTTCTCCGAATAGGGCGGCGTGGCAGGGGCAATGCGGCTTGACATGGCGGTTTTCCTTTCTCTCTCGGGGTGCTACTAAATTCGTAGCAGATGGGAGTGACGGATGCTACAAAAAATGTATCAACCATGAGTGAGGTCCCCAAACCCGGTCGGCCGGTGCGCGGGTCCCATACCGGGCGTCCGATCATGGTCTTGCTGGACCTGTTGGGCCGGCGATGGGCCTTGCGCATCCTGTGGGAATTGCGGGACGGAACGCCCCAGGGCTTTCGCGAGTTGCAGCGTGCCTGCGGCAACCCCAGCCCGACGGTCGTCAGCCAACGGCTGAACGAGCTGACCGAAGCGGGCATTCTTGAAAAAGACACAGCGGGTTATGGGTTAAGCGGTCGTGGCCGGGATCTGCTGGACGCGCTCCTGCCGCTTGATGTCTGGGCGCGGAACTGGGCTCGGGATGGGGCATGGACCCAAGACGACGAGGCCGTGAACGATTGACCGTGAACGGACCCATCGCCGGGCTTGTCTTGATCCGCCTACGATAGATGTCCGGATGTGGTGTCGATGATCAGGTTCCGCAGCCACATGTGCTTGGGATCATTGCGGTTCTTCTCATGCCAGCAAAGCTTGAGGATCGCTGGCGGAAATGCCACGGGCAGATCCGACAGGGCGAGGCGATGGCGTTCCGCGAAATGGGTGGCGATGAGGCGGGGCAGGGCGACCACCGCGTCGATGGCGCCGACGAGATCGGGGAGCGCATCAAAGCGGGACACCCGCGCGACAACCCGCCGTTCCATGCCCAACGCCCCAAGCGCTTCGTCCGCATAGGCCGGTTGTTCATTGGAAAAAACAATCGCGAGATGACGGCGCGCGGCATAGTCCTCCGGGGTCTTCGGGGGCGCCGTGTCCGGACGATGGAGCAGGACAAAGTCATCCTGGCGCAGAATGCGGGCGCCGAAGCCGGGCGGGGGCTGACCCGCCACGGTCAGGGCTAGGTCGAAAGTGCCATTGCCGAGATCACGCCAGACCGACGCGTGGTCCGTGTCCAGGGCGCGGAG
>CAZFWG010000040.1:4810-19651 GCA_964522525.1 uncultured Alphaproteobacteria bacterium | reverse complement strand
TGCCATTGCCGAGATCACGCCAGACCGACGCGTGGTCCGTGTCCAGGGCGCGGAGCGTGATCTGGGGGGCGTCCCCGGTGATCGCGACCGCAAGATGGGGCCACAGAAGCATGCGGACATCGTCCGACAGGCCCAGAACGACTTCCCCGGCAAGGGTCGACGGGTCGAACTCCGAATGGGCGAGCGCGCGGCGGAGCCGGGCAAGCGGATCTCGGATCTCCGTCCAGAGGACCTCGGCCCGGGCGGTGGGCGTCACACCGGTCGCGGTCCGTTCAAACAGGCGGTCCCCCGTGATGTCGCGCAGCCGCGCCACGGCCTGGCTGACCGAGGGCTGGGACCGGTTCAGCCGTTCCCCCGCCTTGCGCAGATTGCGCTCGGCCATGACCGCGTCGAAGACGATCAGCAGATTGAGGTCTAGATCTTTGGTCATAAGGCATCCTTATGGGGTCCATAATGCTCATTTTTGGAAAGGATGACAGGGGCGCGCCATATCGCTTCTCGAGCCAGGGCCGGTGGACGGCCAGCCAATGGAGGAGAAGAGATCATGCGTATCGTTGTATTCGGAGCGAACGGGGCGACGGGTCAGGAAATCGTCAAGCAGGCGGTGGCGGCGGGCCATGATGTTGTCGGCGCGGTGCGGCGCCCTGAGACCCTGAAGGACATTCCCGACATCACCGTCGCGAAGATTGATCTGGAGGATCAGGCCTCGCTTGTGTCGGCGATCCATGGGGCCGATGTGGTCATTTCCGCCCTGGGGCACGGCGGGCTCAAGGCCTCGTCGAAATTCACGACGCTTTACAGCGACAGCACACGGGCTTTCCGGGCCGCCATGCGCGCCGCCGGCGTGAAGCGCATCATCGTGCTGTCGTCCGGGGGCGTCGTGGAAGATGCCGCCGCGCCGCGCTTCTACACCAAACTGCTGCGCCGCTATCTGTTGAACACCTATGTCGACATGGCACGCATGGAAACGATCCTGGAGGAGACGCCGGATCTTGAATGGACCAGTGTCCGTCTGACCTATCTCCGGAAAGGGCCGTCGAAGCCGTTCCTCGCCGAGGAGGGCAAGCTTGGCCGGGGCAATTTCCAGATCCATATCGTCGATGCCGCGCGCTTTGTCGTGGAGGAATTGACCGCCCGCAAATGGATCAATGCCCATCCCGTGCTGGGCTATGACCGTGGGGCCTGATTGGCGCCTTGATCCTGACCCGCAAACGGATCGTGCGTGGACAAAAGTGGCGTACGGACGGCATCAAGAGCCACGTGGCGGATTGGCTCACGGGTCGTCCGTACGCACCGAGAGGGAGGGTTGGCCGAGCAGGAAGATACTGAGCTTCGCGGCCAGCACCAGCCCGAAAAGCGCGAAGGTGACCCCTCCGCCGGAAAGCCAGAACACGATTGGCAGTTCAATGAGGTGGACGGCAATGAATGCCCGGCTCATCTCGGGGCGTTCCCGCCACCAGTCTCGCACCGTCTCAGCGGAATTGGCGACAATGCCGCCGACCCAGTCGAGCGCGAGAAAGGCCAGGAGCGCCGTTTTCCATGAGAACTCAAGGGAGACGAGAACCAGAAGCGCGGCCCCGAGACCGACACCGTAGCTCGAAACCAGCTGAAAGGTCGTGGGCTTGTTTCCGTGAAGCGACCCGAGCATCTGCATCTCCTGTCGACCATTGATGGGCCCGGCAAGGGGATTGATACGAGGAAGACGTAAGGACGGCTCAACCATTTTGAAAGCGGGCCGGGCGTGTTTTTTGCGCGGTCCCCTCGGCTCGTCAGAGGGCTCAATCCGTTTCCGGTGTCGATGGCGCCGTTGATCCGGCGATCCCGTCCAGATAGCGCAACAGCGCCTCTTTGATGGCCGCAAGCGCCTTGTAGTCCATTTGCTTGGCTGTCAGCTGTCTGAGCTGTGAGGCCAGGCCCGCCGCAAGGAGCGCACCGTCCTCGCGGCTTTCGAGCACCCGGATCGGGTCCATTTGAATGCGGATGGTGAAGAGGATGTCCCCGCTTTGCGCGAGTTTGCGCAAGGTCTGGTGTTCCACCCGGACAAAAAGCCCGGTGGAGATCTCATCCGAAGGCAGATCGGGGATCCCGTCCAGATGGGTGAGGGATCGTTCCTGGCGGAGTGCCCCCTCTCCGACGATCGACCAGTTCTGGCGCATCACCGGTTGGTCCGCTCTCAGATTGTCAAAAATGCGATTGATCCTGGGGCTCAGCTGCTCGTTCACGCCCGGCACCGGCGCGTGGATTACCTCCAGGGGCCGTCCGAATTTCTCCCGCAACGTCCAGGACGAGGGGAAACACACGCATCCGGCTGCGAGGATCCAGGCCCCCTTCCAGGCTTCGTCGCTGCGTCGCATCAGTACGAGATCATCCGCGATCAAGGCCGCGGCCAACGCGAGGGGCGCGGCCGTCCAATCGCGCTCCTGGTATGTCTGACCCGTGGCGGCAAGGGTCACACGGCGATCCCCCAATGGTCCCTCGACGTGATGGCCGTCCGGATGATCCGCCGAAAGATGATCCAGCACAAGGTCCAAGACTTCCCCTTGTGCCGCCAGCGTGTCCGGATAGGCCAGAAAGACATCCGCCCATGCCTGATCAAACAGGCGGGTTTTCTCCGCCAACACGCGCGCCAGGGGCGTTTGCCCGGTCAGCCATTCGTGGCGTGCCAACGGTTTGAGACCGATGGTGAAGGGCGTGGAGGAACCGTCAAACGGCGTGTGGCGCATGGGGCCGTCAGGTCTTCAACCGATAGCCGGTCCTGAAGATCCACCAGATCACACCGGCACAGAGCAGGAGAAACAGGGTGATCATGCCCAGGCTGAAACCGACGGAGACGTCGGAGACGCCGTAAAAGCTCCAGCGGAAGCCGCTGATCAGATAGACAACCGGGTTGAACAGCGTGACCGACTGCCAGAAGGGAGGCAGCATGTTGATCGAGTAGAAGCTTCCGCCCAGAAAGGTCAAGGGCGTGATGATGAGCATGGGGATGAAGCTCAGCTTCTCGAAATTATCCGCCCAAATACCGATAATGAAGCCAAGCAGGCTGAAGGTCACCGCCGTCAGGATCAGAAAGAACAGCATCGCCAGGGGATGCTCGATTTCGTAGGGCACGAAGAAGCGGGCGGTGACAAGGATAATCAGGCCCAGAACGACCGATTTGGTCGCCGCCGCGCCGACATAGCTGAGCACGATCTCGAAGGTCGAGATCGGTGCGGAAAGCACCTCATAGATGGTGCCGGTGAAACGCGGAAAATAGATCCCGAAAGAGGCGTTGGAGACGCTCTCGGTTAGGATCGACAGCATGATCAGGCCCGGAATGATGAAGGCCGCGAAACTGATCCCATCGATCTCGGCGATGCGGGAGCCGATGGCGGCCCCGAACACGACGAAATAGAGGGTCGTCGACATGACTGGCGACACGATGCTCTGAAACAGGGTGCGCAGGGTGCGCGACATCTCGAACATGTAGATGGCCCGGACCGCGTGGAGGTTCATGACGGCTTCCTCACGAGACTGACGAAAATCTCTTCCAGGGAACTCTGGTGGGTATCGAGGTCGCTGAAGCTTACCCCCTCCGTCTCCAGATCTTGAATAAGACGCGTGGCGCCCGTCGCCGTGCCCTTGGTATCGAAGGTGTAGATGAGAGCGTGTCCGCCCTCCCGGAGTTCCAGGGCATGGTGGGACAGGGCTTCCGGGATCCGCTCCAGGGGCTCGACAAGCTGCAGGCGGAGTTCCTTCTTGCCGAGCTTCGTCATCAGGGTCGCCTTGTCCTCGACAAGGACGATTTCCCCCTTGTTGATGACGCCCACCCGATCGGCCATCTCCTCGGCCTCTTCCAGATAGTGGGTTGTCAGAATGATGGTGACGCCCGAGGCCCGCAGTTCCCGGACCAATTCCCACATGCCCCGGCGCAGCTCCACATCGACGCCCGCCGTCGGTTCGTCCAGAAACAGGATTTCCGGTTCATGGGAGAGGGCCTTGGCGATCATCACCCGGCGTTTCATGCCGCCCGAAAGCGTGATGATCTTGTCGTTGCGTTTGTCCCAGAGGGCCAGGTCCTTGAGGACCTTCTCGATATAGGCCCGGTTGGGCGCCTTGCCGAACAGGCCCCGGCTGAAACTGACCGTCGCCCAAACGGTCTCGAATGCGTCCGTGGATAGTTCCTGGGGCACAAGGCCGATCTTCGAGCGCGTCGCCCGATAGTCCGTGATGATGTCATGGCCGGCGACGGTGACCCGGCCGCCGGTGGCGTTCACGATGCCGCAAATGATGCTGATCAGGGTCGTCTTGCCGGCGCCGTTGGGGCCCAACAGGGCAAAGATCTCACCCCGACGGATCTCCAGATTGACCTGCTTCAGGGCCTGGAAGCCGCCCGCATAGGTCTTGGAAAGCTCCGTGACCGAGACAACCTGGCCGGGCGTCCCCTGCGCGGGCTCCCCGCTTGATCTTTGGGACCGGGTCATGGGCGCGTGCCCTTCTGCTTCGGTGTGGAGGCCTGTTTCATCATCCCGATGTACCACCATCGCCGAAACATCACCATAGGACCCACCTGGGATGCGCCGGGGCCATCACGTCCCTGCGACCATCGCCGGAAGACCTATTGCCGTGCCTGCGGATGTCTCACACTGTCGGCGCGCGGGTGGGCTGGCAGCGGTTTTCCGAAAGGCCCACACGGGCAATAAACAAGGGCAATGAAACGGCGACGCGAGTGATTTGACTCATGGCGAAGGAGAAGGCGATGACGGCTCCAGTCTGGCAGCCCCTGGGAACGGTGGATCCCCTGGCTCTTTCGGAGATCCGGGATCAAAGCCACCATGCGCTTCAATGGCTCAATCATCTGGCCCGTGCCTATGTCCCGCCCGTGGAGGACCAGAGCCACAGCAATTTCGGCTGGGATTTTGACCACGGCGCCTTCACGACCCGTGACATCGCGACGGTCCGGGGCACCGTCACTTTTGGCCTGCGTCTTGCCGATCTGACCCTGGTCGAGATCCGGGAAGGCAGTGTTGGCGCGCAGATGCCACTCGATGGGCGGACCAATGGGGATGTGCGGGGCTGGATCGTGAGCCGTCTCGAGGAGGCGGGCCTTGCCGTTGATCGTTTCGAGACCGCGTCGCCCTGGGAGATGCCGCCCCATCCGGTGGCGGAAGGCGCGACCTACACACTGGCGGGCCGCCAAGACGGCCTCGCGGAATTGACGGCCTATTTTCATGATGCGGCCATTGTGCTGCAACGGATTCGTGAGCGGTATACGGATATTCAGCCCGGGCCGGAACATGTCCGCACCTGGCCCCACCACTATGACATGGCCTTCCTGACCAGTCTGGAGGAGGGGGATTTCCACACCGCCCGGGCCGTCGGCGCCGGTTTCTGCCCCGGCGACAAGGCCTATGATCAGCCCTATTTCTTCACCTATCCCTGGCCCCGCAAGAACCGTCCCTCACCACTGCCTGCCCTCGTGACCCCCGGTCAATGGACACGGGAGGGGGTATTTTTCGGGACCGTGCTGACAGGTGCTGATCTTGTCCGTCTGCAGATCCAGGAAACGACCGTCGAGACCTATCTGATCGATGCGATCGGCAAATGCCGCACCATTGCGGAAAAGGCCACCGCTTGAACGGAATGCGTGCCTCCCGAGCGGTCAAAGGCCGAGCTTGAACCCGAGCAGGATGCGGTCGGTCCCATTGAACTGTCCAAAAGTATCGCTGGCGCCGCCATAGAACAGATCGGCACCTGCCGTCAGGGTGAGGGTGTCGTTCAACTCATAGTCCAGGGACAAGCGGACCAATCCGTCCCCGTCGTTCAGGCTGGTCAGCCATTGAACCTGCGGGAGAAGGCGTTGGTTCAGGAAACTGCCACGCCAGGTCGTGGTGAGGAGGGATTCCACCCGGGATCGTATGAGCCCTTGGGGTTCATCGAAGGCAATTTCCTGGAAGAACTGGGTGGAGATCAGGCCCTTGGGCAGACCGAAATAGTCGACCCCGATGACATAGGACAGATTGTCGGAAAAGGCAGTTCCATTCCCGTCCCCGGCGCCTTCCGGCGGCAGGGCCACGACGAAGGCGCGGTCATCGGTGAAGCCGATCTCGCTGCGGACGACGAAGGAGCCAAAGGCACGGCTGGCGGTCATGCCACCCAGATGCACGCGATTGTACCGTTGGGTGATCGTTGTCAGATCGGCCGCCACGTCGACATCGAAAAAGGGGCGATCCTCGAAATGATAGAGATAGAGGAAGCTCAGATCCCATCCACCGACAAATGTTGAAAAACGAATACCCACATCGCTGTCCGCAAAAGACTGGTCCGGACGATCCGGGTCCGCCAGAAGCACGGGCCGGTCGAGGGGCAGGGGCGGCGGGGCCAGCCCTTCCGCCGTGATGGCGTAAAGAGCATCGGGCTCCGGAATCTCATCATAGGTCGTGTCGGGGATCCAGACCGTTTCGATCTCGACACCGGAAATCCGTGTCTGGAGTTTCACCGTCCACAGGGGAATGCGTGAGACATCGAAGTCATCGAGGATGAAGGCACGGAAGGTCTGGGGATTGACCACGTCCAGGACCTTGATCCCATCGGCCTCGCCCCACACGGTTTGCTGCTTGCCCAGCGTGTAGTCGAGAGCGCCGGCGGAGCCTTGAATATAGGCCTCGCGCAGCTGCACGCTTGACCGGTCACCGAAAAACAGGCGGCGGTTGATGGGGTTCCGGTTCAGCTGTTCCGGCCGGCCCGGCTCCAGGCGGTCATTGAAGTCCACTTCAAACCGGGCGATGCCGACAAATTCTCCGAGCATGCCCAAATCGGTCTGGAGGCGGGGTTCTAGCCGCCACTCCTGTCGCTGGGGCCCTGACTCATCAATCCCAAAAGCATTTTCCGTAACCAGAATGGCGGAGAAATCCGTATCGCCCAGTTCGGCGGAAGCGGGCTGGACGGCCAGTACCGTGAAGATCGGGAGGGCGCAAAGTCTATAGGCCACGTTGCAATCCGCGCTGTGTGAGTTGGCGATCCGGGATATCGGTGTTGTACTGGATATTTGAATAGATGAGCTGTGTGGAATGGCCGGTCTTGTGGTTCGTGGCCGTGATCTTGCCCACCGTCCAGATCTCACCGACCTGGTGTTGATCCTCCAGCTTTATCGTTTTCATGAAATTATGATTCGTATCCCAATAATCCGCCTTGAACGGCATCCAATTGTGCGGATTGATCAAGGCGACCACACGGCTGTAGCCCAGTTCCTTCGCGATCTGATCGGATTTGGGCGTGATGTCGACCTTGTAGGCGGTCACGCCGAGGACGTCTTCCGTCCCCGTCAATACGAAATCATAGTCGTCAAGGGGAAACTTGGTCGAGTTCTGGATATCCTGATAGGTGAAATCCGTCCCCAGAAAATAATCACCCCGATCCGCCGCTGAAATCCGCCGGACCCGTCGAATGGCCGGCAGGTAGAGCCACCGGTCATCAGCCTGGGATTCATCCTGGTAGTCATAGGTCAGGAACGCCGTGCCTTTGACATTGGTGGGTTCCAGGAAATAGATCGCCGTGCGGTCAGCGTCGGGATCCTGACGGCGCAGGACGACGGTTTCGCGGGTCCGCTCCGCGCCGTTGCGGCCGATCAGCCGCATGGTCATGGTCTGGCGCAAAGTCGTGCCTTCATCGCGGGCATCGACGAGCCGGCCAATGGCCGGGCCATCCAGTTCCTGAGCCATCGCCGAAAGGGCCATGCCGACAACACAAAGACCGGCCATCAGAGTGGTGAAAGAAATCCGCATCAAGACAGTCACTGTGCGCTCTCCCTCTTGAAACCACAGAATTTTGGACGAAGGACACTCACCAGGGCCGGGAGCAGAATGACGGCAGCGAAGAAGTTCATGGCCATGGCCGCGGCGATCATGAAACCGAAGCGATAAAGGGGTGGCATTTCGCTGAGGAACAGGACGCCAAAGCCCAGGAACACGGCAACGAAGTTCAAGAACAAGGCCCGCCCCGCCGTCCGATAGAGGGCCGGGATCGCTTCTTCGAGACTGCGGCCTTCATCGCGAATGAGAAACCGGATGCGATCGAGAATGTGGATCGTGAAGTCGACGCCGAGCCCGATCGAAATGGCGGCGAACATGGACGTGGCCGGTTCGAGCCAGATGCCGGTGAAACCCATGATGGCATAAACCGCGACAACCGCGATCGTGACCGGGGCCAGGGTCATCAGTCCCCCAACGACCGAACGGAACAAAAGGGCCGACACGGCGAAAACCATGCTCAAGGAAACCGCGATCGACAGGAAATGGTTCCAGGCCAACGGCTTCATCCAGTGATAATCCAGATTGATCCGGCCGCTCAGCTTCACGGACAGGTCACTGTCCTTGAAGGCGTCTTGAACATGCGCTTCCACCTCGCCGACCAACAGGCGATCGATGGAATACTGGCTTTCATTGATCTGGGTGCGCACCAGGGCGCGCTGATAGTCGTAGTCAACTTCTTCCTCGAAATCCGTCGGGCCCCCCATGGCGCCATAGAGCAGGAAATACTGGGCCACCATCTCGGCCGTATCCGGAAGACGATAATAGTCCGGATCATTCTCATGGAGCGATTTGTGGATCTGTTTGAGATAGTCCACGATCGAGACCGTCGACTGCACATTGGGCAGCGTTTCCACATAAGCCTGGAGGGCCTCGATTTCGGCCAGCCGGTCCGGATCGAATAGGCCCTCCGGATCCGGCGCCTCGACCACGAAATCGAGATAGTTCGTGCCGTTGAACCGGGCATTGATTTCGTGATGGGCCTGGTAGATCTCTGCCGAGGGTGCGAAATAGTTGATCCGTGACCGGTCGACCTGCAACTTGGTGGCGCCGCCGATCCCCAGGCCGATAAAGATGCCCGCCAGCATCATCACGAAGGGCGTAAACGCCATCGACAATGTGCCGACATGGCCGAGCATCCGCGCAATGATATCATTGCTTTCTCCACGGACATTCGGATGAAAGGCAGGGCTCGCGCCCAGGGGCAGCATGCACATCATGGCGGGGAGAAAGAACAGCGAATAGAGGAGCGCCACCAAGACGCCGAGACTGGCGAAGGTGCCGAACCAGAACATGGGCGGCATGCCCGAAGTCAAGGAGATGCCGGTAAAACCGGCAATGGTCGTCAGGGAGGTGAGGACCACCGGCCGCCACATGACCGCCATGGCTCGGACAATCAGGACCCGTTTCGGTGCCTCCGGGTCCATGGCCTGCTCTTCATAGATGCGGCTCAAAAGATGGATCGAATCAGCCACCGCCACGGCGATCAGGATGATAGGCAGGGCCGCCGTGATGATGTAGTAGGGAATGCCCGCCGCGCCCATGATCCCCATGGTGCCGCCCGCGCCCGCCAGGATGATGATCAGGGGAACGACGAAAGACGAGAGGGTCCGGAAGGCCGCCACCATGATCGCGATAATGATGACGAGGGCGAGGGGTTGCAGGCGACGGGCATCGTTATTGAGGTAGATGCTGAGATAGCCGCCGACAGCGCCTTCGCCCGCAATCAGGACCCGGTGATCGCCGATATCCAGATCATCAATGATCCCCTCGATGGTTTCATAGGTCCGGCCGGCGATCTGCTGATCCATCAGTTCCGCCGTGATCAGCGTCCCGGTTCCATTCCTCGCGACGAGCGTGCCGAGATAAAGGGGGATCGCTTCGATCGCCGCGCGCACACCGCGAGAGGCGTCCTGCGTCGTCGGGAGGGGATCAAGAAAGGGGGTGACTTCCAGCCCTTCCCGGGAACCGAAGATGTTCTTTTCGGTCGCCAGACTGCGGACCCGTTCGGGATCCACATTGTCAACGGTCTTGAGGATATCCGTCAGCTGACTGATCAGCTCGAAAGAGGCCGGCGTATAGATGCCGTCTTCGCCGTCGCGGATGACCGCGATCACGACAGGGTCACGCAGGCCGAAAACCTCTTCCACTTGGTTCCGGTAGAGAAGGGCGGGGTGATTCGGGCGCATGAACACATCGACCGTCGTATCCCGGACGATCTTGGTCACATTCATGACCGCCAGGACCATGACGACGAGGCTGATGAGAACGACGAGCCACGGAAAACGGGTCACGCCCAAAAAGAAAGCCGTCGCGCGGGGCGCGAGCTCTTCGGGCATTGCCCGTTTAGGTGTCACCTCCATCCCCATAGGCGCTCCTCCACGACCGTGCTGATCACGGCCTTGTGATAGGCTTTTTATCTAGGTGGAATAGCACGGGAAAACCCCGGAATCTTATTATTTTCGTGACAATTGGCAGCGCGGTGATCTGTCCTTTTCGACGGGTGATCCCCAGCCTGTTCAAAAATTCGTGTTTTTACAGACTGAATTTTCCCTTTTTGCGAGAGGTGGGCCCGTTCCTGCACCTCCGGCTCAGTTGGGCAAAAATGTCGCATCCTGGCCGGTTCTGTCATCCCCGGTCCTCCTTCGACGGACGACCATTGAGAGACGTCTACTGTCTTACGGAAAAGTCATCTGTAGCGGGACGGCTTTGGCGACGCCGTCCCCGACTCACCGGCGCGGGCCGCGCGTCTGCACCCTGAAGATATGTATAGGCGGCTATACGGGGGGCACGGACCCGGCCTGGTTCAGGCCTCCCAGTCCCGGTGCAGCCGCGCCGCGCACAGGAAGAAGATCGTGGCACTGATCACATAGAAGCCGGTCCCCGCCATGATGGCGTAGCGCAGGGCTTCGCTGCCATAGGCCTCCGTCAGCGTGTCGGAAATGAAGCCGAGCAGGGTGGGGCCGGCGCCGAGCCCGATCAGATTGTTGATGAAAAGGAAGATGGCCGAGGCCGTGGCCCGCATGCCGGGCTTAACGATGTGCTGGATCGCGGCCGTCACGGGGCCGATCCAGACCAGCGCGAGCGCGGCCGGCACCATGAACAAGAAAAAGCCGGGGACAAGCGGCGGCAGGAACACGACGCCCACGAGATAGAAGGGGATGCAGGTCAAAAGCGCGATGGCCGGGATGACGACATAAGCGGCTTTCCGCTTTTCGCCGAAGCGATCGCCCAGGATGCCGCCCATGGCCACGCCGATAATGCCGCCCACGAGCAGGATCGCCCCGTAATAGAGCGCGCGGTCCGTGAGACCCATGCCGTAGGAGCGCTCGAAAAAGGAGGGCATCCAGAAAAAGAGGCCGTAGCCCATGATGGACGAGAAGGCCGCGCCCACCGACATGCCCCAGAAGGTCGGCTTGCTGATGATGGTGCGCAGGACATCCATGGTCGAGGGCGGGGTGGCATCCGCGGGGACCGGATCGAACTGGCCGCGCACGGGCTCGCGAACCGTCAGCCGGAAGAGGGGCGCGATCAGGACACCGGCAATCCCGACAATGATGAAGGCGGCGCGCCAGTCGAGCTGGTCGGCGATGAGGCCGCCCACCACGATGCCCATGGCGGAGCCGATGGGAATGCCGAAAGCATAGATCGCAAGCGCCCGGGCCCGCTGGTTCTGGGGGAAATAATCCGAAATGAGGGCGTAGGCCGGAGCGGTCCCCCCGGATTCGCCGACACCCACCCCCAGCCGAAAGGCGAAAAGCTGGGCAAAACTCTGGGCCGTGCCGCACAGGGCGGTGAAGGCACTCCACAGGGTGAGCGCGACGGTCATGATCCAGGTGCGGCTCGCCCGATCCGCCAGGCGGGCCACGGGGATGCCGAGAAAAGTGTAGAAGAGTGCGAAGGCAAAGCCGCCCAGAAGCCCGAGCTGGGTGTCGTTGAGATCGAGGTCTTCCTTGATGTGGGAGGCCAGGACGGAAACGATCTGCCGGTCAATGAAATTGAACGTATAGACCACGACCAGGATGAAGAGCACATAGGCCTTGTACGTCCCCGAAAAGGGGTCTTCGCTTGTCCGGATCTCGGGGGCCGTCGACACGGGCATCTTCCTCCTTGGCCAATTGTCTCCATACGGGCGAACCCGTGGAAGCTTGTCATCGCAACGACGGCAACGCAAATGGGCCGCCCGAGGGGCGGCCCATGCCACATGCATTCCCGTCTGGCGGGCGGATCGCCCCGATCAGAATGAGATCTCCACGGTGCCGATGACCTGGCGGGGATTGCCGAAGAAGGACGTGACCGTACCCTCGAGGCCCAGATCGGGGAAGAAATAGCCCGCGGTCTGATATTCCACATTCGTCAGGTTCTTGCCGTGGACGCCGGCGCGCCAGCGGCCGCCGTCGCTCTCCCAGATCAGGCTCATGTCGAGCAGGGCGAACTGGGGCTGATCCAGAAACTCGTTTTCGAACTCGAACTGGCTGGCGGAGCTGCGGTAGGAGAGGATCGTGATGTAGGACAGATTGCCTTCGAGTTCCCAGAGATTGAACGGCGTGTCGTAGGTCAACGTCGCTGAAGCAGTCAGTTCCGGAGTATTCTGAATGACGGCAACATCCGAGACGTCGTTGCCGAAAGCATCGATGAATTCGGTGAATTCCCCATCCAGATAGCCGAGCGTCCACGCAAAACTCCAACTGTCGCCCGAGCGCCAGTTATCCTCGGCCACAAGGGCTGTGCCCTCGAACTCGATCCCGTTGATCGAGGCTTCCCCGGCGTTCGAAGTGATGCCGATGAAGCTGTCCTCGACCCCGTCACCATCCGTGTCGAGACCGACGGAGCCGGGGATCTGGACATCCGTGTAATTGGACAAGAAGCCCGCGATGCTGGTCGTCACCCGGCCGCCGAGCCAGACGGATTTGAGGCCGAATTCGAAGGAATCCACTTCCTCCGGCTGGAACAGGAGGAATTCGAACTCGTCGGCGGCATCGATGTCCCCGTCCCCATCCAGGTCCGGGGCGGCCGTCGTCAGCCCCCGGGGGTCGAAGCCGCCGCCCTTGAAGCCCTCGGAATAGGTGAAATAGAGATTATGGTCCGGGTGGGGATAATAGGCGAGGGAGACCCGGGGATTGAAATCCGTGAAGGTCTCCGAGCCCTGGAAATCCGAGGTGATGGAAGCGGCGTCGTTGGGCGGGGGCGGGAAGGGGATCGCCGTGCCGCCGAAAAAGCTCGATGTACCGCCGCTCAGATTCTGACGCAGGACGACCGCCGTGCGCTCATCTTCCGTATAGCGACCGCCGAAGGACAGCTCGAGCCCGTGGAGATATTTCCCGCTCCAGCCGAAAAACTCCGTGATGTCGAAGCTGAAATCCCCGAAAATCGACCAGGTCTGCGTGTCCACATCACCGAGCGTGAAGGAATTGAAGCCCGGCACGCCGATCGCATCGCCCAGATTGCCGAGAATGACATCGAAGGCGTTGAAGGCGTTGGCCTCCAGATAGTAGAAGCCCACCACACCGGCCAGATAATCCCCTTCGTAGAGAAACTGGAATTCCTCTGAAAACTGATCGTTTTCATAGACCACCGGCACGTCGAGGTCGGGGGAGGCGAGGCTGTCGAAATCGATGGGCGAGAGGCTTTCGTCCTCGCGGTAGGCGACGATGTTCTTCAGCTTGATTTTATCCGTCACCTGCCACTCCGCGAGCAGGCTGACCCCGAAGCCCTCCACCTGCTGGACCGGATTGTTGAGGCCCGCGCGGGTGTCGAACACATTGTCCAGGATCGGCGCGCCGGTCAGGTTGCCCTCGGTCAGGCGATGGCCCTGGCGCGGATCGCTGTCGTCGTCGATGTAATCACCGGCAATGCGGATGAAGATATCCGGCGTCGGTTCCCATTCCGCCCGGGCGCGGGCGGCGATCACGTCGCGATTGTAGTTCTCGATGCCATCGAGGGTCAGATTGTCCCCGAAGCCATCCCGGGTGAAGCGGGCGACGGCGCCGCCGACGCGCAGTTCGTCCGTAATCGGCACGGAACCGGAAAACACCCCGTCGAACTGGTTGAAGGTGCCGCCCGCCAGCCGGATGTTGAATTCCCGCTCATCGCTCAGGCGTTTGGTGACATATTTGATGGCGCCGCCGATCGTGTTGCGGCCGTAGAGGGTGCCCTGGGGCCCGCGCAGGATTTCGACCCGCTCCACATCGAAAATATCGAGGACTGCCGCCTGGGGCCGGGCGAAATAGACATCGTCCACATAGATGCCGACGCCGGGCTCGAAGCCCGCGACCGGGTCCTGCTGGCCCACGCCCCGGATGAAGGCGGTGATCGTCGTATTGGTGCCGCGGGTGACTTCCAGGGTTACGTTCGGCGTGGTCTGGGCCAGGAAGGTGATGTCCTGCACCGCCGTTCGGATCAGGTCATCCCCGTCGAACGCCGTGATGGACAGGGGCACGTCCTGAATGTCCTCGTCCCTCCGGCGGGCCGTGACGGTCATGCTTTCCATCATGTCGTCGAGTTCGTCGACGTCCTCCACCTCGGGCTCGTCCGATGTGACGTCGTCGTCGGCGAGAACTTCCGGTTCGTCCTGGGCCTCGCCCGACGGTTCCTCGGCCTCCTGGGCGAAGGCGCCTGGCGTCAGGGGTGCCAGGCTGAGCGGTAGGGCGGCGGCGCCTGCCAGGAGCAGAGACCGCAGGTTGAAGTGAGTCAGGTCGAACCTGTTCATGGCTTTAATCTCCCCCAGTACAAGCAACGGTGACCCCGTGTTTCGGTCATGCCGTTGTTTCAGTCGTGCCCTTGTCTTAGTCGTGCTTGTCTCAGTCATTCGATGGGACCGCTTCGGACGAGGTCTCAGCTCCCCTCCCGGAAAACCCGGTTTGCCGCGGTCCCAACCGTCCCCAAGCTGCCAACGATCGCGCTTTTAAGCGTTCCTCGCCTTTTCCGTGGCGTGTTGTGCCGGTAACCTTAATCTCACTTTTGCGCGATGCTCTGTCCCAGATCAAGATAGATTTGAAATCTGATTCATATTTCACTGTCACAATTGTGCGGGTTGGCTCATTACGGGCGGGTTGGC
>CAZFWG010000040.1:0-4710 GCA_964522525.1 uncultured Alphaproteobacteria bacterium | reverse complement strand
GCGGGTTGGCTCATTACGGGCGGGTTGGCAGGACACAAACTGGGCGACAGGGGACGGGAAATACACGGGATCAGAGAGGCGATCGGAGACGGAGCCTCAAACCGATAAGGAAGGAACCAGCGTGATCCAGGACGGGACGACCCTGGTCAAAGACCCGGAGACACTGCCGAAAACGCGCCGTGGCCGGGCCACGCGCACCCGCCTGCTTGAAGCTGCTGCGGCGGAGTTCGGGGAATCGGGCTTCCGCGATGCCTCGATCAGCGCGATCACCGCGCGGGCCGGGGTGGCGATGGGCACGTTTTACGTGCATTTCCCCTCGAAGGACGTGATTTTCCGTGCCGTGGTCGAGCATATGGGCCATCAGACCCGCAGCTATATCGCCGAGCGGGTGGCCGGCGCCCCGGACCGGTTGTCGGCGGAGCGGATCGGCATCGAGGCCTATCTGGATTTCGTCCGCGCCCACCCGGGCATCTACCGCATTGTCATGGAAGCCCAATTCGTCGCCGAAGATGCGTATCGGGACTACTATATGCGTTTTGCGGAGGCCTATCGGGACAATCTCGACGGGGCGAGCGGCAAGGGAGACATCCGGGAAGGGGATCCGGAGGTCTGGTCCTGGGCCCTGATCGGCATGAGCGTTTTTCTTGGGATGCGGTTCGGCTTGTGGGATAGTGAGGCGGATAGCGCCACCATCTCCCGGATTGCCGGCCGTCTGATTGCGGAAGGTCTGGCGCCTCCGGAAAAGCAGACGCAAGAATAACAGGCGCCATCGGTTGACGGGGAGGCGACGGGTGAGAAACGCCCTGCCTGATGCATTGGCGCGCCTTGCGCTTCTGCACGGCGCGGCCGTCGCGTTTGAAGACGCGACGACGGGCGCTACGCGAACCTACGCGACCTTTGAGGATCGCGCGTCTCGGCTCGCGACCATGCTGGGCGAGCGGGGTGTTGGCGCGGGCGACCGGGTCGGCATTTTGTGCCGCAACCGGCCGGAGTTTTTCGAACTTCTCTTTGCCTGTGCCAAATGCGGCGCCATTCTCGTGCCCCTCAATTGGCGCATGCCGCCCTTTGAACTCGACGGCCTTCTCGTCGATTGCGCGCCCAAACTCCTGGTTTTCGGACAGGAAGATGCGCAAACCATTGGTCAACTGACGGTCTCTGTTCCCCATAAAATGGGTCTTGACGAGGAGGGTTTCGAGGCGGTGCTGGCCCGCGCCCCGCCTTTCGGGGGCCGCTCCCACTGGCCCCATGAGGATCCCTGGTATCTTCTGTACACATCGGGGACGACGGGAAAGCCGAAGGCCGTCATTCAGACCTATGGCATGGCGCTCGCCAACCATATCAATACGGTGCATGCGGCGGGCTTGCGGGCGGGCGACACGACCCTCAATTTTCTGCCCCTGTTTCATACGGCCGGCATCAATCTCTACACGCTGCCCACATTGCTGTTGGGCGGGCGCATCGTTTTGCTGCCTGGTTTTGACGCGGACCGGGTCGTTTCCCTGCTGAGGGAGGGGCGGCTCGATACGTTCTTTGCCGTGCCCCAGGTTTATCAGGCCATCAGTCTGCATCCTGATTTTGACCGGATTGACTTCTCGACCACGCGCAATATGGGTTGTGGCGGGGCCCCCATGCCGACCACCATGGCCGATCAATTCGCGAAGCGAGGTGCTCAGGTCATCAATGGTTACGGCATGACGGAAACCGGGCCGACCTGTCTGTTTGCGACGCCGGAGACGATGGCCCGGAAACCGGGCTGCGCCGGGCGACCGCAATTTCTCGTTTCGACACGGATCGTCGACCGGGAGGGGCAGGATGTGCCAGCGGGTCAGACCGGGGAGATGTGGGTCGCCGGGCCGGCCGTGACGCCCGGCTACTGGCAACAGCCTCAGCAGACGGCGACGGCGATCACCGCCGACGGCTGGCTGCGGACCGGCGATCTGGTCCGTCAGGATGAGGACGGGGACGTTTTCATCATCGGCCGGTCAAAGGATATGTACATCTCCGGCGGCGAGAATGTTTTTCCGGCGGAAGTGGAGGAGGTCCTCAATTCCCACCCGGATGTTCTGGAAGCGGCGGTCATCGGCATTCCGGACACCCGCTGGGGCGAAGTGGGCGAGGCGCATATCCTGCCCCGTCCCGGCTGCCGTCCAGACACGGAGGATTTGATCCGCCATGCCCGGGAGCGGCTCGCGGCCTATAAGGTCCCCCGGTCTTTCGTCTTCGTGTCCGACTTTCCGCGCACACCCTCGGGCAAGGTCATCAAGCATCTTCTAGGAAGTTCAACCGACGAAGCGGGCAACCGGATCCCGTGACGCGGTCCTCACGTGTCGCCATGCGGATGCCGCGCAGGCGGCGAGGATCATTTTGGCATCATCGGGCAAAGGAAAGCCCTGCTTTGCCCAGCGCCTCTTTCAAGACCCGAATCGCCGCCGGTCCCACGCCGCGCAGCTGCGCGATGTCCGTTTGGCGCGCCCCGGCCAGGTGCTCCAAGGTCATATAGCCCGCATCCTCAAGGGCCTGGCGGGCCGGGCCGGTCAATCCACCGGGCAGGGGCGATGCCCCCGTCGCGGAGCGTGATCCGCCGTGGCCCTCGTCAAAGGCCTTCAGGACCCGCTTGGGCGCCTGAGCCCTCCAGACACGGAGCAAATTGGCGCGGGCCCAGTCTGGATCGAGCCTGTCGGGGTGGACCAGCACCAGCGCGTGATTCTTGTAGTGATCGGTGAAAAAGAACGTCTCCGGATCGGATTCGACGAGGATCTCCCGCTCCTCGAACGGCACCTTGAAGACGGGTGCGTCCTCATGGGGGCTCCACCAGACCCAGAGCTTCTTGTGGGCTTTCAGCGTCGGCTGGCCCCAGGACGTCGTTTCCTCCACCCCCGGCAGATCGAGGGCGAGGGCCAGTTTCTTCAGACTTGCCCATGTCGCCTTGTGTTTCGCTTTCATGGGATCGCCGTTCCTCTTTGGGGAACGCACTGGCGCCCGCGGACACCGGTGCGCAAGAGGCGGCCCGTCAGCCTTTGGTGACGGGAATCTTCTTGCCCGATGCCGCCGGTTCTGTCTGACGCGGGATCAGGATGGTCAGGACGCCATCCCTGAACTTGGCGTCGATCCTGTCGGTATCGGCGTCGGCGGGGAGGCGGAAGGAGCGCTGGAAGCTGCCATAAACGCGTTCGGAAAAGAAGTATTTGGCGTCCTTGTCCTCTTCGTGGCGCTCGTAGTTTTTCTCGCCCTTGACCGTCAACACACCATCATGGATCGACAGGTCGATATCGTCCTGGCCGACACCGGGCAGTTCCACCGTGATGCGGTAGTTGTCCGTGTCGTGGGACGCGTCGGCCGTGGGTGAGAAGAAGTGAGCCACGTTGGAACCGAATTGGCGCAATGGCTCGAACATGCTCGGCCAGAACGCGGTGCCACGGTCAAAGGCGCCATGCTTCACAGGTTCAGGCATTCGTATCTCCCTTAAGTCGTTTACCACCCAGCCCAGGGGCCGAACGATCCGACCCTGAGCCGTGTGCTCGTGAAATGAGAAACACGCGGTGCCAAATCAACCCCTCCGCAGACAGAATTGACGGCTCGAAAGACCCGCGCCCGGTCGGGGCGCGGCGGTTTGGCCGATGCTGCTTTGACCCATGTCAATGCTGGCCAAACATCGTCCATTAGATCTATAAACAATTGAAGGGCTGGAGCATTCCAGTCGGGGCCGGAGAGGGCAAAGACTGATAAATCGGGCACAACCCGAAGTTTCGGTCATTTAGGTTGTTCCGCATGGAACGGCCTTGAGTCCCTTGAAAGGCCCGGTTCGCCGATCTGGGTTTTGAAACCGGGGATGTCACCTCATGAGCAGCGTGCAAACATCACAACGGGGCATGGGCGTCGATCAAATCACTGTCCTTGCCCTTCTGGCGCTCGGCGCCCTATGGGCCGGCCTCACCGTGATGAGGTCCAACGACGCCATCATGCAGTTCCATGGGGCCGTCTTTCTCGCGGGCTTTGTCGGTGCCGGCATCGTCCTGATCCGCCGGATGCTGGGCGGTCTTTCCTTCGACCAATCGGAATATGAGAACGCCCTCATCAAGGTTGGCGTGTTCTTCTCCATGTTCTGGGCCATCGCCGGCCTTCTGGTCGGCGTCATCATCGCAGCCCAGCTCGCCTATCCGACGCTCTTCTATTTCGAGGACCTGCCCTGGACGAATTTCGGCCGACTGCGTCCGCTTCATACCTCGGCGGTGATTTTCGCTTTCGGCGGCACGGTGCTCCTGACGACGAGTTTTTACTGTGTGCAGCGGACCTGCCGCGCGCGGCTGTTCGGCGGCGTCCTGCCCTGGTTCGTCATGATGGGCTATCAGCTGTTCATTGTGATCGCAGCGACCGGCTACATTCTGGGCGTCACCCAATCCAAGGAATATTCCGAACCGGAATGGTACGCCGATCTCTGGCTGACCGTGGTCTGGGTGGTCTATCTGCTCGTTTTCCTGGGCACGATCATGAAGCGCAAGGAACCCCACATTTATGTGGCGAACTGGTTCTTCCTCGCCTTCATCGTCACGATCGCCATGCTCCATGTGGTCAATGCGCTGGCCATTCCGCTCTCGCCCTTTGAGGCCAAGAGCTATGTGGTGTTTGCCGGTGTTCAGGGGGCCCTGGTTCAGTGGTCGTATGGCCACAACGCGGTGGGATTTTTCCTGACCGCCGGCTTCCTCGCGATCA